>JAKPJZ010000015.1 GCA_029553955.1 Chloroflexota bacterium
AGCGGATTTTAAGTCCGCAGCGTCTGCCATTCCGCCACCGGCCCGAGCGATGCCCTTTGATGGTACCACAGGACAGGACCGTGTGCAAGTGCCCCGCCCCATTTTGTGGCCGCGCGCCCTTCGCCTATACTCCTCACAGGAGCGCTCATGGGGAAGGGGACACAGGGCATGCGAACGGCGCGGCGGGACTATAGCGAGGAAGCGGGCGATTTCCGGCGGCTCTGCCGATTCATGGTGGAGCAGCGTGACTATGTGCGCGCGCGCTCGACGTGGTGCCTGGGACGCATCGTCGATTGGAAGTACGGGCTGTACCCAAGCAAGACGGCGGTGGGCGGCTTTTGTGAGAAAAACGCGAGCCTCTGGTTCGACGGCTTTGACGAGCTCGCCGGCGTGGCCATCTCGGAGGATGGCGACGAGGGCTTTGCCATCATCACGGCGCCGGGCTATCGTTTCCTCTACGAAGAGATGCTGCAGTGGGTGCTGGGCCACTGGGGCGGCCGCGGACCGCACCCGTCGACCGAGATCGCGGTGCTGCAGACGGTGGAGGCTGCCGTCCTCGAGCGGCACGGCTTCAAGCGTGAGTCGACCTTTTACACGCAGCATTTCGACCTGACAGCCGAGCCGGCGCCGCGCTTCCCTCTGCCGCCTGGCTTCACCATCGTCGACATGGCGACGCACCCCGACTATCTCGCGCAGCGCCTCCTGCGCGACGATGCGTTCCAGGATCGGCGCGAGGTCAGCACGGAAGAGCTGCGCCGCGAGATCGAATTGCACGACCATACGCACGATGGCCCGATCTACCATGCGCCGACGGACCTGTGTGTCATGGCGCCCAGCGGACGGCTGGTGGCCGGCTGCGAGGCGCTGATCGACGCCCGCAACGCTGAGGCCGATATCGAGCGCGTGTGCACGGCCAGCGACTACCGCCGGCGCGGCCTGGCGCGGGCGGTAATCGAGGAGTGCCTGGCTCGCCTGCGCAACATGGGCCTGGAGCGCGCGCATATCACGGGTTACAGCCCTGGGGCCATCGCGCTCTATCGCTCGCTCGGCGCGGCGGCGGAGTCGCAGGCGTTCGGCTACAGCCGCTGAGCGCGTGACCCACAGAGTCGACGGGGCTGGCCAGGAATGACACGAGTGGCCCCGAACGGGGAGCCTGCCGGAATGCTTCGTGCGCATTCGTGCCATTCGTGGCCTCATGCCCCGGCGGCCGAGCCGCGGGCAGTGCCGGCGCTGTGGGCGGCTCTGGAGCGCGAAGGACGCAAAGTGCCGGCATCACGCAGAGACCTGCTCGTGCACGTCTCTGACGTACAACCTCTACGGCATCGCCAAGGGCGCCGTCGACCATATCATGGAGACCTTTCCCATCGTCAAGCGCAAGGACGTCGCGGCGTACGGGGAGTATCGCACCAAGCGCGTGATCCTGGAAGTCTACGACGCCATCCAGCAGGCCATGGAGAGCGGCCGCCCCTACCAGACCCTGCTCGACCCGCCGCCGGCAGATGCGCGGGTGGCGCATGCGGCGAGGTGCGGGCTGGGGGCGTCTGGTGCAGCCACCGCCCGAGGCTGCCGTAAAGCCTCGGGCTATCCCACGGCAAATGGGATATACCCATTGGGCAACCCGGCCCGGCTATCTCCTCCACTGTGATTGACCCGCCGGCCTCCTTCATGCTCCAAGCCCCGCGCACCCCCTTTCGCGTTTTCGTGGTCCAAACCCCCGCCACCCCGCACGTCACCGTGTGGTACGATATCGCAAGACCATTGCCTTTCGCCTGGAACCGTGCTATGCTGTGCATAACGGCGCCGCGCCGGCCCGCAACCACACGCCCATCCGGCGCTCGTCCAAGGAGGACACCGATGCCGTCATCGACCGCCGATACTCTCGCCTACTATGCCGCGCCCGGCCGCTACACCAGCCCCGGCGCGCACGCCGCACTCTTCGCCGGCCTGCCGCGCGATGTGCCGGGCCTCGTGGCCTGCGTGCAGGGCTTGCTGCTGCACATCTTTTGGGCCGAGCGCTATGGCGTGCAGTTGAGCGAAGAGCGCCAGGCCGAGGTGCAGTTGCGCCCGGTGGACGCCAAGCTGGCGCGCATCCTCAGCCTGGACCCCCGCCCGCTGACCGAGCCGCGGCCGCCGGAGCAGCGCCTGGTGGGCAACTGCCGCGATTTCTCCGTGCTGCTCTGCGCCATGCTGCGCCATCAGGGCGTGCCGGCGCGCGCCCGCTGCGGTTTCGGCACCTATTTCTTGCCCAACCACTATGAGGACCATTGGGTGGTGGAGTACTGGAGCGAGTCTGCGGGGCGCTGGGTGATGGTGGATGCCCAACTCGATGCCTTCCAGTGCCGCGCCCTGGGCATGGATTTCGACCCCCTCGACATGCCGCCCGGCCGCTTTGTGACCGGCGGCGCGGCCTGGCAGCTCTGCCGCACCGGCGCGGCCGACCCCGACTCCTTCGGCATCATGGACATGCACGGCCTCTGGTTCGTGGGCGGCGACCTGGTGCGCGATTTCCTGGCGCTCAACAAGCTGGAGATCCTGCCCTGGGACGCGTGGCGCCTGATGCACGGCCCCGAGGCGCCCTACCCGCCCGAGGAGCTGGCGCAGCTCGACCACGTCGCAGCGCTGACCCTGGAGCCCGACGCCAGGTTCGCCGAGCTGCGCGCGCTCTACGAGGACGACCTCGGCCAACGTGAAAGCTGAGGCCAAGCCTTCCTGGCCTGATCCGAAAATGGGGCTCCGATGCACCACAGAGAACAGAGGATTCCCTATCCTCTGTGCCCTCTGTGTCCTCTGTGGTGAAAAGCCCCGTCTTCATCGCTTGTGGTGCCCGAGGGGGCATGGTGTCTGGCACGCGGCTTGCTGCCCGCCGCTGTGGGCCGGACCTCTGCCGGCCCAGGAGGTGTGGCCTAGTGGACCGCAAGGAATTCCTCGATGCCGTGAAGCAGCGTTCCGGGCTTGACGAAGGCCAGGCCAAGGCGGTGACGCTGGCGGCGCTGGCCGACCTGCGCGATGCCCTGCCCGACGACGAGGCGACCGACCTGGCCAGCCAACTGCCCAGGGGGCTCAAGGAGACGGTGCAGAGCCCGTCGACCAGCCCCAGGCGGAAGGGGCCGCTCGAGATGCAGGCGCTGGTGGAGCATCTGCGCACGGTGCTGCGCCCCGAGGACCGGCCCAGGGCCTCGCAGGCGGCGCACGCCGTCGCCAGCACCCTCCGCGATGCCATCACCCCCGGCCAGTTGCAGGATATCAGCGGCGCCTTCCCGCCCGAGCTGCAGCGCGACCTGCAGGCCGGGTGAGGACCTGGCTACAGGGCCGCCCCAGGCCCCCGTGACGCAACTGCTCAGCCTGTCATTGCGAGCCGCAGCGAAGCAATCTCCAACGTAGCTGTGACGCGCATGGCTGGGGATTGCTTCGCTGCGGCTCGCAATGACAGGCTGAGCAGCGACTCCGTGACAACCCTTGGGCGGCCCCCTGCCGGCCCTGCCGCCGCCCAAAGCTTCACCAGATCTTCACCGTCGCGCCGCTCGCGGCCTATTGACAGAACCCGGAATGTATGCTATCGTGCGCCTAGCACATCTGTGCTGGTCCCGCCCCAGGCCCGCCAACCGCATACTCGCCGGCTCACATCCTGCGCCGCTGCTTCATCGCCCGCCGCACCGCCTGCGTCTCACGTCGTCCGCGCTACTCCGCCGCTTCATCCCTCGCCGCCGGCTCATGCAGCCCGAACAGGTACGTCACGCATCATGTTTCACGCATCACGCGGTACGGAGCCTGCCATGCCCAAACACATGACTCCTCGCGCCCTCGCCGCCCACCATGCGCATCGTGGATTCACAAAACGAACCCATCCCGCCGCACCACCCGTAGGGGCGGTTCGTGAACCGCCCCCGGTCCCTACGCCGTGCACAGCATCTCCACCAGCGCCTCGTGCTCGGCATAGTCGGCGATGAGCAGCTCGGCCCCCGCCGCTGCGAGCCGGGGCACCTTGTGCTCGTTCCAGCCCCGGCCCGCCACTTCATCCGACGCGACGCCGAGGGCCAGGGCGCCGCAGGCACGGGCGTGGCGCAGTTCGACGGGGCCGTCGCCGGCGACGAGGAGCTCGGGGCCGGCGAGGCGGTGCTCGCTGAGGATGCGGGCGAGGACGCGGTCTTTGGCGTTGGCGTCGCTGTCGTCGAGCGCGCCGTAGATGCGGCCGTCAAAGTAGCGGTCGAGGCCGAGCGCCTGCGCTTCGCGCACGACGTCGGCATGATCGGTGCCGCTGGCCAGGTAGAGGGTGACGCCGCGGCGCTGCAGGCCGGCGAGCAAGCCGGCCGCTGCGGCGACCATGTGCTCGGCGGGCGTGGCGCTGCCGCTGGCGAGGGCCGCGAGCCGCGTGCGTACGGGCTGCATCAGCCGCGCCAGGTAGCGCGCCTTGTACGCGGCGGGCGTGAGCGCCGGCGCGCGGCCGTGGCGGCGCACGGCGGCGGCCAGCCAACGCATCTGCTCGATGGTGAGCAGGCCGGTGGAGCGGTCCACATACTCGCGCACCTCGCGCTCGATGGCCGCGTCGGCCGGCCCGGCGCCGCCGATGGCCTCGACCATGAGCGGCACCATGACCTGCTCCCAGCCCTGGCGCAAGAGCGAGAGGGTGCCGTCCATATCGAAGAAGGCGTGGGCGATGGGCATGGGGCGCGGCAGGGCGGCGGGGCGCAGCACGCGCAGCCAGGGGGAACGGTCTACGGCCATGGCGCCGCCTGGGGCAGGGCGTCGTAGCGCGCCAGGATCTCGGCAGGGGTGGCCGTGCCGGTGACGCGTAGCTTGCGCACGGTGACGGCGGCGGCCAGGCTGGCGAGCTGCCCCGCCTCCGTGGGCGTGGCGCCGGCGGCGAGCGCGGCGGCCGCGGCGGCGACAAAGGTATCGCCCGCGCCGACGGGGTCGCTGGGCGCGTCGGCCGGCACGGCGGGCAGGTACGTGGCGCCGCCGGGGGTGCAGACCAGGCAGCCGCGCCCGCCCAGGGTGATGTAGACCGGCCGGCCGGCGCGTGCGACCAGCGTTGGCGCGGCGGCGGCGAGCTCCTCGGGCGTGACCGCGGCGGCGTCGCGGCCGGGGAAGAGCGCCCGCGCGGCCTCGACCTCGTTGGGCTTGAGCGCCATGTGGGCCAGGGCGGCCGGGTCGTGGCGCGAATCGGCCATAAAGACGACCTTGGGCGTGCTCGCGGCCAGGTCGCTCAGCGCCTCGCGCAGGTGCGGCGTGACCACGCCCACGGGCGAATAGTCGGCCACGATGACGGCCTGCAGCCGCGGCAGCAGCGCCTGCACCGCGGCGAGCAGGTCGCCCTCGGCCGCGGCGGGCAGGGGCTGCGTGTTGACGAAATCGAGCCGGGCATCCTCTTGCTCGTGGCCGTGGCCGCTGAGCAGCACCTTGCCGAAGAGGGGCGTGGCCCAGCCGTCGCCGGTGAGCGCGCCCTCGAGCCGCACGCCGGCCTCGCGCAGTGCGTGGCGCAGGAGGTCCCCGCGCCAGTCGCCGCCCAGCACGGTGAGCGCGTGCACATCGGCGCCGAGGGCGGCGGCGTTCCAGGCGACGTTGGCCGCGCCGCCGGGGGTGTAGCGCTCGCGCACGATGGGGCGGTTGTAGAGCGGCGCCTCGCGCGAGAGCTCGGCGCGCGCCATGTCGGCGGTCCAGTAGCTGTCGAGCGCATAGTCGCCCAGCACGCCGATGGCGAGCGACCCGCAGCGCTCGAGCAGCTCGGCCAGCCGCGCGCGCGGCAGCAGCGTGGTCAACGCGCACCTCCCAGGTGGCCCGCCAGGCACCTTAATAGATCAGTCCCCCATGCCCAGTTGGGCACAACGCACGATGAAAACGAGGCTCACCACAGAGACCACAGAGGGTACAGAGGATAAGGAGCAATCTCTGTGTTCTCTGTGCTCTGTGGTGAATCGGAGCCTCATTTCAGACCGGACTTCATGATCTCAGGGGCACCACAAGCGATGAAAACGGGGTTCTGCTCCACAGAGGGCACAGAGGGCACAGAGGATAGGGAATCCTCTGCGTCCTCTGCGCCTCTGCGGTGCATCTCCTCGTGGGTTTGCGGCCAAGCTTCGCTGGAACCGATGCCGTTCAACTGAACATTCACCCTCCAAAGGCATCGGCCTCGAGCATGAGGCACAGGGCGTGGTAGAGCTGCTGGTGATAGGTCTGCACTTCGGGCGTATCGCGCGAGGGGGCGCGGATGGCCACGCCGGCCGCGGCGGCGAGCGGGCTCTCGGCCGCGCCGGTGAGGGCGATGACGGTGAGGCCCAGGGCGCGGGCCACGGTGGCGGCGTTGATGGCGTTCTGCGCGCGGCCGCTGGTGCTGATGGCCAGCAGGGCGTCGCCGGGGCGGGCCAGGGCGTAGAGCTCCTGGGCGAAGGCCAGGGCGCGCTCGGGGCTGTCGTTTTCGATGGCGCTGGTGAGCGCCTGGTTGGCGCCGAGGGCGATGGTGCGCAGCCCCTGCTGCAGGTGCGCGGCGAGAGCGGCGCCGCCGGGCAGGCCCGCGAGCCGCTCACTCAGGTGCGGCGGGACGGGCCGCGGCAGGCGGAACGCCTTGTCGAGCTCGCCGGCAATGTGCAGAGCGTCGGCCATGGAGCCGCCGTTGCCGCAGATAAAGAGCGTGCCCCCGGCGCGGAAGCAGAGCCGCAACGCGCGAAAGGCCTGCGCCAGCGCCTCGGCCACAGCGGCGAGATCGGGCGCGCGCTCGAGCAGGCGGTTGAGCTCTTGCGCGGCCTGGGGCGAGAGCTCGGCCAGGGCCTCGGCCGGGCCGAGGTCGGCGCGCAGGAGCGGCGCGGGCGGCAGCGGCGCGTCGCCGAGCTGCCGGCGCACCAGCGCGGCCAGGTTGGGGATGGTGGCGCGATGGTCGCCGGTGATGTGGTAGCCGCGGCCCCCGTGGGCCACCGGCCGGTTGACGATGTTCTTGCGCGGCCGGTAGTAGTACTCCACGGTGTCGTCGCCGACCGGTCGGTGGTAATCGCCGGCGAGGGGCACGAGGTCGAAATTGGCGGTGGTGAAGGCGCGCACGGTGTGGCCCAGGTTGCGGGCGATGGCGAGCGCCTTCAAAAAGACCTCGGGGCCGATCACCGCCGAGCCGAAATTGCAGAACACGCCGCCTTCGAGCCCGCTCACCGACGTGGTGTAGATGGCGAAATCGCGGCCTGTGGCCCAACCGAGCGCGGCGAAATCGCAGGCCGGGTGCTGGTGGATGATGTCGGTGCCGATGGCGACGTGCACAGTGTAGGGCAGGCCCAGGCGGTAGGCGGCGGCGAGCAGGCTGCGCTCGCGGAACTGGAAGCGCGCGTCGGTGGCGAGCAGGCGGCCCAGCGCCTCGCCGAGGCCCAACCCGTCGCACGCGCCAGCGCGGACGGCGCCGTTCATCAGCGCGCCGGTCTCTTCGGCCATGCCGAAACTGCCGTCGGCCAGGCTCGTGGCCACGTCTTCGCTGGTGTGGCCGGTGAGCGCGATCTCGAAATCGTGGATCGTCGCCGCGCCGTTGGAGGCCAGGTGGGTGACGACGCCGCGCTCCATGAGGTCGATGAGCAGCGGCGCCAGGCCGCGCTTGACCACGTGCGCGCCGAGCGACCAGATGACCGGCCGGCCCGTCAGGCGCGCGGCGGCGATGCGGCCGGCCACCTCGGCCAGCTCGGGGTTTTCGAAGGGCGGCGGCGCGGCATCCGGCGCCACGAGGTCCTCGACGGCCACCAGGCTGGCGCGCCCGGCCAGCGGGTAGGTGCGCACGGCCGACAGGTCGATGGTGCGGAACGGCATGGCAGTGTCCTCCAGCCTGATGATACGTAGCCTACTCTACGCCAGCCGAGGGCAAGCTGTCAAATGCGGCAGTAACCTGCTGTTGAGAAACTTCCCGTTTGTCATTGCGAGGAGGCCGCAGCCGACGAAGCAATCCCCAAGTGCGCCAGCACCCGATCGCGACGTGGAGATTGCTTCGTCGGCTGCGGCCTCCTCGCAATGACAGCAGTAGTCTCTGTGCTTGCACGTGCCTCGCGGCGGCATGGGATACTCGCAATGACAGGCTGAGCAGTGACACCCGCTCGAGAACGGTGTTGCCGGCTGCGCACAGGGCGGGGTATAATGTGGCTGAGCGAGGCTTCTCGCGCACCGTTCAGAGAGGGAGACAGGCATCATGGACGTGACGGTCTATACGACGAGGACTTGACCGTACTGCGATTACGCGAAAGAGTCTCTTTCGCAGCGCGGCGTTCCTTTTGTGGAGCGCAATGTGGCTGAAGACCCCGCGGCGGCGGCCGAGATGATCAACGCCTCGGGGCAGCGCGGCGTGCCGGTGATCGTGATCGACGGCAACGTGGTGGTGGGTTTTGACCGCAAGCGCCTGGGCGAACTGCTGACGCAGGGGAGCTGAGCGAACCTTGCGAGGGTTCCGAACCCTCGCAAGGTTCGCCTAACTCGCCTGAGGAGGTGGCGCGATGCCCGAGCGCAATGAGAGCACGGCCGATCGCATCATCCGCGCAGGGCTGGGGGTGCTCCTGATCGGCGCGGCCATGCGGCCCTTTGCCGTATGGCGGCGGCCCTGGCTCGTGGGCGCCCTGTCGGCGGTGGGGGCCGTGTTGCTCCTCACCGCGGCGACCGGCTCCTGCGGGATCTACCGCGCCGTGGGCTTTTCCACGTACCGCAAGTAGGGGCGGGCCCCCCTACCGTTCCCCCTGCGAGGGGGAATCGGGCGGGCTCGGCGCAGCCCTGGCCAAATCCCCCTCGCAAGGGAGACGGCAGGGGGGCTTGAGTGGTGGCCCCGACCTTGCTTATAGGCGGCAGGGCTCACGGATGCTTGTGGGCCCGGTAGGCTGCAGGGAGGCCGGCCGGGCCCGCACTCTGCCCCGGTTGGGAAGACGGCGATGGAATGGCATCAGGTCGTCGAGCGCATCGTCAAGGAGCTGGAAGGCGAGCCGAGCGTGGAGGGCGCCTTTCTGGGCGGGTCGCTGGTCACCGACACCTGGGACGAGTTCTCGGATATCGACATGGGCGTGGCCACCGGCAACGCCGAGACGGACCTCGATCGGGCCTACGCTCTGCGCAGCCGGCTCGCGCAGGCGGTGGGCGAACCTATCCACGTGCTCGAGAAGGCTTGGGACCACAGCCGCATGACCTCGCTGCTCTACGGCAAGACCCAGTTCCCACCAATCGGGCTCGAGCTCGACATATTCTTCGGGCGGCTGCAGTACGTGAGCGAGCTGATGCCGGGGGCCAGGTTCGGCATCGTCCTTGACCGCAGCGGCAAGCTCAGCCGCGAGCTCGAAGGGCTCGACTGGGTGCGGCGCCGCGAGGAGGTCAGACGCGATATGGCCGCGCAGCTCATCACCTTCCCCTTTGACCTCAACCACGCCGTCAAGGCCCACGCGCGCGGCGACGTGTTCAACTACCAGTTCGTGATGGAGCGCATGCGCGCGGCCATCTTTTCGGCGGCGGCGAGCCGGCAGGGTGCCGTGGTGCGCGGCTCGAAGCGGGCCTCGCTCTACCTCTCGGACCCCGAGCAGCAGGTCATCCTGCGCTCGTACTGCGAGTTCAGCCGCCAGGCCATCAATGAGCTGGTGCATTTCTACCTGTCGCTGCTCGACCAGGCCCGGTCGGAGTACGATATCGCCGGCGAGGTGGAGCACCTGCAGGCGGCCGTGGCGGAACTATCGTAGACGCCTGCTCCGATCCCCTCCTGCTGAGACTGCTGGCCGCGCAGTTCGCAGCGTACGCGAGATGCACGCTGAGCGTTTCTGTAGACATCCACAACGCCGGCCGCATCATCCCCGAACTGCAGCACCTGCAACCCGGCGATACGGTGCCCTTCTGGCGCGGCGTTGGCGTGACGGTCAAAACGGTGGAGCCGGGGCGATTGCTTGTGCTCGGCGGCTCGCTGCAGCCGGGCGGCGAGCAGGAGGGCGTGCCCACCGACGGCACCTGGACATTTGTCCTGGAAGAGCCGGTGCCTGGGCCACGCGCCTGACCGTACGCATGCGGGCCAATCTCATGCCGCAGCGCTGGCTGGCCGCGCTGATGCGCCTTCTGCTGGAGCCGGCCTCCTGCGTCATGCAGCGCCGCATGCTCCTCGGCATCAAGCAGCGGGCTGAGCGCACGCGACATGGCGATGGCAGGCTGAGCGCGCTGTGCGGTATCGGCGCTCATCGCCGGCCAATCGCTGCCAATAGCTGCAGGAACTGAAGCCGGCCATGAGCAGCGACTTGCTGGCCGGGGCCATGGCTGGGTCAGAGCTGCAGTCAGAAGACTGTTTTGACTGGACATATTGATAATCTGTAGTATAATGATAGTGCCCATTCGGGCAGTAGACACGTTAACATGCACCAGGCAGCTCCTGGGGCCCACTGGTACGGCCTGCCTTGGGTGCGCCATGCATCTGGAGGTGCAGACATGGTCACCATGCGGGACATCCTGGAGCTAGAGGAACGCCGCCGCGAGCTGCGGCGCGAGGCCGACATGTCGCGGTTGTGCGCCGCGCTGCCGGCGCGGCATGGGGTAGGCCGGCGGCTGCTCAGCCGGGCGCTGGCTGGGCTGGGCCGCCGGCTGAGCGCCTGGGGCGGCCGGCTGCAGGCACGCTATGCGGCGGAGGCGGGCCGGTAGCCTTGGCATGGGAGACCTTGCCGAGATTGCCAGTCGTCCGCGCATGAAAACGCCCACAAGGGGCTAGGCTACGGCGCCTGGGAGCATTCTCAGATCAGGCACAGGGGTTGCATGAACACTCTGTGGTGCTCGGCCTCGTCAGCGCTCCTGGCGGCGCAGGGCCCAGGCGACGGCGGTGAAGGCCATGGCGACGCTGGCGGCCAGCGCGCCCAGGTTGGCGGCCACCTGCCCGAGGGGTGCGCCTCCGGCCAGGCTCAAGTCGAGCGCCTGCATCAGGTAGTAGGTGGGCAGGGCGTGCATGGCCACGGCGAGGCCGGGCGACAGCCCCAGCGGCAGCACAAAGCTCGGCACGAGCATCAGCAGCACGACCAGGCTGGCCCAGGTGTTCACCTGCATGGTGTTGTTGAACACGACCCCCAAGAGCAGCCCCACGGCCACGATCAGGAGCGCCCCCAGCAGCGCCGCCAGGCCGGTCAGCGGCCAGTTGGCCACGCTGTCGCGGTTGAGCAGCAGCAACACCGCCACAGTCGCCCCCCCGTAGAGCAGCCCCGTCAACGCTTTGCCCGCCACCACGTCGGCCGCGCCGGCCGGCGAGAGCAGCAGGAAGGGCAGCGTGTGCTTTTCCTTCTCCTCCACGAGCAAGAGCGGCACCACCAATCCGCCGGTCATGGTCAGCGCCATCATCAGGAGCACGATCAAGAGCATCCGCTCGAGCTGTGCCTGCATGCTGGCCTGCGGCTGTGCCGGGGCGGCCACGCGCACCCACGACAGGCGCGCCGGCGGGGGCTGGTTGGCCAGAGCGCGGATCTGCTGCTGCAGCACCTGGCCCCAGCCCTCCTGTTCGGCCGGGCTGCGCTGCTGATTCAGGTAGCCGGTGAGCTCGGGCTGCTCGCCGGCGGCCATGGCGGCGTCAAAGCCTGCGGGCACCGCCAGCCCGCCCACCGCCTGCCTCGCCTCTACCTCCGCGGACACGTCGGCCGCCGCCGCGGTGCGTACGAGCTGTATGCCGGGCAGCGCCTCCAGCGCGGCGACCAGGCGCGAATGGCCCGGGTCGTAGGCCACGATGGTGATGGGGCGCACGTTGCCAGTCGTGGCGCCGAACATCAGCTTGAAGATCAGGGCCATGACGACCGGCGAGAGCACGGTGATGAGCAGGTAACGGTTCCTGACGGCGTCGATGACGTCCTTGCGGAAGATGGTCCAGACGGCACGTGGATTCATGCCAGGAGCCCCTTTCCCGTCAGCCTGACAAAGACGTCTTCGAGGGTCGCCTCGGCCGAATGCAGGGTTTGTAGATGGCCCATCGCCGCCAGCTCGGCCAGGCGGCGGGCGTTGTCGGGGTCGTCGAGGGGCAGGTCGAGCACGCTGCCGTCGCGCAGGGTGGCGCGCAGCGAGCGCTGGCCGTAGGCCACCTTGAGGCGCGATGGGGTGTCGACGGCCACGATGCGCCCGTGGTCGATAAAGGCGACGCGTCGGCAGAGGCAATCGGCCTCCTCCATATAGTGCGTCGTCAGGAACACGGTCACGCCCTGGCCCGCCAGGTCGGCCACCACGCGGCGGATCTCGCGGGCGGCGATGGGGTCGAGCCCACGCGTCGGCTCGTCGAGGAAGAGCACCTGTGGGCAGTGCAGCAGGGCGCGTGCAATGAGCAGGCGCTGCTTCATGCCGTTGGAGTAGTGGCGCACGCTATCGGCCGCGCGGTCGCGCAGGCGCACCTGGTCGAGCACCTCGTCGACCCGCTTGGGAGCGACGCCAAAGAGCGCGGCCGCAAAGTCCAGGTTCTCGCGGCCCGACAGCCGCTCGTAGAGGTTCTGGCACTCAAAGACGACGCCGATGCGCGGCCTGAGGCGCCTTCTGTCGTTCGCCACATCGCAGCCGGCCACACGCGCGTGGCCCGACGTGGGGCGGAGCTGGCCGGTCAGCATGCCGATGGTGGTCGTCTTGCCGGCCCCGTTGGGCCCGAGAAAGCCAAAGACCTCGCCGTCTTCCACAGTGAAGCTCAGGCCGTCGACGGCGCGCAGGCCGCCAAAGGTGCGGACCAGATTGTCGGCTTCGATGGCACTCAATGCGCTGCTCCCGTCTGCTGCGACGGCCCCGGCGCAGCCGGTGGTGCTCCCGCTCGTCGGTTCTGCGTGCGACCACACTAAACTACACTTCCGCTTCGCTGTCAATCACGAATCGAGTCGCCCCTGGCGGCAGTGATCCTGCGGCCTGGAGCGTGGCCGGCGACCGCCATGCGCGCCTGGGAGCCGCTGGCTGATACTACAACCGTACTTGTCCGTAGCGGCCTGCTGTCCGGGCTTCACGCTCCGTGCCCTGCACGTAGCATACGGCCGGAACGGGACCATTTGGGGGGGGAATTCTCGGCTGGTTGGCTGGCCCGTGGCCGCCCGCGGGCGGCCACGGGCCAGCCAACCAGCCGAGAATTCCCCTTCCGGGCCATGGCCGGGCGAAGCGCAGCGGATCAGCCGGCTGGACGGGGTTCCGACGGCCTGGCCGTCGCCGAGGCGAGGGGGCGGGCCATGGACCGCAAGGGTAGTGTGCCGGGCACATCGCCCGCCCGGCACACTGCAGGGTCCGTCAGGCCGGCTGGGCCAGGCGCGCGAGCTGGAAATTGACGCGGGTCTGCGCCTGCGGCCAGTTGATGTTGTGGAAAAAGGCGGTGACATAGTCGGCCCGCTTGATGCCGTAGTCGAGCATGTAGGCATGCTCCCAGCAGTCCATCACCAGGATGGGCATGCAGCCGGCCGGGTGACCCTTGTCGTGCTCGTTGATCCAAAAGTTCGCTAGCCGCCCGGTGAGGGTATCCTGGTAGAGGATGGCCCAGCCCACGCCGCGCACGGCGCCAGTGGCCTTGAAATCCTTCTCCCAGGCTTCATAGCTGCCGAACTGCGTGGCGACGAGCGCCTTGAGCTCGCCGGTCTCGTTGATGTCGCCCGCGCCGCCGAGGTTGGAGAAGTAGAACTCGTGCAGGCGCATGCCGTCGAACTCCCAGCCAAAGTGACGCTTGGTCTCCTGGAACTCGAGGGAGTCGCTCTTGCCCTCGCGCTCCAAGCGGGTAAAGGTCTCGATCTCCTTGTTCGTATGGTTCACATACCCCTGGTACAGGCTAAAGTGGTTCTTGAGCAGCGCATCGCTAAAGCCCGGCATGCCGAGCAGGTAGTTAAAGTCCATCGCCTGGTAGGCCATAGCATCCTCCCTGTGCGCAACTTGCGATCACACGGCCGTGTGGCCGGCAAGAGAGGAGGCTGCAAGATTCGGGCCAGCGGTCAGTCAATTTGACAGTGCGGGCCGTCTGTGGTATAGTACGACGCGTTGCGGAGGCGTGGTGCAGCGGCCTAGCATACCTCCCTGTCAAGGAGGAGATCGCGGGTTCGAATCCCGTCGCTTCCGCCTGTCAAAACAATCCAGATTGAAGAACCCCAGGAACTGAGCTCGTGGCTTGATGGCCACGAGCTCGTTGCTATCTACCCAAAGCTCGTCAAAGATCAATCTAGCTATCTTTTTCTGCTGTTCTCGATTCGCAGCCTTCCACGCCAGGCAGAATTGGCCCAGCAATTCTGCGGCCTTTTGTAGGTCCACCTGGCGGTCCTCGGTGGGCTTTAGCTTGGCCAGTTCTGTCTGGAGTTCGGTTCGCTTTTTCAGATACTCCTCTCGCGTCTTGTCGCCGAGCTCGTACAGATCCTGGAGCCTAGCCAGCCGTGCCTCGATTGATGCGCGCCGCGACTCAATTCTCTCCACGAAGCTATCGCCCTGGCCGGCCTGTTCGAGGATCCTTCGCTGATAGTCCTCCGGTATCTGAAAGGTGGCCAGGTAATCTCCGATCTGTTCCTCAAGGACGCCAACCTTGACGATCGGCTGCGTGCAGCCATTCCTGCGCTGCGATCTGGTATAACACACATAGCTGCCCTGATAGGCGCCACTACCGTGCATAGGCCCGTTGCAGCGGCTGCAGTGCAGCAGGCCGGTCAGAGGATAGACGCGGTCACTTGAGCGCCCCTCAAGTTGCGTTTTGGGAGACTTGCGGTTGGCGATCCGTGCTGACTGGGCCCGTTCCCACAGTTCTTTGCTGACAAGCGCAGGATGCTTCCCTTCAATCAGTTGTCCCTTGTAGGTCACGTAGCCAAGGTAGAACTGGTTGATCAGGATGCGCCTGACAGTGTCCTTGGTGAAAAGGTTGGCGCCTCGTTTGATGCTGTCAGTACGATAGCCAGCGCTGTTCAACATTGTGGCCACCTCGCGGTCGGCAGCGCCTTCAGCACAAGCTTGAAATGCCAGCAAGAGCCCGCGGGCATTGGTCGGGTGGGGGATCAGGATGCCATCATGGCTCTGGTCGGCCTTGCCAAAATGGGCGCAGATCTGATCTGCGCGGGGCATGGTACATCGGGAGCAGTTGCCTTTGCAGTAGCCGTAGGGAGGATCCCCGTTGTAGTAGCCCTGTTCGGCACGCATGCGTTTGCCAGTGGATGTCCAGAAGGAGAGAGTGATTGAATAGTACTCGTCGAACAGCTCATTCACACCCTCGGAAAGGTATGCCTGTGGGCTGCCGCTGTCGCCCGTTGGCTGGGTGATTGAGATGACGTCTATACCGAGGTGCTCACGCAGCAACCGCTTGTACTGGCGCGCGAGGCTGATGTTGCGGAAGAAACGGCTGGTATGGTAGACCAGTATGGCGTCGAACTTCTTGCCGCGAGCATCTTGGATCATCCGCTGGAAGCCCTCACGCTGGTCGTCCGTGCCCGTACTGTCGTCCCAGTAGAAATCGAGCACAACGTGGTGGTTGCGGTTGGCATAGTCATATAGAGCAGCTTTCTGGGCGTCGAGAGACCATCCCTCCGTCTGCTCCTCGCTGGATACCCGCGCATAGGCCGCGACTCTCATCAGGCACCTCCAACAGACAGATTCACTTCCTTGACTCAGAACAATCGTTCTGTTATGATGGCTTTGCTGTAGACTGACGCAAGGGGGACGAATGCCGTGAGTGTTGCCCGTCCGTCGTGATGGCTGCCGAGCGTGTTCAACTACACGCTCGCAGACAATCCCCCGGCGGCCATCATCTGTTGGAGGGCGAACTCATGGGCCGACGAGATACCGCATATGCACGAGGGGGAATTCGTTCCTCGCACCATGGTCTGTCCTACGATTCTGCTGCGGCCACTTCGATACCTGCCGCGTGCCCGGCCATCTCTGGTGACGAGACCCTTGATATGGCTTTATGGGCACTGTGGAGGGTGATGATCGAGATTGCCCAAACACCTTCGCCTACTTCAGTGGTGGCTGACGCGGCACCAGCGGATCCATGCGCGGCATCTGTGCAGACGCCGCCTCAATCGCCTGCTGCCGAAGCATCTGCTCGAGCTGAACTTGCACCAACTGGGCGCTCTCCATCTGCAGGCGCTGGATCTCCGCCACGCTCAATTGCATCGCCGATCCCATGCCAAAGTTGAGGAGCATCATACCCAGATCCATGTCATCCTCCTTTCGCTTGCGCAGCTTCGATCTCGTGCCCATTGGGCGAATAGTGGCCCCGTGCGATCCTGACCAGCAATCCTTCCTCCATGGCCCGCATCCGCAGCCTGGAGGCGCTGGTTGCGGAAACTCCCAGCTCCCGAGCCAGCTCCGCAAGGGCGGTCTCCGGACGTTCGGTGTACACCGCAATCACACGGGAGACGAGCTCGCTCTCGCCGGCTACGAGCAAGTGCGACTGGGGGGAACGTTCAACGCTCACGCCAACCACCGACCGTGGCAACGACTCCGTCGCCGTCGCTTCTCGGTCTTCCATCACCAACATGGCCAACAGCTCCGAAAACGCGAAAATGAGCACAGGCACTGCGGCGCTGAACGCCAGGGGAAGCAGCCACCACAGCGACCAGCTTCTCACCCGGGCAAGGATCTGAAAGCCCGGATAGAAGCTCTGGGCACCCATGAGAAAGTTGGCTGTGACCGACAGCGCCAGCACACCCGCCAGTGTAACTGCATATCCCCGCGCGGGTTGCCCGTTGCGGCGGCGAACGATCATGCCGACCGACAGACCGATTACGCCCACTTCCACGGCACCGGCAAACGCCCATGGCAGCACCGGGTTGCCACTGTGAAAGTTCACCGCGAGCAGGCGCGTGTTCTCGAAGCTGGTGGCCAGGAACAGGAGCAGGGATACAACCACGAACGCTCTGAGGGAGAGGATCTTCTTCATGGTATTCCCTCCTGGGTGGCCGCCAGAAAGGAAAGGCGGCCAAGCGCCGAATGTTCAGCGGTTGGCCGCCCAATGGAGATTGTACACACCCATGCATCAGTGGTACAATCCCTTGCAGCCGCCGCGCTGGTTACCTCAGCGTGGTCGGTCAGGGCTGTATCGGTGTTCCCAGCACCGATACAGCCCGCTTCACGTTGGTAGACTGCTCAATCAACCGGCTTGCGCCGCGCCACCGTTCTCTGGACGTATACGGTTACCATCTGGTAGTTGAAGCTACGACTACACGATAGCATGTTTCAGACTCGTTGTCAAATGCCTCCTTCGCATAGTTGTATCTCCTGATGGCTCTCGCTCCGCTTTCCGTAGAGCAGCACGCCTTTTGCACACCCGTGAGCAGTTCACATTCCCAACCGCCAGCGGACCACATGCCCGCCGTCCCTGGCCGCTCGATGCCCCACCATCTGACTCCGCACTGCAGAGCCACCGGATAGACCTCTTTGACACGCCAGAACAGGTGTGCTATTGTGGTCACGCGGTAGCATGCCGACACGCCGGCCTGCTCAAGCCCGCAAACGAGTTCACTGCTGAGCACGTGCGGCCCGTAGCGTCGGCTACCGGCCAAGACGAATGTCGAAGAACCAGGCCATCACGAGGAGGAGGAAGATGTCGGTGACCGCGCAATATTCCATCGGCTCTTTCCGGGCGCTGATGCAGGCCTCCGGCCTGGAGCCACGCCTCATCGCCGGTCGCATGGGCTATGCCTACGAGCAGTTCCAGGCCGTCCTGAGGGGTGAGGCCCCAGTTACCGCCGAGTTCGTCGAGCAGGCCAGCGAGGTTTTGGGCATCCCGGCGGACGTCTTTGCGCCGGAGGGACTGCGCCGCCGGCCAAACGGCATACGCCGGGGTCGGGCCGCGTTCAGCATGCGGGACGATCGGGCCTGCGTGCGCTGTCGTTGAGCATCACGCACTTTGGGTGATCTACCCTGGGCGACCAGGGGCATGTTCGCGGACCGGCGTCCCTACCGACTCGTTGTCCTATCCGTGAATCTTTGATGAATCTTGCTCGTACCCTCTTGACTATCTAGAACATTTGTGCTAATGTAGTAGCGACGAAGCGAACCGGGTGACCCGGCGCAAAAGGCGGACACATTCCGGGGCCGCTCGCCAGTGGAGAGTAGCGGGGGGCATACGCAAGGACCATCATACCAACGGAGGTACATCATGGTCATCAACATGGACGTGAAGGAAGGGCAGGTATCATCGGAGCCACAGTTGTTCACGACTCGCACCGGGCGCCCCAAGCTGGCTTTCCGCCTGGCCGTCGCCCGCGACGCGAGCCGGGCTCCCAAGCGCGGCGAGGAGGGTGGAGAAGGCCGCGGCGCCGATCTGATCCACGTGGTGATGTACGGCCCCAAAGCCGCTGCCTTGCACCCCCTCCTGCGGGCCGGTGCCCGGGTGTTGGTCGTCGGCTGGACGCAGAGCCGCAACTACCGCGGCCGGGATGGCGAGAACCACTCGGTGACCGAGACCGTCGCCGAGCAGATTACCTTCGCCGCCGAGCCCGACATCCCGATCCCGGCCACCGAGGCGAGGCCACAGACGGGCTGACCCTCAGAGGGACCAATCGCATACCTGCAACGTGAGGCGGGGCCTCGCCCCGTTTGTGAGCTTCCATCGTGAACGACCGAGCCGGCCAGCAGCTGGCGAAGGTCGTTCTTTTGTTGCCATGCCACCATCGAGGAGGGTGAGATGCCTCTGCACAATCAGGTGGACATGATCGGCACCATCGTCAGCGAGCCCGAGCTCCTGCCGACGCGCATCGGCCGGCCCAAGCTCCAGTTCCGGCTCGCCGTGCGCCGCCCGCCGGAGATGCCGCCCAAGTGGGAGGTCGTCGACGGGCGCAAGGTGCGCCGCCCGGATCATGTGACGGTGGTCATGCTGGGCAGGGACGTCGCCGAGATCCACCGCTACCTAGCCAGAGGGTCGCGCGTGCTGGTCGTCGGCGGCCTGATCAGCCGGGATGTGACGGTGAACGGCGAGGCGCGCACGGTCAACGAGGTGCTGGCGCGCCGCATCGAGTTCCTCGACCCGCGGAGCGATCAGGGGATGATGGGGCACGACGAATCGGGCGGCCCAGGAGCGGACGAGCATGACGGGAACGGTGATCCGGATCCCGCCTGAGCACCTGCTGCGCGCCCTGGCCCTGCTCCTGGCCGTCGTGGCCATCCCCCTGGGGATCGCACACACGCCCTATCTGCATGGCCGGGCCACCCTGCTGACCCCTGAGCGACGGGACATCATGCGCTACCTGGACCGCGCGGCGGGGCGGGCTGATGGGCTCGGCAGGGAAGCGGACACCCTGCAGCGCATCCTGGATGAGGCGACGCGCGACCCCGGCGCAGGGCGCCTCCTGGACCTGGGCCAGACGGGCACGCAGGCCCTGGAGCGCCTGGCGGGCCTGGCGCAGCAGACCGACTCCGCCCAAGTGCCGCCGGCCGAGAGCGCGCTGCACCGGGACCTGTGCGACGCCGTGGCCGTGGAACTGCAGGCGGCGCAGGACGTCCTGGCCTGCGTGGGCGCGCCGAGCCAGGAGGCGCTGGCCCTGGCGCAACAGGACCTGGCCGACGCGCGCGGTCGCGTGGGGACGCTCCAGGACGTGATCCGCCAGCAGCAGGCCGCACTGGCACGGCGAGGGGATGACGATGGACAATGAAGCAGCAACCGGCGACGAACGGCTGCAGGAGGCCCTGCTGGAGGTGCGCCACCTGCGTTTGAACCTGGCCCAGTTGGCGGCCAACTACCAGGGCCTGGAGCAACTGCGAACCCAGGCCGAAGCCCGCGAGCGCGGCCTGGCGCGGGCGCTGCGCGGCGTCGCCGAGGCGCTCATCCCCGAGCGCCTGGCCGAGCTGGCGCGGCAGGACCCCGTGCGGTTCCAGAGCCTGCCGGCCATCGACTTGGCGCGCCTGGTGCAGACCGAAGCGGCCGCCCGGCTCTACCGCCTGCAGGCGGGTCAATCTGCGCCCGACGCAGGCCAGGCCCAGGAGCGCGAGCGACGGCTGCAGGAGCAGGGACAGGAGATCGCCGCCCTGCAGGCCCGGCTGGCGTCGAGCGAAGCGGAGCGCCAGCAGGCCGAAGCCCGCGCCCAGGCGCTCGAAGCGCGCGTGGCCGCGCTGTTGGAGCAAAGGGCGGCCGGCCAGGAGACACCGGTCGCTGTGGAAGCAGACCTGGAAGGAGAGGCGCGGGACCATACGCTCCTGCGCCTGCTGGCGACGACCGGCCTGAGCCGGCGGAAGCAGATCGAGCGCCTCCTGCAGGAGCTGCATGGCGTCCCCGAAGGGGGCTCCATGCAGCGCCTGTTCGAGCGGGCGGTGCGGGCTGGCTGGTTGGTGACGGCGCGGCCCAAGCCCGACGTGCGCGGCCGTAGCACCGAGTTGGTCCGGCTCTCGGATGCCGGCGTGGAGGAGGTGCGGCGGCGCTGGAGCCTGGAGCCGCTCCCATCGGAGTGGCAGCGCCTGGTGGCGCGCCACGGCTCGGACGCCCACGTCCTCCTGACCCTGGATGCCCGCGATCACCTCCTGCGCTTCGGGGCCACGGCCGTCGACCTGGACCCCGTCCCGGTGCCCACGCCCGACGGCGGGACCTTCGCACCCGACCTGGTGGCCGTGCTCGAGGGGCGGCCATTGTACGTGGAATGCGAGCGTGAAACCCGCAAGGATCCCACCGCCCGGGCGCGCAAGTGGGCCAACCATTACCAGGTGAGCCAGGACTTTTGCCTGATCTGCCCCGATGCGGCGGCCCAGAAGGCGATCGTCTCCGAGATCACTGCCTGGGCGCTGGAGGCACAGCGCGCCGTGCGCCTACACGTGGCCTGCCTGGCGCGAACGACGGATCGCCTGTGGACCCTGGAGCGCGAGATACGCCCACACAACCATCCGATCTGAGGAGGGACGAGAATGACTCGCTGCAAGACACGCGCCCTCCTGCGCTGCAGCGGCTGGGGCGATGACTGCCTGGACTGTCCGCAGGCCCTGGCCGTGCCGGAGAGCTGTGACTGGGACTGCCCGACCTGCATGTGGATCCGGCAGTGCCCCTGCGTGGACCCGGCGCAGGTCCGTCGCTACTGGATCGAACGTGGGGAGCGTCATATCGACGACCATCTCCTGGTGGATGTGCGCAACGTCCTGCCCGACCCGGCGCTGCCGGTGACGAACCACCTGCAGTCGCTGGTCGAAGCCATTCGCTCGGTCGGCATTACCTTTCCGCTCCTTGTGCGCGTGGCGCCCCACAGCAAGGGCTGGGAGCGGTACCAGGTGCTGGACGCCATCAGCCAGCGGGGCCTGCTGGCCGCCCGGGAGGCCGGCGTGAAGATGGTGCCCGTGGTTGTGAAGGAGAACCTGTACCCGGAGGACCTGGACGTCCTGCGCGCCGCGGTCACGGCCCTGGTCCGTGAGGCGGTCTGAGCATGGAGACGCTGGAAGCACTCGGCCGCCTGCTGCTCGACGCGGGGATCACCTGGCTCAACGGCTTCCTGGTCATGGCCTACGCCCTGCTCGACCACCTGCCGCACCTCCTGGCCCTGGCCGCGGCCGCCCTGGTCCTGCGCCTGGACCGCCGCGCGGCCCTGCACGACCTGAGCCGGCCGGGGCGCGAGGGGCGGCCGGAGGTGCGGCCCAACGGGCTACGCGCGTGGGCGCCGCAAGGCTTCACGGCGACCATCGGCCTGGCCTGGACGGTCGCCGCCCTGGTGTACCCGCAGCCGGTGCCCTGGATCGGGGCCGCCATGTGGTGGGGATGGCTCTTGACGCTCGCGGCCTTGCCCGGCGAGCGTGCCGCGCTGCTCTGGCGGGGTAAGGGGTTCCTCCTGACCTACGCCCTGGCCCTGCTCGGTTTTCGCGCCTATCTCGCCACGGCGGCGCACTTCGATCCGGCTGCCTGGGCGGAGATCCTCGGCTCCAGTGGTGAAGCCAAACGGGTCATCGCCGGCAACCTGGCCATCTTTTCCACCGTGGGCACTTGGCTGACCTGGTTCGTCCTGCCCCTTGCGCACTTTTCCTACCTGGTCCAGCGGCTGCTGGTCAACCCGCTCTCCCTGGCGGCGCCATTCGCCACGGTGGAGGAGCTCATCGCCGCTCTGCGCGGACGGCGCGGAAGTGGATACCGGTAGGAGACGGGTACTGCCCTAGGATTCCGCTTCCACTACCGCGGTCGGGCGAAGGGCACAGCCAGACGGACATCGCAAGGTATCCTGGCTCTCGCTTCGCCCGCCCATCTCGCCTGTGAGGAGGAACGCCTATGCCAGCGAGCGTCCTGGATCGCGTCGCCGGCTTGCTGCAGCGACACGACGCCCAGCCCTGTTCGGCCCCCCTGGACCTGGAGATCCTGCGCAGCGAGGCCGCATATGACGCCCAGGGGCACCTCGACCACCTGTACTTCGACCTGATCGAACGGGAGGGCGGCGAGACTCTGCGCCGCCACAAGGTCGTACGCCTGGTGACGCTCGATTTCCTGCCCAAGGAGACACGCGAGCAGATCACCCTGATCGAGCGCATGCAGAAGGCGCTCAAAGGGCTGTACAACGCCGAGGTCGATTTCATCTACCTGGTGGCGGGCATCTTTCAGCCCTACCTGGGCCTCTTGCAGTGCTACGGTGTCCAGGGGCTGGGGGCGAGCCGCGACGAGGCGGGGGCACGGGCGAGCGAGGCCCTAGCCGCCCTGCACGGCACCCTGGCCAACTTTGAGCAGTCGCGCTTCGTGTCCCTCGACCTAGCCCGCGCCGAGTGGTTCCGCAGGGCGTTCAGCGAGATGCGCTACGGGCTCGTCGGCATCGGACAGCCGGACCCGCGAGAGACGGCGCGCGGGATGACCGGCGACAGCGCCCGTTCGCCTATCGTAGACGAGTACACCCTGCAGCAAAACGAGCTCCTGTACCGGGGCATGGCCAGGCTGCGCGAAGAGTTTGTCAGCGTCGTGCTGGCCTGCCGCGTGCGCCAGCGCGACATCTACCGCCTGCAGGCCGCCAATGCCCGCGAAACCTCCCGTTGGGCCTCGATGGAGAAAGGCACACGCGGCATCAGCGTCGGCATCTCGATCCCGGTGATCCTGTCGGGCGCGTTCAATGCCGGCGCCAGCACCGGCTACGGCGTGTCCGACACGAAGGGGGTCAGCCAGAGCCGCGGCACGGCCGACGGCACGACCCAGACCGAGGGCTACACGCATTCGGTGACCCAGGGCCAGGCGCACACGGAGGGGAGGACGCACGGCGTGACCGAGACCGTGGGCGAGGCCGTCACCACCGGTCACACCGTCGCACAGGGCCAGGCGCAGACGAGCGGTCAGAGCCACACCGTGGGCCAGAACTGGAGCACCACCGACACCCACGGCACAGCGCAGACGGTGGGCGAGAGCCACGCCGTGGGCCAGGCGCACACGGAAGGGTTTGCCCAGACCCAGGGCCAGGCGCACACCGTCGGGCATGCCGAGACCGCTTCCTCGGCGCAGACGGTGGGCGCGGCCCACAGCGCCGGGACCACGGTGACCGACGGCAGCTCCCAGGCCACCAATGCCGGCCTGGCCGTAGGGGAGTCGCAGAGCCACTCTACCGGCGAGTCGCAGAGCCAATCCCTGGGCATCTCGGCAACGCAGAGCCAGGAAGTGGCCCAGTCGGTGCAGGTCGGCGAGACCGCCGGCCACTCTGTGGCGGACGGCAGCAGCCACGCCACGTCGCAGGGACAGAGCCAGACGGTCGGATTGCACGGCTCGACCACCCTGGGCGTCTCCGGCACGGGCGGGGTCGCCCTCGGCGTGCCGGGCACGCTGGGCGCCAATCTTGGCCTGGGCACGCAGGCCAGCGGCACCCTGGGCGGCTCGCTCAGCAGCGGCCATTCCACGGGCGAGGAGATGGGCACCTCCCACACCGAGACCGCCAGCCAGTCGAACTCGCTCTCCCTCGGCACGAGCGCATCGCACGGA
>JAKPJZ010000046.1 GCA_029553955.1 Chloroflexota bacterium
ATTAAGCACGCCGCCAGCGTTCATCCTGAGCCAGGATCAAACCCTCCGTAAGTTACTCTCAACACGGATCGCTCCGCGTCTACGGACTTATGAGGGTGGCCCAGCAACACTGGAACCTTCTCATCACTCTTCAGTTGTTAAGGTTCTCGCCTCACAACAGCGGGACATTATACCGCAGTCCCTCTTGCTTGTCAAGCGACCCTTTGGCCTTGCCCGCGCTCCGTCGCAGCCCTTCAGGGCAAGAAAACCGCCGGCGCGTTGCCCCGTCGGCGGCGGGTGTGCTGTGTTACCGTCTCTCCGCACAGCGTCGATCATTGTAACACAGGCCGGCCGGCTCGTCAAATTGGCTTTGCCTTTCCAAGCCTACCGGCCACACACCGGGCATTGCGCCCGGCCACTTGCAGCGACCTTTGACCATCGGCAGGCACAAAAACACCAGCGTCCGTCACCGGCCGCCGGTGCTCCGTCTCCCTGACGACAACGGACAGTATACTCCATACCGTCCGTTCTGTCAAATGGCCCTCGGTTGTCTGATCTTCCCGCCCAACCGGGCGAGCGAGATCGCGCTCAGCGAACGACGGGCATTATAGCACAGACCCCTGGCTATGTCAAATGCCGGGAGCGGCCTCCTGGGACAGAAGCGCCGGCCACCTGGGCCGGCGTAAGGGTCGACCAGTCTCCAACCACCCGGCGCCTTGAGCCGCCATCGGGCCCGCGTCGTACGCCTCTTCGCTTGTCGGGTCTTCCTGCCACAGCGGCAGGCGAGACCGCTCTCGTTGAGAACGGCGGGATTATACTCAGATGGCACGCCTGAGTCAAATTCGCTCCGCCGGCTTTTCGGCTGTCACTGTGAGGAGGCGGCCACAGCCGCCCCCTGATCTGAGAAAGCTCCCAGGCGCCGTAGCCTAGCCCCTTGTGGGCGTTTTCATCGCTTGTGGTGCCCTTGGGGGCATGTCGTCTGCTCAGAACGTTCCGCCTGTCATTGCGAGCGCCGCAGCGCGAAGCAATCTCCAATGCACGGCGTAGGGATTGCTTCGTCGGCTGCGGCCTCATCGCAATGACAGGCCAAGGTGCTCTGCTTCGCACAGGGTCCCGGGGACCCTGGGATACTCGCAATGACGGCAGTAGTCTCCGTGCTTGCACATGCCGCGCGGCATGCGATGCTCGCAATGACAGTGCGCACACTCACGCCTCATCCGGCGCCGGCGCCACCACCTCCGCCGCCACCGCCGCCGCCACCGCCGCCGCCGCTAAAGCCGCCGCCGCTGCCCGAAGGGCTCGAGGCCAGCGTGCTGGAGGCCGAGTTGAGCAACGAGGTGAGCCCGTCGCTCATGCTCTGCAACGACCCCGCCAGCCCCTGGCTCATGCCGTCGAGCGAGGGCATGGCGGGGCCACCGGCGCCCGCCAGGTCGGGTCCGGGGTGGCCGTGGTGGCCAGGGTGGCCGCCGATGATCACGGGCGGGTAGGGCCGGTACCAGCCTGGCGCGGGGGCCGCAGCCGCGGCGAACTTGCGAATCCACTGCTTGTCGAGCCCAAAGGCGATGGCGTAGGGCAGGTAGCGATCGAAGAGCTCCCTGGCCTGGGCGAGGTCGGTGAAGCGCTCGATATCATCCAAATAACGCTTAAAGGCGCGCCAGCGCGCCGCCTCCTCGGCGCCGACCGGCGTGCGCCGCGGCATGACCTGGCCGGCCACCAGCAGCAACAGGCCGAGCGCCGCCAGGGCGGCGAAGGGGCAGAACGCGATTCTGGTCAGGCTCGCAAAGAGGCTATTGGCGAAAACCGCCGCGGAAATGCCCAGGAACAGCGCACCCATGCCAACAACGAGGTAGATCGAACGCGTCGTCTCGGGGCTGCGCGGAAAGTAGCCTGCCCCGACCACCGCTTCATACATCCTGCGGCGGATGCCCGGCAGCGCACGGTAAAAGCTGTTCTTCAGATCCGAGAGGCGCCGGAATCGGAAGCCGCAAAAGACGTTCTCGACGATCTCGGCCTCGAATGGCTGCAGCCGGGCGTTGGGATCGGTGAGCGTGAACAGATGGTCGCGTTTGGTGCCGATGCCCAGAAAGCCGGGCTCCTCCTCCTCGCGCATCTCGATGATGCCGCGCCGCGCCAGGTCGATGAGCGTGGCGATGATGTCGCGCATATCGGCCTTCTCGTCGACCAGCACGCCGGCCAGGCCGGGCGCCAGCGCCGAGGGCGGCTCGCTGATGTACTCGGCCACCAGGCCCACCGGCTCGTCGCGCCCGCGCGTATACCACAGCAGGAACACGCCCAGTGCACCCGCAACGAACAGCAACAGGCTGAGTGTGCCCACGCCCAGGTCTACTATGGGCCTCACGTTCTCCTCGTAGGCGGTCTGACGGTCAGCCGCGGCCTGCCACGACGGGGGCGCCGCCTGTACCAGGCCGTGGGGGAACTGCACGCGCACTTCCAGCTCCTGCCTGCCGCGCACGTTGTTGACCGTAAAGCGCACGGTCCGCGCATCGGGGAAGCTCTGCTCGGCGGCGACCCCATAGCTGGCGACCTTGAGGTCCGTCTGCGCCACGGCCGCCGGCAGGTGCACGGTCACCTGCGACGAGCGGATGTCAAAGCTGCGGTCGCTGGGCAACGCCTTCCACCATACCTGGTCGCCGCCTTTGTAGATGCGCAGCGCCCCGTGGGCCACATAGTGGATGCGGAAGGTACGCGCGGCGTTCCTGGTGGCCGGGTAACTCCAGCGGATGCGCAGGTTGCCATCCGTCTGCGTCACCTGCACCCGTGAGGATGGGTAGCGCTCGCCATCGCCCTCCACCCACACCTGGTCGATGCCTTCGGTGCGCCCCAAGGGAATGTCGCGGTAGGCAAAGGTGAAGGTGCCGCGGGTGAAGACGTAGCGCATAGTCTCGACCACTTCGAGGTCGCCGTTGCCGAGAGCGGTGATGTCGGAGTTGTAGTGCTCCCAGTAGTAGGTCTTGTCGTCGTCGGCGCGTACCGGCCGGGCGAGGCCAATCTGGGCGAGCAGGGCGACGAGCAGTACAACGAGCACCAGAGACGCGCGGCGCAATCGCATGGGAAACCTCCGCAGCCTCAGGCCCCGAACAGCCGGCCGGGACCCAACACCGCCGGAGGGCCGCAGCATGCTGCGCCTCCGGCACCTACAGCCAGTTTACCATATTTGCGGCCCGGCCGCAACCGCCGCCCCGGACCGGACTCCCCAACTTGTTGGGGCGTTCCCCAAGCCCGGACTCCCCAACTTGTTGGGGTGTTCCCCCATTGGGGCGTTCCCCAGGCCCAACCCCGAACAAGTTCGGGACTCCCGGCAACCCCAAGCCCGGACTCCCCAACTTGTTGGGGCGTTCCCCCATTGGGGCATTCCCCAGGCCCAACCCCGAACAAGTTCGGGACTCCCGGCAACCCCAAGCCCGGACTCCCCAACTTGTTGGGGCGTTCCCCCATTGGGGCATTCCCCAGGCCCAACCCC
>JAKPJZ010000063.1 GCA_029553955.1 Chloroflexota bacterium
TAGCGCAGGCCGGCGCGCCGCAGTTCGCGGGCCAGCGTGATGGTCAGGCGCACGCCGGTGGCCGCCAGCGGGTGGCCCAGCGCGATGGCGCCGCCGTTGACGTTGAGCTTGTCCAGGTCCAGGCCCAGTTCACGGCCCACGGCCAGGGTCTGCGCGCCCTGGGCCTCGTTGATCTCGAAGCGACCGATGTCGTCCAGCTTCAGGCCGGCGCGCTCCAGCAGGAGCTGGATGGCGGGGGCCGGGCCGATGCCCATGATCTCCGGCGCCACGCCCACCACGGCTGCGGCCACCACACGGGCCAGCGGCTTCTTGCCCTCGGCGCGGGCATAAGCGCCCGAGGCCACGACGGCGGCCGCGGCTGCATCGACCAGCGCCGAGCTGTTGCCGCCGGTCTGTACGCCGCCCGGGTACACGCTGCGCAGCTTGGCCAGGATTTCGACGGGAGAGATGCGGGCGTGCGTGTCCTGCGCGACTTCGATCAGCTTGCCCTGCAGCTTGATGCCGCGGGGGGCGTAGCCGGCAGCTCGAAGGTTTCGGTGACCACGGGCACGATTTCGCCCGCATGGAAGCCGGCCTGTTGCGCCGCCACAGCCTTGGCGAAGGAACTGGACGCGAAAGCATCCACCTCCTCACGGGTGATGCCGTATTTTTTTGCGAGGTTTTCGGCGGTCTGGATCATCGTGATGCCGGCCGCAGAGTCGTTCAGCGCTTCCCACAGAAAATCCTTGAATTCCACCGGTGCACCCAGCTTGAAGCCGGTGCGGTGGGTGAAGGCGGCGATCGGGTTGCGCGTCATGGACTCGGCGCCCGTGAGCAACGCCACGTCGGCGCAGCCGCTCTCGATCTGCTCGCCGGCCTGGCGGAACAACTCGAAACCCGTGCCGCAGATGCGCTGGGTCATCAGCGCCGGCACGGCCTGGGGCACGCCGGCGTACAGGCTGATGTGGCGCGGCAGCATGAACTGCTCGTAGTCGCCGGGCGCCATGTTGCCGGTGATCACGGTGCCGATGTGCTCGCCCGGCACGCCGGCGCGCGCCAGCACCGCGCGGGCCGCCTTGATACCCAGATCGGTGGGGGAGATGTGGCCCAGTGAGCCGCAGTAGTCCACCATCGGCGTGCGCACGCCGTCGAGCATCCAGACGTCCTTGAACGCGTTGAAGAATCCTTTGCGGGAGGCGGTCATAGGGGGTTCCTTGAAATGCGTTGAGATGGATCGGGCGGGTGGGTCCGCTCAGTGCGCGGGCTTTAGCATGCCGGGCAGCGTGTCGGCGTGCAGCGCCTCGACGATGGCGGCGCGGTGGGTCAGCACGGCGCGCTGGTTGATGGATCCCTTGTCGGTGATCTCGCCGCGGTCGATGGTGGGCGGCTCGGACAGCAGGCACAGGCGCGATATGCGGTTGGCGCTGCCTGTTGAGCTCTCGGACAACTTGTCCAGCATGCCCTGGAAGCGCGCATGCACCCCGGGGCTGGCCAGCACCTGCTCCACCGGGGCGTCCGGCGGCAGGCCGGCCAGGTCGCGGCAGGCCAGGACGTTGGGGAACACCATGGCGCCCACCTCATGCATGTTCAGGCCCGTGATCACCACGTCCTGGATGTAGGGCGCTGCGACCGCAATGAGCTTGCTGCGCAGCGGGCCGACGCTCACGAAGGTGCCGGTGGCGAGCTTGAAGTCCTCGGCGATGCGGCCGTCGAACTTCAGGCCCAGATGCAGGTTGTCCTCGTCGATCCACTTGACCGCGTCGCCCGAGCAGAAGTAGCCCTCGTCGTCGAAATGTTCGGCGGTCTCGGCAGGCGCGCGCCAGTAGCCTGGCGTGATGTTGGGGCCCCGGTAGCGCACCTCGGACTTGCCCTGCAGGTCCACCAGCTTGATCTCCAGGCCCGGCGCTGGGACGCCGAGGTCGCCCGCCTTGACGTTGGGGTTGGTGACGAACAGGCCGAAGGGGCCGGACTCGGTCATGCCCAGGCCGGTGCTCATCACGATGCGCTCGCCGATCTCGCGC
>JAKPJZ010000103.1 GCA_029553955.1 Chloroflexota bacterium
TCGGTCCAGCTCGCGCCGCTGCTGACAGGCGATCCCGCCTCCCGCAGGGTGGGCCCCCCTACCGTTCCCCCGTCGCGGGGGAATTGGGTCGCCCGACCGCATCCTGTGCGGCCAAGAAGCGGCAAGCGAGCGATGCTGTGCGGGCGAAGACAGCCCAATTCCCCCGCGACGGGGGAACGCAAGGGGGGCCCCACCCGTGGGTATGGGCAGGCGTCTGGCTGGGTTCTTGCCAATCGCCTGCCCGCCATGGAAATCGGTGTGACAGGTCTTCGAAGACCTGTCAGGTGTACTGCCCCGGCCGGCTCGCGGCCATCATTGACGTCTACACCAGGGGATCGTCCGTCAGACATGGCACATCCATCGGCAATCATCGAAGCGCAACCCACGCCCCGCCCGGCCTCCGGCTGGTTGGCCGCGGCCGGTTGGCTGTTCTTGCTCTCCTACGCGCAAGACAGCATCCTGCCGCGCCTGGCCTCGCCCGGCTTGCAGGCGTACCTGCTGCAGCCGCTCTTGTGGCTGGGCACCGGCGCCTGCGCAGCCTACGCCTGGTGGCGCGCGCGGCAGAGCCTGCCCGCGGCCAACCGGCGGCTGCTGGCAGCGGCGGCGGTGGCCGCGGTGCTGCAAGTGGCGCTGGCCATTGTCGGCGGCACCGTCGACGGCTTTCGCCCCTCGCTGCACGCCGGCCGGCTGGGCCCGCTGCTCCTGACCGGCTGGGCCACGGCAGCGCAGCTCGTGGGCCTCGAGCTGGTGCGCTGGTGGCTCGTCACCGCGCTGCGGCCACGCGGCGCCGGCTGGGCCTTGGCGGCGGGGGCGCTCGTGCCCTGGCTGACGCAGAGCGGCCTGTGGACGCTGGCGCTGCCCGGCACGCCGGTGGGCGCCGCCACCCTTGTCGGCCAGCGCCTGCTGCCCGCGGCCACCGAGAGCCTGCTCGCCACCTACCTGACGATGGCCGGTGGCGCGCCAGCAGCGTTGGGCTACCGCGGCATCCTGGCGGCGTTCGATGCGTTCTCGCCGGTGCTGCCTGACCTGCACTGGCCCACGGCGGCGCTGTTGGCCCTCGGCGGCCCGCTGGCCGGCTGGCTTGTCGTGTCGGACCGGCTGCAGCAGGAGCGCCTGAACCGGGCGCTGGAGCACGGCATCGCCACCCGCACCGCCGATCTCTCGCGGGCCAACGCCCTGCTGCTGGCGCAGATCGTCGAGCGCCAGAGCGCCGAAGAAATGCTGCAGCGTCGCAACCGCGAGCTGGCCACGCTCAACGCCGTGGCTGCCGCCGTCGCCTCGCTGGAGCTGGAGCTGCTGGTCGAGCCCCTGACCCAACTCCTCGCCGCCGAGCTGGGCATCCGCGCCGGGGCGCTCTACAGCTATGAGGCCGATGGGCATCTCCGCCTGCGGGCGGCGTGGGGGGCCGAGGGCCGGGCGCTGGCCCCGGCACACATTCGGGGGCTGGGGTCCCTCACCGCTGCAGCGGGAGGGGCCCAAGGGGTGCGCACGCCCCCAGCGCTGGCCGACGCGCTGTCACCTGCCCTGAGCGCAGGCCGGGGATCGCGCGACGTCCGCCTCTTCCTGCCTCTGCGCTCCAGCGGCGAGCCGCGCGGCGCCCTCTGCCTCTACGGCGTCGACCCGGCGAGCTTGAGTGCCAGCGACCGCGCGTTCTACGAGGCCCTCGCGGCGCAGGTCGGCGTGGCCATGCGCAACGCCAGCCTGTATGCGGAGGTGCGCGCCGGGCGCGAGCGGCTGCAGGCGCTCTCGCGCCGCCTGGTGGAGGCGCAGGAGGTCGAGCGGCGCAACATCGCCCGCGAGCTACACGACGAGGCCGCGCAGGCGCTGACCTCGTTGCAGCTCGGCCTGGGCCTGCTCGAGCGCCGTGCCGGCGATGCCGAGGCCAGCCGCATCCGCGTGGCGCAGCTCAAAGAGATTGCCGAGCGCATTGCCGAGGGCCTGCACCGGCTGGCCACCGACCTGCGGCCCGCCAGCCTCGACCATGCGGGCCTCGTGCCGGCGCTGCGCCAGTACACGGGCGCGCTCGCCGCCGAGCACGGCCTGGAGCTGCAGCTCGAGGCGGTGGGGCTGGGTGGCGAGCGCCTGGCGCCGCAGGCCGAGGCGGCGGTCTTTCGCATCGTGCAGGAGGCGCTGGCCAACGTGGTGCGCCACGCCCAGGCCACCCGCGCCGGGGTCATCCTCGAGCGGCGCGACGGCCACCTGCTCGTCATCGTCGAAGACGACGGCGCCGGCTTTGACCTGCAGCGGGCTGCCCAGGGCGAGCGACTCGGCCTCCTCGGCATGCGCGAGCGCGCCGAGATGCTGGGGGGCACGCTGAGCGTCGAGACGGCCCCCGGCAAAGGGACGACGGTGACAGTGGAGGTGCCCTATGTCAGTGCGCATCCTGGTGGCTGACGACCATGGCCTGGTGCGGGCCGGCCTGCGCGCGCTCCTGAACGACGAGCCGAACCTGGAGGTCGTCGGCGAGGCGGCCGACGGCGCCGAGGCCCTGGCGCAGGCCGCCGAGCTCGCGCCCGACGTGGTGCTCATGGACGTCAGCATGCCGGGCCTGGGCGGCATCGAAGCGACGCGCCGCCTCATGGAGCGGGCGCCGGGCACGCGCATTCTGATAATGACCGTGCACGAAGACGAGGGCCTGCTGCAAGAGAGCATCCGCGCGGGCGCCGCGGGCTATATCGTCAAGCGGGCGCTCGAATCGGAGCTGATCGACGCCATCCGCGCCGTGTGCCAGGGCCACATCTACGTGCACCCGGCCATGACCCGCGCCCTCTTGGGCGGCGCGCCTAGCGCCTCGGCCGACGACGAGTCGCACGAGCCACTGACGCCGCGCGAGCGCGAGGTGCTCGTGCGCATCGCCCAGGGCTACACCAGCCGCCAGATTGCCGACGAGTGGACCATCAGCGTGCGCACCGTCGAGAGCCACCGCGCCAACCTCATGGCCAAGCTCGGCCTGCGCAGCCGCGCCGACGTGGTGCGCTATGCCAGGGAGCATGGCTACCTGTAGCGGCCGTACACCTGACACAGCGATTTCCATGGCAGGGAGGCGATTGGCAAGAACTCCGTCAGGGGCTTGCCCATGCCGCGGCTGAGGCCCCCCTACCGTTCCCCCGTCGCGGGGGAATTGGGGTCGCACAACCGCGTCCTGTGTGGCCAAGCGGCAAAGGAACGATGCGGGGCGGCGAGAGCCAGCCTAATTCCCCCGCGACGGGGGAACGGTAGGGGGGCCTCAGCCTGCAGGAAGCGGAGTCCTCCGTCAGCCGCGGCGCCAGGCGGGCCGAGTTCTCGTCAGAAAGCCGGCGCTCGCCGCTCGTCAGAGTAATCGGTCTGACAGCCAGCCGGTGCTGCAGCCTATCTCCGTAGTTTCTACTGACCGTCCGACCCCCTGCTTCCGCACCGGCTACGGAGCCGCTCACCCCTCAGTCCGGTACTTCTCACGCTTACGCCCCGTGGCAGTCTGCGCTATAGTAGGGGTAGGGTGAGGTAAGGCTCGCCCACTTTGCCGTACCCACGGAAGGAGCGCCGCACATGCCTACTCGTTTTGCCCTCACCGCAACGATGGCCCTGCTCCTGGGCCTGGCGCTGCTCGTGGCCGCGGGCAGCCCCCTGGCCGCGCTGACCGGCTTTACCGCTGCCGCCGCCAGCGCCGCCGACCCCGACCTGCAGCTCGTCGCCTGCAGCTCGGGGCTGACCCTGCCCGTGCACCTGACCAACATGGCGCCGAGCGTGTGGTACGACGGCGCCTGCACCGGCGTGGCCAATGCAGCCACGAGCGGCACGCGCATGAGCTACAACTTCCACGTGAAGGCTGGCTCGCCCACCGAATCGGTCACAGGCATGTTCGACCTCATCTACGTGCGCGTGCGCGCCCAGGGTCTCGGCGACCCCCACGGCTGGCCGGTGGTCTACGAGGGCCGGCTGTGGGACCTGCTGGTCGGCCCCGCCCAGCTCGACCCCGGCGCCGCCCACTATTACTTCTTCGAGTTCCAGTTGCACGAGAGCATGGGCAACCCCTACCAGGGCGCCACGGCCACCTGCGACCTGCTCTTTGAAGCCACCGCTGTCAACGGCCCCAGCAGCGACGACAACGGCGACGGCGACGGCGGCGAGATCACCGCCCTGAGCACTGGCCCGGCGGGCGAGCCGCTGCTCTTCCTGCTGCCGGTCACCGGCGCGGAGACGCCCCAGGGCCAGTGAGCGCAGGGGCGTTTGGAGCACGAAGAGCTTGCCCTGAACACAGTGAAGGGCAAGCTCTTCGTGCTCCAAACGCCTCTCGCTCGGCATGATCGTTACTCATGCACACAGCCCCCTTTGTGTCCTGCCGATTTGAAAATGGGCGGATCACACCGCAGAGACGCGGAGGTCGCAGAGGTCCCCTTGGTTCATTCCCTCAGCGCCCTCTGCGCCTCTGCGGTGAGCCCGTTCTAGTGCGCGGTGGTGAGCGTCGCGCTCATGAACACTTCGTGGTGATCGGCCCCCGTCGGTAACCCCCCACCGTCCCCCCGCGAGGGAAGGATAGGCCGTCGCCGCTGCGACCGAGCTACCGTCGGCGCCCCCCCACCCTTCGCAACACGCGCAGCCGCCTGCCCGCGCTGCCAACCACCTATCCCCCCTCTCGGGAGGGGACGGTGGGGGGTCACCCCTCGCGTCGTTCTCCGTAGCATCTACGTAGCCGCGCCCCGCAGCGCCCCCGTAGTCAATCCGCAGAACCCCGCACGCCAGGTTCGGTACTTCATACGCTGCACAGGCGCCGCGAAATCTGCTAAAGTAAAGCTGACGTAAAAGAGCACGGCCCCAGGCGGTGGCTGCCACCTCGGGCCGCAGGCGAGGGATGCTCGGGCCGCACCCCATAGCGCACGGAGAGTGTACACCCCTTCTCCGCCCAGTGCAAGGCCCGCAAGCCCCAAGGTGCATCCCAGGACCGTCGGGAGCTTTTGAACCACGAAGGCCACGAAGGGCCTTGGACGGCCTCTTTGTGCCCTTCGTGGTGATCGGCCCCCGTCGGCTACCGGCGATTCTGGGATACACCCGCAGCCTCAAGAGGGAGGTGGATCGAGGAGAGCGTGGCTTCTTCTTGACCATACGCACGGCCGCCCGTCCGCTACGGGCACGCCCGGCGCCACAGAGGCCGCCGGCAGGACTTGCCAAAGGAGAAAGGGGTACCATCATGCGCACGAGATTGGTCCTGAGCGCCGTCATCGCCCTGCTGCTCATCGGCGTGCTGGGCAGCGGCCTGCTGAGCACCGGTGCCTACTACAGCGACACCGAGACCAGCACCGGCAACAGCTTCACCGCCGGCACGCTCGACCTCAAAGTCGACGGCAAGGATGACCCAGACGTCGTGCACCTCGTTCGAACGGATCTCAAGCCAAATCCTGCGTGGTCGCACAGCTATGGCGGGCAGTGGGTCCTCAAGAACGCCGGGACGCTGCCGGGCCGCTTCTCGATGCAGATCGTGAATATCAAGAACTATGAGAACACCTGCATCGAGCCCGAGACGGGAGACACCACCTGCGACGTCGGCCCCGACCAGGGCGAGTTGGGCAGCATTATGTACGGCAAGTGGCTGCGAAACCAAGCCCCGTGGGGTGGTTGGGGATCCGTGTTCAACCCAATCAACTCGGCTGCAGGTATGGTGGTAACTGGGGATATTCTGGCTCCAGGGTCCACCGTGAACGCCTACCTGGATCTCGAGTTTGACACCCATCCGACCGGCGACAATCTCGCCCAGAGTGACAGCCTCGAGCTCGATATCGTGTTCAGCCTCGTCCAGGAACCCTAGTTTGGGCCAGGGGGCCTCCGCCCCTGATCCGTAGCCAACCAGGGACCAGTCTACCGCCGGGGGAGCCGGTTGCATCAGCTCCCCCGGCGTTTCTATGCGCCGGCTGAGTGTCATGAGACAGCCCACGGCCCTCCGTAGCGTCTGCGCATTGTCGCACTCTCCGTAGCATCTACGTAGCCGCGCCCCGCAGCGCCCCCGTAGTCAATCCGCAGAACCCCGCGCCTCACGTTCGGTACTTCATACGCTGCACAGGCGCCGCGAAATCTGCTAAAGTAAAGCTGACGTAAAAGAGCACGGCCCCAGGCGGTGGCTGCCACCTGGGGCCGCAGGCCGGGATGCTCGGGCCGCACCCCACGATACAGGGATATTGTACACCCCTTCTCCGCCCGGTGCAAGGCCCGCAAGCCCGGAAGTCGGAATGGAGCGAGGAGCGCGCGGCGTCTTCTTGTCCATACGCACGGCCGCCCGTCCGCTACGGGCACGCCCGGCGCCACAGGGGCGACCGGCATCGTTCCTCCAGAAGAAAGGGGCACACAACATGCGCACGAGATTGGTCCTGAGCGTCGTCATCGCCCTGCTGCTCGTCGGCGTGCTGGGCAGCGGCCTGCTGAGCACCGGTGCCTACTACAGCGACACTGAGACCAGCACCGGCAACACCTTCAGCGCCGGCACGCTGGACCTCGCTGTGGACGGCAACAACGGCTCGAACACCGTCAAATTTACCGTCGCCAACGTCCCACCGCAGTGGGGACCCGCTCTGTACGTCTTCAAGCTCGACAACCTGGGCTCGCTGGCCGGCTTCATCGACCTGCACAGCATCGCGGTCACGAGCGACGAAAACGGGTGCCTCGAGCCTGAGCAGGCCGCTGGTGATGATCCTACCTCGCCTGTGGGCGAGCTCCAGGATCTGATGGGCCTGCACATGTTCGTGGACGAGGCCCCCAGCAACGGCTGGTTCGGGTTTGAGGACACCACGATCCACAATGGCGCGGTGGGCACAATTCTCCCGAACTACGACCTAAACCTCGGTATCCCCGCGCTGGGCACCAAGTACATCACCGCCCAGATCGGCTGGTGGTCGACGCCCGATGACAACAAGGCCATGAGCGACATCTTCACCTTCGACATGACCTTCGAGCTGGCCCAGACGGCCGCTCAATAGTCCCGTCGCCAGGAGCTGGAGCACAATGTGGGAGGGGTGAGCCCACCACGAAACCCACCCCTCCCACATTGCGAACCCTGACCGAGAACCACAGGCGATGTTGCACAACTCGTACGGAACAGATCGCACCCACCCTACCTACTTCGTACCCTTTCCTGCGGTTTCCCGGCAAGGCATGACAGGCAAGCCGCCCATGCGCCCGCGCGCGGCCTGGCAGTCGACGAGGCCGAACGCATTTCCGAAGGAGTGCGAGCATGATGAAGAGAATCCTGATGAGCTTGCTCACCGTCTGCGCCGTGGCGGCGCTGCTCGGCCTCCTGGGTGGCGGCACCCTGGCCTCGTTCAGCGACAGCGAGACGAGTGCGGGCAACACCTTCACCGCTGGCACGCTGGTGCTCGAGGTCAACGGCAGCGCCAGCGCCAGCGGCCTCTCATTCACGCTGCCCCCTGCTCCGCTGCTGCCCGGCAAGAGTGGCCAGGGCGATATCGTGCTCCGCAACGCGGGCAGCATCGACGGCACGCTCGGCATCGCCGTCGCGAACCTGACCGATATCGAGGGCACGCCAGGTGACCCAGCACCCGGCGAGCTCAGCGGGGTCCTGCTGGTGAGCATGGAATACTCTCGCGACGGCGGCGCGGCCTGGACGCCGCTCGCGTCATCTGATGGTCTCCTGTCGACCTGGAACGGCCAGACGTTCGGACCGCTCAGCCTGGGCGCCGGCGAGGGCCTGACCCTCAGGCTACACTGGCAGATGCCGGCCGACGCCGCCGAGGCCGCGCCCGCCATGGACGACACGGCGACCTTTGATATGACGTTCAAGTTGGACCAGGCCTGAAGCCCGCGCTCTTGTAGGAGGCAGCATGAAAGCGAAGCAATTCCTGACCGCCGCCGAAAAGGTGCTGAGCACGCTGATCCTGGTGTGCCTGCTGGCGGCGCTGGGCGTGGTCCTCCTCGGCCCGCGGCTCTGGGGCCTCGGCTTCCTCACCGTCTACGGCGGCAGCATGGAGCCGGCCATCCCGCTGGGCGCGCTGCTCATTACCCAGCAGACGCCGGCCGAGGCGGTGCAGGCAGGCGACATTATCGCCTTCAGCGAGCCGGCCGCGCCGCAGCGCACGGTGACGCACCGCGTGGTCGAGGTCACGGGCGGCGCCGGCGGGTTGAGCTTCCGCACCCAGGGCGACGCCAACAACGCGCCCGATAGCGATCCGGTGCCCGCGGCCAACCTACAGGGCGTAATCATTGCCTACATCCCGCTGGTGGGCTATGCGGCGCATTATGCACGCACGCCGTGGGGCCTGCTGCTGTTGCTCGTGGGCATCCTGGCGCCTACGCTGTGGCTGCTGGCGCTGGAGCTGCGCGCCACCCGCCGCAAGGCATCGGGGGCCGAGTTCCGGCAGCATTTCCAGGCCTGGGCGCTCCTGCTCACGGCCGCGGCGACGGTGGCGGGCATGCAGCAGCTCGGCGCCGCGCGCGGCGATTTTTCCGATAGCAAGTCGGCCGCGGCACGCATTGCGGCGGGCAGTTGGCTTGTGCCCACCACGCTCGAGGCCGAGATTGACGCCGAGGCCTTCCTCAGCGGCGTGCCACAGGTTGAACCCACCGAGCCGCCGAGCGGCGAGCCGGCGGAGCAGCCGACTGATACGCCGACCGAGCAGCCCACCGAGCAGCCGACTGATACGCCGACCGAGCAGCCCACCGAGCAGCCGACTGAGGCGCCGGCGGAGCAGCCCACCGAGCAGCCGACTGAGGCGCCGACGGAGCAGCCCACTGAGCCGCCGACTGAGGCGCCGACGGAGCAGCCCACCGAGCCGCCCGTCGAGCCCACCGACGCGCCCGCAGGCGAGGGCGAGACCGCGCTGCGGCCGGCCGGGCTGGCGGCGCCGCTCGGGCTCAGCTATGCGCGCGCGGCCGAGGCGCCCCGCTTCGGCGTGCGCGGCCTCGCGACGCTGCGCAACACCGGCACCGGTGCCACGCTCAGCCTGCAGGCCGCCGTGCAGGTGCAGTACCGCGCGGCCGAGGGCGAGTGGCAGGACCTGGTGGGCGCGGCGCAGCCCTTCACGCTTGAGCCGCTGGCGCCGGGCGACGAGATCGCGCTGCCCTACGAAATCCTCTTCGAGCCGGCGGGCGATGCCGTGGAGCACCGCGTGCTGCTGCAGCCGACGATCCTGAACCACGCCGGCCACCTGGGCCAGGCCTACGGTCCCGTCGCGACGAGCGCCTTCAGCCTGCCCCCGCTGCCGGCGCCCACGCCGACGGCCACGCCCACGGCGACGGCCACGCTGACGCCGACGGCCACCATCACCGTCACGGCGACGCTGACGCCCACGCTGCCCCCGCCGCCGGCGGAGCCTGAGGAGACCGAGGCGCCGGAGGAACTGCCCACGCCGACGGCCACGGCGACGATTGCCGCCACGGCGACGCTCACGCCGACGGCGACGCCGACGCCCTGCCCGACGCCCGAAGAGCCGCCGGCCGACGAGGTGGAGCCCACGCCGACCGAGACGCCGACGCCCACGCCAACACCCACGGCGACGCCGACCGAGACGGTCGAGCCCACGCCAACTGAGACGCCGACGCCCACAGAGGCGCCAACCGAGACGCCGACGGAGGCACCCACCGAGACCGAGACGGTGGAAGCTCGACCGACGGAGGCCACGCCTTAGTATTGCGGCCCTGCTCGCCCGTGGTGGCCCGTTGTCCGGGCTGCACGCTTCGCACGCGACCGGAACGGAACCCTATGCGGGGTTTGGGCAGGTTGGTTGGCCTGCCTGCTGCGCCTGGTGCGCCCGCGGGCGCGCCAGGCGCAGCAGGCAGGCCAACCAACCTGCCCAAACCCCTTCCTGGCCCTGGGCCGGGCGGCGGCAACGCGCCATGTCCAGCTGTCACCAGGATGCTGGCAGAATGACTGGAGCTGCACACACGTGGGCAACGATCGTCGCACCGCCCTCTGGCTCGGCCTCGCCATGCTCATCCTGGCCCTGGCCGCCGGCGCCGCGGCCGGGCTCTGGCTCGACCGGCCGCCGGCCGCTCCCACGCCGGCGCCCACTCCCACGAACGAGCCGCAGGCGCTCGGCGTGCTCACCCTGCCCAGCCCCACCCCCGGCCCCACCGCCACGCCCGCCACGCCGGCGGTCGACCTGCACCTGCCCGACAGCACCATGAGCAACCCCGAGCGCGACGACGGCACGCCCACGCGCATCCAGGCGCCGGCCATCGGCCTCGACGCGCCGGTGGTCGAGGTCATGCCGCGGCCGGTCATCGTCGGCGACTACCAGGCCACCGAGTGGCCCGTGCCCGGCAACGCCGCCGGCTATCACAGCGGCTCGGCCTACCCCGGCTATGGCGGCAACACCGTCATCTCGGGCCACCACAACCTGGGCACTGAGGTCTTTCGCTACCTCATCGACCTCGAGATCGGCGACGAGGTCATCCTCCACGCCGGCCAGGCGCGCTATACCTACACCGTCGCCGAGAAAGAGCTCTTCCCCGAGAAGGGCACCGGCGCCCAGCAGCAGCTCGACAACGGCCGCTGGATCGCCCCCACCACCGACGAACGCCTCACCCTCGTCACCTGCTGGCCCTACAGCGGCAACAGCCACCGCCTCGTCATCGTCGCCCGGCCCTGATCCAGGAGGGGGTTTGGGCGGGTTGGTTGGCCCTGCTGGCTGCCCCTGGCGCGCCCGCGGGCGCGCCAGGGGCAGCCAGCAGGGCCAACCAACCCGCCCAAACCCCCTCTTAGGGATCCCGCACCAGGGTAGCGCGTAGCGTGAAAGCCGGTCGCCACCCGCAGGCCTCTCTCCGACAGACTGCCAGGCTACATCGCCTCGCGATTGACCGATGCTCGAGGATGGGCCGCCGCGAAGGAAACCGGGGCCTCGGCAGTACGTACCTGTGTGCGCAGGCGAGGTCGCCTGACACCATGCACACTGCCGGGAGGACGCCCCCATGGACGCGCGCACACTGCCCGCCGTTCGTTACCGCACGCTGGCCCCCAGCCGGCCGGCCACGCCCGCACCGGGGCCCCTGCTGGGCCGGCTCGTCGACCTGCTCCTCTGGCTGCTGCTCGCCTTCATGATCTTTGTTGCCGCCGGCACCTTTGGCAACCGCTGGTATCGCATCGTCGCCCTCGAGGGCGGCAGCATGTCGCCCACGCTGCAGTACGGCGATGCGCTCATCGTCACGCCGCCGCCCACCGCGCTCGAGCCGGGCATGATCGTCGTCATGCGCGTCGGCGGGGCGCTGGTCACCCACCGCATCGTCGCCGTGCTGCCCGATGGCGAGCTCGTGACCAGGGGTGACGCCAACCGCGCCGTCGACCGCTGGCCCTCGCGGCCCAGCGTCGTGGGCATCTGCCGCCTGCGCATCCCCTACCTGGGCGGCCTGATCAACGGCGGCCACGAGGCCCTCACCGCGCTCGCGCCGGGCGGGTAGACTCTCCATTCGTGTCATTCGTGGCCTGACCCCGTCGCCCTCCTGACATGCGGCCAACGGTATCGCACGCCGCCTCACCCGACGCACGACCAACTGGCGCCCCCCGAAACCTGACGGATCTTCGGAGACCTGTCACACCAATCTCCATGGCGGGCAGGCGATTGGCAAAAACTCCGTCAGGGGCCTGTCCATGCCGGCGGCTAGGGCCCCCTACCGTTCCCCCGTCGCGGGGGAGTTGGGCTGGCTTTCGCCACCCCTCACGGCTCGCTTGCCGCTTCTTGGCCACACACGATGCGGTCGGGCGACCCAATTCCCCCGCGACGGGGGAACGGTAGGGGGGCCCCACCCTGCAGCAGGAGCAACCGTCTGTCAGCCGCGGCGCGAGCTGGACCGAGTTTTTGCCAGAAAGCAGGCGCTGGCCACCTGCCAAGGAAACCGCTGTGTCAGGTCTGCGCAGACCTGGTAGGTTTCAGGGGGCGTTTTCTGTTGCGAATCCGTTTGCAGGCCGTGCTATAATGAAAGGTGCGTAGCCTGTGCACCACGCTCCGGCGCCCGACCGGGGCGAATGCGCAGAGAAAGGAGCACCAGCATGGCGCCAGCCAGGAAGAGCTTTACCGTGGAAGAGGCCAGGAGCGTTGGCGAGCAGCTCGGCATTACATGGACCAGGTTCGATGTAGACCAGTTCAGGCGCGGCATGAACGTCGAGCTCGAGCACGGCCTGCGCGACGCCGCCACCAACGTCACCGACGATGACCCCCTGCTCACCGGCAAAATCGCCCTCGCCCACCTCAACGAGTTCCCCGACTATTACGATCGCCTCGACAAGATGGAGGCCGAGGCCGACCGCGATTGGGGCATCGAAGAAGAGTAGCTCTTCGTGAGGTGGGGTTTGGGTGGGTTGGCTGGCCCTGGCGCGCCAGGGCCAGCCAACCCACCCAAACCCCTTCCTGAACAGCCGCATGGTAGCCAGGGGGTGCAGACATGAAGACTCTGTGGGTCATCGGCCTGGTCGCGGCCAACCTGGCCGGCGTCGTGGCCAGCAACATCGGCATCAGGCTCTCGGCCTGGGCGCCCGACTGGCGCGGCCTGCTCGGCTGGCAGGCCGTCGGCCACCTCAGCGGCTTTCTCGCCGTCCTCGCCTTCACTGTGCTGCTGCGCTTCGTGCCGCTGAATGTGGGCCACGGGCTCACGGCTGGGCTCGGCTTCGTCTTGGTGCAGGTCGTGGCGGCGCGCCTGGTCTTCCACGAGCCGGCCACGCCCGCGCAGTGGCTCGGCGTAGCCACGGTCGCCGTGGGCATCGCACTCATCGCCTCTGGGATCAAGAGCTCTTGACAGGAGGCTTATGGCGCCACACGAGACCGCCCCCGGCCGCATCGGCCGCCACCTCGTGCGCGCCCTCGACGCCCGGCTGCGGCGCGCCCAGGGCACGTTCGTCTTTAGCGACGACCCCGACTGCATCCTGCGCCTCTCGCTCATCACCGCCCAAGCGCCGCTGCGCTTCAACAACGGCGCTGCCGTCGCGCCCGGCGACCAGCTCATCGTCATCCACTTTTGGAACGAGCGCCTGCCCGCCGTGCCCGCCGAGGGGCCCGACCTACGCTGGGCGCGCACCATGATCCGCCAGTCGGTGGCCTCGCTGCGCCTGCTCGCCCAATACCTCGAAAGCCGCCCCGACCTCGCCGGCGTGCGCGCCATCGGCAGCGACGTCGCCGGCTTTCTCACCGTTTCGGAGCTGGATACCGGCGCCGTCTTCCCGCGGCTCGGCTTTGAGATGCAGCGGCCACTCGCCTCGGCCGGCCCCTGGCAGCGCTTCCTCGGCTTCTGGGAGGGCGTCTACAGTTGGCTGCTGGTGTGGACCTACAACCCGGCCACGCTGCGCGGCAAAGCCCCCTGGAGCCTCGAGCGCTTTGGCATGTGGATGCCCCGCACGACACTCGAAGCGCGCTACGGCCATGGCGCCGCCGAGCGGGGAGGCACCTGACAGGTCTTCGGAGACCTGTCAGGTGCCTCCCCGCCTGCCTTTGACAGGCTCCCTTTCTTGAGTATGCTCTTGGGTGCGTCCTTCCGCGGCTCCCTACTACGGTAACCCTAGCCGTCTGAGAGGGAGCGCGATCCGGGCACAACGCTTCGCGCATGACCGGAACGGGGCCTTTTGGGGGTCAGGGCCGGGCGGCTGCGTAGCGTGTTGGCCGGCAACTACCCTGATGGCCAGCAGTTGCTTGCGCCGAGCGCGGTCATAGTATTGTGCCGGTAGGGGGCTTTGCGAGGGTTGGCGACCCTCGGGCCGAGAGGGGAGAGGCCGGTGCACCTCCGCGACGAGACACGCCCGCTGCGCGTGATCAACAGCCTGGCGCCCATCCGCATCTGCGATAACGGCGGCTGGACCGATACCTGGTTCGCCGAGCACGGCAAGGTCTTCAACATCGCCGTCTACCCCTGCGCCGAGGTGCAGCTCGCCGTCTACCCCGCCGCCGCGCGCGAGGAGCGCATCGTTATCCACGCCGAGAACTATGGCCAACGTTACGCTGTGCATCCCGACGCCGCATCGTGGGGCCCGCACCCACTCCTCGAGGCCGCCATCGCGCGCATGAAGGTGCCGCGCGACGTCGCCATCGAGGTGAGCGTCTTCTGCGGGGTGCCCGCCGGGGCCTCCACCGGCACCTCGGCTGCGGTGACCGTGGCCCTGGTCGGCGCGCTCAGCCGCCTCACCCCGGCCCGGCCCGCCCCCCACGAGGTCGCCTACAGCGCCCACGCCGTCGAGGTCGACATGCTCCAGCGCCAGAGCGGCATCCAAGACCAGCTCTGCTCGGCCTATGGCGGCGTCAACTATATCGAGATGTTTGCCTATCCCCAGGCAGCGGTCTCACAGTTGCGCCCGCCCGAGGCCACCTGGTGGGAGCTCGAGTCTCGCCTGGCGCTCGTCTACCTGGGGCATGCGCACGACTCGTCTCACGTCCACCAGCAGGTGATCGCCGAGCTCGAAGGCGCCGGGCCCACCTGCCGCCAGCTCGAGGACCTGCGCAGCGCGGCGCAGGCGTCGCGCGATGCCCTCTGCAGCGGCGATCTGGCTGGCCTGGGCCGGGCGATGGTCGAGAACACCGAAGCACAGGCGCGGCTGCACCCGGCGCTGGTCAGCCGCGATGCGGCGCGCGTCATCGAGATCGCCCGCGGCCACGGCGCCCTCGGTTGGAAGGTCAACGGCGCCGGCGGGGGCGGCGGGTCGCTTACCATCCTGGGCGGCGCGCGCGCCGGCGCCAGGCGGGCCATGCTGCGCGCCATCGAGCAGGAGAACCGCCGGTTCAGGCACATCCCCATCCACCTGAGCCGCCACGGCTTGCGCGTTTGGGAACAGGGAGACGACCATGGAACACCGTGAAGGCCAGTTCAGCGGAGAGCGCGGCGCCCGCATCTGGTTCCAGGCGTGGCGGCCTGCTGCGCCCAGGGGGGTGGTCGTCATCGCCCACGGGCTGGGCGAGCACAGCGGCCGCTACAAGAACCTCGCCAATTGGCTCGTGCCGCGCGGCTATGCCCTCTATGCCCTCGACCACCGCGGCCATGGGCACTCGAGCGGCTATCGCGGCCATGTGGACCGCTTCGGCGACTATGTCGCCGACCTGGGGCGCCTGGTCGATCAGGCGCAGGCCGAGGAGCCTGGCCTGCCGCTCTTCGTGCTGGGCCACAGCCTGGGTGGCGCCATCGCCCTCGCCTACGCCCTCGAGCGGCCGCAGGGGCTGCGCGGCGTCGTCGCCTCAGCGCCCGGCCTGCGCCGCCGCTCCGAGGTGCCATGGTTCAAGGTCCTCCTGGGTCAGGCCCTGAGCCGCCTCTGGCCCACCTTCACGCATCGCTCCGGCCTGCCCGTCAACGGCCTCTCGCACGACCCGCAGGTGGCTCTCGACTATGTGGCCGACCGCCTGGTGCACGACCGCGTCAGCGCGCGGCTGTTCACCGAGGCCGAGCGCGCCGGCGAAGAGGTCCTGGCCAACGCCGGCGGGCTGTGCCTGCCGTGCCTGCTCTTGCAGGGCGACGAGGACCAGTTGGTCGACGCCCAGGCCACTGTCGAGTTCTATGAGCGCGCTGCCGGCGCCGACAAGGCGCTGCGCGTCTACCCCGGTTTTTACCATGAGGGGCTCAACGAGATGGGCCGCGAGCGCCCACTCGGCGACCTCGCCGACTGGCTTGATGCGCATGTGGAGTGATAGTGCGTTGACACACCCATCCTCCTGGCGAGCGGTCAGCGCCCGCTTTCTGGCAGCAACTCGGTCCAGCCGGCGCCACAACAGACGGACGACTCCGTTTCGCGCGGGCTGGGGCCCCCCCTACCGTTCCCCCGTCGCGGGGGAATTGGGCTGGTTGCTACCGCCCCACGTCGTTCGCTTGTCGCTTCTTGGCCATGCGGGACGCGGCTGTGCGACCCAATTCCCCCGCGACGGGGGAACGGTAGGGGGGCCCCCAGCCACGGCACGGGCAGGCGCCTTACTGGGCCCTTGCCAGTCACCTTCTCGCCGGGGAAATCGGTGTGCCAGGAGCAGGGCATGACCAAATCCTCTAGTTGGCTGCGCCAGCACGCGCTGGCCGCAGCCGCGGCGCTGGCGACGGGGCTCTACCTGTCGCGCCTGTGGTGCGAGCGCTTCTCGCAGACCAGTTGGGGCCTGCTGGCCGCGGCGCTGGCCGCGGGCCTGGCGCTCGGTGCGCTCGCCGTGCTCCTCCTGCAACGCAGCGGCCGGCCGGCCTGGCCGCTCGCCCTGCTGGCCGTCTACGCGGTGTGGCCCGCCGCCGACCCGCGCCTCGCCCTGGCTGCGGGCACCATGGCCGCCGTCGCGCTCCTCCTGGCGGCGAGGGCGGTTCATGAACCGTCGCTACAGGCGCCGTCGGGAACCCTGCGCGGGTTCCCCGGTTGGCTGCTCGACCTCCTGGCCGGCGGCGGCGCGTTGGCGCTCTACATCGCCACGCTGGCCCCGTCTGTGCAGCCGGCCGACGCCGGCGAGTTCCAGCTCGTCGCCGCGGTCCTCGGCATCGCCCACCCGCCCGGCTACCCACTCTACACCATGCTGGGCAAGCTCTTCACGCTCCTGCCCTTGGGCGACCTCGCCTGGCGGGTCAACCTCTTGGCCGCCGTCTGCGCCGCGGCGACGCTGGCCGTCGTCGCGCGTACGGTGCGCCGCGCCACCGGCTCGGCCGCCGCGGGCCTGCTGGCGGCCCTGGCGTTGGGGCTCACGCCCACCTTCTGGTCGCAGGCCACCCTGGCCAACGTGCGCAGCCTGACGGCGCTCTTCACTGCCCTGGCCATCTATTGGCTGCTGGCCTACGGCGCGGGCCGGCGGCCACGTGACCTCGTCGCCTTTGCGCTCACCTTTGGCCTGGGCGTGACCCATCACAGCTCCATCGGCCTGCTCGCCCTGCCCTTCGCTGCCTACCTGCTGGCCGTCGACCCGCGACTCTTCATCCAGCCCCGGCGCTGGCTGGCGCCCCTCGCCGCGCTCATCCTGCCACTCGCCGTCATCCTCTACCTGCCACTGCGCAGCGCCATGAACCCGTCCTTCGACACCCCCTCGGTGCGCACGCTTGGCGGGCTCGTCAGCCACGTCCTCGCCCTCGGCTTCCAGGGCGATTTCCTCTACTTCCTCGGCCAGCCCGCCATGATGCCCCTGCGCTGGGGCCTGCTGGCCGACGTGCTACGTATCGAGTTCGGCTGGGCGCTCGCCGCCCTCACCATCATCCTCGGCCTCCTCGCCGCGCGCCGGCGCTGGCCGTGGGCGCTGCTCTGGGGCGGCGTCGCCGCCGTCAACGCCTTTGCCGCCATCACCTACCGCGCCCCGCAGACCGTCGAATACCTCTTGCCCGCCTACGTCGCCCTCGCCGTTGGCCTGGGGCTCGGCCTGGGCACACTGCTGGCTCGCAGAACGCCCGCCCTCTCTCCCCTTGCCGCTGCGGCAGCACCCTCACCCTCTCCCTCGGAGGGAGAGGGTGAGGGTGAAACGCCACAGCAGCGGCCAATCGGGGACGCCAGCAAGCCGCTTTCCTTCCCCCTCGCAGGGGGAACGGTAGGGGGGCTCCTCACCCCTGTGGGGGCAACGATTGGGGTCGTCCTCGCCGCCCTCGTCGCCTGCCTGGCGCTGGCCAACGGCCTGGCCGCGCTGCCCAGCTACCTGGCCCTGCACCGCGACAACTCGGCGCGCACGCAGGCCGTCGCCCTCCTCGAGGCCGCGCCCCAGGGCGCGCTCATCCTCGCCAACTGGCACCAGGCCACGCCCCTCTGGTACCTGCAGCAGGTGGAGGGCCTGCGCCGCGACGTCACCGTCACCTACGTCTACCCCGAGGGCGACACGCCCAACGACGAAGTGTGGGCGCGGCGCATCGGCGAGGCGCTCGGCCAACGCGCCGTGATCGTCACCAACCGCTACACCGAGTTCTCCGGGCTGCCCTGTCGCTTCACGCCCCTCGGCGCGGCCTGGCGTGTGGCTGATGGCAACGCTCCGGCCAGTCTGGCAGAGTTCGCCGGCACGCCGCAGGAGCTCGACGGCAGGCTCCTCTTCCAGGGCGCGCGGCTCGCCGGGCAAGACGCCGCGCCCGGCGCCGCTGTGACCGTCGAGCTCGCCTGGCGCCCGCAGCAGCCGCTGGACCGCGACTATTCCTGGTTCGTGCACCTGGAGGGGCCGCAGGGCATCGCCGGGCAGCAGGACCTGACCTACCAGCCGGCCCAGGTCGCCGCCGGCGAGACGGTGGTCGATACCTACCGCTTCACCCTGCGGCCCAACGCCGTGCCCGGCGAGTACCGCCTCGTCGCCGGCGCCTACATCACCTTTGCCGACGGCACCTGGCAGCGCCTGCGCACGCCCGACGGGCGCGATACGATCGAGCTGGGCGCCATCCACGTGCACCCGCGCGCCGAGGCCCCGGCCACGGCCCAGCCCCTGCGCCTGGCCTGGGCCGACGGCTCGCGGCTGGTTGGCGTCGATTATGACGATTCGGTGGCCGGGCAGCGCCGCGTCTACCTGCACTGGTACCGCCCCGCCGGTGCCACGGACCTGGACCTCACCCTCTCGCGCGGCGGCCAGCCCGCCGGCCAGGCGCGAGCCGCCGGCGGTGCCGAGGCCGGCTACCAGAGCGTGGCCTGCGACGTGCCCCCCGGCGGCGGCCTGTCGCTGGCCGTGGCGCAGGGCGGCCAGCCCCTGGCGGCCCTCGGCCCCTGGCACCTGCCCCTGCACCGCCCCCTGCCCCTGCCCAACCGCGGCCCTGGCGCGCGCTACCTCGACCTGGGCGGCGAAATGGCGCTCGTCGGCGCCCACTGGCCGGCCGCCGGCCCGCAGCCCGGCGCCCCGTTCCGGGCCGAGCTGCAGCTCCTCGCGGCGCGGCCCCTGTCGCACGACTACTCCATCTCACTCAGCCTCGAGGGCGAGGGCTGGCGCGCCCAGCACGACGGCACGCCCGCCCTGGGCGCCATCCCCACCCTCAAATGGCTGGCCGGCTGGCAGGTGCGCGACCCGCACCTCATCGACGTGCCCACCAATGCCGGCGGCCCGGCCCGCCTGCGCTTCGCCGTCTACGACGCCTTTGGCCTGCAGGGCCTCGCCGTCGGCGACGACCGCCTCGCCATGGCCGGCCAGGGCATGCAGGCCACGTTGTGGGAGGGCGAGCTGCGCTAGCAAACCTGACACACCAATTTCCCTGGCGGGTGACCAGCGCCTGCTTTCTGGCAAAAGCCCGGTCCAGCTCGCGCCGTGGCTGACGGACGGCTTCTCCTGCTGCAGGCTGGGCAGACCCCTGACGGAGTTCTTGCCAATCGCCTGCCCGCCATGGAAATCGGTGTGACAGGTCTTCGCCAGACCTGTCAGGTTTGCAGTTCCGCAAGCCTTGCGCTTGCCGCTCTTGGCGGCTATAATATGCTTGACAAGGCTGTTCGCAGGCCCGAACAGCCGGGAGGTGTGCATCCGTGAGCGGACAGGACTCTGCGCCCCGCGACAAGGCCGGGCTGCTCGCCGATATCGTCCGCGAAGTGCGGCTCGTCTGGCATCTGCTGCGCGACCCTCGCGTCCCCGCCTGGACCAAGCTGATCCCATTCCTCGCGCTCGTGTACCTGGTCGTCCCCATCGACCTCATCCCCGAGCTGGCGCCGCCGGTCCTGGGCCAGCTCGACGACCTGGCGGTGATCCTCCTGGGCATGCAGCTCTTCGTATCGCTCTCGCCGGCGCAGGTCGTGGAGGAGCTGCGACGCAAGCTGCGCTTCGGCAGCTCCTGGGGCGAAGCCCAGCGCGGCCCGCAGACCGTCGATTCCACGGCCCGGCCCATCGACGAGCCACCCAAGAAGACTATCGAGGGCGGCCGGGATCCTTGAACCACCAAGGACACAAAGGGAGACAACCGCTTGTCAAGGGTTCGTAATCCGAGTACAATGGCCCTGCATTGGGTTCGGGCCGTTTCTGGACTGTGAGGCTTGGGGCAATGGCAAGGGAAACAGGGCGTTGGGCAGCGAAGGTGGACCTGGCCTGGAGGATCAAAGGCGGGGTCATCATGGATGTGGTCACGCCCGACCACGCCAAGATCGCCGAAGAGGCTGGAGCCGTGGCCGTCATGGCGCTCGAGCGCGTGCCGGCCGACATTCGCGCCCACGGCGGCGTGGCGCGCATGAGCGACCCGGAGTTGATCCAGCGTATTATGGAGTCCGTCTCGATCCCGGTGATGGCCAAGTGCCGCATTGGGCACTTTGTCGAGGCGCAGGTGCTGGAAGCGCTGGGCATTGCCTTTATCGACGAGAGCGAAGTGCTGACACCCGCCGACGAGGCGTACCACATCGACAAGCACGCCTTCGGGGTCCCCTTCGTCTGCGGCTGTCGCAACCTTGGCGAGGCGCTGCGGCGTATTGGCGAGGGCGCGGCGATGGTCCGCACCAAGGGCGAGGCGGGCACAGGCAACGTGGTCGAAGCGGTGCGCCACGCGCGGGCGGTCTTGGGCGAGATGAAGCGCCTGCAGGCCATGCCCAGCGAGGAGCTGATGACAGCGGCCAAGGAGATGGGCGCGCCCTACGAGCTGGTGCGCCAGGTGGCCGAGACGAGGCGGCTGCCGGTGGCCAACCTGGCTGCGGGCGGCATCGCCACCCCGGCCGATGCGGCGCTGATGATGCAGTTGGGCGTCGACGGCGTATTCGTCGGCTCCGGCATCTTCAAGTCGGCCGACCCGGCGCGGCGCGCCAAGGCCATCGTCATGGCGACCAGGCACTACAACGACCCCAAGATCATCGCTGAAGTATCGAAGGGGCTGGGCGAGGCCATGCCCGGCATCGAGATCGCCACCATCCCCGAGGCCGAGCGCCTCGCCGGCCGCGGCTGGTAGCCCCAGGGGGCCAGCACCGGGGTAGCGCGTGGCAAGCCGGTCGCCACCACGGGGCATATCACTGCGACAGGCCGCCAGGGCAGAGCGCGACACCCGGCCGCCCGTGCAGTACGCTGGGTAACGCAGCATAGGGGAGTACGAAGCAATCCGCTGGACAAGAGGTGAACGGTGACACGACCGTTCGGCCTGGGTGACGTGGGCCTCATATGGGCCCTGAGACAACACGGGCTTGCCCTCGATATGCAGCGCGCGGTGTTGTGGAAGGCCAACCCGTTGCAGGCTGCGCTGATGGGGCTCGTGCCGAGCTGGCACCTGAGCGCGACCAGGACCTACGTCTGCCAGGGCAAAGAGGCGAGCGAGCGCGGCTTTCTGCAAGTGTTGACCTGCCCTGAGCGTCGGGAGTGGCAGGTCATTCATTTGGCGCCTTGGGCGGCCTCCGCTGACCTCGAGAGCGGCGCTTGCTGGGTCGAGCCCCTCGTCGAGCTCTGCGGGCTGGCCGGCGAGTGGGGCGCCTGGCGCATCCGCGCCGGCGTCGCTGCGGGCGGCGCCGAGGAGGAGGCCTTCCGCGAAGCGGGCTTTGTCCCCTACACCCGCGAAGAAGTGTACGCCCTACGCGGGCTGCCCCCTGCGCCGGCAGCGGCGAGCTCGCTGCGCCCCATCATCGCCGGCGATGCCTGGCCGTTGGCGCAGTTGATCAACCAGGTCGTGCCGCCTGCGGTGCAACATGCCGAAGGTCTGAACGTATCGTGCGCCGCAGCCCCCACATTGGCGCGTCTGGGCGTGACCCGCGAGCAGGGTTATGTGTGGCAAGACGGCGCCGACCTGATGGCGTATGTCGGCCTGAGCCGCAGCTACGAAGGCGCCTGGGCGCGAATCTTGCTCGACCCTAATGCCAGGAAGCATGCCGGCGACCTCGCGAACAGCCTCATCGCCATCGTCTCGCCGGGCCCGGCCCTGTACTGCGCCGTGCGCGAGTACCAGGCCGGCCTGCGTGGGGTGCTTTCGGGCATGGGCTTTGAGCTCGCCGGCGTCCAGGTCTGGCTGGTAAAACATACCACCCGCCCGGCCGAATGCCGTCCATATCGACAGTTGGTCGCCCTCGACAAGCGCACCGAACCCATCACCACCCCGCTGCACCCGGCCGGTGGCGCTCCACTCGAGGCCTGTTCGGAGGAAAGCAGGGGCGGCTCTCATGCCTGCCCTGAACCAGTGCCCTGAGCGCAGCGAAGGGCAGCGGGTGTGCCGGCCTGCTCTGCCGTGTTCCGGACGGGCATCCGATATCTTGTGGGCGACGAGAGAGCATTGCGTGTATGAGTACAGGAGAACAGACGATTTCCGAGTCGGTTCAAGTTGAGATTATGGACAACCTCGAGGCGCTGATCGCGGCGCTGCCGCCAGCGATCGTCGCAGCGCTGCGCCAGGTCGGCCGCACGGGCGACCTCATCGAGATCGTGATGGACCTGGGGCGTCCTCCGGAAGCCCGTTATGTCAACGGCGAGGTGATGCTGAGCACGAAGGAGATCGATCGCGGCGAGATCGATTTCGTCGTCGAGCGCATCGGCCACTTTGGCGATGACAACCGCGCCGGCATCGAACGCACCCTGCACCGCATCTCGGCCATCCGCAACCGCGAACGACAGGTGGTTGGCCTCACCTGCCGTGTAGGCCGCGCCGTGTACGGCACCATCGACATCATCCGCGATATCGTCGAGTCGGGCCGCAGCGTGCTCCTGCTCGGGCGCCCTGGCGTGGGCAAGACAACCATGCTGCGCGAAGTGGCCCGCGTACTCGGCGAAAAGAAACGGGTGGTCATTGTCGATACCTCCAACGAGATCGGCGGCGACGGCGACATTCCGCACCCGGCGGTCGGCCGCGCGCGGCGCATGCAAGTGGCCACACCGATCATGCAGCACGCGGTCATGATCGAGGCGGTGGAGAACCACATGCCCCAGACCGTCGTCATCGACGAGATTGGCAACGACCTCGAGGCCGCGGCCGCTCGTACGATTGCCGAGCGCGGCGTGCAGCTCGTGGGCACGGCCCACGGCAACACGCTCGACAACATCCTGATGAACCCGACCCTGGCCGACCTTGTGGGTGGCATACAGACGGTGACCCTGAGCGACGAGGAGGCGCGGCGCCGCGGCACGCAAAAGTCAGTGCTCGAGCGCAAGGCGCCCCCCACCTTCCAGGTAGTGGTCGAGATCCAGGAGCGCGACCGCGTGGCGGTGCACCAAGACGTGGCGGATGCGGTCGATGCCCTGCTGCGTGGCCGGCCCATCCCACCCGAGATCCGCTACCGCGACGCCGCGGGCCGCCTGCACATCGAGCGCGCCGAGCTGCCACGCCCGGCCGCACGGCCTGGCCCGGCTCGCGGCGCACGTGAGGCCCGCCGCGAAGCGCCCGCGCGCGAGGCACGGCGTGAGATGCCCGCTTGGGAGGAGGAGGCGGCCCCGGCAGGGCGCCCGCTGGTCACGCAGCCCCAGGCCGCGCCTGCGGTCGGCCTGCGCACACTGCACGTGTTCCCCTACGGCCTGAACCAGGGGCGGCTGCGGCAAGCGGCCAAGCAGCTAAACGTGCCGGTGACCATCGCCGACGACATCGGCTCGGCCGACGTCGTCTTTACCCTGCGCAGCTACTACCGCAAGCGGCCGCAGCTTATCGGCGACGCCGAGCGCCGCGGCCTGCCGGTCTATGTGCTGCGCAGCAACACCGTCGGGCAGATCCAGGCCTACCTGGCCGACATCTTTGGCCTGCAGGTCGAGCAGCAGGACCCCTATCAGGCCGCCATGCGCGAGACCGAGGAGGCCATCGACAGGATCCTCAGTGGGACGAGCTCGTCGGTCGAGCTCAACCCCCAGGGGGCCTACGTCCGGCGACAGCAACACGAGATGGCCCGGCAGGCCAATCTGATCTCACGGAGCTCCGGCAGGGAGCCGCATCGTCGGGTGCGGATTCTGATGAACGACCGTACGTGAGAGATGGGTCACTTTATCACTCTGGAGGGTTCCGAAGGCAGCGGCAAGTCGACCCAGTTCCGCCTGCTGCAGACGTACCTGGCCTCGCGGGGGGTGCGCGTCCTGGCCACGCGCGAGCCAGGCGGCACGTCCATCGGCGAGCAGATTCGCGCGGTGCTGCACGACGTGGGCAACGATGCCCTGCGTCCGCGCGCCGAAGTGCTGCTCTATGCGGCGGCCCGCGCGCAACTGGTAGAGCAGGTCATCCGCCCGGCGCTAGCCGCAGGGACGGTGGTCATCTGCGACCGCTATGTCGAGTCGACCCTGGCCTATCAGGGCTATGGCCGTGGCCTCGACCTCGCGGCACTGCTCGAGATCACCCGCTTCGCCACCGGCGGCCTGCGCGCCGACCAGGTGATCTACCTCGACCTGCCCGTGGAGGTGGGGCTCGAACGCAAACGGCTGGCCCACGAGCGCGAGCACGCCGAGATCACGCGTATGGACCAGCAGGCGCTCGAGTTCTACCGGCGGGTGCGCGCCGGGTACCTGGCGCTGGCGGCGCAGGAGCCGGAGCGGTGGTGCGTGCTCGACGCGCAGCAGTCCATTGAAGCTGTCCAGGCGCAGATCCGGCAGTGCGTGGCAGCACTGCTCGCCAGCGGGGGCGACGTTCGTTCGTAGAGCCTGCCCGAGCAGAGGCGGCTCCCACGCCGCCGGCGCCGCGTTCTCGGGGTTGGGCTCCCAGCGGCCAGAAAGGAAGATGCAGAGATGAAGCTCGTCATCGCGATCGTGCATTCCGACGACGCTGACCAGTTGACCCTGGCGCTCAGAGAACATGGCTTCCGCTCGACCAAAGTCAGCACCACGGGGGGCTTTCTGCGCGAGGGCAACGCCACCATCCTGATCGGCACTGAAGAAGACAAGGTAGACGAGGCGCTGGCCGTCATCCGCCACAACTGCCACACGCGCACCGAGTACGTCAACCCTCTGCCGCCGGTCATGGAGCCCGGCGAGCTCTACATGCCCAACCCGGTCGAGGTGCAGGTGGGCGGCGCGACCATCTTTGTGCTGGAGGTGGCGCGGTACGAGAAGCTATGAGCGAGGACGTGTACTGCGTACTACGTACTGCGCAAGGTGTGCTACACAACGCAAGACGCCGCCCGTGCGGCCAGCCGATTACGCAGTACGCATCACGCACTACGCAGACTGCTAGAACCCATCGTCCATGCCCATGTCGTCGCCGCCCAGGTCCGGCAGGTCCTTCTCGATCTCGTCGGGGCTCTGGCCGGCCTCCAGGCGATCGACCACTTCGCTGAACTCGGGGCCCAGGTCTTCGCCGGCTTCCTGGCCCATGCGGCGCATCCAGCGGGCCATGCTGCGCGGGTCGCTCTCGTCAACGTCGCCCAGCGCATCGGGGCTCGCCAGGCTCTCGAGCCGGCTCTCTTCCGACGTCATCGTGCGCACTCGAGAGACCAGGCGGCGCAGGTCCTCGCTGTGACAGGCCGGGCAGCGCGGCTTGGCCTCGCCGGCGGCAGCGTAGGTGCGGAAGAACAGACTGACTCGCTTGCCACAGTGCAGGCAGCGGTATTCGTAGATTGGCATGTTGCCCTCCTTGCGCATATCCAGGGAACGTGCTGACATATTATAGTGGTATTGACTCGGCTCGGCAACTGGCCGGCGGAGGAGAGCGTTCGCGCTGTCATTGCGAGCGCAGCGAAGCAATCTCCTGCCGCGCCCGCTACGACGGCGTTGGGGATTGCTTCGCTGCGCCCGCAATGACAACGCGAACCGACACCGCAGGAGGACCTTGTGAGCACCGAACTCGTCCATGTCGGCTTTGGGGGCGTCGTGGCCGCCGGCCGCATCGTGGCTATCGTCAGCCCCGACTCGGCGCCCATGCGCCGCCTGATCCAAGACGCCAAAGAGCGCCGCATGGCCATCGACATGACCTTCGGCCGCAAGACCAAGGCGGTCATCATCCTCGACAGCGGCCATGTCGCCATGGCTGCGATTGCGCCCGAGACCATCGCTAACCGGCTCGACACTGTGAAGGGGAAACGCCGTGACTGACGACCTGGCTGCACCCGGCGCGCAGGGCAAGATCGACTCCGTAGACCTCACCCCCTATCTGAACCCGCCATCGCTGGTCCTGGTCATTTCTGGGCCCTCGGGCGTGGGTAAAGATGCGACCGTCAAGCGCATGATCGAGTTGGGTTACCCCTGTGGCTTCGTCGTCACGGCCACCAACCGGTCGCCCAGGGAGGGCGAGGTCCACGGCGTCGACTATTATTTCGTCTCCACCGCCGAGTTCAAGCGCATGATCCGCGACGGCGAGCTCCTCGAGTACGCCGTCGTCTATGACGAGTACAAGGGCGTGCCCAAAGCGGAGATCACCAACGCCCTGGCCAGTCGCCAGGACGTCGTCCTGCGCGTCGATGTGCAGGGCGCAGCGCGGCTGCGCCAGGTCATGCCCGGCGCCGTGTCGATCTTCCTGACGGCGCCCTCGGAGCAAGAGCTCATCCGCCGCCTGCAGGCCCGCCACACTGAGGTCGGCGAGGCACTGCAGTGCCGCATCGCCATGGCCCGGGCCGAGATGCGGGAGCTCGGCAAGTTCGATTATGTCGTTTTCAACCGCGAAGGCCAGCTCGATCGCACCGTCGAGCGCATCCTGGCCATCATCGCGGCCGAAAAGTCCCGCACGGTGCAGCGCAAGGTCACACTGTAACGCAAGGGACTGGGGGAACTGAGGGAACTGCGCAACTGAGGGCGCCCGGACTCCCGAACTTGTTCGGGCCGTTCCCCAACGTCGCATTCGTGCTCTGGGGGCAGGCAACGCAACCATCAGTCCCTCTAGTTCCATCACTTCCCCCAGTTCCCTAATTTCCCTTCGGAGGTGCGCATGCAGCGCGAGCCTGTCGTAGCCGGGATGTTCTACCCGGCCAACCCTGAGCGCGCCCGGGCCGAGGTGGCCGAGATGCTCCAGGCGGCCCAGGCCTCGCTGCCCGCCGGCCGCTTCGTGGCTGGGCTGGTGCCCCACGCCGGCTGGGCCTATTCCGGGCCCACCGCCGCCCGGGCTTTCGCCGCCCTCGCCGCGGGAGGCGCGCCGCAGACGGTCGTCTTTTTTGGCGCCGTGCACGCCTGGGGCGTACGCCGGCCGGCGCTCTACGCCCGCGGCGCCTGGCATACCCCGCTCGGCCCCCTGCCGGTCGACGAGGCTATGGCGGCGGAAATCCTGCGCGAAGCGGGCGGCGAGGTCGCCGCGAGCGAGCAGGCCCACAGCGAGGAGCACTCGATCGAGGTGCAGCTCCCCTTCGTCGCCTACCTCTGGCCCAAGGCCGCGATCGTGCCCTTGATGGTGCCACCCAGCGCCGGGGCTGCTGCGGTGGGCGAGGCCGTGGCGCGGGCCGTGCAGCCCCGCGGCCACGCCGTCTACCTCGTCGGCTCGAGCGACCTGACCCACTATGGCCCCAACTATGGCATCGTGCCGCGCGGCGCCGGCCCCGAGGCCCTCGCCTGGGCCAAGGAGAACGACCAGCGCCTGCTCGACGACGTGGTACACCTGCGCGCCGAAGCCATCGTCGAACGCGCAAACGCCGACCGCAGCGCCTGTGGTGGGGGGGCCATCGCCGCCACCGTGGCCGCGGCTCGCGCCCTCGGCGCCACCGAGGGCCGCATCCTCGAGCACACCACCAGCTACGACGTGCGGCCCACCGGCACGCCCCGCGACTTTGTAGGTTATGCCTCGGTCGTCTTCTCGTAGCACGTATGCAGGGCCTTCTGGCCACTGATGGACGCAGGTGAATGCAGATGATCCTTGGTAGTATCAGCATTCATCCGTGTTCATCGGTGGCCATGTCGCCGCCTCAAGGAGCAGACTTGGCCACGGACACGCTGCGTTTTGCCACCATCGCTGTCAATGCGCCCGTGCGCCGCTCGGGCCTGGCGTCGGGTCAGGGCGCTGCTGCGGCGGGCTTTCACTACGCCATCCCCCCGGCGCTCCGTGGCCGGCTGCGCGTGGGCCAGATGGTGTGGGTGCCCTTCGGCAGCCGCCGCCTGGCCGGCATCGTCACCGGGTTCGCCGAGGCCGCGCCGGTCGACGAGGTGCGCGAGATCGAGGCCCTTGTCGACGAGCGTCCCGTCGTCATCCCCTCACAGATCGCCCTGGCCGCGTGGATGGCCCGCGAGTACCTGGCGCCCTTTGGCCGCGCCCTGTGGTCGATGCTGCCCCCGGGCACCATGCGCACCGCCGAGACCTGGGTGGAGGCGATCGCCGAGCCATTGCCCGAGGGCACGGCGCTCTCGCCCAACCAGCGCGCCGTGTGGCAGGCGCTCGCCGGGCGCGGCGCTGTGCCGCTCAAGCGGGTAGCCAACCTGGCCCGCGTTGCCGGCTGGCGGCCCGCCCTCACGGCGCTCGTCGAGCGCGGCCTGGTGCGCCAGTGGGATGGCGACCGCCCCCCCGCCGTGCGCCCCAAGACCGAGCGCTTCCTGCGCGCCCTCACCCCCTGCCCCTCTCCCACTGGCGCCGCTGACGCGGCAAGGTGGGAGAGGGGTGAGAGCGACTCCCCTCTCCCACCGCAGGGGAGAGGGGCAGGGGGTGAGGGCACCACCGGCGCGCTGCAGGCGCTCGCCCGCGCGCCGAAGCAGCAGGTGGTGTACCGCTACCTGCTCGAGCAGGCGCAGAGCGGCGACGGCTGGCTGCCCCTGGGCCAGGTGCTCGAGGCCACCGGCGCCGGCCGCCCCGCCGCCGACGCCCTCGTCGCCCGCGGGCTCGCCGAAGCCGTCGAGCGCGAGGTCTGGCGCGATCCGCTGGCCGGGCGCGAGTTCGTGCTCACCGCGCCGCCGCCGTTGACCCCCGACCAGGAGCGCGCCATGCAGGCCGTCAACGCCGCCATCGACTCGCGGCTGCACCACACCTTCCTGCTGCACGGCGTCACCGGCTCGGGCAAGACCGAGATCTACCTACAGGCCGCCGCCCGCGTGCTCGCCCAGGGCCGGCGCGCCATCATCCTCGTGCCCGAGATCGCCCTCACCCCACAGACCATCCGCCGCGTCGCCGCGCGCTTTCCGGGGCGCATCGCCGTCTGGCACAGCCGGCTCACCGCCGGCGAGCGTTACGACGAGTGGCGCCGCGCGCTCCTCGGCCAGATCGACATCGTCATCGGCGCCCGCTCGGCCATCCTCGCCCCGCTGCGCGACCTGGGGCTGATCGTCGTCGACGAGGAGCACGAGGCCTCGTACAAGCAGGAGGGCACCACCCCGCGCTACCATGCCCGTGAAGCCGCCGTCGCCCTCGGCCGCAACACCGGCGCCTGCGTTATCCTGGGGAGTGCCACGCCCGACGTCACCAGCGCCTACCGCGCCCAGACAGGCGCCTACACCCTGCTCACGTTGCCGCAGCGCGTGCTCAGCCACCGCCGCCGCATCGAAGAGCACCGCGCCCGCTTCAACCTGCCCGAACAGCGCGTCCACCTGCGGCCGCTGCCTGCGGAAGAGACGGGGGGACCTTGCACCACGGGGGCACCTTGCACCACGGAAGACACAAAGGGAGGGATTGGGCGGGGAGACCCCGCCCCTACACCCCCCTTTGTGTCCTCCGTGGTGAATCCGTCGCCTTCTATCGGGGACGGGCGGGGTTGCCCCGCCCCTACACCCCCCTCTGTGTCCTCCGTGGTGAATCCGTCCTCCTCTGTGGTGGACGTGCTTTACGCCGAGCTGCCGCCGGTCGAGGTCGTGGACCTGCGACGCGAGCTGCAGGCGGGCAACCGCAGCATCTTTAGCCGTTCGCTCACCCGCGCCATCGGCCAGGCGCTCGCCGCCCACGAGCAGGTTATCCTCTTCCTCAACCGCCGCGGCGCGGCCACCTTTGTCATGTGCCGCGACTGCGGCCGAACCCTCACCTGCCCGCGCTGCGAGGTCTCACTCACCTATCACAGCACGCGCCAGGAGCTCGTCTGCCACCACTGCAACCATCACCAGCCGGTAGCCCAGGTCTGCCCACACTGCCGCAGCCGCCGCATCAAGTACTTTGGCCTGGGCACGCAGCGCGTCGTCGAAACGGTGCGCGAGCTCTTTCCCCAGGCGCGCGTCGTGCGCTGGGACCGCGACACCGCCAACCGCCGCGGCAGCCACGAGGAGCTGCTGCGCCAGTTCGTCGAGCACGAGGCCGACGTCATGGTGGGCACGCAGATGATCGCCAAGGGGCTGGACCTGCCGCTCGTCACCGTCGTCGGCGTCATCAGCGCCGACACCGGCCTCAACCTGCCCGACTTGCGCGCCGCCGAGCGCACCTTCCAGCTCCTCACCCAGGTCGCCGGTCGCGCCGGCCGCAGCCCCCTCGGCGGCCGTGTCGTCGTGCAGACCTACACCCCCGACCACTATGCCGTGCGCGCCGCCGCGCGTCACGACTATGCCGCCTTCCTCGCCCGCGAGCTCGCCTTCCGCCGCGAGCACGGCTACCCACCCTTCGGCCGCCTGGTGCGCCTCACCTGCGCCGACGAAGACCCCGCCCGCGCCCGCCAGATGGCCAAGGACCTCGCCGCGCTCCTCCAGGACGAGATCCGTGGCCAGGGCCTCGCCGACCTCGACCTCGTCGGCCCCGCGCCCTGCCCTCTCGAAAGGCTGCGCAACCAGTACCGCTGGCAGATCATCGTCCGCGGCCGCGACCCGTTGCCGCTCGTGCAACAGGTGCCCATCCCCCGCGGCTGGCGGGTGGACGTGGACCCGGTCAGCTTTATGTGAAAGAGGTTTGTAGTGAGGGAGAGCGTCCGAGGCTCTGCGAGGGAAGCCTCGGGCTACGAAGACAAAGCCCCTACGGGGCTCATGTGTGGCGCGGCGTTGTTGGCAGACACAGCCCGAGGCTGTGCGTGGGAAGCCTCGGGCTACGAAGACGAATCCCCTACAGCGCTCGTGCTATTGGTGCAGTGCTGCGTCATCGGAAGCTCGTTCGAGGATTGGGATCGTCGTGTTCCCGTGGTGGTGCTCGCGCTGCGCCTTGACATACTTGACGATGCCGTCAAGCTTCTTGGCATCGAACGACAGGACGCCGTACTCGGCCTGCCAGGCAAAGGCATGGTCGAGGCCACACTCGTGGTTCACGAAATGGGAGCTGTTGCCTTTGACCTGTCCAATGAAGGTGGACAATGCCACCGCCGGCGGCACCGACACAACCAGATGAACGTGATCCTCGATGCCACCGACGGCCTGCACGACCCCGCCCAGATTGGCCGCCTTCCCGGCGATGACCCGGTACAGATCGGCCTCGAACCGCGGCTGGATCAGCGCCTCGCGGCCCTTTGTCGCCCACACCATGTGGTAGTAGAGCTTCCAGAAGGGCATGCCTGACCCCCACAATCCGGGGGCAACACCCCCACCACACGAGCCGGCGCTCCACTCAGCGCGTGTTGGCCGGCGGCATTGCCTCCTGCGCAAGCCCCGCAGGGGCTTAGTCTTCGCAGCCCGAGGCTTGCCACGGGAGGGCTGCCTCGTGCGAACCTGCCGCCAATCGCCTCAGCCCCCCAGGGGCTTGGTCTTCGTAGCCCGAGGCTTGCCACGGGAGCCTCAGGCTATCCTTCAGAACGCGCCGGCGTAGGTCCGGCAAGCCACAACGTCTTCATACGTCAGGCCAGGGTAGTTGCGTAGGATCTCTGTCTCGCTCCACCCTTGCGCGAGCAGGTCGATGATGAACTCAACGGCCAGGCGAGTGCCCTTGACAACCGGTTTCCCCGCCAGGACACCTGGGGCAACCACGATGCGCTCTTGCCAATTCGTGCCGCTATGCGAGTCGGTCCAGCCGCTCCAGCGTTTCTCCTGGCGTCAGCACCGGAGCAGTCGATCCTTGAAGGCCATCTTTGTCGCGAGTCACAATGGCGTCGAGGCCTGCAAGGCTGGCACAGGCGACCTATCGTTTGCCTGCCAGAGGAGTCGGGCCTCGGTGACCCAAGGCTCGCGCTTCAGCATAACGTCCAGCAGAATGCGCATCAGCCATTCTTCTCCATGCGATGCTCATCCAGCCACTTCCGGATCTCTTCATCTGAGGGGGGCCGGTTGATCGCTTGCCAGCAGCCCGAGGGCCCTCTCCAGGGTCCGGCGCCGGGGACGGGGTCCTTTGAGCTCTGGCACCAGCGTCTCGAGAGCATCCTGAACCAGGCTAAGGCGCTCTTCCGATGGCCAACCTGAGACGATCTTCAAGACTGTATCATGGCTGGTGGATCCCGTTGCCGACACGTTTCCTCCTCACAGCCAGTCGGCAAGGCTACGACTGCACTCGAATGCTACCACATTTTCACACTCCTCGCAAGAGGAGATGGGCCAGTTCATTTGACGAGATTCTCGAATTCCATGGCGGTAGCATGCCACAATTGGCAGCTTGTTGCAACCAGGCGAGACCGAGTCCACGAGCTTTGACAGCGCCCCGCGCCCAGAGTAGAATGGCCGTAGGGTGGGTTTCACAACCCGCCTGGCACGGGTTCTCCGGCGGCAGGGTCGCCCTCGGGGCCCAACGGACGGTTGGATTGCCTTACGGCCTAGCAATGAGGACCCTTTGCCGGAGGTTGACAAGCGACACGAATGGGGCGAGCCCGCCCCCACACCCGGCGCGCCGTTGGCCGTGGACCGTTTTTTGCTGGCGAACGGCCTGGAGGTCTGGCACCAGGCGCGGCCCGGCTCGGGCACGGTTTCGCTGATCCTGCTGGTGCGCAGCGGCGCGCGGCACGAGACGCCGCGCAACAACGGCATTTCGCACTTTGTCGAGCACATGCTCTTCGACGGCACCGCGCGCTGGAGCGAGCTCGAGATCAAAGAGGTCATCCGCCGCCGCGGCGGCTACTTTAACGCCCAGACGGATTACGAGCACACGGCCTACGAGGTGCACCTGCTGGCCGAAGATTTCGAGCTGGCGCTCGATTGGCTGGTCGAGATCGTCTTCCGTTCGACCTTCCCGCCCGACAAGGTCGAGCGCGAGCGCGGCGTGCTGATCCAGGAGAAGGGCGGGCGCGGCAGCCGCTTCCTCGAGCTGCTCGAGGAGTGGGGCCTGGGCTACGACCTGGGCATGGCCGTGCGCCGGCGCCTGTACCCGCAGTCGTCGCTGGGGCTGCGCGTGGCCGGCGAGGACGAGCCGCTGGCGCGCATCGACCGTGACGCGCTCGTCGACTATCACCACCGCCACTACCGGCCCAACAACATGGCGCTGGTGGTGGTGGGCGATGTGCCCGCGGCCCTGTTGCGCGCCGCCGCCGAGCGCTGCCTGGCCGGCCTGGAGCCCGGGCCGCTGCCCGCGCTGCCGCCGGCGCCGCCGCCGGTTGGCCGCGGCGTCCGCGTGGTGCTGCACGGGCCCAACCTGGCCGACCGTTCGGTGCTCAGGCGCGGCGCGCGCACGGTGGGCGCTGCCCATCCCGACGCGGCGGCGCTGGAGGTGCTGGCCGAGCTCTTGAGCAACCGCCTCACCGACGAGGTGCGCATGCGCCTGGGCCTGGTCTATGCCATCGGCGCCTTCAACGTGGTGCTCAGCGACACCGGCTATTTCGTCGTGCGCACCGAGTCGGATGCGGCCAAGATGGACGTGATCGTCGACTCCGTCGAGGCCGAGCTGCGGCGGCTGCAGCGCGAGCCGGTGCCCGAAGAGGAGCTGCGCGAGACCAAGTCGCTGCTCAAGGGCCAGTTCGCGCTGACGACGCAGTCGAACGCGTCGTTGGCCTGGCTCTATGCCGGCTATGCCACCTGGTGCCGGCCCGATGCCTGCGTGCCCGATTATTATGCGCGCATCGAGCGCGTGACGGCAGAGGACATCTCGCGGGTGGTGCAGCGCTACTTTGTGCCCGAGAACAGCTACCTGGGCCTCTACCGCCCGGCGCTGACGCTGAAGACCGGCGCCCTGGGCATCGCGGCCGGGGTAGCCCTGCTGGTGGGGATGGCCCTGTGGCGGCGCAGCAGCGCAGCCTAGACGTGCGTCTGCTCGCCGATGCCATGCTGGGCCGGCTGGCGCGCTGGCTACGCATCTTGGGCTACGACACCTGTACAGCAAAGGAGGCTTCAACTGGATACATCCGAACTGGCCAGAAAGGTAACCGACATCCTCGCCGACAGGCAGGCTGAGGACATCACCGTCCTCGACCTGCGCGGCAGCACCATCCTGGCCGACTATTTCGTCATCGCCACCGGCACCACCGACCGCCAACTGCGCGCCATGGCCGACGCCCTCGCCGAGCAACTCCGTGACGAAGGCCAGCGCGTGCGCCGCATCGAAGGCGCCCCCGAATCGGGCTGGGTGCTCGCCGACCTCGGCGGTGTCATCGTCCACCTCTTCTCGCCCGAGCGCCGCGCCTACTACCACCTCGAGCAGCTCTGGAGCGGCGCCAAAGTCGTCGTCCGTATGGCGTAATTGTCTCACCGCAGAGGCCGCAGAGGCTTCCACGTATTGCTGCGCGCAAGCGGCGCTGAACGAGGCAGATCGCTATTCTCTGCGTCCTCTGCGCCTCTGCGGTGAGTTCGCCCCATTCCACGGAGGGCGCCATGGAATCCGTCGCTGCCTTCGCCTGGCGGCTCATCGACAACGTCGAGCGCGTGATCGTGGGCAAGCGCCCGGCGATCGAGCTCCTGGTCGTGGCGCTGCTGTGCGATGGCCACGTCCTCATCGAAGATGTGCCGGGCGTCGGCAAGACGATGCTGGCGCGCGCCCTGGCCGTCTCGCTCGGCGGCAGCTTCCGCCGCCTGCAGTGCACCCCCGACCTGCTGCCCAACGACGTCACCGGCGTCTCCATCTACAACCAGAAGAGCGGCGAGTTCGAGTTCCGCCCCGGGCCGATCTTTGTCAACGTCCTCCTGGCCGACGAGCTGAACCGGGCCACGCCGCGCACCCAGTCGGCGCTGCTCGAGTGCATGGGCGAGGCGCAGGTGACCGTCGACGGCGTGACCCACCCACTCGCGCGGCCCTTCCTCGTCCTGGCCACGCAGAACCCCATCGAGTACGAGGGCACCTTTCCGCTGCCCGAGGCCCAGCTCGACCGCTTCTTCATGCGCCTGCGCCTGGGCTATCCCTCGTTCGACGAGGAACGCCAGGTCGTCACCAACCTGCGTCGCCGCCACCCCATCGAGAGCCTGCGGCAGGTCGTCGAAGGCCGGCTCGTGCCCGAGCTGCAGCAACAGGTGTGGGAGGTGCACGTCGACGACACCGTGCAGGACTATATCTTGCGCCTGGTGCAGGCCTCGCGGCGCCACCCCGACCTGGCCCTCGGCGCCAGCCCGCGCGGCAGCCTCGCCCTCTTCAAAGCGGCCCAGACCCTGGCTGCAGTCTCGGGCCGCGACTATGCCCTGCCCGATGACGTCAAGCGCCTGGCCCAGCCCGTCCTCGAGCATCGCTTCATCGTCTCGCCCGAGAGCAGCCTGCGCGGCCGCACCGCCCAATGGGTGATGGACGACATCCTGCGCGAAACGCCGCTCGACATCGGCGAGCGGCCAGAGTAGACTGCATTCACCGCAGAGGCGCAGAGGTCGCTGAGGAATTCGGGATTATCTCTGCGACCTCTGCGCCTCTGCGGTGAATCCCTATTCTCGATGTTGCTGCTGATGTCGGCGGGGTTGCCCTCTTGGAGGTACGGTGTCGGGCCTGTTGGGCTTCTTGATCGCACTGCTGGCGGTAGCTGCGCTGCTGCGCATCGACTTCTTTTTCTACCTCTTCTACCTCATCGCGGGCGTGGCGCTGCTGGGCCGCGCCTGGGCGCAGCGCGCCGCGCGTTCGCTGGCCTGCGAAAGGCGCTACCCCGGGCGCGTCTTTTGGGGAGAGCGGCCACTGGTGGAGCTGACCATCCGCAACAGGGGCCTGCTCCCCGTCCTCTGGCTGCAGGTGCACGACAGCCTGCCTATCCAGGTGCGCAGCCCCAACTTTTACCAGCAGGTCGTCTCGCTCGGCCCTCGCGAGGCGCTCACGCTCAGCTACCAACTCGATTGTCGCCGCCGCGGCTACTATCCGCTGGGCCCGCTGGCGCTGGAATCGGGCGACCTCCTCGGCACGGCCCGCATCGCCATCGACTGCCCGCGGGCCGATACCCTCGTCGTCTACCCGCGCATCATCCCCTTGGCCGGGCTGCGCCTGCCCTCGCGCACCATGTACGGCTCGCTCCCCTCCAGGCAGCGCATCTTTGAGGACCCGGCGCGCATCCTCGGCCTGCGCGACTATGTGCCCGGCGACAGCCTGCGCCACATCGCCTGGAAGAGCAGCGCCGCCCTGGGCCGCCTGCAGGTGCGCCGCCTCGAGCCGTCGGTGGCCCTCGAGACGGCGATCATGCTCGACCTGTGCCGCGGCAGCTACAGCCCCATGCGGCTGTGGGTGGCCACCGAGCTCGCCATCGTCGTCGCCGCCTCGGTGGCGAACTGGCTGGTGGAGCGGCGCCAGGCGGTGGGGCTGGCCACGAACGGCTGCGACCCCCTCGCCGCCGCTGAGGGCGCTGCAGGCCAGCCGCCAGCAAAGCCGCCGCGTAAGGGACGGCTGGCGCTGATGGCGCTCCTCGACCTGCTGGCGCGCGTCGAGATGGCCGAGGGCACCACGCCACTCGCGGCCCTGCTGCGCCGTGAGGCCGGTCGCCTGCCCTGGGGCGCGACTCTGGTCGTCATCACCGGCCGCGTCGACGAGGCACTCTTTGACGCCCTGGCGTCGTCGCGCCGGGCCGGCCTGAGCGCTGCCCTCATCTCGGTCGACCCCGGGCCCGATTTCGCGGCGCTGCGCCGGCGCGCGGCGCGCATCGGTGTGCCCAGCTTTGAGGTGTGGGAGGAGACCGACCTGGAGCGCGGCTGCCTCGCCGCCGGAGGTGCAGCATGAAGCTCTTCCGGCCCGGCGAAGCTGGGCGCATCCTGCTCGTCGCCGCCATGATGGCCGCCCTGGCGCTGTCGGCCGGCGAACTCGCTGCACGCCTCGTGCCCGGCTTTGACCCGACCCTGCTGGCCCTGCTCGCCTTCCTGGTCGCGCTCGAGGGCACGGCGACCGATCGCCTGGCGAGGCAGTTCCCTGAGGCCGGCCTGCGCCTCAGGCTGCACCTGGTCGAGTGGGTGGTGATCGTGGCTGCGCTGCGCCTGGTGCTCTCACTCTCGCAGGGCTCGGCGGCGCTGGCCGCAGACCTCGGCCTGTGGCTGGCGCAGCCGCTGCGGCTCTTCGATGCCGGGCTGGCCGCTGCGGCCGCGCTGCTCGCCATGACGTGGTGGCTGGGTGTGCAGATGGCGCGCTGCCTCGAGGCGCTTGGCCCCCAGCCCGAGTCGCCTCCCCCGGCCGACTCGGCCGCCTACTATGCCTGGCTCACGCGCCCCCAGGAGGATAGCCGTGGCGAATGCTGGGAGCGCCTGCGCCGGCTCGTCTTGGCCGGCGGCCTGCTGCTCCTCGTCTGCAGCGGCCTGGCCAGGCAGGACTTGGCGCTGGCCCTCAGCCTGCGGCACCCAGCCATCGCCGGCATCGTGGGCAACGCGCTGCTCTACTGTGCCCTGGGCCTGGCGCTCCTGAGCCAGGGGCACTATGCCATGCTGCGCGCCCGTTGGCAGCGCCAGGATGTGCCTGTCGCCCGCCCGCTTGGCCGGCGTTGGGCCGTCCTCGCCGTGGCCTTTACCGCGCTCGTCGCCGCGGCGGTGCTCCTGCTGCCGGCGCGGCCGTCGCTGGCCGTCTTCGGCGCCGCGTGGGCCGCCCTGCAGGCGCTCTTCTTCTGGGCCACGCAACTCGCTGCCCTGGCGCTCATGGCACTGGGCTACCTGCTCAACCTCATCCTCAGCCTCTTTGGCGTCAAGCCCGCCCCCGAGGGCGCCCGCAGCGAGCCCCTGGCCGTGCCCACGCCTCAGCCTCAGCCCGAGGTCGCCCCAGCCGACTGGTGGCAGGCGATCCAGGGGCTGGTGCTCTGGGCTGCCATCGCCGCAGTCCTCATCTATGCCCTCGCCCACTTTGTGCGCGAGCGCCGCGAGCTGTGGCGGCTGCTCGCAGCGCGCGGCGGACCACTGGGCTGGCTGGGCGCCACGCTCGTGGCGCTGTGGCGCTGGCTGGCGGGGGCAGGGCACGCAGCCGGCCGCCGCTGGCGCACCCTCGTAGCCCGCCGCCCTTCCGCCGCCAGGCCCGAAGCGCGACGCGGCCCGCGCTGGCCCCGGCCGCGCACGGTGCGCGAGCGGATGCGCCTGCTCTACCTGCTCAGCCTGCGAGAGACGGCGCGCCTCGGCCGGCCGCGCCGCGCCGCCGACACGCCCTACGAGTATGCACAGCGCGTTGCGCCAGAGCTGGCCGAAGGGCGGGAGGAGCTGCAGGGGCTGACCCAGGCGTTCGTCGAGGCGCGCTACAGCCGGCACGACCCGCCGCCCGCTCAGGTCGGCCCGCTGACCGCGGCCTATCGCCGCCTGCGACGCGCCTGCCGGCGCATGCTCGGCCGCAGCGGCACTTAGCCCGTTTTCCGCACCCAGAACATCGGTCAAGTACTCGTATAGACGACGTCGGAGGGCGATGATTCGGCCGTCTGGGGGCCTTCGCAGGAATACTTGACCGATGTTCTAGCAGAGGCGGCTCGAGTCGTCACCACGCGCGTTGGCGACAGCATGCACCGGGTAAACGCACCGCGGGCCGACAGGGAGCACTCCCTGCCGGCCCGCGTCTACGGTCCAAGACGCTCACGCCGCCCTTACTGCCCGGTCGCGACCTTCTCCATGTGGGTGTCGAACATGGTCGCGTTCCAGATAACGTGCTCGTCCTCGTCGCGCTCCACGATCCGCGATGCATCCCAAAAGACCTTGGCCATCGCCGGATCCTTGATGCGCCGGGCGAGGGTGTTCACGCCCTTCCAGTGCAGTTTGCAGATGTTTTCGGCCTTGACGAGGTTGCCGAGCCGCACGAGGTCGGCCTCTTCGCCCTGGGCGTCGATACTGAGCATGACCTTGGCGCCCTTGTCGATCTCCTTGGCCACACTGCTCTTGTGGCTGGGGTCGCCGCCCAGAGAGCTGATCACCCGCTCGGCCACCTGCACGTGCACGTTGGTTTCCTCACCAAACTCCTGCCACTGCTTCTTCAGCGTCGGGTTGCTCGTTTGCTGGCTGTACTGGCGGTACATCTCGAGCCCGCCACGCTCGTTGGCCAGGACGGCGCTCATGCTGTCGAGCAGCGACTGCTTCTTGGGCTCAGAGACGCCGCGCACCTCTTCGAGAAACGATACGATATTGATCCGCTCCCGCGCTTCGGTCATTGGCTCAGCGGTCATCGTTCGCGTCTGCATATCGTGCACCTCCCGAACGTCATGGCGAGTGCTCCAGGGTTCCCGGCACCCTGTGCCAAACGGATGACGTCGTACTGTAGCCGCGGCATCGTGCCACGCAGAAGAGCCTTGCGGCTACGGTCCGGCAGCCGCAGCACGCCATCTCGGGCCATCGCCCGCATAGCCCTGCAGGGCGCTGCGTTCCGCCCTGCCACAGCCAACGCTGCAAGCCCGATGCCAAGCCTGTCACCCTTCTCCCCCATCCGCCGCCGGGCCATGGCACATTTGTTGCTAGCCCCACTGTGACCGGGCATTCCCATATCGCGATTGCCGGCCTGACCTGATGCCTGGCGGGCGCAGCGCTGCTTGCATACGGCCGCTGTGGCCGGCAGTCGACGTTCCAGGATTACACTCCAGGAGGAGGCACATGACCACAAGCCGCGAGCAGATGGAGCGGATGAGATACGAGGCTGAGCAGACGCAGGCCAGGCTCCGCGAGCAGGGTCAGGAGGCTGCGTACAAGGCGCAGTCGGGCGCCGAGAGCATGAAGCACAACATTGCCTCGGGCCTGCACTCCACCGCGCAGACGGTGCGCAGCCAATCCAAGGAGCGCGGACAGGCAGGCCTGGCGACCCGTCTGGCAGATCCGCTCGACCGCAGCGCCCAGTACCTGGACACGCATTCGCTGCCACAGATCAGCCAGGACGCAGGCACGTACGCACGCCAGCATCCCATCACCGCTGCGGTGGGCGTCTTTGCAGCCACATTTCTCCTCGGGAGGCTCCTGAGGAGGAGGTAATCGATGGAAGAGGTTCGCGAGCCCCCCGTGACCGATTTGGTCAGGGAAATCCTTCAAGATGTGCAGCGCCTCGTGCGCGACGAGCTCCGACTGGCACGCGCCGAGTTGACACAGAGCCTGCAGCAGGCCGCCCTGGGCCTGGCAGCGGTGGTGATGGCCGGCGTGTTCGGGTTGCTCGCCGTCGCCTTTGTCGGCGTTGCTCTGTTCTATGCACTGGCTCTGGTCATCCCGCTCTGGGCCTCAGGGCTGGCTGTGGTCGGCTTCTATGGATTCCTGGCGATTGCCGTGCTCCTCTTCGCGCGCAGCCGGCTCACACCGTCCAATCTCATACCAGAGCAGACGATCGAGTCTCTTCAGGAGGGTAGGGAGTGGTTAGAGAGGGACCGGGAATGGGTCGAGAGACAGGTGAGATAAGGCGTGATATCGCCGAGACCCGCGAGGAGATCGACACGCACCTGGCCGAGCTGGGCGGCCGTGTCGAGCGCACGCGCGCCGAGATGGACGTGCGGCGACAGGCGCGCGAGAACCTGCCCCAGATTCTCGGCGGTGCGGCCATCGCCGGCCTGCTCCTGGGGCTCGTCGTGGGCCACGGGCGACGCCGCTACTTTAGCCCGTATGCCGCCGAGGTCTCTACCGAAGAGGCCAAGCTGGCGAAAGAATGGCGTCGCCTGGCCAAGGAACGCGAGCGCTTCGCCAAAGCGGCGACAAAGGGCGAGATGGCCGTCGAAGAAGAGGTCATACCCTAAGGGCATCGCCCTGTCAGCTTTCGACCCGTAGAGGTTCAGCCAGGGGGCCAATCGTTCCGCTCGTCCCCGGCAGCCGGGCTGCGGCCCGCCTTTTCACAGGGTGTAGTTCAGTTTTGGGGCAAGTTGTAGACAGTCTCCCAGACACCGTCGAAGCGATTGCTGAGGATAGCTGCCCGGACTGGGATCACGCGCTCGGCACCTTTCCTGTTCCAGCGCATGCCGGGTCCAGCCATCCGTG
>JAKPJZ010000105.1 GCA_029553955.1 Chloroflexota bacterium
TCGGTCCAGCTCGCGCCGCTGCTGACAGGCGATCCCGCCTCCCGCAGGGTGGGCCCCCCTACCGTTCCCCCGTCGCGGGGGAATTGGGTCGCCCGACCGCATCCTGTGCGGCCAAGAAGCGGCAAGCGAGCGATGCTGTGCCGGCGAAGACAGCCCAATTCCCCCGCGACGGGGGAACGCAAGGGGGGCCCCACCCGTGGGTATGGGCAGGCGTCTGGCTGGGTTTTTGCCAATCGCCTGCCCGCCATGGAGATTGGTGTGACAGGTCTGCGTAGACCTGTCAGGTGCCAGCGGTATGCGCTACTGACAGGCACGAGACTTGCTGGGAGCACTGGAGAGAAGCAAGGCGCAGGAGGTATGTGGGCGATGGCTGAGGCGAAGCAGGGGCCAAGCTGGCAGGCGGAGAGCATACCGACGGGGGTGCCCAACCTTGATCGCCTGATCGACGGCGGCCTGACGCGGGGCAGCCTGGTGCTGCTCGCCGGCGGCCCGGGGGCGGGCAAGACGGTGCTGGCCGGGCAGATGGCCTTTCATTGGGCCGCGCAGGGGCGCAAGGTGCTCTGGGTGGTGACGCTGGGCGAGCCCAACGAAAAGTTCATGACCCACCTCTCCGCGATGCGTTTCTTTGACCGTCGCATGGTGGGCGACACGGTGCAGATCATCAACCTGTCGCGCTACCTCGAGCAGGGGCGGCAGGCACAGCTCAGCGTCATCCGCGAGACGGTGCAGGGTGGCGACTATGCCTTTGTCATCATCGACGGCTTCCAGAGCCAGCGGAGCTTCCTGGGAGATCCTCGGGACGTACGGCTCTTCCTCTCAGAGCTGGGCAGCGAGCTGGCGCTGATGGGCATCACCATGCTCCTGACGGTCGACGCCAGCCCGCTGCGCAATTGGGAATCGGCCGAGTTCACAGTGGTGGATGTGATCATCGCGCTGGAGCGCGGTGAGGCGGAGGGTCGCGAGCGGCGCCTGCTCCGCGTGCTGAAGCAGCGCGGCCGTGCGGCCATCGGCGGCCACCACACCTTTACCATCAGCAGCAATGGCATCCACGTGCACCCACGCGTCGAAGCCGTCGCGCGTGCCGCCGAGGCGCCGGCTAGCACCACGCGACACAGCTTTGGCCTCGCGGGGCTCGATCAGATGCTGGCCGGAGGGCTCTTGGAGGGGAGCGCAACCCTGCTCGCCGGCAGCGCGGGCACGGGCAAATCGTTGCTGGCCGGCCAATTCCTGGCCGAGGGGCTGCGCCAGGGCCAGCCCGGGCTGTACCTGGCCTTCTTCGAGAGCCTCAACCGCCTGTTGCAGCGGGCCGGCGAGTTCGACATGCCGTTGCGCCAGGGCCTCGAGAGCGGCCTGCTCCACGTCAAGCTCTACCCCTCAGGCCGCTGCGACCCCGACGCCTGCGCCGAAGAGGCCATGCGCCTTATCGCAGAGCATCGCATCCGCCGCCTGGTGCTCGACGGGCTGGAGCCGATCGAGCGCGAGCTGGCCACGAGCGGACGCATCATCGACTACCTGGCCGCCGTCGTCGAGTACCTGCGCGCACAGGGCGTGACCAGCCTGCTGACCTACGAGCTGTCCGAGCCTGTTGGCACGACACTCAACCTGGGGCGGCCGCTGCTCAGTCAGGTCACCGGCAACGTCATCTTCTTGCGCTTTGCCCGCACCGACACCCGGCGCCATCGCCTGCTGTCGGTCCTCAAGACGCGCTACTCGGACCACAGCGATGCCATCGCCGAGCTCCTCGTTTCGCAGGGGCGGCTCGAAGTGGTCACCGATCCGGCCGCGGTGCAGCAGCAAAAGCCGGACCTGGTCCCCGTGGCCTTCCAGGGCGAGCCGCAGGGGGGGCACTACTACTGAACGCCGCCTCCGGACTCGCGGACTTGTTCGGGCGGTAGGGAACGCCCCAACAAGTTGGGGAGTCCGGGTTGGTGCGTGATCCCTCACGCCCCGCGCGCCGACCACGCCCACTGCGCTGCCGCGTGCACCCCCTGCCAGGGCACGCCGGCCTCGCGGGCGAGCCGGGCGCAATCGTCGTACTCGGGTGCGGCCGTGACCTCCTCGCCGCCCAGCAGCTTGACCTTGACGCGGACGGCACCCCAGGGGGTCTCGACTGTGGCCACGCTGCGGCCGGCGATGCTGCGCTGCACGAGCTGCCGGCGCACGCCGAGGGTGGGCGTTTCGCGCAGGATGAGCAACGCCAGCTCGTGGGCCTGGGCGGGAGCGGCGAGCGCCGAGAGCAGCACCCCAGGCCGGTTCTTCTTCATGTAGATGGGGGTGCACCAGGCGTCGAGCGCGCCGGCCTCCAGCAGGCGGCCAAGGACGTAGCCCAGGGCCTCGCCGGTCGCATTGTCGAGGTTGGTTTCGAGGAGCACGGCCTCGTCTTGCAGCACGGGCTCCGCGAGCTCGCCCAGCCACAGGCGCACGGCGTTGAGCGGCGGCACCTGGCGCGCGCCAAAGCCATAGCCCACGGCGCTGACCGCCATGGGCGGCTGCTCGAAGCTGGCCAGCTCGGCCAGCAATGCCGCGCCGGTGGGCGTGAGCAGCTCCACCTGCGCCGGATGCGGCCGCGTGGGCACGTGCGCCTCGGCCAGGATCTCCAGCGTCGCGGGCGCGGGCACTGGCAGCTCGCCGTGGGCCACACGGATGGTGCCGCCGCCCAGCGGCAGCGCCGAGGCATAGACCCGCTCGATGCCGAGCAGGTGCAGCCCCGCCGTCACGCCGGCGATGTCGATGATCGAGTCGATGGCGCCGACCTCGTGAAAGTGTACCTCCTCGGGCGTGGTGCCGTGGACGTGCGCCTCGGCGCGAGCCAGGCGCTGAAAGACCGCCGCGGCCCGGTCCTGCACCGGCGCGGGCAGGCCGCTCCCGGCGATCAGCGCCAGGATATCCGCCAGGTGGCGGTGCGGCTGCTGGGCCTCGTCGTAGCGCACCAGCGCCCGCGTACCGCCGACGGCCTGGCGCGCCTCGCGCGTTGCCGCGACCTCCCAGCCGCGGATGGGCAGCGTCGCCAGCGCCGCCTGCAACTGCTCGAGCGGCAGCCCCGCATCCAGCAGCGCCCCCAGCAGCATGTCGCCCGAGGCGCCGGCGAAACAATCAAAGTAGGCGCAGAGTGTAGTCAAGGAAGCCTCCGTAATGCGTGATGCGTGATGCGTAAGGTGATGCTCGCACGCGCCATTACGTATTACGCATCACGCCTCACGCCTCGCCGCCGCCACTCTGTTGGCAATCAGCCCCGCCACTGCGCCCGCGCCGATGCCGTTGTCGATATTGACGACGCTGAGGCCGGGGGCGCAGGTCTGCAGCATGGAGAGCAGCGCCGTGACGCCCTGGCCGCCCAGGCCATAGCCCACGGAGGTGGGCAGGCCGATGACCGGCACCGGCACGAGGCCCGAGATGACGGAGGGCAGGGCGCCGTCCATGCCGGCGGCGACGATGATCACGTCGACGTGGTCCTCATCGAGCAGGCGCTCGAGGGGCTCGAAGAGGCGATGCAGCCCGGCCACGCCCACGTCGTAGGCGGTGGAGACGCGGCAGCCCATCTCGCGGCAGACGAGGGCCGCCTCCTCGGCGCGGGGGATGTCGGACGTGCCGGCGCTGAGGAGGCCCACGCGGCCGCCGGAATCGGGCCGTGCCTGGTCCGGCGCACGCAGCACGGCGGCGCGCGCGCCGGCGTACCATTCGAGCTCGGCCTGGCCAGCGAACGCCTCGCGCAGCCACGCCTCCAGCGCCTCGGGCACGCGGCTGAGGATGGCCCGCCCCTCGCGCTCGAGAAAGGCGCGGGCGATGGCCAGCGACTCGTCGACCGTCTTGCGGTCGGCCATGATGACCTCGGGCACGCCTTTGCGCCGCACGCGATCGAAATCGGGGCGCACGAAAGAGCTGTCCATAGATGTATGTCCCCTAGAGCGTCAAACGTGAAACGTCAAACGTCATGTGAGACAGTGCCGGCCCCGCGCCTGACGTTTGACGTCTCACGTTTGACGCAACGCATCGTTCAGACTCCCAGAGCGAAAACCAGCCAGGTCCAACGCCACATAGAGGTAGCCCAGCTCGCGGAACCTGGCCACGATGCGCTCGCGGCCGGCCAACACCGGCGCCCACTCTTCGGGCGGCACTTCGAGCCGCGCCACCGGGTCGTGATGGCGCACGCGCAACTGGCGCAGCCCCAGCTCGCGGTGCAAAAACTCTTCGGCGGCGCCCACTCGCTGCAGTGCCTCGGGCGTGAGTGGCATGCCGTAGGGGATGCGCGACGAGAGGCAGGCCATGGCCGGCTTGTCCCAGGTTGGCAGGCCGCGGGCGCGCGAGGCGACGCGGATCTCCTCCTTGGTCAGGCCCGCTTCCAAGAGCGGCGCCCGGCCGCCCTGCTCTTGGGCCGCGCGCATGCCGGGGCGGTGGTCGCCCAGGTCGTCGGCATTGGCGCCATAGACGACAGCGGCCAGCCCCTCCTCGCGGGCCACCGGCCACAGCTCGGCGAACAGGCCGGCCTTGCAGTAGTAGCAGCGCTCGGGCGTGTTGGCGATGACGTTGGGGTCTTCCAGTTCGTGGCTCTCCACAAAGCGCTGCCGCGCGCCCAGTTGCCGCGCCACCTCGGTCGAGCCGGTCAACTCGCTCTCGGGGTAGGTCGCCGAGCGCGCCGTCACCGCCAGCACCCGCTCCGGCCCTAGCGCTTCCAGCGCCAGCGCCAGGAGCAGCGTCGAATCCACGCCGCCCGAATAGGCGACGACGACTGCGCCCAGGTCACTCAGGATGGTGCGAGCGCGGCCGAGTTTGGTCTCCAGATTGTTCAAGGGTCTCCTTATGACGGGAGGCAATTTGCCACGAGGCACCTTCATCAGTATTCGTTGATGAGGTGCACCCAGGTGACGCCGCACTGGCGCGTCCGTTCCAGCAGGCGGCGATCGGCCGTCCACAACGTGGCGCCGTTGCGCTCGGCGACAGCCAGGTACTGGGCATCATAGGCGACCATGTGACCAAGGCGACCTGCCCAGCGCAGGGCCTCCCGATGGAGTTCCAGATCAGGCTCGACCGATTGTATGCCCAGAGAGAACAGGCGAGTAAGCGAGCGCTCAGTCTCATCCTGAGGCAGCAACCCGGCGTAGCAGGCCTTGCGCAGCGCCGAGATGACTTCGTATTGCCAGAGCATGGGCACCAGCATGCTGGCGCGTGCGCTCTGCCAGTCGGCGATCCGGACTCGGGCGGGGGCAGACCATGGAAGCTCGATCGACAGAGCGACAGCCACATTGGCATCGATGACGACGGGATCTACTTGTCGCTCCATGTCTGCTCCTGCTGTCGCTCGCGTTCCTCGCGGGCCTCTGCCACCAGGTCGCCCTGGTAGACGCCATGGCGCTCGCGGACCCCGGCCCGGATGTGGTCAAGTTCGGCGAGTGCCCTTTGCTGGCGGCGCAGTTCCTCGTCGCTGCAACCCTCGAGCACATCCAGGCCGATATCGAGCGCGCGCCGGGTCACATCAGACAGCCTGCGACCTTCGCGGCGAGACAAGCGCTCCAGCCGCTCGCGCTGCACCAGCGTGAGCAGGATCTGGGCGCGCACCATAGGGGCAGCCTTCTGAGCCATGATACACCTCCATGACTCAGTATATACACATACATGTGTATGTGTCAAGCTCGTGTCACGGCCTTTGATACACTCCCACAAGGTGCACCTTGAACTGCTGCAACCGGGCATGGTCGGTGAGCCGCTCGAGCAGTACGCCCAGGCGGTAGCCCAGCTCGTTGAAGGCGAGGTAGGTGGGGTCGCCGACGTAGTGCAGCGCCTCGCGCCGGAAACCGGCGGCACTGAGCAGGCGGTCGAGGTCACGGTGCGTGTTGGCCCGGTAATGGGTGCGGAAGGTGTAGGCTTCGGCGCGGCGGTAGAGCCGCCACACGAGCGCCTTCTGCAGGCGCGTGGGCGCCAGGCGGTTGGCCACGGTCACATAGTTGTGGGCGTTGGGGGTCAGGAAGACCAGCCGGCCGCCGGGCGCGAGGACGCGGGCGAACTCGGCAAAGGCGCGCTCGGGCCGCGCGAGGTGCTCGAACACCCAGCTCGAGGCGATGAGGGTGAAGGAGCGATCGGCGAAGGGCAGCGCCTCGAGGTTGCCGCAGACGAGGTCCGTGAGGTCCACGGCGCCGTGGTAGCCTGCAAAGGTCGCGTCGAAGCCGACGGCGCGGGCGCGGCCGCGGGCGCGGGCCACAATGCCCGCCTGGCCGCAGCCGGCGTCGAGAATGGCCGCTTCCGGGCCGATGTGTGCGCGCACCAGCGCGTCGTACACCATGGTCGCGGCCTGCCAGCCCGGCGTCGCCGCGGCATAGCGGGCGCGCAGCCGTTCCTGGCGTTCCAGGTCGAGCAATGCTTGCCTCCAATTCCAGATCGCGGAGGATTATACCTCAGGTTGAGGCCGGCGTCGACTGGGGTTTTGGCGGGATGGTTGGCCCTGCCGGCTGCCCCTGGCGCGCCAGGGGCAGCCGGCAGGGCCAACCATCCCGCCAAAACCCCGCCTCAAGGATCCCGAACCGGGCTCGTGCATAGCGCGAAACCCGGTTGCAGGCCAGGGCCGGCCTTCCCCGACAGGCTGCTAATATGCCTGGATGAACGCCTCGCGCTGCGCCATCAGGCGCGCCCACACCTCCTGCGGCACCAGGGCGCGTACCGCTTCGTAGACGGGCTCGATGGCCGCCTCGCACTTGGCGTCGAGGTGGCTGGGCACGCGCACCGTCGTGCCTCCGGCTGTCACATCCAGCCAATCATGGCTGTCGCCGATGGGCGGACGCGCGGCCCGGCGCCATGGCCGCGAAAACACCGCTACGCGCCGCAACACTGCGTATAGCCCGGCCAGAGCCTCCCCGGTTACAGCCACGTGCTCACGCCACACCGGGGGGTCGTGCTGGGCATAGTCGGGCAGGAAAGCGATTTCGCCCTGTGCGCCGGGGCCGATAGAGATGGCATACTCATAGTGGCTGGGGGGCGGCATGCTCGCTGCCCGCCACTCGTAGCGCAGCGCCAGGTCGGGGGGCACGGCGAGGTCGTGTTCATCAGGGCTGGCCATGGGCTACCTCCTCTTGGGGCATGTAACGACGACGCGCAGCGCAACTATACGTCAGGCCAGGCGACGAATCAAACGCGCCGTTTTGGCGGCAGGGCGCTGGATGTGATATAGTAGCACGTGGTGAAAGGTGTGTATTGGGCAAAGGGGATACAGATGCACTACCGCAACTTTGGCCGGCTCGATTGGCAGGTATCGGCGTTGGGGTTCGGCTGCATGCGGCTGCCGGTGGTCGACGGCGACCAGACCAGGATCGACGAGCCCCAGGCCACGCGCATGCTGCACCACGCCATCGATCAGGGCGTGAACTATGTGGATACGGCCTACGGCTACCATGGCGGCCATAGCGAGCCCTTCCTCGGGCGCGCGCTCCAGGGCGGCTACCGCGACAAGGTCCACCTCGCCACCAAGCTGCCCTACTGGGAGGTCGAGACGGCGGCCGATTTCGACCGCATCTTTCACGAGCAGTTGGCCAGACTACAGAGCGAGCGCCTCGATTTCTACCTGCTGCACTCGCTGAGCGAAAAGCCCTGGCACAAGCTGCGCGACCTGGGCGTGCTCGAGTGGCTCGAGCGGCGCCTGGCCGAGGGGCGTGTGGGGCACGTGGGCTTTTCGTTCCACGACAGCTTTCCCGTCTTTCAGGAGATCATCGACTCCTTCGACCGTTGGACCTTTTGCCAGATCCAGTACAACTATATGGACGTGGAGGAACAGGCGGGCACCAAGGGCCTGCAGTACGCCGCAGCGCGGGGGCTGGCGGTGGTGGTGATGGAGCCGCTGCTCGGCGGCCGCCTGGTCAAACCGCCGGCAGCGGTGCAGGCGCTGTGGGACGGCGCGCCGGCGCAACGCACCCCGGCCGATTGGGCCCTGCAGTGGCTGTGGAGCCAGCCCGAGGTCTCGGTAGTGCTCAGCGGCATGAGCGCCATGCTGCAGGTGCAGGAGAACATCGCCAGCGCGAGCAATCCACATGCGCTCACTGCGGCGGAGCTCGATCTGATCGCCAGGGTGCGCGCCCAGTACCAGGCGCTCATGCCGATCCACTGCACGCAGTGCGAGTACTGCCAGCCGTGCCCCAACGGGCTCAAGATCCCGCGCCTCTTTGACCTCTACAACGGCGGCATCATGTACAACACGCTCGACGAGGCGCGCCGCACCTACCGGCGCATCCCCGCCGAGGAGCAAGCCGATGCCTGCGCCCAGTGCCGCCAGTGCGAAGACATCTGCCCGCAGCACATCGAGATTTGCGCCTGGCTCGAGCGCGTGCACGAGCAACTGAGCACATAGGGCGCCTTGACAGCCGCCTGGAGCGGTGTTACCCTCGCCAAGTGTGAAGTGGCCTTTCCTGCCGAAGGGGCGTAGCGAGCGCCTGCGGCCCGGCCTCCTGGCCTCATCCGCCAGGATTGCGCTGTCGCTCGGCCTGCTGAGCGTCATGCTGGCCGGCGAGCCGCCCGCAGTGGTGCGTACGGCGATGGCGAGGCGGCCGGCGCCGGCCTGGCGTAGCCCCAAGCCAGAGTTCCGGGCCGCGCCGGCACCGCCGATCATCGTCACCATGACCCCGCCGGCACCTTCGCCCTCACCCCCGGCCACCGCGATGCCCGCGCCTGCCGCCACGGCAACACCCGCGCACCCCCAAGCCACGCGCCCGCCCACCTGGATCGAGGCCCCCACGATCGGGCTCAGCGCCCCCGTCGTCGAGGCCGGCCCGACGGACGACTCCCTCGGCAGCGTGGGCGGGGGATGGCAGGTTCCCGATGGGGCCGCGGGCTTTCACAAGGGCACGGCCTACCCGGGCCACGCCGGCAACACTGTCATCTCGGGCCACAACAACATGGGGAGCGAGGTGTTCCGCAACCTCGTGGACCTGGCGGCCGGCGATGAGGTGATCCTCTATGTCGATCAGACCCCCTATCACTATACGGTGACCCAGAAAGAGCTCCTGCTCGAAGCGGGCGCGAGCGAAGCGGCGCGCCGCGAGAACGCGCGCTGGATCGCCGCCACCGGCGACGAGCGGCTCACCCTCGTCACCTGCTGGCCCTACACCGGCAACAGCCACCGCCTCATCATCGTCGCCAAGCCGCGCTGACAGCACGCCAGGCGGTCATTGCGAGTAACCCAGGGTCTCCGAACCCTGTGACCAGCACAGAACCTTGGCCTGTCATTGCGAGGAGGCGGCCGCAGCCGCCGACGAAGCAATCCCTTGGTTGCGAGCGGAGCGATGCAACTCCACGTCGGACATTGGAGATTGCTTCGCTGCGGCTCGCAATGACAGCCTTTCCGGCGCTGTATTTCCTGCCACTTGAGCCCCCTCCAATAGGCAAGGGCCGCGGTATCCCCCATATGGCCTTGCACCAGGCCCTTCTCCACGGGTTCTTTACGTCAGTTTTATGAAAGGAGGGCCTTTACGGACCCTTCACCCATTCCCAACACGCACGTTACACAGTATAATATAGACGGATCAAGAGTAGCCGCCATTGCAGGTCGCTTCATCCCAACGGGCTGAAGCGATGGGAGGAACGATCCATGGAGACACCCCAGACACTGGAGCCGATTGCCGCCACCGACAAGCCTGACCTGGAGCTCGCCCGGCAGATCCTGGCCGGCGAAGCCGGCGCCATGGAGACCTTCTACCAGCGCTATTTCACCCGCCTCTATCGCTTCGTCTACTATCAGGTAGGGGGCAGCCACGATGATGCACAGGATGTGCTCCAGGATGCGCTCATTGCCGCCCTCAAGTCGCTCGCATCCTACCGCGGTGACAGCTCGCTCTATAGCTGGCTGTGCGGGGTGGCCTGGAACAAGGCCGCCGATTTCCGGCGCCGCGAGTACCGTATGGCCCAGGTAGAGCGGCGCACGATCCAGGATGCGCTGGAGACTGGAAGTGTCGACGCTGGCCCTATGCCCGATAACGCCCTCCTGCGCAGCGAGACGAAGGAGCGCGTGCAAGAGACGCTGATGGCCCTGCCCGAGCACTATCGTCAGGTGCTCGTACTCAAGTACGCCGAGGGTCTGCCGGTCGAGGATATTGCGCAGATCATGCGGCGCACGTTCAAGTCGACCGAGTCGCTCTTGACCCGCGCCCGCAGCGCCTTTCGCGAGAGCTATGCCGCTGCCAGCATGTAGCGGTTTCGTCAATCCAGGGGCCAGGCCCACCAGGGGAGTGGCCTGGAGGTTGGGCGCCAACGCCACCGTCGCCGTTTCGTTGTACCCGGGCCCCGGCTGCCGGCACACGTTGCAGACGCATCACAGCCCGTCGTAGCATCGTCGCCGCAGGTCGCACTCGCAGCGCACATCGTGAGGCGGCCAGGTGGCCCGGCATTGGCCAACGCAGACCCGTCGCACGAGCCCGATCGAGACCTTGCATCGCGCACTCTCCCGCGCCATCGTTCATCGCACAGGCCCCTGGAAAAGCGCCCCCGGCCAGCCCGGCTGGGGGCGCTTTATTGATTCGCACAGACCGTTGGGGACGCCGAGCGCCATCGGTTCGTAGTTGGCGCTTGAGCGCCTTGACCCTGGGGATTGGCGCCACGCTGGGGGTTAAGGCGCTGAAGCGCCAACTACGAACCTGCGGCACATGGCGTGAACCGGCAGGGCCGCGCTAGTGCCCGTAGGCGCGGACGGCGCCATAGGCGCGGCGCAGGGTGCGGGGCACGAGGCAGCCCGCCACCCAGCTCAGATACTGGCGTGCCCGCCACGATTGCCCGCCGGCCGTCACTGTGCCGTCGATAATGGCCTGGCGCAGGTCCTCGGCTGTGTGCCCGGGGAACCAGGTGTGGGCCTGGCCCACGACGCCGAGATGGTGCGCATCGCTGCCGCCCAGCGCCGTGAAGCCAAGGCGCTGCGCCATGCGGGCGGCGTGGACGTTGGCGATGTGCCGCACCAGGCTGCCGTTCAGCACTTCGACCCCGTCGAGCGGCAGCGCGCCCAGCGCCTCTTCGCTCCAGCCGCGGCTGTGGCGCCCGAGCAAGCTCTGCGAAACAAAGTCATAGGGGTGTGCCACGATGGCCAGCCCACCCTGCGCATGCACCTCGGCGATCGTCTCTTCGATCGTCCGGCCCGGCGCAATGCGCTCTTCGATGAAGAGGGCCAGCAGGTGCCCATCGGCCGTGCTGACCTCCTCGCCCACGATGACCTGCAGGCCATACTGTTCGGCCAGTCCACGCACGCGCAGCCCACCATCGATGCGATCGTGGTCGGTGAAGGCGATGGCCGCCAGGTCGGTATGCCGCAGCACGTGCTGCACCACCTGCAGGGGCGATGGGCCGGCGTCGCTCAGGTTCGTATGAATGTGTAGATCGGCCTTGCTCCACTGGGGCGCAGAGTCTGTGTAGTTATCCAAATTCATTACCATGCCATACCAGGCTGATTATTGTCTAGTCAGATTCTACCTCAGGCAACCCCGGATGTCAAAGGAGCCTTCAGCCGTGGGTATATCCCAGAATCGTCTGTGCATTTCAGGCCCGAATGATGCGTATGGCCTCGGCGTCTGCCGCCCGCGCCCGAGGCTCCCGTGGTAAGCCTCGGGCTACAGAAACAAAGCCCCTATGGGGCTGGTGTCGCCCCTGAACACCGTGCTCTCGGGAGACACGCGCCCGCAGCGGCAAGCAGCCGAGGTCAGGCGTAGACGATTCGAAGCGCACGAGCCCGCAGGGCTTGGTCTCTGTAGCCCG
>JAKPJZ010000122.1 GCA_029553955.1 Chloroflexota bacterium
AGAAACAAAGCCCCTATGGGGCTGGTGTCGCCCCTGAACACCGTGCTCTCGGGAGACACGCGCCCGCAGCGGCAAGCAGCCGAGGTCAGGCGTAGACGATTCGAAGCGCACGAGCCCGCAGGGCTTGGTCTCTGTAGCCCGAGGCTTACCACGGGAGCCTCGGGCGGAGCGGCGTGCGCAACGTATGCCTGTTGCACAGACGATTCTGGGATACACGCTTCAGCCGTCCTGGCAACAGCCGGGCGCATTGCTCCGCTGCCACCCGACCCTCAACCAGGAGCGGAGTCCCGAGCCGGGTTCGTGCGCAGCATTACAGCCGGTCAGTGGCCACAATGGGCCTGACAGGCCGCTCGACTGCACGGCTCTTCAGGTTGGCTCAAAAGAGCAGGGCCTGGTTGAGGAGGGCTTCGAGCGCATCGTCGGGCCAGGGGTGGCGCAGGGCGGCGAGGCGGGTGGCCTGCAGGAAGGCATCCACCTCGCCATCGGCGTTGGCGGGGGCGACAAAGACAAAGCGGCGTGCGAGCGAGGGATGGCGTGTGCGCGCCCAGGCGTACAGCTCGCGCCCGTCGAGGCGCGCCAGCTCAAAGGCGCAGAGCACCAGGTCGAGGGGCTCGAGTTCGATCTTGTGGCGTGCCGAGAGGCCGTCGCCGGCGGTGCTCAGCACGTAGCCGCGCCGGCGCAGGGCCTGGGCCAGTGCGCTGATGCGCTGAGGGTTGCTGTCGGCCAGCAGCACGTGCCGCCGCTGTTCGCCGTCGCTCGCGGGCTCGGGCGACGGCTCGCTGGCTACTGGTAGCTCCACAAAAAAGCTGGCCCCGCCGCCGGCGTTGTTCTCGGCCCAGATACGGCCGCCATGGCGCTGCACAATCTCGCCGGCCGTGGCCAGCCCCAAGCCGGTGCCGCCGCGCGGCCCTTTGGTGGTGAAGAAGGGCTTGAAGAGGTGCGGCCAGACGTCGTCGGGGATGCCCGGGCCGTCGTCTTGCACGTGCACAGCGATGCGCCCATAGGGCGCACCAGGCTCGGGCGGCGACCACGACGATTGGACGCGCAGCGTGCCCCGGCCGCGACCGCCGGCCATGGCCTGCAGGGCGTTGTTGATGAGGTTGAACAGCGCCTGCTGCAGTGGCGATGGATCGGCCCAGGTCAGCGGCAGGTCTTGATTCAGGTGCAGCTCGCAGTGGATGCTGTTGACCCGCGCCTGATAGGCCAGCAGGTCGAGCGTTTGGCTGATGAGGGTGTTGATGGAGACCCACTGCAGCTCCGATTGCTGGCGGGCAAAGCCGAGCAAGCTGCTCACCAGGCGCCCGCTGCGCTCGGCCTGACGGCGGATGACGTCCAGGTCGTGCTGCAGCTCGGGGTCGACGCTGCCGGGCGGGATGATATCGAGCACGGCGATAATGGTGGCCAGCGGGTTGTTCAGGTCGTGGGCCACGCCCACCGCCACCTGGCCGACGGTGGTCAGCGTCTGCGTCTGCACCAGGCGCTCGTTGAGCTGGCGGTTCTCCAGCACCAGAGCGGCTCGGTCGATGCTGAGCTGGTTGACGGCCACGATGACCTCGTCGAGCTCCGAGAGGCCGCACTCGCCGGCGAGTGCGGCCGCGTCGCGCCGATTGGCCAGCGCGAGGATGCCGCGCCGCGCCTCTTGGAACGGCTGCAGCAGGCGGCGGCGCAGCCAGGCCGTAAGCGCCAAGATGATGGCCAGGTCGGCCAGCATGGCCCCCAACCACGGCCAGCCCCAGTACAGCAGGGTGGTCCAGAGGTCGGCCGAGGGGCGCGCGGCCACGTAGGCGCCCACGAGCAGGCCGTCGACGCCCGAGAGCGGCAGGGCGACCTCCTCGAGGCTGGGTTGGGCCAGCGCGGGCTCGGCCGACCACCGCAGGCGCCCGGGCTCGGCGAGCAGGGCCTGCCACTGCTCGCGCGGCATAGCCAGGCCGGTAGCCGGCTGCCCCTGGCGGCTGTACAGGGTGGTGGCCGTGCGCGTCGCGTCGACGACAAAGCTGCTGTCGAGCCCGGTGGCCTCCTTGATCGCCTGGGCATCGGCCGTGGTGAAGGGCAGGAAGGCTATGGTGTGAGCGCCGTGCCCAGGGCAGGCGCCGACGGCCACCAAGTTGCCCTGGTCGTCGACCTCGATGCCCGCGAGGGTATCGGCCGGCAGGCTCGGCGCCAGGGCGGTGAGCCGGGGCAGCGAGCGGCCCGAGCTGGAGCGCCAGGAGCCATCGCTGGCGAGGATGAGGATCGTCGCCTCCGAGGAGGGGACCTGCAAGGGCTGCGCGACGCCGGCGGCCTGCTGCGCCAGGAGGTGCGCCGCCAGCACCCGTTCCTGGATCAGCGCCCGGGCATACTGGTAGCCCGGGATGACCTCGTGCTCGTGAGCGGCGCGCACGCGCTCCCAATCCAGCGCAGCCAGGGGTACGAGGCTGACGGCGAGGATCAAGGCGCCCAAGACAGCGCACAGGGCGAGCAGATGGCGAATGCTGTAGTGGCGGCGCGGCTTCACCCAAGAGCTCCTGCAGTCAGAACCAAGGCACGGGTGGGGCATGGCGGCCGCAAGGCGGCAGAATGCGGCCCTAGCTTAGGCGCAGCGACAGGTTTTGTCAAACCTACACACCCTGATGGGCACTCGGGCGGTTTGCCACCAACTCGGCTTCGCAGGTATAATGAGCGTCACCTTGGGCGGCGAAATCTGCGTGCTGTCATTGCTTCGCTGCGGCTACTGATGACATAGGCCGCCGGATCGCAGCGCGGCATGTTGCAGCGAGGCTCTTCTACGCGGCACGATGCCGCGGCTGCAGTACGCTCCGTGCCGTCATTGCTTCGCTGCGGCTGGCAATGACAGCGCGGGTGCATGGCAATGCTGTATCATGAAATGGAGGCGCAGGTGGGTTTTGATCTTGTGCAGATCATCCGGACCGGCGGATACTTGGGTCTGTTTGCGATCGTCTTCGCCGAGTCGGGGCTCTTTTTTGGGTTCTTCCTGCCAGGCGATAGCCTGCTGCTGACGGCCGGGCTATTGGCCTCGCGGCACGATACCCTCGACATCCGGGTGCTGCTGCTCATCCTTCCTGTGGCCGCCATCCTGGGCGATAACGTCGGCTACTGGTTCGGCAAAAAGGCCGGCCCCGCCCTCTTTACGCGCGACAACTCGCTGCTCTTCCGGCGCAAGAACCTGCTGGCCGCGCGCACCTTTTACGAGCGGCACGGCGGCAAGACGATCATGCTCGCCCGCTTTATGCCCTTCATCCGCACCTTTGCCCCGATCGTGGCTGGCGCCGCCGAGATGCACTACCAGCGATTCATCGCCTTCAACGTGTTGGGCGGCCTGATCTGGGCCGTCGGGGTCACGGCGGCCGGCTACTTCCTGGGCACGCGCATCGAAAAGTACTTTCTGCCGATCGTCTTGGCGGTCATTGTCGTTTCGGCGCTGCCCGCGCTGATCCACGCCTGGAAGGAATACCGCGGCGAAGCGATCCAGTTCGTCAGGACACGCTGGCAGGCCTGGCGCCGCCGCTCCGACGATGCCGATGCCTGACCGTTAGCGGGCGCGGCTGCGCTGCCGCAGCGCCCGGTTGTGCAGCACGCGTAGCCCCGCGAGCGGGGGTATCGGCGGCGCGGTGACCGCCGTGCCCCGGCTGAGGATGCGCTGGGCAATCTCCACGCTGGCCAATGGCCGTGCCGCGCGGTGCACGTTGGCCAGCATCTCCTGCCGCGTCGGGCTGCCTGGCGCGGCCATCTCCTGCAGCAATAGCCTGGCTTCACCCGGCTCCGCGAGGCGGCGCGCCACACCCAGGCGCTCAAAGTGCCGCGCGTCGTGCTCCTCCTGCCCCGGCAGCACACTGGTCAAGAACGCCGGCAGGCCGCAGGTGAGCGCCTCGCTCAGCGTCGCCGGGCCGCCTTTGCTTAAGAGCAAGTCGGCAGCGTGCATGCGGCTGGGCATGTCGTCGACTAGGCCATCGACATGGACGGGCACGGGCCAGGTGGCGCGCTGCGCCTCGAGGCGCTCGCGCAGCGCCTCGTTGCGGCCGGCGATGACGATCAACTGCCACGGCCCGGGCGCGCTGGCGATGGCGGTGACGACCTCCTCCAACGGCCCGACGCCCTCGGCGCCGCCGATGACCAGGACCGTGAAGCGGTCGGGCTCCAGGCCGAGCTCGCGACGCAGCTCGGCCGCGGGCCGCGAGCGCCGCGCAAAGCGCGGGTGCACGGCGTAGCCGGTGATGACGACGCGCTCGGCGGGGATGCCCGAGCGCACCAGATGGCCGGCCGTCTCTTCGCAGGGGGCGAACCACAGCTCGCCAAAGGGGTAGGCCCAGAAGGTGTGCACGCGACCAAAGTCGGTGACCACGGTGTAGTAGGGCAGGCGCGCGCGGTGCCGGTGCAGGACGCTGACCAACGATGGCGAGGCCAGGGGATGGGTGGTCACCACAACGTCGGGCTGGTGCTCGCACAACAGGCGGCGCATGCCCGCCTCCATGGCCAGGCCCACCGCAGGGCCGTTGATGACCCAGCCGTCACGCGCGTTGGTGGCGTCGTAGAAGGCACTGTAGAGCGCCGGGTGGTGCATCATGAAGCGGTGCATCTCGCGGGTGCGCGAGAGAGGAAAGGGCGCATAGCCGGCAAAGTCGACCACGCGCACGTCACAGCCCGCGCCGCCCGCCTCTTCAAAACTCGCCGCCAGCGCCCGGGCCACGCTGCGGTGGCCGCCCCCGGCGTCGGTCGTCAGAATCAACACCTTCATGTGTGACCCTGCTCCTGTCGGTTGCATCTCTCCGAAAACGGGCCCGGATTCGCCGCAGAGGCGCGGAGGGTAGGGGCGGTTCGCGAACCGCCCCTACTGCGCCTCTGCGGTGTGTCCCCTTGTCGATGCCGTTGGTGCACGCCGCGTAGCATCTACGCCTGCGGGATCTTGTCCCAGGCCTGCAGCACCTGCCGGCGCAGGTCGTCCAGCGAGCCGTCGTTGGCGATCACCACATCGGCGTGCGCCCGCTTGAGCTCGGCCGACGGCTGGGCGTCGATGCGGGCGGCCGCTTCCTCGGGCGAGAGGCCGCGCGTCTGCAGCAGGCGCGCCATCTGCACCTCGCGCGGCGCGACCACCAGCCACACCGCATCGCACAGGCGCGTCAGCCCGCCCTCGATCAGCTTGATGGCCTCGATGACCACGACACGCGGCGGCGTGGGGCCCCGGCGCAGCTCCGCAAGCTGGCGCACGAGCGCGCGCCCCACCGCCGGGTGCACAATCGCCTCGAGCCGCGCCAGCGCCGCCGGGTCGGCAAAGACCATGGCGCCCAGGCGGCGGCGGTCGACCGTGCCATCGGCGGCGATGACTGTGGGGCCAAAAGAGTCGCGGATGGCCGCCCAGGCCGCGCTCCCCGGCGCCACGACGCTGTGAGCCACCAGGTCGGCATCGATGACCTCGGCGCCCAGTTCGTTCAGTATGCGCGCCACCGTGCTCTTGCCGGTGGCAATGTTGCCGGTGAGGCCGATGATGTACATGACCGATCGCCTATGGCAAATGGCAGATGGCGCGCTGCTCAACTGCCGCCAGCAACGCGTGTGTTCCGCTCGAGTAAGAAATCCTAGTGCACACGCAACAACTCAGCCCACTACGCCGAGTCATCTAAACCGCGAAGAACGCCAAGGGCGCGAAGGCAGCGCAAAGTTGCTGAAGGAAGGAGTTATCAGTCTCTCTTGGCGTCTCCTTCGCGTTCGTGGCGCCCTTTGCGGTTCAAGGTACCAACTCGCATCAGCAGGCTGAGCAGTCACGTGCGCACTACGAGCCGCTCAGTTGTACTGACTGCTGGCCGCTCCATTCCTCCAGGCGCTGCTCCAGCTCGGCGCTCAGCGCGGCATACTCCTCGCCGAGGGCGCGCACCCGCTCCAGGTCCTGGCGCAGGCCGGCAGCGTCGATCTCGCCCTGCAACTCTTGCAGCCGTGCCTCGAGCGAGACGATCTCCTCTTCCAGCGCCGCCGCGGCCTTGGCGGCCCTGGCGCGCTCGCGGGCGGCGACGCGCTCCTCTGGCGCCGGCTGCGGCTGGGGTGACCCTGACGGCTTGCGCGCCGCCTTGGCCGCGGCCGCTGCCTGCTCGCGCGCGGCCACATACGCCCCATAGCCGCCCGGGTGGACCTGCAGCCGGTCGCCCTCCACGACCCACACCTGGGTGGCCAGGGCATCAACCAGCCAGCGGTCATGGGTGACGAAGAGGATGGTGCCGCCGTAGCGCTCGAGCACGGCCTGCAGCGCTTCCTGCGACGGGATGTCGAGGTGGTTGGTTGGCTCGTCGAGCAAGAGCAGGTTGGCGCCCTGCAGGGTGAGCTTGGCCAACGCCACCCGCGCCCGCTCGCCGCCGCTCAGGGCACCGATGGGTTTGAAGACGTCGTCGCCGCGAAAGAGAAAGCGCGCCGCAAAGCTCCGCGCCTCGCCCAGCAGCAGGTTCTTGGTCGCCAGGATCTCTTCGATCACCGTGCGCGCCGGGTCCAGCCCCTCCTGCGCCTGCGCAAAGTAGCCCAGGTGCACGTTGTAGCCCAGGTGCGCCTCGCCCTCCAGTGGCGTGATCTCGCCCAGCAGCGTGCGCAGGAAGGTCGTCTTGCCCGAGCCGTTGGGCCCCAAGAGCGCCGCGCGCTCGCCGCGGCGCAGGCGCAGGTCGGGGCTCGAGAAGAGCCGCCGCCCGCCGGCGGGGGCATCGTCGTCGTAGCCGACCACCAGTCTCCGAGTATAGATCACCGTCTCGCCGGCGCGGTCGCCCGATTGCAGGGCCAGGTGCAGGGTCCGCTCTTCCGCCGGCCGCTCCAGGCGCTCGAGGCGCTCCAGCCGCTTCAGGCGCCCCTTGGCCTCACGCGTGCGCTGGCCGGCGATGTTGCGCCGGATAAAGTCCTCCTGCTTGGCGATCTCTTCCTGCTGCGCCTCGTACTCTTGCAGCCGCCGGGCATGCCGTTCGGCGCGCAGTTGCACGTACTTGGTATAGTTGCCCGGGTACTCTTCGAGCTGGCCGAAGGAGAGCTCCCACACGCGGTTGGTGACCACGTCGAGGAAGCGCCGGTCGTGCGCCACCACGATGACGCTGCCGGGCCAGGCGACGAGCGTCTCCTCCAGCCACTCGATGGCCGCGACGTCGAGGTGGTTGGTCGGCTCGTCGAGCAGCAGCAGGTCGGGCGCCGACAGGATGAGCCTGGCCAGGAGCGCGCGCGTGCGCTGGCCGCCGCTGAGCAGCGCCAGTGGCTGCTCAAAGTCGTCCTCGGCGAAGCCCAGGCTGAGCAGCGTATGCTTGATGCGGTTCTCGTACTCATAGCCGCCGGCCGCCTCGAAGCGCACTTGCAGCTCGCCGTAGCGGGCCAGCGCCTCCTCGTGTTGCGCCGGGTCGGCCATAGCCGCCTCCAGGCGCTGCAGCTCGGCCTGCTGCGCCCTGAGGTCGCCAAAGACGCCCAGCATCTCGTCGTAGAGGCGGGCCTCGCCGGTGAACTCGGGCCGCTGCGGCAGATAGCCGATCCGCAGGCCGCGCGCCATATGCACTTCACCCTGGCTCGGCGCCTCGAGCCCCGCCAGGATGCGCAGGAGTGTGGTCTTGCCGACGCCGTTGGCGCCCACCAGCGCGACGCGGTCGCCGTGCGCCACCGCCAGCGAGACCGCGGCGAACACGTCCTGCGCGCCAAAGTGCATCGCCAGGCCCGAAGCGGTCAGAATAGACATGACAAACCCTACATAGAGAAGATGCGGGGATTATACCACAGGAGCGAGGCCCAAACAATCGATACGGGTTTGTTTCCCCCAGACCTGACAGGTCTTCGGAGACCTGTCACACCGATTTCCCTGGCGGGTGGTCAGCGTCGACTTTCTGGCAAGAACTCGGCCCAGCTCGCGCCGCGGCTGACAGGCGGTTTCTCCTGCCGCAGGGTGGGCCCCCCTACCGTTCCCCCGCGACGGGGGACGGGTAGCGAGGGGGCCCCAGCCGCGGCATGGCAGGCCTCTGACGGAGTTCTTGCCAGTCGCCTTCCCGCCATGGAAATCGCTGTGTCAGGTCTCTAATTGAGCAAAACCGTTCGGATTCGTGCACACAATGCCGCTAAAAGCGAAATTGACAATCAGTATCGTTCATACTACAATCATGGCCGCGGCAGAGCGGCCGCACCGTCTGTACACGGGGGAATGGAACCATATGGATACACCATCCAGGCTCCCCAGTGCCCGCCTCAACCTCATGCCTGCCGAGCGCCACGCCTACATCTGCAACCTGGCGCGCCAGCATCGGATCGTCCGCGTCTCTGTGCTGAGTGAGGCGCTGGGCGTCTCCGAGATCACCATCCGCCGCGACCTGGAAAAGCTGGAAGAGCAGGGCCTGCTCGAGCGCACGCACGGCGGCGCCGTGCTGAACCAACACATGCAGGCCGAGCCACTGTACGCGCAGAAGGACCGCCTCCTGCCCGAGGCCAAGGCCGCCATCGGCAGGGCAGCCGCCGAGCTGGTGGAAGAGGGCGAGACGGTCTTTGTCAACAGTGGCTCGACGACGCGCCAGATCTTTGGCTCCCTGCGCAAGCCCGCAGTGCGCGTGGTGACGAGCAACGCCGCAGCGCTGGCCGAGCTGGCGAGCAGCGAACCGATCGACCTCATCATCGCCGGCGGCGCCTACCGCTGGCAGTCCAACAGCTTTGTCGGCCCGCTGGCCCTGGCGACGATCAGCCGCATCTACGCCCGCCGGACGTTCCTGGGCGTCGACGGCATCAGCGCGCGCTATGGCATCACCACGCCCATCCTCGAAGAGAGCGAGGTGGCGCGCGCCATGGTCGAGCAGACCTGCGGCCCGGTGGTCGTCGTCGCCGATCACACCAAGATCGGCGTCATCGCCGATTTCGTCATCTGCCCGCTGAACAGGGTCGATATCATCATCACCGATGCGGGCTTTGATGAAGAGTACCGCGCTTCGCTCGAAGAGAAGGGCGCGCGCATCATCATCGCTGCTGAGGATGCGGGTTCGGCCAATCCGTAGGGATGCCCTGAGGCAACACCGCAGCCCGAGGCTCGGCTACCGCCCGAGTGTGAGCTCTTCGATCTGCTGCCATGGTGGAAGGAGATCTGCCTGTGAACCACATCCAAGCCGACATCCTCGTCATCGGCGGGGGCGCAACCGGCCTGGGCATCGCCTGGGATGCGGCGCTGCGTGGCCTGCGCGTCGTACTGGTCGAAAAGCATGACCTCGCCACAGGCACGACGGGGCGTTTTCATGGCCTGCTGCACAGCGGTGGCCGCTACGCCGTGAAGGACCCGCAGAGCGCCGTGGAGTGCATTGCGGAGAACCGCATCCTGCGCCGCACGCACAGCCACTGCATCGAAGACACGGGCGGCTTTTTCGTCGTCACCCCCGAGGACGAGGGCGAGTATCCCGACGCCTTTCGCGCGGCGTGTGCCAAGGCCGGCATCCCCTGCGACGAGATCCCGGTGGCCGAGGCGCTGCGCCGCGAGCCGCGGCTCAACCCGCGCATCAGCCGCGTTTTTGAGGTGCCCGATGGCGGCGCCGACAGCTTTTTGGCGGCCCACGCCACGGCGCAGGCGGCCACGCAGGCCGGCGCCCGCATCCTGGTCTACCACGAGGTGCTGCGGCTGCTCGTGGAGGCCGGTGGCAGCGGCACGCGGGTGACGGGCGCGCGTGTGCGCGACGTGGCGCGCGGCGAGGAGCTCGAGGTCCATGCGGCGCTGACGGTCAACGCGGCGGGCGCCTGGGCCGGCCGGGTCGCGGCCACCGCCGGGCTCGAGGTCAACGTCATCCCGGGCAAGGGCATCATGCTCGCCACCAGCCAGCGCATCGTGCATACGGTCATCAACCGCTGCCGCATGCCCGGCGATGGCGATATTATCGTGCCCGCGCACACCGTCGCCGTCGTCGGCACCACCGACCGCCACGTGAGCGACCCCGACGAGCTGACGATCGAGCCCTGGGAGGTCAGTCTGCTCATGGCCGAGGGCGCCAAGTTGGTGCCGAGCCTCGACCGGGCGCGCATCGTGCGCGCGTGGGCCGGTGTGCGCCCGCTCTACCAGCAGCGCCAGTGCGACGCGACGCGCGATGCCACCCGCGCCTTTGCGCTGCTCGACCACGCCTCGTGCGACGACCTGCCCGGCCTGCTGACGATCATCGGCGGCAAGTGGACGACCTTCCGCCTGATGGCCGAGAAGGTGGTCGACCGCGCCTGCGAGCAATTGGGGGTCACCAAACCCTGTCGCACCGCCGAGACGCCGGTGCCCGGTGCCGAGCAGGGCCGCTACTGGCTGGGCCATCGCCTGCACGAGGTGGAGGAGCAGGCGCTGCAGGGCCAGCTCGTCTGCGAGTGCGAGCTGGTGACCCGCGCCATGCTCGAGCATGCGGCGCTGGCCAACCCGACGCACTCGCTCGACGACCTGCGCCGTGACCTGCGCCTGGGCATGGGGCCGTGCCAGGGAGCGTTCTGCACCTACCGCGCCGTGGGCATGCTGCACGAGATGGCCATGCGCGCCAGCGCCGCGCCGGGCGATGGCGGGGCCTGGGATGTGGCCACCATGTCGTCACCCGCGCAGACGCCGCGGCCCGCGGCAGGCGCGGCGCCGGCTGCCATGCGCCAGGGCGCGAACCCGCTGCTGAGGGGCTTTCTCGAGGAGCGCTGGCGCGGGCTGTGGCCCATCCTGTGGGGCGCACAGCTCCGGCAGGAGCGGCTCAACCAGGTGCTCTACCAGTGCCTGATGAACGCCGACCATCTGCCCGATGACGGCCAAGGAGGTGCGGGGTGTTCGATCTGACGGTGATCGGCGCGGGGCTGGCGGGCATGCTCGCCGCCTGCAATGCGGCCAAGGCGGGGCTGAAGGTGAAGGTCATCGCGCAGGGGCTGGGCGCGCTGCACTGGAGCGCGGGCACGGTCGACGTGTTGGGCTACGACCCGGCGACCGGCACCCCCGTGTCGCATCCCCTGCAGGCCATCGAGGCGCTCAGCGCCGCGCAGCCCGCGCACCCCTATGCCCTCGCCGGCACGCAGGCGCTGGCGGCGGCGCTCGACGAGTTCCAGGCCCTCGCCGCCGAGGCCGGCCTGCCCTATGCCGGCGCAGCCACGGCGGGCGAGAACCTGTGGCTGCCCTCGCCCCTGGGCGCCGCCCGGCCCGCGCTGCTGGCGCCCAAGGCGCAACTGGCGGGCGCGCTCGCCGGCGCGCCGCTGCTCATTGTGGGGCTGCAGGGCATGCGCGATTTCTTCCCCGAGCTGATTGCCGAGAACTTGCGCCGCGCGGGGCACCAGGCGCGCGCGGCCTCGCTGCCGTTGGAGCTCGTCACAACCCGGCGCGACAGCAACAACGTGCACCTGGCCCTGGCGCTCGACGACCCGGCGCGCCATGCGGCACTGGGCGACGCGCTCGCAGCGCTGCTGCAGCCCGGCGAGCGCATCGGGCTGCCGGCCATCGTGGGCCTGAAGGAGCACGCGGCTGCGCTGGCCGAGCTGCGCGCCAGGTTGGGGGTGCCGGTGTTCGAGGTGCCGACGCTGCCGCCCAGCGTGCCGGGCCTGCGCCTGAATGCCGCCCTGCGCGGCCACCTGCAGCGCCTGGGCGTGCGCCTCGAGCTGAACGCCGAGGTCACCGGGCTGCACGCCGCGGGTGGCCGCCTGACCGCGGTCGAGACCGCCACCAGCAGCACCCGCCCGCGCCGGCACGAGGCGCACAGCTTCCTGTTGGCCACCGGCGGCCTCTTGGGCCGCGGCATCGACAGCGACCACGCCGGCCGCGTGTGGGAGACGGCCCTCAACCTGCCCCTGGCGGCACTGCCCGAGCGCACGGCCTGGTTCCGCCCAGGCTTCCTGGACCCCGCCGGCCACCCGCTCTTTCGCAGCGGCGTGGCGGTTGACCGGCATTTCCAGCCGGTCGACGAGGCGGGCGCGCCGGTGTACGCCAACCTCTGGGCCGCCGGCGGCATCCTGGCCCACGCCGACCCGGTACAGGAGCGCAGCCTCGAAGGGATCGCCATCGCCACCGGCATCGCCGCCGCCCGCGAGATTGTCGCGACCCGGCGGCCCGACGAAGAGGTGACATCATGACCGCAGCCCAGCGTAATGAGCCCGGCACCGAGCCGGTGGGGCAGGCGTCCTCGCCTGCCGGGGCCCCCGTGCCCGCGGCCCACGCCTCGCTCTACGAGCTGCTCGACCAGTGCCTCAAGTGCAACATCTGCGCCAGCTATTGCCCCGTCGCCGCCGCGACCGACGCCTTCCCCGGCCCCAAGTACGCCGGCCCGCAGGCGCAGCGCTTCCGCGAGCCGGGCGCGCGCCGCACCCCCGACCACTCGGTCGACTATTGCTCGGCCTGCCGCGTGTGCAACGAGGCCTGCCCTTCGGGGGTCAAGATCGCCGAGCTCAACGCGCGGGCCAAGGCCAAGATCGTGCAGGAGCGGGGCATCCCGCTGCGCAACTGGCTGCTGGGCCGCAACGAGGTGCTGGGCAGGGTGGGCAGCCTGGCGCCGCACCTGGCCAACCTGGGCATGCACAACCCCGTCAGCCGCCTGCTGGCCGAGAAGGTGATGGGCATCGCCCGTGAGGCGCCCATCCCCCGCTGGAGCACCCGCGGCACCTTTGGCGCCTGGCTCAAGCGCACCAAGGGCCGTCGCCTCAAATCCGACAAGAAGGTCGTCTACTTTCACGGCTGCTCGACGATGTACTACGAGCCCGCCGTCGGCCAGGCGGCAGTGGCGGTGTTCGAGCACAACGGCTACGAGGTCATCGTGCCGCCGCAGAACTGTTGCGGCCTGCCGATGCTGAACAACGGCGAGTTCCCCGCGGCCGCCAAGCTCTACCGCAGCAACATCGCCAAACTGCTGCCCTACGCCGAGGCCGGCCTGCCCATCGTCGGCACCAGCATCAGTTGCGTGCTCACCCTGCGCGAGGAGGCTGCCGAGCTCTTGGGCATCGACGAGGAGGCCAGCCGCACCGTGCAGCGCGCCACCTGGGACATGTGCGAGTGGCTGCGCGACCTGCACGAGCGCGGCGAGCTGCGCACCGACCTCTGCGAGTTGGCGATGCTGCTGCCCTACCACGCCTCGTGCCAGACGCGCGCCCACCGCATGGGCAAGCCGGCGCTCGACGTGCTGGCGCTGGTGCCTGGGCTCGACGTGCGCGAGAGCGATGCCCGCTGTTGTGGCCTCGCCGGCACCTACGGCTACAAGGTGGAAAAGTACCCCATCGCCATGAAGGTGGGCCAGGAGGCGTTCGAGTTCATCGAAGACCTGGGCGACGAGGTCGAGTTCGTCGCCGCCGACTCGGAGATCTGCCGCTGGCAGCTCGAGCACGGCACCCACAAAGCCGCGCGCCACCCCGCCGAGGTGCTCGCCGCGGCCTATGGCCTGTACGACCTGCGCAAGAGGCAGTTGGTCACGAAACCTGGCGGTTGACGGCGACTTCCCTGGCGTTACAGTCCCGCTGGGCGCAGCGCACGCCATTGAGCGACTACCGGCGTTGTGAAGATGTCGTAGCCTAGCCCCCCTTGGCCGCCTGTGGCGGCCAAGGGGGGCTAGGCTACGCTGTCGTCGTGACGCAGAGTCGTCGCAATGGCTGCCAGGCACTATCCGAACATGGGTGGGGTACGACGCCTACAAGCCGCCCATGGCGGCCAAGGGGCGCTAGGCTACGCTGCATGCGTGCCCTTCGGCCGGCTCGTTCAGGCGGCGCGAAATGTCGCCAGTAGCCTCGACGAGCACCGCAGCGATCTCTTGTGTGCGCTCGCCGCCCATGCGCTCTACCGGTCCCGGCACCCCGATGACCGCGACCACTGTGCCGTCGCTGTCGCGTATGGGGGCGGCGACGGCCCGAACCCCCGGCCTGAATTCCTCGTCGTCGATGCCATAGCCGCACGCCCGGATCTCAGCCAGTTGCGCCGCGAGCCGTTCTGGGGCGGTGATCGTCTTCTCGGTATAGCGCTGCAGTGCGGCGCCGACCACTGAAGCGACCTGCTCTGGCGAGAGATACGCCAGGAAGACCTTGCCGCTGGCGGTGCAGTGCAGAGGTGAACGATACCCTGGGGTGGTGGCGATACGAAGTGCGTGGCGGCTCTGCATCACGTCAATGCACAGCAGCTCGCTCCCTATGAACACACTCAGGTCGCAGGTCTCCTCGAAGCGACGCTCCAGCGCCACCATGAATGGCTTTGCCTCCCGGCGGACTCGGAGACGGCGCAGAATACCGAGCCCCATCTCCATCAAACGTGGCCCCAGCCGGAACTTTTCCCCACCTACGCCGCGCTCCACGTAGCCGGCTTGTTGCAGGGTGACCAGGATGCGCAGCACCGTAGACGCAGGCAGGCCCGCCAACTGAGCGATTTCGGAGATGCCTCTCTCGGGATGCTCATCGTCAAAACAGGCGAGAATGTGCATGGCTCGCTCAATCACGCGCACGTTGTAGACCGTCGTGTCTTTCATCCGCTGCCCGCTCCTCACGCGACGCCTTGATAGAGGCTCCATTCTACTCTGCATTCGCTTCCTGTCCAACCTGTGAGTTGCAGGGGAGCATGTCCCAAGATCATCGGTGTGTTTCAGGCCCGAGTTATCTGCATTGGTGCAGCCCGTCGAGGCCGTAGCCCCTGCCCTGCACCCCCAGGTTGATCCTTGCACAATGCCCATATGGCGCCTACGCATCGTGGATGCGCCCTACGGATGCCGGGTGTTGACAACAAGCACAATCTGTGCTATGATTCATAGGCTGAAATGCCCTTTCGCTAGATGAGACGCACCTCGACACTCCTGCGGTGATAGGACGTCAAGTGGCCCGGCCCCGCGCTCGTTCATGGCGCCTGATCGCCCTGCTGTCGCCGCACTCCGTCTCCGACGGGCCGTCGCGTGTACGGCGGGCTCAGTCGCTGGAAGGGAGGTGATCGCTGACCGTCAGTGCTGGCAACAGGGCCCCTGGGTGGCCCAACCGGTTTCAGAGGGACGAGCAGCGGAATCGCTACCAAGAGACAAGGAGAGAGGAAATGCACAAGAGGCTGTCCATCATCCTGCCTGTGGTCCTCGCCGCGGCCATGATCCTGGCGGCCTGTGCCCCGCAGGCGAGCCCGGCGCCAACCACGGCGCCCAAGCCGGGGCAGGCCACATCTGCCCCGACAACCGCGCCCGCCAAGAAGCTGCGCGTTGGCTACTGCATCCCCGATGCTGCGAACTCGTTCCTATCGGCCCTGACGACGAGGGTGAAGGAGTTGTTTGCCGCCGACGGCATTGAGGTGATCGTGGCCGGCGGCGACAGCGATGCAGCCAAGCAGTACAACCAGATCGAGAACTTTATCTCAATGAAGGTCGATGCCCTGATCGTGATGGCGGTTGACCCGGTGGGCGTGCTGAGCGCCGTGGAGGAGGCCAAGAAGGCCGGCATCAAGGTCCTGGGAGTCCCTGTGGATAACCAGGGGCCGTACGATGCGTACATGCACACCGATCAGTTCGAGATCGGCGAGTTGGCGGCCAAGATGGGCTGTGACTTTATCAACGCCACGTATCCGGACGCGCCCGACAAGAGCGTCCAAGTCGCCATTGCGAGCCAGGAGAGCGCTCCCGAGATGAAAAAGCGCACCGATGGCTTCCGCACCATCGACGCGTGCCCGAAGGCCAAGCTGGCGACCTACGTCGATCTGCCCGCCAATCCGGCCCCTGCCGAGGGTGTGCGCGCTGCCGAGAACATCCTCACCGCACATCCGAACGTAAAGGTGTTCCTGGTGATCGGCGACTCCGCCGCCATGGGCTTCTCCCAGGCCGTCCGTGCGTACGCACCAAAGGAACTGGACAAGTACGCGATCTTTTCGGGGGATGTCAACCCAGAGAACATCCCACTACTCGAGGGCTGCCAAGACCCGTACCGGGGCGCCGTTGCCATTGGCGGCGGCCCCGAGGATCTGGCCCAGCGCACGTATGAGCTGGTGAAGAAGATGGTCCTGGGGGAACCGTTCCCCGCCGAGACTCTGGATCCACTCGTGACGATTACGTGCAAGAAGTAGCCTGGCAGCGGCGACTGCCGGGCAACGTCCGGCGGTCTAGCAGCGATGGGGGGCACAGCCAGCCCCCCATCGCCAATCCTTGACCGGTACGAGCGTGGATGGCCAAAGCGGGCTGGCCGCTATTGGAGCGCTCGCCGCTCTGCCATCAGCGCACCGGTGAGGAGGTGGGCTCGATGCAGGATTCCCAAGTTGTCCTGTCGTTGAGGGACCTCGTCAAGAGGTACCCCGGCGTGCTGGCGCTGGACCATGTCTCGCTGGATTTCACCGAGGGTGAGGTGCATGCCCTCCTGGGCGAAAACGGGGCGGGCAAGTCCACGCTGATCAAGGTGGTTGCCGGGGCAATCACGCCCGACAGTGGCACCATCGGCATCAACGGTCAGCACTTTACGCAGATGGACCCGCACCTGGCCCGAAGCCTGGGGATCGAGGTCATCTACCAAGAGTTCAACCTGGTGCCTCCCATGTCGGTGGCGGAGAACATCTTTCTGGGGAGCCGAGTCGGGGGCCGATGGCTGGTCGATTTCCGCACCATCAGGGAGAGGGCGAGGGCGATCTTTCGGCAGTTCAGCATTGAGATGGACCCCGACACGCCCGTGCGCGAGCTGTCGCCCGCCCAGCAGCGGTTGGTCGAGATCGCCAAGGCGGTCTCAAAGAATGTGCGCATTCTGATCATGGACGAGCCCAGCGCTCCCCTCTCGGTGGCCGAGGTGGAGCACATGTTTGAGATCATCAATCAACTGAAGCAGAGAGGGGTCACGGTCATCTACATCTCGCACCGGCTGGAGGAGGTCTTCCGCATCTCGGACCGGGTGAGCGTGATGCGCGACGGCCGCTATGTGGCCACCAAGGCCACCGCAGAAACCAACCGCAAGGAGCTCATCAACCTGATGGTGGGGCGCGACCTCACGGAAAGCTACCCGCGCCGGAGGATTGTGCCCTCGAAAGTCGCGCTTGAGGTCAAGCACCTCTCCGGCAACGGCGTCAACGACATCTCCTTCTCGGTCAGGAAGGGCGAGATTCTCGGGCTCTCCGGGTTGGTTGGGGCGGGCCGCACGGAGCTCGCCATGGTCGTCTTTGGCGCGGCCGCCGCCCAAGGCGGCGAGATTTCGGTGCACGGCACGCCCGTGAGGATCAAGTCGCCGGCCGACGCCATCCGGCGGGGCATCGGCCTGTTGCCGGAGGACAGGAAGGGACAAGGGCTCTTCCTCGAGATGGGCGTCAAGTGGAACATCTGCTTCCCGGTCGTGCGGAGGATCTCCCGGCGCGGGCTGGTAGATACCAAGGCTGAAGGGGTGATCGCCGAGAAGTACCGGAGGCGCCTGGATATCAGGACGCCCAGCCTCGAGCAGCAGGTCAAGAACTTGAGCGGCGGCAATCAGCAAAAGGTGGTACTGGCCAAGTCGCTCGCTGCGGAATCGGATATTCTGATCTTCGATGAACCGACCAAAGGCATCGATGTGGGCACGAAGCAGGAGATCTACAGGCTGATGTGCGAGCTCGCCGACAACGGTAGCGCGATCATCATGATCTCTTCGGATATGCAAGAGCTGCTGGGAATGTCGGACAGGATCGTCGTGCTCTGCGAGGGCCAACTCGCCGGCCAGGTGGGCCGAGAGCAGTTCAGCCAGGATCACATCCTGGACCTTGCTTCGGGAACACACTGATGGAGGTAGCCTGATGGCGACGAGCCAATCGTTCTTGACGAGCCTGTCGAGGAACGCCGGCACCCTGGTAAGAAAGTACGCGCCGCTGACCGTCCTCATCGGACTGGTCGTGCTGTTCACGTTCATCTCTCCCAATCTCATGACGGTGAACAACCTGACGCTGATGCTGCGGCAGATATCCTTTGCCACGATCAGCGCGGTGGGCATCATGTTTGTGATGATTTCCGGTGCCATTGACCTCTCCATCGGCTCGCAGATCGTGTTCACCAATATCGTGATGGCCATTCTCATGGCGCGCTATCACGTCAACCCCGCCTTGGCCATCCTCTGTTGCCTGGCCATGGGGACTCTGCTGGGCACGGTGAACGGCATCCTGAGCGTCAGGCTCCAGATTCATCCTCTCATCATCACGCTCGGCACGGCCACGATCTACAAGGGCCTGGGATACATCGTCGCCGATGGCAAGAACATCATTGGCCTGCCGGAATCCTTCAAGGTCCTGGGGCAAGGGTATCTCGGCCCGGTGCCGATCCCCGTCGCCATCATGATCGTGATTGCCCTCATCGCCAACCTGATCCTCACGCGGACGTACTTTGGCCGCTACGTGTTTGCCATGGGCGGCAACGCCGAAGCCGCCCGGCTGGCCGGCCTGAACATCGACAAGATGAGGGTGGGCACCTTCGCCATCTGCGGATTCGCGTCGGGGATCACCTCCGTGCTCTTGCTCTCGCGGGTCTTCTCTGGGCAGGTCTTCACAGGCCAGGGCATAGAGTTTGACTGCCTGACTGCGGCGCTCTTGGGTGGGGTCAGCTTTATCGGCGGCGAGGGGACGATCTTTGGGTTGGTCACCGGCGTGCTGATCATCGGCGTTCTGAATAACGCCATGCAACTTGCCGGACTCGCCGATTTCTACCAGAATGTGGTCAAGGGCACGGTGCTCCTGGTGGCCGTCGGGTTTGACATGTACCAGAAGAGAAGGAAGGTGAAGGAGGCGAGCGCACGAGTGAGCGCACAGTGAGATACCCGTCGCCGCAGGCAGTTCGGATAGCGAGGCAACAGGATATGACGCCTGGTATTTCCGGGGATGCCGGACCGCACGACGCAAGACAGGAACCTCTCCGTCCGGCACATACCGATCACATCAAGAGAAAATCTCTCGACATCGCCTATGCTGCCCTTTCTCCCGCGCAGCGGCTCGACATCTACCTGCCGGATGAGGGCGATGGGCCGTTCCCCGTCATTGTCTCCATTCACGGCGGGGCTTTCATGGGGTGCGACAAGGCCGATGTGCAGGTCACGCCGATGCTGGAGGGCTTGAAACGTGGCTATGCCGTCGTCGCCGTGAACTATCGCCTGAGCGGCGAAGCCAGGTTCCCGGCGCTGGTGCACGATGTGAAAGCGGCCGTGCGCTGGCTGCGGGCCAACGCCGGCCGCTATGGCTTCGCCGCGCAGAGAATGGCCGCCTGGGGCGGGTCGGCCGGCGGCTATCTCGCGACCATGCTGGGCACATCGGCTCACGTTGCCGAATTGGAGGACCTGACGCTGGGAAACTCGGAGCAGCCGAGCAGCGTGCAGGCCGTTGTGGCCTGGTTTGGCCCGACCGATTTCCTCAAGATGGATGAGTGGTTGGCCGAAAGCGGGCTGGCTCCCCTGCCGGGCACCGAGCACTCGAGCGCCGATTCGCCCGAGTCGCTGCTCTTGGGGCGGCGGATCACCGAGGTGCCGGATCTGGTGCGGGCGGCCAACCCCGAGACCTACGTCACGCCCGCTGCGCCACCCTTTTTCCTGCAGCATGGCACCGCCGATGCTGTGGTCCCGGTGCAGTCGTCCATCCATCTGGCCGAGAGACTGGCGCGGGCGATTGGCAAGGACAAGGTTCGTCTGGAGCTGCTGGAGGGCGCGGGCCATGCCGATCCCCGCTTCGAGGCGCCCGATAACGTCAGCAAGGTGCTGGCGTTTCTGGATGAACACCTGAAGATGTGACGCTCTTTCGCACGGCCTACTCGGAAGAGAGCAGGGGCAGCTCCACGCCGCTGGAACCGCGGGCTGCTCCGCCAATCGGGGGGAGTGGCCCACAGGCAGGGGGGCGCCGATGAAGGATCCAACAATCTACAACGTGCGCGCGCTGGAACGAGCTATTCTGATTCTCTCGTGCTTCAATGACGACAACCCGGAGCGCGGGGTGGCAGAAATTGCCCGCCTCGTGGGCCTGCACCGGGCCACAGCACACCGCATTGTCGTGACGTTGCTCAACGGCGGGTACCTGGAGCGGGCCTCGGATGGCGAGAGGTACCGGTTGGGGCTGCGCCTGGTGGAGATGGGGTTGGCGGTGCTGCGGCGGCTGGACTTTCGGCGTGAGGCTCTCCCGTATATGCAGGCGCTCCAGGAGCGTTTCGGCGAGACGTGCGACCTGAGCGTATTCAGTAGCGGTGAGGTGCTGTACCTGGAGGTGGTGCAGAGCCGGCATGCGCTGCAGATTGCCGCACGGCCAGGGCAGCGGCTGCCCGCGTACTGCACGGCCAGCGGCAAGGTATTTCTGGCGCTGCTCTCCCCCGACGAGGTGGCGCGGGTACTGAGCGTCCCACTGAGGCGACACACCGACAACACGGTCACGAGCCCGGCCCGGATCGCCGAGCAGTTGGAGCGGGTTCGCGCCTGCGGCTATGGCTTTGACGATGGCGAGTATGAGGTCGGCGTGCGTGCCGTCGCAGCCCCCGTGCGAGACAATACGGGCAAGGTGGTCGCGGTCATCAGCATGCCCGGCCCGGCGGCACGAATGGACGCAGAGCGAGTGGCAGAGATCGCCGCGGCGCTCATTGCCGCGACGGACGGCATCTCTGCGCACATGGGGTGGCAGCGGAACAGATAGAGGACGTGGGGCCGCTGCCCCTACCAGCCCATGCGCCGGGCGATGGCATTGGCTGCGGCCATCAGGGCCTCGCCGAGATCGGGAAAGTGCGCTGCTTCGATGCGGCTGATGGGGCCGGGCATGGCCAGGGTCGCGACGATCTTGCCCTGGCGATCGCGGATGGGGGCCGAGATGGCGCGCACGCCCGACTCGTGCTCCTGATCGTCAAAGCCGTAGCCGAGCCGGCGGATTTCCTGCAGTTGCGCGCGCAACTGCGCGGGGTCGCAGATGGTCGACTCGGTATAGCGCCTGAGGGGGCGCGCGAGCAGGGCGTCGAGCTCTTCGGCGGGCAGGAAGGCGAGGAACATCTTGCCGCTGGCGGTGCAGTGCGCCGGCAGGCGCTGGCCCACCTGTGAGGCGATGGTGAGGGTGCGCCCGCTGTGGATGACTTCCACGCAAAAGACCTCGCCCTGGTCGAAAACCCCCAGGTCACACGTCTCCTGCAACTGGTCCACCAACTGCCGCATGTACGGCCGCGCCTCGCGGCGCAGGTCGAGCCGGCGCAGCACGCGCATCCCCAAGTCAGCAACCTGGAGGCCCAACCGGTAGCGTTCGCCGTCGGTACTGCGCTCGAGATAGCCATGGTTCAGCAGGGTCACCATCATGCGGTGCGCCGTGGCCTTGTGTAGGCCCAGCAGTTGCGCGATCTCTGACACGCCGCGCTCCGGGTGCTCGTCGTCGAACGAAGACAATATCTGCAGGGCGCGCTCGACCGCGCGCACGTTATAGTCGCCTTGGTCCTTCATGACGTACCAACCTCAAGGAATGCCGCGTCGCGGCTGCAAGCCATCTATCTGCGTGATTATCTACCACAAGTGCCACTTTGGCAAGTAGCGGATTGCCCGGGGTCGAGTCAGCACCATCGTGTGCGTGCCACGGGGAAGCCTTGCGGGGGGTAGACGCACGGTGCGCCTACCCCCCAAGAGAGGAGAGGAACGCGGAGGCGGTCGCCGGCCCCCCCGTGGCCGGCCAGCCACCTCCATGCGCTTGCCTGGATGGGTCAGCCTAGATCGTGTTTGCAGACCCGCGTAGCCAAAGGGAGCTAGACTACGGGGTTGCGCACACGACCTAACGCTGATCGAACGGAGGGGCCGGATAGGCGAACTTGGCGGTCGCGTGCTCGGCCGGCCACACCAACTCTAGCTTGCCCTTCTGCCACTGGATGAGCGGGTCCATGACGACGCCGGTGCCGTCGGCGCGGAAGGTCACCGGGCCAACCACCGTCGTCATGTCGGTCGCGGCGATGGCATCTCTGATCTGGTCGCGGTCCAGCGTGCCGGCGCGCGTGATGGCATCGGCCAGGATCTGCACGCAGGCATAGGCCGGCCCGGTCAACAGGTCGGCCGGCCTGTTGAACTGGGCCTGATACTTGGCATTGAGCTCGCTCACACCCGGATACTTTTCGCCGTGGTGCCAACTGGGGAAGATGGTGATATAGTCACCCACCGGCCCCAGCGATTCGCCCCAGGTGATCCCTTCGGGTGCCCGGATCATCAGGGTGAACTTGGGAGCCCAGCCGAGCTCGCTCATCTGCTTGATCATCGCCAGGCCATCGGGCGGGCTGGGCATGCAGAGCATGGTCTCCGCGCCCGCTGTCTTGGCCTTGAGGATGATGTCGGAAAAGTCTTTGTTCCCCGGAGCGTACTCCTCGTAGGTCACGATCTGATAGCCGTACTTGGGGGCGTTCTCGCGCCACAGCCCGCCCAGCTCGATGCCCCAGTCGGTCTTTTCTTGGAAGACGGCTACCTTGGTCGGCCGCTCCCCTTCTGGGATCATCGCATTGAGATACTCGTAGACGTCCTTGCCCTGGTCGGGCGACTTGACGAACGGCGAGAACAGGTACTTGTAGCCCTGCTGGTGGATCTGCCACAGGGCGAACGATATGCCGAGGTAGGGCACCTTGTTCTTTTCGGCGATGGCCGACGTCGCGGCATGCATGTCGCTGGCGGCGCCGCCCAGGTAGGCCGTCACCTTTTGCTCCGAGTAGAGCGTCTCCATCTTGCTCACGGCTTTGGTGGGGTCCGATTCGTCGTCGTAGATGGTGAGGCGCAGGGGAATCTTGGCGTCGTACTCTTTGACGTACACCCCTCCGGCCGCGTTGATATCGGCCACGGCGATTTCGTACCCCGGCTTGACCTGGTTGCCGAGGGCACCGTACTTGCCGGTGAGGGGGATCGAGGCGCCGATCTCGATATTGGCGGGAGCGGGCGGCAGTGGCGCCTTGGTGGGCTCCTTGGGCGCTGCCGGTTGGGCCGGCGGTTGCGTAGGTTGTGGAGCCGCGGGCGCTGGGGTGCAGCCGACTGCCAGCGCAGTGATCAGGAGCACGGCCACGATGACATATCCCAGTCTGGCTCTCATAGCGAGTCCTCCTTGTGCCTGAGAAAAAAAGCAACGCTCTTGGAACGCAGACTCGGCCTCGGCCGCCGGTATGGCGCGATCGATGACCTCCTTTCTCCACTGTCTAGCAACGCACCTATTCGCTCTTGGCAGGGCCGCTTCTCGCTTCGCTGCCGGCAAGGCCGGGCCCTCGCCGCTGCGAGCGGCGGGCCAGCGCCCGCTGCAGCCTGGCCCAGGCCTCGACCAACCCACCGGGCAGGAACAGGACGACGAGGATAAAGAGGACGCCAAAGACAATCTGGTGCAGGTCTACCAACCTGAGCGCCAGGAACTCTTTGACGACGACAAAGAAGGCCGCGCCGATCACAGGGCCGATGGTGGTGCCCGTGCCGCCGAGGTAGGCCATCATCACCGAATCAAAGGTCCATACCGGCGCGAATGGGAGTTGGGGGTAGTAGCCTACGTGGTAGTAGGCAAAAGCGCCCCCGGCCAGACCGGCCAGGAAGGCGCTGAGCGACAGGGCCAGCAGCTTGTGTCGCAGCGCGCTGACCCCCAGCGATTCCGCTGCATCCTCCTCTTCGCGCACGGCCATCATGCCCAGCCCCAGGCGCGAGCGGGCCAGGAAGTAGCTCGTGGCCACGGTAAACAGGGCCAGGCCCAAGAAGAGGTAGTAGCGGGGAAGCAGTTGATAGCTGGCGAGGACCTTTGGCGGGAGGGCAGAGATCGTCGGGAACACATTGCCGACTGTGACGTAGAGGATTTGCGCCAGCGCCAGCGTGCCGATGGCAAAGTACGCCCCTCTCAGTCGAAACGCCGGCAGCCCAATGAGCAGGGCAAAGGCCACGGCGAGGCATCCGCTGGCGGGCAGGCTGAGCCAGAGGGGCGTGCCGGCCCGCCACAGGAGGCGAGTCGCCAGCGTGCCCAGGCCAAAAAAGGCGGCGTGGCCCAGGTTGGTCTGCCCGGTGTAGCCTCCCAGGATGTTCCAGCTCGAAGCCAGCGCTACGTACAGCAGCACCAGGCAGCCAAGGTTGACGATGTTCTCCCTCTTGACCAGCAGAGGGAAGGCCGCGAGCAACGCCAGCGCGACGAGAAGGGCAGCCAGAGCGACCAGTTTTCCGCCTTGAAAATGCTTCCGGGCGCCGTAGCCTAGCCCCTTGTGGGCGTTTTCATCGTTTGTGGCGCCCCTGGGGTCATGATATCTGCTCACTTTTACCCCTGCTTTGTGCCGAACAGGCCCTGCGGCCGGAAGACCAGAACCAGCACGAAGATGAGAAGCCCGACCACCTCGCGGTAGGTGCCGCCGACAAAGTAGGAGGTGGCCGACTGGGTCACGCCGAGGATCAGGCCGCCGACAAACGTGCCCATGATGTTCCCCAGCCCGCCGAGGACCATCACGATGAGGGCGATGAGCGTCCACTCCAGGCCCATCGTGGGCATGATAGAGTAGCCCACGCTCACCAGAGCCCCCGCGACGCCGGCCAACACGACGCCCAGGATGAACGACACGAGGTACACCCGGTGAATGTCGATGCCAACCAGGGTGGCCGCCGCCCAATCTTCCACGGTGGCCCGGATGGCCTTGCCCGTGTAGGTCCGCTGCAGGAACAGGTGCAGGGCGAGGAGGCAGACAAGGGCAATGACCAGGCTCGCCAGGCGCACGACGGGCAGGCGCACGCCAAAGGCGGTGAGCGCCAACCTGGAGTAGGTGGTGGTGATCGCCCGGTCATCGGCAGTCCAGAGACGGAGGGCGATGTTCTGCAGGATCAGCGAGAGGCCAAAGGCGATGAGCATGGTGTTCTTGACCTTGGCCTCTTCGGTCAGCTTGATCATGCGTGAGAAGAGCAGCTTGTAGAGGAGCACGCCGATCAGGAGCAGGAAGAGGATCGTGGATGGCAGGGTGAGGAAGGGGTCGACGCCCAAGAGGGAAAAGACCCAGAAGCTGGCGTAGCCGCCAAACATCAAGAGCTCCCCATGGGCGACGTTGAGGAACTTGGTGACGCCAAAGGTCAGTGACAGGCCCACAGCAGCCAACCCATACAGGGCCCCTACGAGGATGCCGGAGACCAGGTTCTGAGCCAGGGGTACCAGCATGCTGACCTCACTCTCGCATCGGAACCGCGGGCATGGAGAACTCGCTCTGCTGCCCAAGAGCAGAGGCGGCTGCCACGCCGCCAAGACCGCCGTGTTTCGCGTAGGTTGTTACCCCAGATATGCCCGACGTACGGACTCGAACGATAGCAGGTCCCTTCCGCTACCCTCGCCGACGATGCGGCCGTTTTCGACGACATAGGCGCGCTGGGTCAGCTCGAGCGCCGCTCGCACGTTCTGCTCGACCAGAAGGA
>JAKPJZ010000129.1 GCA_029553955.1 Chloroflexota bacterium
GCCTTCTGCACCTCGGCTTCGGCGTCGCGCACGGCCTGCTGCGCGTCGGCGACGCGCTGGACTGCATCGGCTACCCGTTCCGCTGCCTGCTCCTGCGCCTCCGCTACGCCCTCCGCGCTCTCCTTGCGGGCCTCCGCCAGGTCTTCCTCGGCCTCCCGCACCATGCGGGCGTTGCGCTCCTCCTCCGTCTCTTCGATCCCGGCGGCGCGGCGCTTCGCATCGGCGAGCCGCTTCTCGGCATCGGCAATCCGCTCTTGCCCGCGCTCCTGCGCCTCCTTGATGCTCTTGGCACCGTCGGCCCTGGCCCGTTGCAGGTCGCGCTCCGCATCCTCCGTCCTCCGCTTGGCGTCCTGCACGCGGCGCTCTGCATCGGCAATCCTGTCGGCGGCGTCCTGTTCCGCAGACACGAGGTCGCGCTTGGCGTCCTCAATGGAGCGTGCCGCCTTCTGTGCAGCTCGCGCGGCGTCCTCGCGCGCCTGCGTGGCAGCCCGCTCCGCGTCTGCGATCGCGTCGGCCCCATCGCGCGCGGCATCGGCCTGCGCCTTGTAGGCGTCCTGGACGGCTTCCTGCGCGTCCCGCACAGCACGCGCGGTGTCCCTCTGCACCCGTTGCAGGTCGCGCTCTGCGTTGGCCTTCTCCTTCATGGCGTCGGCGTAAGCCTTCGCGGCGTCGCGGACCTTCTTGGCCTCTTCCTCCTGCGCATCGGTGGCCTCGGTGGCGGCGGCGGCGACGCCCTTGTCAGCGGTCGCGGCCTCGTTGGCGGCGGCGGCCTTGGCCCGGTAGTGGCGGGAGATGCTCAGGACGATACCGCCCACCAGACCCAGCGCCGCAATGACCCAGCCAATCGGCCCCAGGATGGCCTTCCAGGCAGTGGATGCGGCGACGGCCACTCCCGCGAGAGAACGCCCGAGGGCGGTGTTCGCCACGGTCGCCCACGCAGCGGCAGCGGCGGCCGTGAGTTCGGACTTCTCGACCAGCGCAGTGACAACGGCGAGGGCCTCTTTGCTCGCGGTCAGGAACAGCACGGCCTTCGTGAGCGCCGCCGCGGCCAGTAGTGCAACGCCGACTGCACCCGCGACAGCCAGCAACCCGGCGGCGAGATCGGGGTTCTCCTCGGCCCAGTTGCGGAAGGGCACTATCACCTGCGCCACTGCCGTGGCAGCGGTCGCCAGCGCGGGCACCAGCACAGACCCCACCACAATGGCTGTCATCTGCAGCGAGGACTTCGCCCCGTCGATCTTGTCGGCGGCGGCGTCCAGGCTCTTGGCGGTGTCGCCAGTGAGCAGCAGGCCCAGCTTCTTGGCCTGCTCCTCCATCCGCTGGATGCCCTCGGCACCCTCCATCAGCATCGGTAGGAGCTCCCGCCCGCCGCGCCCCATGAGTTGCATTGCAAGGGCGCTGCGCTGCGTCGGGTTCTCAATCTTGCTCATGGCGTCGGCGGTCTCAAGCAACAGCTCGTGCTGCCCTTTGAGCTGTCCGCTCGCGTCGGTGACCTCCACGCCCAGCGCCTTGAAGGCGTCCGCCGATGCGCCACCGTTCTGGTTTGCTTCCTGCGCGGCCCGGCTCAGTCGCCCCATGCACATCGCCAACGTCTGGACGCTGGTCCCGGACTGCTCCGCCGCGAACTTGAGCTTGGTATACTCCTCGACCGAGAGGCCCATCTTCGTGGCACTCTCGGCGATGTCTGCACCCGCCCGAATGGCGATGCCCGCCACGGCCCC
>JAKPJZ010000183.1 GCA_029553955.1 Chloroflexota bacterium
CCTTGCCCGCCCGAATCGACGCCGCCAGGCGCACCAGGTCGTCCCAGCCGCGCTCGATCGCCTTCACCGACACCCGGCGCACGGTGACGCCCTCCAGGCTCTCCGGCACCGGCCAGCCCCTGGGCACGAAGAGCTTTCGCTCACGCAGATCGCGCAGCCGCGGGCACAGGTCAAAACCCAAAAGCTTGGCGGCGGCCATCGCCACGTTCGTGACGCCGTGGGTATCAACGGCCAGTAGAGAGATTCGGATCCGGTCTTCGGCACGGTTGTGCTGCTCGACGCCTTCGACGGCCACTCCTGCCTGCCGCTCGTTGAGCACGACGGGTTGGTCGTAGAACAAGCCCCAGCGGTCGCGAACGTGGGTGTACAGCCCCGCGGCATAGGTGCGCCGGCGCGGGTCCACCCGGGCCGTCCACAAGTGGCGGCTGGCGTCCATGGCCATCATGTCGGCAGAGCCCTTGGTGCCGTCGCCCCAGAGCGCCGCGATCGGCAGCGCGTTCTGGTACTCCGACACCCGTGCGTTGGCCCGGCGCAGCCTGCCGCTCAGCTCGACGGCCCGCATCGCCGTGGAGATGTGCGCCGCGTCGATGCCGGGGATCATCGACCCCACGCCGAAGTTGTCACAACCTCGCGTCGAGATCGGTGCCATGGGCCAGGAGCGCGCCGTAGATGGCCAGCAGCTCGTTGCTCGACGACGGACGGCGGGCCAGCAGCGCCTCGCTGAAGTGGGTGGCGGCGTCGACTTCCAGCAGCAGGTCTGGCAACTGGACGGAGCCGATGTGCTTGAAGACAGCCTCCCGGGTCTTGCGTGGCTCCACTTCCTCGTCCATCGGTCGGATTGGCGGCAAATGCAGGAGCTTGTCTGCGCCGATCTCGATCTGACCGCGACCGGCGGCCTCAGCCAAGGCCGTCAGGCCGACCGACACACCCGCCAGGATTGGCTCCAAAAACGCCATGGCCTGGTCAGGCAGGCCGAGAATCTGGTGGTGCAGTTCCTTCGTGCGGCTCCAGTCGGCACCTGCCAGCAGCATCGACTCGCGGGCGCGGAAACTGATCGAGTGGTTCACCCACGCGCTGCCGCGCCGCAGGCTCTTGCGCAGCGCCATCATCGTGCTGGCCTCGAATGCCCGGTACCGAGACTGAGGATCCAGGTCGCTGACGATCGTGTTCCATGCGGCGCCCACCGGCGGCAGCTCGAAGTCCTGCGGGGTCTCCTTGGTGCCGAGAGCTTGCAGACGCTGCCAGGCCTGCCATTGGTCGTGGCCGGGGTCGCCCGACGCGCCGGCAAACTCGATGTCGCGAAGGCCCGCCAGGTGGGCATGAACGCGCCGGTTGTCCTCGGCCAGCGCCCTACGGACCTGGGACGCGAAAGTGCT
>JAKPJZ010000186.1 GCA_029553955.1 Chloroflexota bacterium
GCCCTGGTCGTCCCCGAGACGGCACTGGAGCGCGACGATCTCCGTCGCTGGCGCGAGTGGATGCTCGCCCGGTGCTGCGAGATGGCGCGCATCAGCCTGCCGCGTTCCGGCGACGAGGATCCGGGAACGCGTTGGCCGTGCGTCGCCTGGCTGCTGCAGAAGCGGCCGGAACACCCCGGCGAGCCGCCGGTGCACTACCCGCTCTTCACCGCCGCACCCCGCACCTTCGACGAACTGAACCAGGCCACCCTCGTGGCCTGGCGGGCGACGCCCTGGTACGAGCGTGTGGTGTTGCCCTACAGTGAGGCGCTGGAGGTGAAGGAGGAGCCCAGGACCGTGCCGCCGCAGGTGGACGAAGCCGGTCGCTGGCGCGTGATCTCGCCCCTGCGCTGGAAGCATGGGGTGCTGGTCAACGAGGCCAGGGTCCTGGAGCACATCGCGACCGGCCCGGAGGTCCTGCATGCCGTCTGTGCCATCGGCGTGGACGAGTACTGGTGCATGACCTGCCGCAGCGAGGTCTGCGGCGCCATCCAGGCCGTGCTGGCCCAGAAGCCGGGCCGGGGGCGCAAGCTCGCCAGGCCGGCTGCCGTGGCGCGCATGGTCATCAAGGCGGTGCGCAAGCGCATCCGCTGCCTGGGGGACGTCCCCGACCTGCCGGAAGAGGTGCGCCGCGCCCTGCGGGCCAGGCTGCTCGAGACCCAGAAGCGCCTGGCCGGGCAGTACGGCATCCGCGTCGGCTGGCAACGGCCGGGGGCGCTGCAGCAGGTCCGGAGGGAGCGCAAGCGGCTCCCCAGCCGCAGGGTGGACCTCTCGGCCCTGCCCCTGCGCTGCGAGGGCGCGGGCCTCCTTCTGCGCCGCTCGGGCAAGGTGCTGGTCGTGGAGCCACGGAGCGTCCTCGACGCGCTGAAGCTCCTGGAGACCGTCGACGCCACCCGGCACACCGTCACCGTGCCCGAGGCGGTCATGGGCGGCGAGCGCTGGCTGCCCGTCGGCGTGAGCGAGCGCAGCGGCCGGCTGGAGCGGCTGACTATGGCCGGCCTGCGCCCGCAGGCGGAAGCGGCCCTGGAGTCGGCGCTGGCCCGCGCGCGGCGCCGCCTGGCCTGGCAGCTGATCCCCCGCCCGGAAACGGCGGAGGCGATCCCGGCGGCCGTGGCCGAGGCGCGCAAAGCCCTCGAGGGCACCCCGGTGTTGGAACACGTACCCAGCGCCGAGGCCTACGAGGAGCGCTACTGGTACTGGCGCGGCAAGATCGCCGAGACGGGGATCGAGCTGTACGAGTACCAGGCTCACGACGCGGCGCTGATGTGCATGGCCGAGTCGACCTACCTCTCGTACACGCCGGGGCTGGGCAAGA
>JAKPJZ010000221.1 GCA_029553955.1 Chloroflexota bacterium
CCTGTCTCTCGGGGGGCAATTTCCACGGCGAGCCGGTGGCCCTGGCCATGGATTACCTCAAGACCGCGCTCGCCGAAATCGGCAACATCTCGGAGCGGCGGGTGACCCGCCTGACCGACGATGCCTCGAACCAGGGCACGCTGCCCGCTTTCCTCATCAAGCACGGGGGCCTCAACTCGGGTTTTATGCTGGCCCAGTACACCGCGGCGGCGCTGGCGTCGGAGAACAAGGTGCTGGCCCATCCCGCGTGCGTCGATACCGTGCCCACCTCGGCCAACACCGAGGATCACGTGAGCATGGGGCCTATCGCCGCGCGGCAGGCGCAGGAGATCCTGGAGAATGTGGAGACCATCCTCGCCATCGAGCTGCTGGCGGCGGCGCAGGGCATCGACTTTCGGCGCGAGGTGCAGGGCGATGTGCCGCTGGGCCGGGGCACCGCGCCGGCCTACGCGCTCATCCGCAGCCACGTGCCCTTCCTGGAGCACGATACGTACATGGCGCCGCTGATCGAGCGGGTGCTGGCGCTGGTGCGGAGTGGAGAGCTGGTGAGAGCGGTCAATGAGGCGACCGAGGGAGCGTGAGGCGAGAAAGGGACGTGAAAGGGCACGAAAGGCGCGAAAGGGACGCGAAAGGGCACGAAAGGCGCGAAAGGGCGCGAAAGGCGGCGCTCATTCTTCGTGTCTTTCGCGAGTCTTTCGTGCCCCTTTCGTGTCCTTCCGTGCCCCATCAGTCTACTGTGCAGAAAGGAGCTGCGGAGTGAGCGCTCGTGTGGTGCGTGCGCCGCGCGGGACGGCGCTGTCGTGCAAGGGCTGGGGCCAGGAAGCGGCCATGCGCATGCTGATGAACAACCTGGACCCCGAGGTCGCGGAAAAGCCCGACGAGCTGATCGTCTATGGCGGGCGTGGCAAGGCGGCGCGCAGTTGGCAGGCCTTTGACGCCATCGTGGCCGCGCTGCAGGAGCTGGAGAACGACGAGACGCTGCTCGTGCAGTCGGGCAAGCCGGTGGGCGTCTTTCGCACGCACCGCGATGCGCCGCGGGTGCTGATCGCCAACGCCAACCTGGTGCCGGCGTGGGCGACGCAGGCGCACTTTGACGCCCTCGATGCGGCCGGGCTGACCATGTACGGCCAGATGACCGCCGGCTCGTGGATCTATATCGGCACCCAGGGCATTTTGCAGGGCACGTACGAGACGCTGGCCTCGGCCGCCGAGCGCCACTTTGGCGGCTCGCTCAGGGGGCGCTTCGTCCTCACCGCCGGGCTGGGCGGCATGGGCGGCGCGCAGCCGCTGGCCGTGACCATGAACGAGGGCGTGGCGCTGGTGGTGGAGGTGGACCCGGCGCGCGCGCAGCGGCGGCTGGCCACGCGCTATGTGGATGTGGTGGTCGACAACCTCGAAGAGGCGATGACGCTGGTGGAGGAGGCGCTGCAGCGCCAGGAGCCCCGGTCAGTCGGCCTCATCGGCAACGCGGCCGAGGTCTACCCCGAGCTGGTGGCGCGCGGCGTGCGGCCCGACGTGGTCACCGACCAGACCCCCGCCCATGACCCCATGAGCTATGTGCCCGCCGGGATGACGCTCGACGAGGCGGCCCAGTTGCGGCAGAGCGACCCCGAGCGCTACCGCGAGCGGGCGATGGCCGCCATGGCCGCGCACGTCGAGGCCATGCTCACCTTCCAGCGGCAGGGTGCCGTCGTCTTTGACTATGGCAACAACCTGCGCCAGCGCGCGTTCGACGCCGGGGTAAAGGACGCCTTTGACTTTCCCGGCTTTGTGCCCGCCTTTGTGCGCCCGCTCTTCTGCGAGGGCAAAGGCCCCTTCCGCTGGGCGGCGCTCTCGGGCGACCCCGAGGACATCTGGGTGACCGACGAGGTGGTGCAGCGCGAGTTCGCCTACGACGAGCACCTGGTGCGCTGGATCCGCATGGCCCACGAGCGCGTGGCCTTCCAGGGGCTGCCGGCGCGCATTTGCTGGCTGGGCTACGGCGAACGGGCGCGCTTTGGCCTCATCATCAACGACCTGGTGCGCCAGGGCCGCATCAAAGCGCCCATCGTCATCGGCCGCGACCACCTCGACTGCGGCTCGGTGGCCTCGCCGCGCCGCGAGACGGAGGGCATGCGCGACGGCTCCGACGCCGTATCAGACTGGGCGATCCTCAACGCCCTGATCAACGCCGTCTGCGGCGCCACCTGGGTCTCGTTCCACCACGGCGGCGGCGTGGGCATCGGCTACTCGCAACACGCCGGGCAGGTCATCGTGGCCGACGGCACGCCCGAGGCCGCGGCGCGCCTCGAGCGCGTGCTCACCGTGGACCCCGGCATGGGCATCATCCGCCACGCCGACGCGGGCTATCCCGAGGCGCTGGAGGCGGCGCAGCGGCACGGCATCAAGGTGCCGATGCGTGATGCGTGAAACGTGATGTGTGAAACGTGATGCGTAAAACGTAAGGAGTGCGTATTGCGTATTGCGTATTGCGTGTTCCGTTGATGCTGTCATTGCGAGCCGCAGCGAAGCAATCTCCAAGAAGGACAGAGCACACCTTCCGCATCGGAGATTGCTTCGCTGCGGTTGTTGAGAAACTCCCCGTTTGTCATTGCGAGGAGGCGGCCGCAGCCGCCGACGAAGCGATCTCCACGTCGCGATCTGGGGCGCTGGCGCACTTGGATTGCTTCGTCGGCTGCGGCCTCCTCGCAATGACAGCAGTAGTTTCTGTGCTTGCACATGCCGCGCGGCGGCATGGGATACTCGCAATGACAAGCTGAACGTCAGACGTGGGTGCGGCGAAGGGACGGGCATGACGTGAGTGACTGCGCATTCTGCACGCGAGAGGAGCAGCCGGCGGCGCTGTTCGAGACGGCGGGCCTCTACGTCATGCCCGACAAGTTCCCGATGACGCCCGGGCACGTGCTGATCATCTGCCGGGCGCACCTGCCCTGCTTCGCCGCCGCGCCCGAGACGCTGCTGGAAGAGTTGGAGGAGGCGGCCGGCCGCGTGCGCCGCTTCCTGCGCGAGGCCTACGGTGGCGCGATTCTGGCCTGGGAGAACGGCGTGGCCGGGCAGACGGTGTTCCATGCCCACCTGCACCTGCTGCCGGGAGCGCCGCCGGGCGTGCCGCCGGCGCTGGAGGATGCCGAGCTCGTGCCCATCGACGGCTGGGAGCCGGTGCGCCGGCGCTTCCAGCGCCACGGCTGCTACCGCTACCTGGCTTTCGGCGATGACCGCCGCCTGCTCGCCGGCCACAGCCCGGCGATGGCCCGCATGCGCACGTTCTGGGAGCAGCAGTTCCCGGCGCGCTGGAGTGAGGAGCAGGGCGAGTGGGTCAGGGCGACGACGCCCGAGGACGTGTGCGAGCTGGGACGGCGCTGGGCGCAGTGGGCGCATACGCGGGGCGGGGCAGATCTGTGAGGGAGCGTGAGTTGAGAGGGGATGGCGTGACCATACGACCGCTTCAGGAAGCTGATGCGCAGGGCGTGGCTGATGTCGTCAACGCCGGCCGGGTGAGCGAATGGCAGGAACCGGTCTCGGCGGCGGGGGTCGCCTGGCGTTGGTCTGAGCCGAGCTTTGACCGTGCGGCCGACACCTGGGGGGCTTTAGCCGGCAACGAGATGGTGGGCGCGTCCTGCGTCTACTTTGAGGATCCGCGCAACGTGCCCGGCGCCGGCGAGGTGCTGCGCCGGCTGTCAGTCGGCGTGCGCCCCGAGCAGTGGCTGCTCCACCCCGACCTCGCGCGCGAGCTGCTGCAGCGGGCCATGGCCCGGGCGCGCGCCAAGCCGCTGCTCGACCCGGCCAAGCCGCACTACCTGGGCACGTCGGTGTTTGCCGGCGATGAGCGCACAGAAGCGTTGCTCCTGTCGCTTGGCTTTGCCCATGTGCGCAGCTTTTTCACCATGCGTCGTGAGTGTCTGGGGGGCTGCCCGCCGTGGGGCGTCTGCCGGGGGTGCGCATTGTGCCCTGGCAGCCGGAGCGCGACCGCGCTGCCTGGGCCGCCCTGGCCGAGGCCTTCCGCGACCACTGGGGCTATATGCACCCCAACTATGAGCAGTTCCAGTTGCGCTTCCACGGTGCGCACAGTCGGCCCGACCTGTGGCGCCTGGCGCTCGACGAGGCCTCAGGCGAGGTGGCCGGGGTGTGCCTCGTGGTCATCGACCCGGCGGCGAGCGCGCTCACCGGGCGCGCCGATGGCTTGGTGGAGGAACTCGGCGTACGCCGGCCATGGCGGCGGCGGGGCGTGGGTCGGGCGCTGCTCATTGCCGGCATGGAGGCCCTGCGCCAGGCGGGCATGACGGCGGCCGTGCTGGGGGTCGACAGCGAGAGTCCCACCGGCGCCAACCGCCTGTATGAGCAGGTGGGCTATCGCGTGGTCCTCGAGTCGCGGGCGTACGGGCAGCCCTTGTGATGCCGCGGCGCGTACTCCGGCGCTGTGACCACGACCGTCGCTGCTAGGGGCCTATCCGAAAAGTCGTAGCATAGCCCCTTGTGGGCGTGAGCGCGGGCAAATTCGGCGCCGCAGCGTGGGAAAACGGGCACAAGGCCCTAGGCTACGCGACATTTCGGATAGGCTCTATGCGCGGCGGCCGGTTTTGACAGCGTGACGAGAACGTGCTATAGTGCATCTACAATCGAACTACAAAAGCTGTGAGCAGGACGAGTAGCTGCCGGAGCGGGGGCCAGAGAGCCGGGTGTGTGGTGGAAGCCCGGCACCAGCGCGGGCAGTGAATGGACCTGTGAGCCGCGGGCTGAACGGGCATAGGCCCCAGTAGGCCTCGCCGGAGCCGCCACCGTTATCAGGGCTGAGGGTATCGGATGCGTCTGTGCATCCCGTACCTGCATGAGTGAGGCTGGCCTTTCAGGCACACTACCCGCCATCACGGCGGGTTTTTTGTTTGTGGAGGGCTGGGCCTAACTCGGGTGGCACCGCGGGTGCAGCAAGCGCTCCCGTCCCGATGTGAGGGATGGGGGCGCTTTTGTTTTCTCAGGGAACTGAGGGGAGAAGGTGGGGCGGGCTTTCGAGCCCGCCAGGTGGCTCAGACATGAGGGCCGGACAGGCTGGAAAGCCTGTCCCACGGGCATGTAGGGCGGGCTTTCCAGCCCGCTGGGTGTCGCAGGGGCGAGGGCTGGGCAGGCGGGGACGCCTGCCCCACGGAGGAGAGACATGGCACAACGGGTATTTAGCGGCGTGCAGCCGACGGCTGATAGCATCCACATCGGCAACTACCTGGGTGCGGTGAAGGGGATGCTGCGGCTGCAGGAAGAATGCGAGTGCATCTATAGCGTGGTCGATTATCACGCCATCACGGTGCCCTACGAGCCGGCGCGGCTGCCGGGACGGGTGCTCAGCGTGGCGACCGACTACCTGGCGGCCGGGCTGGATCCAAACAAATCGGCGCTCATGGTGCAGTCGGACGTGCCCGAGCACGTGGAGCTGGCCTGGCTGTTGGGGGTGGCGGTGCCGGTGGCCAAGCTGCGGCAACTGCCGACCTACAAGGACAAGCGGGCGCGCACCGGCAATACCAATGTCGGGCTGCTCTGCTATCCCTTGCTGATGGCGGCCGATATCCTGATCTACAAGGCGGAACTGGTGCCGGTGGGGCGCGACCAACTGCCGCATATCGAGATCACCCGCGAGATTGCGCGCCTCTTCAACAACACCTTTGGCGAGACTTTTCCCGAGCCGCAAGGGCGCGTCAACGCGGCGGCGGTGGTGCCGGGGCTCGACGGGGGCGGCGCCATGTCGAAGAGCGTGCCTGGCAGCTTTATCGCCCTGAGCGACCCGCCGGAAGAGATCCGCCAGAAGCTGAGCCGTGCGGTGACCGACCCGGCGCGCCAGCGGCGGCGCGACCCCGGCGAACCGGCGCGCTGCAACATCTATACCATCCATGGCTTTTACACGCCCGAGGCCACGTGCCAGGCGCTGGCGCAGGGCTGTCGCGCCGGGGAGATCGGCTGCCTCGAGTGCAAGCGCACCCTGGCCGACGAGATGATCGCCGACCTGGCCCCGCTGCAGGCGCGGCGAGCGGAGCTCTTGGCGCATCCGGATACCGTCCGCGACGTGCTGCGCGAAGGCGCCCGGCGCGTGCGGCCGCTGGCGCAGGTGACGGTGGCCGAGGTCAGGGCGAAGATGGGATTGGTGGGGGTGGCGAGGACGACGTAGTGAGTGAAACGTAATGCGTAAAACGTGAGGAGTGATCCGGCCGCCTCATCGCTGCCGCTGGCTCCGTGGCGCTCGCTCGCGTCTGGTGAGGGAGCGGAACACGCCTTCACGGGGCGCGGCCCCTTACGCATTACGCATTACGTATTACGCATCACGCATCACGTTCTACGCATCACGCATCACGCACAAGGAGGTAACACAATGACCTGCCCAGATGAGACCAAGATTTACCTGCCCGAGAGCGAGCTGCCCGAGGCCTGGTACAACATCGCCGCCGACATGCCGGTGCCGATCCCACCGGTGCTGCACCCGGCGACTGCCAAGCCCATCGGCCCGGCCGACCTGGCGCCGCTCTTCCCCATGGCGCTGATCGAGCAGGAGGTCTCGACCGAGCGCTACATCCCCATCCCCGAGCCGGTGCGCGAGGTGCTGCGCCTGTGGCGGCCCTCGCCCCTGATGCGGGCGCGGCGGCTGGAGCGGGCGCTCGATACGCCGGCGCGCATCTACTTCAAGTACGAGGGCGTCAGCCCCGCCGGCAGCCACAAGCCCAACACGGCGGTAGCCCAGGTCTACTATAACAAAGAGGAGGGCATCCGCCGCCTGACGACCGAGACCGGCGCCGGGCAGTGGGGCACCGCCCTCTCGATGGCCTGCAACTTTTTCGGGGTCGAGTGCAAGGTCTACATGGTCAAGATCTCGTACCAGCAAAAGCCCTACCGGCGCTCGCTGATCGAGACCTTTGGCGCGCGTGTTATCGCCAGCCCCTCGACCGAGACCGAGGCGGGGCGGCGCATCCTGGCGCAGGACCCCGAGTCGCGCGGCGCGCTGGGCATTGCCATCAGCGAGGCGGTCGAAGAGGCGGCCCAGCACGACGACATCCACTACGCGCTGGGCAGCGTGCTCAACCACGTCCTATTGCACCAGACGGTCATCGGCGAGGAGGCGCTGAAGCAGATGGCCATCGCCGAGGCCTACCCCGATGTGGTTATCGGCTGCGTCGGCGGTGGCTCGAACTTTGGCGGCCTGGCCTTCCCCTTTATGCGCGAGCGGCTGCAGCGCGGGCCGAAGACGCGCTTTGTGGCGGTGGAGCCGGCGGCCTGCCCCACGCTGACCAAGGGCCCCTATGCCTACGACTATGGCGACTCGGCGGGGCTGGCGCCGCTGGTCAAGATGTACACCCTGGGCCACAGCTTTGTGCCGGCGGGCATCCACGCCGGCGGCCTGCGCTATCACGGCATGTCGCCGCTGATCTCGGCGTTGGTGAACGGCGGCTACGTGGAGCCGGTGGCCTACACGCAGACGCCGGTCTTTGACGCCGCGGTGCAGTTCGCGCGCGCCGAGGGCATCGTGCCGGCGCCCGAGTCGTCACACGCCATCCGTGCTGCCATTGACGAGGCCCTGCAGGCAAAAGAGGCTGGCGAGGCGCGCACCATCCTCTTCAACCTCAGCGGCCACGGCCACTTTGACATGGCGGCCTACGATGCCTACTTCCGTGGCGAGCTGCAGGACTATGCCCTGCCGCCCGACAAGCTCCAGGAGGCGCTGCGCACGCTGCCCAAGGTGGACGAGTAGACACTGGGCAGGGGGTTTGGCGGGCCTGCCTGCGCCGCTGGCCGCCCGCGGGGCGGCCAGCGGCGCAGGCAGGCCCGCCAAACCCCAGAACGAGGTAAGGATATGGATTTGCGAGTACCCGGCCCGACGCCGTTGCCGCCACCGGTGCGCGAGGCGTTGGCCGCAGAGATGATCAACCATCGCGGCGCCGAGTTCCGCGCGCTGCTGGCCGCGGTGACGGCCGGCCTGCAGCACGTGCTGCAGACCGAAGGCGACGTGCTCGTGCTGACCGGGTCGGGCACCGGCGCCATGGAGGCGGCCATCGTCAACCTGATCAGCCCCGGCGACCGCGTGCTGGCGGTGACGGTGGGCGCCTTTGGCGACCGGTTTGCCGAGGTCGCGCAAGCCTTTGGCGCTGAGGTCAGCACGGTGGCCAGCCCTTGGGGCCGGGCGGCGAACGCCCTGGCGCTGGAAGACGCGCTGGCGCGCACGCCCCATGTGCGGCTGGTGCTGGTGACCCACAACGAGACCTCGACCGGCGTGACCAACGACCTGCGCGCGCTCGCGGAGGTCGTCGGCGCGCGGCGTGGCGAGGGCGGCCCACTGCTGGTGGTCGACGCCGTCAGCTCGGCAGGGGCCATCCCGCTGCCGGTCGACGCCTGGGGCTGCGATGTGGCCATCACGGGCTCGCAGAAGGCGTGGATGGCGCCGCCGGGCGTGAGCATGCTCAGCATGAGCGAGCGCGCCTGGGCGGCGGCCGAGCGCGCCACCTGTCCGCGCTACTACTGGGACCTGCGCAAGGCCTGCCGCGCCGCCGAGCGCCATGAGACGCCTTGGACGCCGGCGGTGAATGCGCTGCAAGGGCTGCATGCCGCGCTCGCCATGATGCGCGCCGAGGGGCTGGAGGCGATCTATGCCCGCCACCGCCGTGTGGCGCACCGCATGCGCGAGGGCGCCAAGGCATTGGGCCTCGAGCTCTTTGCCGACCCGGCGCACGCCTCGAACACCGTGACCACGCTGCGTGTGCCCGAGGGCGTGGACGGCGAGATGCTGCTGCGGCGGGTGCGCGAGCTGGGGGTGACGCTGGCCGGCGGTCAGGGCGCGCTCAAGGGACGCATCATCCGCGTGGGCCACATGGGCTATGTCGATACGGCCGATATTGACCGTGTGTTGCAGGCCCTGGCAGCGGCGTTGGGCTGAGGCCAGGCGGTAACCTGCCGGCTCGCAGCTTTGCGCCAACCCGGCATGATACCCTAAAGGGGTTTGGAGCGGGTATGGCTGGGTCGGGCGCCGTGCGCCGCCCGCGGGCGGCGCACGGCGCCCGACCCAGCCATACCCGCTCCAAACCCCCTGATGAGTCGGGGGTGGAATGATGTCTCGAGTATTGGTGACTGAGCCGCTATCCGAAGAGGGGCTGGCGCGGCTGCGCGAGCGCACAGAGGTGGACGTGCGCGAGGGGCTGAACCCGGCCGAGCTGGCCGCGGCCATCGGCGAGTACGATGCGCTGATCGTGCGCAGCCGCACGCGGGTCACCGCCGAGGTGCTGGAGGCGGGCGTGCGTCTGCGGGTGGTGGCCCGCGCCGGCTCGGGGGTTGACAACATCGACGTCGAGGCGGCTACGCGGCGCGGCATCCTGGTGGTCAACGCGCCCAACGGCAACACCGTGGCCGTGGCCGAGCATACCATGGGGCTGATACTGGCGCTGGCACGGCACATCCCCGCCGGCGACGCGGCGACGAAGGAGGGTGGGTGGCCCAAAGGCGCGCTCATCGGCAGCGAGCTGCGCGGCAAGACGCTCGGCATCATCGGGCTGGGCCGCATCGGTGCCGCCGTGGCGCGGCGGGCGGCAGCCTTTGAGATGCGCCTGGTGGCCTGCGACCCCTTTGTGCCGGCCGAGCAGGCGGCGCGCCTGGGTGTGGAGATGGTGCCGCTCGAGGCGCTGCTGCAGCAGGCCGATTTCGTCTCCATCCACACGCCGGGCAACGAGCGCACACGCGGGCTGATCGACGCGGCCAGGCTGGCCCTGATGAAGCCGGCGGCGCGGCTTGTCAACTGCGCCCGCGGCGGCATTGTCGACGAGGCGGCGCTGCAGCAGGCGCTGGCCGAGGGGCGTCTGGCCGGCGCGGCGCTCGACGTCTTTGCCCAGGAGCCGCCCGGCGCGCCGGACCTGGTGCGCTCGCCCAAGACCGTCTGCACGCCGCACCTGGCCGCCTCGACGGAGGAAGCGCAGGAGAGCTGCGCCCTCGACGTGGCCGAGCAGGTGCTCGCCGTGCTGGCGGGGGGCGTGGCGCGCTACCCGGTCAACGCCCCGTCGCTCTCGAGCGAAGAACTGGCCGCGCTGGGCCCCTACCTCGAGCTGGCCACCCGCCTGGGCAGCTTCTTTGGGCAGATGGATGGCGGGGCCGTGCAGCGCCTCGAGTTCGCCTACGCCGGCGAGCCGGCCGAGCACGACACGGCGCTGCTGCGCGCCGCGCTCCTCGTGGGGTTGCTGCGCCTGGTCGTCGAGCAGCCGGTGAACCTGGTCAACGCCGGCGCCGTGGCCGCCGGCCGTGGCCTGGCCATCGCCGAGCGCCGCGAGCCCGAGGCCGAGAGCTATACCAACCTGCTGAGCATCCATGCCCAGACCACCGCGGGCGAGCGCTCGGTCATGGGGAGCGTGGTGCGTGGCCGGCCGCACGTCGTCGGCATCGACGGCTATTGGCTCGACTTTCCGCTCGAGGGCTACCTGCTGCTCAGCGAGCACGTCGAGCAGGCGGGGGTGCTGGGGCGCATGGGCACGATCTTGGGCGAGGCGGGGGTGAGCATCTCCTTCGTGCAGGTGGGGCGTTGGGGGCGCGGCTCGCGCGGCGTGATGGTGCTCGGCCTCGACGACCCCGTGCCTGCCGGCCTCCTCGAGCGCATGCGCGCCCTGCCCAGCATCCGCACCGCGCGGCTGATCCAGGTGTAGGGCGGCACACCTGACAGGTCTCCGGAGACCTGTCAGGTGTGCCACCCGGCTTTGCGGGGCCGCACGCTCGATGCTATAATCTGGCAATCTCGCGATGCGGCGCAGCCTGGGCAAGAGGAGGGTATGGACAAAGGGCGATTGCGCCTGCTCGTCGGCTTGGCCATCAGCGCATTGTGCCTCTACTTGGTGCTGCGCGCCGTCGACCTCGGCACGCTGGCCGAGGCCTATCGCGGCGCCGACTACCGCTACCTGGTGCCTGCCCTGGCGCTGACAGTCCTCATCAACTGGGCGCGCGCCTACCGCTGGCGGCTCCTGATGCATCCCCACGACCGGCAGCCTCTGGGCCGGGTCTTCTCGATCGTCAACATCGGCTACCTGTTTAACAACGTGTTGCCGGCGAAGGCGGGCGAGGTGGTGCGCGGCTACCTGGCGGGGCGGCTCCTGCCGGGAGGGCTCGCACAGGCGCTCTCGACGCTCTTGGTCGAACGGCTGCTCGATGTGCTGAGCGTGGTGCTGCTGCTGGCGGGGCTCTTGCCCTTCGTCGACCTGCCGGCGTGGGCGACAACAGGCAGGCTCCTCTTTGGGCTGGCGGCGCTTGTGGGCACGGCCGCGCTCGTGGCGCTGGCCCGCCTGGGCTCGCGCGGGCTCGACTGGGTGTGGCGCTACCTGGGCCGGCTGCCCCTGCTGGGCCACGCGCGGGTGCGGGCGGCCCTGGCGAACGTGCTCGAGGGCCTGCGCGTGCTGACCGTGCCGCGCCTGTTGCCCGGCATCGTGCTGTGGTCGCTGCTCGTCTGGCTCGGCTACGTGCTGCTCAACTATACCATGATGGCGGCCTTTCACGTGACCGGCCTCGTTCCGCAGCCGCTCTTGGCGTCGGCCGTCATCGTCTGCGCCACTGGGCTGAGCATGGTCGTGCCCTCGTCGCCGGGCGCCTTTGGTCCGGTGGAGGGAGCGGTCATCTTTGCCCTGGGGCTCTATGGCGTGGACCAAAGCCGGGCCTTTGCCTACGCCTTTGGCCAGCATGCCTTCAACCTCCTCGTGCTCGTCGCGCTCGGGCTGTGGGGCCTGCGCAGCGAGAGCCTGACGTTCGCGGGCATCCGCGAGCAGGCCCTTGGCGAGGCGCCCGCAGGCGCCGAGGAGCGCAGAGAGACCTGACCTGATCTACCATGCCTTGCTGGGCAGGTACAGCAGTGCTATAATAGCGCCCATCCCGCCGGCCTGCGCGCCGGCGAACGCGACCAGGAGTTGTAGCATTGAAGATTCTCATGGTGCTGACGTACTATTATCCCCACTGGACCGGCCTGACGGCCTACGCGCAGCGGCTGGCCGAGGGGCTGGTCGCCCGCGATCACCAGGTGACCGTGCTGACGGCGCAGTATCGGCCCGACCTGGCGCTGCGCGAGCGCCACAACGGGGTCGACATTGTGCGCCTGCCCACGATGGGGCGGGTCAGCCGCGGCGTGCTGATGCCCGGCTTTCCGCGCGCGGCGGCGCGCCTGATTCGCGAGAACGACGTGGTGCAGGTGCATGCCGTGCTGTTCGAGGCGCCGCTGGTGGCCTGGTTGGCGCGGCGTGCTGGCAAGGGGACGGTGTTCACCAACCATGGCGACCTGGTCATGCCCAACGGGGCCTTTGACCAGTTTGTGGAGCGCACGGTGACCGCGCTGATGACCCAGGCGCTGCGCTGGACCGATGTCGTCACTACGCACAGCCGTGACTATGGCGAGCACTCGGCGTTCATGCAACCCTTCCTCAGCAAGGCGGCCTATATCTACCCGCCCGTCGAGATCCCCGAGCCTATCCCCGAGCAGATGGCCGCGCTGCGCCGCGAGCAGGGGCTCGAAGGGGCGCGGGTCGTGGGCTTTGCCGGCCGCTTTGTCGAAGAGAAGGGTTTCGACTATCTCCTGCAGGCCATCCCGCTGGTGGAGGCCCGGCTGCCGGGCACCAAGTTCGTCTATGCCGGCGAGCGCAATGTGGCCTATGAAGATTTCGCAGGGCGCTGGGCGCACCTCATCGACCAGAACGCCGAACACCTGCGCTTCCTGGGCCTGGTGACCGATCGCCAGCGCCTGGCCGATTTCCTGGGCATGTGCGATGCCTTTGCGCTGCCCAGCCGCACCGATTGCTTCCCCAGCGTGCAGATCGAAGCCATGCTCTGTGGCACGCCCACCGTGACGGCCGATATCCCCGGGGCGCGCGAGGCGGTGCGGGTCACCGGGGCGGGCACGCTGGTGCGGCCGCGCGATCCGCAGGCCCTGGCCGACGGCCTGGTGGAGGTGCTCAACGCGCCCGAGCCCTACCGGCGCACCCGCGAGCAAATCCGCCAGGTCTTTAGCACCGAGCGGACGGTCATCGAATACGAGCAGCTCTTGCAGAGCCTGGTGCGGAAATAGCCACCTGCACCGGTTTTGATGGGCGTAGCCTGATACTACAACCGTACTTGTCTGTGAAAGCGTGTGATCCGGGCACAACGCTTCGCGCATAGCCGGAACGGAGCCTCTTGGGGGTCTTTTTGGCGGGTTGGCCAGAGCCGTGGCCGCCCGCGGGCGGCCACGGCTCTGGCCAACCCGCCAAAAAGACCCCTTCCGGGCAAGGGTCGGGCGCCCGAGGGCATGTGCCCGCGCAGGTTTGCCCGCGCCCAAGGGGCGGATGCGGAGCGTGTCAGCCGGCAGCTACCCGGATGACCCGCAGTGGCAGTGCCAAGTACGGTAGTAGTACTAGTACTAACCCCTTGCGGGTGTCGGAGCTCATCGAAACCGATGCAGACTGCGACTGGAGGCGGCAGCGACGTGGTCGATATGCAGGTGGTGGAGCGCCTGCTGCGCAACGAGTCGGACGTGGCCTACAAGCGGCGCGTGCGCACCATGGTCGAGTACCTCGATCCGCAGCCCGGCGAGCGCATCCTCGACTGTGGCTGCGGCATGGGGTTCTACCTCAAGGTGCTCAGCGCCACCGCGCAGGGCGCGTTCTGCGGCGTCGACGGCGAGGCCACGGTGCTCAGCTTTGGCCGCCGCGCGCTCGACGGCTGCGGCGTCGGCCTCACGCGCGGCGACGTGCTGCGCCTGCCCTACGCCGACAATGCCTTCGACAAAGTGCTCTTCAGTGAGGTGCTCGAGCACCTGCCCGATGATCGCGCCGGCCTGGCCGAGATCCGGCGCGTGCTGCGCCCCGGCGGCACCCTGGCGTTGACGGTGCCCCACCGCCGCTACCCCTTCTGGTACGACCCCATCAACCGTGTGGCCGAGAGTGTCTTCCGGGCGCCCATCCGCACGGGGCCTTTTGCCGGCATCTGGGCCAACCACTACCGGCTCTATTTGCCCGGGGAGGTCAGCGCGCTCCTCCGTGAGGCGAGGTTCGAGGTCGAGGAGGTGCGCGAGCTGACGCACTATTGTTTCCCCTTCACGCAGACCATCGTCTACACTTTCGGCAAGGGGGCCATCGAGCGGGGCCTCTTGCCCGGGTTCATCCTGCGCAGCACGCATCGCTTCCAGGGTGAGGAGAACAGCGGCAGCGCCCTGAACCCGATCAACTGGGCGCTGGCCCTCTTCAATGCGTGCGACCGGCTCAACGTCGTCGATAGATCGCAGAAGCGGACCTATGTGAACATTGCAGTGAGGGCCCGCAAGGGGACATGAATGAGCCCGCGAGCTCGCCGCTTGGCCACGGTATGCCTCATATCGAGTCTGGCGTTGGCGCTGTTGGGGCAGCTCTACTTTGCCCGGCGTCGCGACTATCTGTGGGATGGGGTTGTGCTCTATGGCCTGGCCGGCCTGCTTTTCTTGGGCGCGATCAGGCTGGCGGGCCTGGCCCCGGCACACGCGGGCGCACCGGGCTGGCCGCGGCGCGCGCTGGCCTGGGCAGGCGCGCACCGTCTGCGCGCCGCGGCGCTAGGCTGGAGCCTGCTGGCCGCCCTGTGGGTGGGCGCGCGGGCTGCCGGCCGCTTGAGCGCGGCTGAGGGTGGCCTGCTCCTGGGGCTGTGGCTGACGGCCATTGCCGCCTACGTGGCGGCGCTCAGCGACTGGCATGCGGCCCACTCTTGGCTGCGCAGCCTGCCCTCGCGCCTGCGTGCCGGCCCCTGCGATGCGCTGGCGCTGCTCGGGCTCAGCGCCGTGGCGCTCGCCACGCGGCTGCCCGGCCTCGGCCGTATCCCCTTCGTCCTCGGCGGCGACGAGGCCTCGATGGGCCTCGAGGCCATGGCCGTGCTGCAGGGCCGGCTGACCAACCCCTTCGTCACCGGCTGGTTCTCGCACCCCACCCTGTTCTTCTACATGCTCGCAGGCGCCCTCTCCCGCTTGGGGAGCACCATCGCGGGCCTGCGCGCGCTTCCGGCGCTGGCCGGGGCGCTCACCGTGCCTGCGCTGTACCTGCTGGCGCGCGACCTCTTTGGCCGGCGCGTGGCGCTGCTCGCGGCCGGCTACCTGGCCTGCTACCACTATGCCGTACACTATTCGCGCCTGGGGCTCAACAACATCATGGATCCGCTCGTGGCCACCGTGGCCTGCTACGTGCTGCTGGCGGGGCTGAACAACCGGCGCCGCGAGCTCTTCGCCCTGGCAGGGGCACTGCTGGGGTTGGGGCAGTACTTGTACACCGGCGCGCGGGTGCTGCCGATCGTGGTGGCGGCGTACCTGGCCTGGTGCGCCTGGCGCGAGCCGGGCTTTTGGCAGGCGAATCGCGGGCACCTCGTGCTCCTCGTGGGGGGCTTTGTGCTGGCGGGCTGGCCGCTGTTTCTCTTCTTTGCGCGGCAGCCTCAGGATTTCATGGCGCGCATGACGCTGACCGGGGTCGTCCAGTCGGGCTGGCTCGAGCGCACCGCAGCGGAGCTGGGCCGCAGCCAGCTCAGCCTGTGGCTCGAACAGGCGCAAAAGACGCTCCTGGCGTTCCACTACTATGCGGACCCGGCGGTCTTTTACCACCCCGGCATCCCACTCATGGACTTTGCCAGCGCCATCCCCTTCACCTTTGGGCTGGTCTACGGCCTGGTGCGGCGCTGTGAGCGTGGCCATGCCCTGATGCTCCTCTGGCTGGGGGCGGTGCTCGTCTGCGGCGGCATATTGCTCGAGAACCCGCCGAGCTCGCAACGGCTGGTGCTGAGCGCCGTACCGGCGAGCGTGCTCGTGGCCCTGGGGCTCTGCGCGATGGCCGAGGTGGCCGAGCGCGCCCTCCACTGGCAACGTGCCACCACGCAGACCCTCCTGGGCCTGGCGCTGATCGCACTCGCGGCGATCAACCTCAGCTTTTACTTTGTGACCTACACCCCAGCGCGGGTCTATGCCGGCTACAACACCGAGGTGGGCCACGAGATTGGCCTGTATCTGCGCTCGCTGGGGCCCGGCCATCGCCTGTACTTTTTCGGTGCGCCACGCATGTACGCCGGCTTTCCCAACGCGGCCTACCTGGCGCCCAACGTGGAGCAGCGCGACGTGATGGAGCCGCTTGTCGGCGAGCCGGGGTTCGTCGAGCCCGACAAGCGGCCGGTGTTCGTGTTCCTGCCCGAGCGGCTGGGAGAGCTGCCTTGGATAGAAGGGGCGTACCCCGCGGGCCGGCGCTACGAGGGCCGGCAGCCTACGGGGACGCTGCTGTTTGTGGCCTATGAACCGATCGAGTAGCACTGTCGCCCCGCGCTGGCTCGAGGCCCTGCGCGCGCAGCGCCTGCTTATGGGCACGCTGGCCATGGCGCTGGTCCTCGGCGTGGGGCTGGTGGGGCAGGCCTGGCTCGACCGCGCGGCGCGGCCGCTCGCCTGGGCGCCGCTGCTGCTCGCTGGCGCGGCCTTTGGGCTGCTGGCGCGGCGCGATGCGCTCGAGAGGCCCTACGCGCCCGCTGCGAGCCGCGCTGCGGCGCCGCAGCCCTGGCTGCTCGGGGCGGCCTGCATCCTCGCGGCGCTGGCCTTTCCCGGCTTTGGCGGCAACCTCTTCCGCCCGCTGCCCACGGCGGCGTGGCTGGCGAGCCTGGCGCTGCTCTACGGCGCCTTCCGACTTCAAGAGCCCGAATCGCTATGGGTTGTTCATGGGCGCAGCACTCACCACGGTGCACGAAAGCGCCCACAAGGGGCTAGGCTACGTTGTTGGGCGCGACGTTTTCAGAGCACGCATAGAGACCGTAGGGGCGAGGTCACCTCGCCCCCCCTCCGCGCCTTCGGTGCCTCCCTCGGAAGGGGGTGCCGATCTCACCGCAGAGGCGCGGAGGACGCAGAGGTATCTTGGGCCGATCCCCTCCGCGCCCTCAGCGCCCCTGCGGTGCATCCCCGGTCCTCCTCCGAGGGTAGTGAGGCGATGCGCGACGATGAAACGCGTGCCGGCGGCATCTACCTCTCGTGGCAGGCGCTGGCGCTGATCGCCATCCTGCTCGCGGCCGCGTTCCTGCGCCTGTACCAGCTCGACGCCATCCCGCGCGAGATGGGCACCGACATGCCGCTCAAGTACCAGAACGCGCTGGAGATCATGCGCGGGCAGTTCATGATCTTCTGCCCGCGCTACCCCGGGCGCGAGGCCCTGTTCCACTACCTTGTCGCCGGCTATGGCGCCGTCTTTGGGCTGAGCTACTTTGCCATCAAGTCCACCAGCGTCATGATGGGGCTGGCGTCGATCGTGGCGCTGTATGGGCTGGCGCGTGAGCTGTTCGATCGCGACGTGGGGCTTGTGGCGGCGGCGCTGCTCGGCGTGAGCAAGTGGCACGTTATCCTCAGCCGCTCCGGCTACCGCGCCTCGCTGATGCCGCTCATGATCGCGGGGGCGCTCCATCTGCTGGTGCGCGCCGTGCGCCGCGGCCGGGCGAGCGACTATGTTGTGGCCGGCATGGCCGTGGGGCTGGGGCTGTACACCTACAACGCCTTTATGCTGGTGCCCGTCGTAGCCGCGGCGGCGTTGGCGGTGGAGCTGGCGCGGCAGGGCCGGGGCGCGCTGCGGCGGCAGGGCTGGGGGTTGGCCGGCTTTGGGCTGGGGGCGCTGGCCGTCTTCTTGCCGCTGGGCCGCTATGCCCTCGAGCAGCCGCAGAGCTACCTCTTCCGCGTGGCCACGCGGGTGACGGGCGCTGAGGCGCCGCTGCCGCAGGACCTGCTGCGGGCGCTCGCAGGCAACCTGGGCCGGGCGGCCGGCATGTTCAACCTGCGCGGCGATGTGGTGTCGTACATCAATGTGCCCTACCAGCGCGAGCTGGGGCTGGTGAGCGGCGTGCTCTTCCTCTGTGGCCTGGCCTATGCCCTGCTGCGCCTGCGCCGCGGCCACAACGCCATGGTGCTCATCTTTCTCGGCGCCATGCTGCTGCCCACTGCGCTGGCTGTGGCCTTTCCCAACGAAGTGCCCAGCGCGCAGCGCGCCGCGGGCGCCATCATCCCGGCCTACCTGCTGGCCGCCCTGCCGCTGACGGCCCTGCTGCGGCGTACCGGCCCGTTCTTCACAAGGGGCGGGGTTCAGGGCGGTAGACCTGACAGGTCTTCGGAGACCTGTCAGGTCTACCGCCCGCGGGCGCGCCAGGAACAGCCGGTGGAGCCAACCAACCCGCCAGAACCCCCTCCTGGCTCAGAGCCGGGGGGCAGCGGCGCAAGATGCCCGGCTGTCACCAGGATGCTGAGGGCGGAGGGTTCCCTCTCCGGCAGCCTGCTGGCCGTCGTGCTGGTGCTGGCCCTCTTGGGCTTCGAGCTGGCCGAGACCTCGCGGGCATACTTTGAGCAGTATGTGCGCCACTTGCCAGGAAACAATTATGCCATATCCTTAGAGATGGCCCGCACGCTCGACGGTTTCGCGGGCCAGGGGCCAGGTTACATAAAAGTGTGGCCCCACTGGTACGACGGCAACGCCGTGCGCGCGCAACTGCGCGCTGTGCCCGAGGGGGAGGCGTGGGAGCTGGAGGCGCTCGACCCCGCCAGGCCGCCGCTGACCACGGCGGGCGCCAGGCTGCTGGTCATTGTCAACCCCGAGGACGTGGAGGCGCTGCAGCTCCTGCGGGCGATGTTCCCGCGCGGCGTGGCGGTGAGCCATGTCGACTATGCCGGCCAGGTGGCCTTTATCGCGTTCTATGGAGAGAGATAGAGAGATGCGAGAACCCGGCAGCCCGCCAGGGAACGATGTGAGGGTTCCCCGGCCAGAGCACCGCAGAGGGTGGGCGCAGTATCTCGACGCGCTGCGAGCCTACGTCCAGACGCGCGAGTTCCTGGGGCTGGCGCTCGTGGTTATCCTCTTGTTGGGCGCGTCCATGCGCTTCACCGGCATCAACTGGGACGAGCAGACTCACCTGCACCCCGACGAGCGTTTTCTGACTGATGTCGAGACCAAGCTGGGCTGGCCGCAGAGCCTGGCCGAGTATTTCAACGAAGCGACCTCACCGCTGAACCCGCACAACCGCGACGTCGGCATGTTCGTCTACGGCACGCTGCCGATGTTCATCGTCAAGGCTGTGGGCATCCTGCTCGACCAGAATAGCTACTGGCAGATCCACCTGGTGGGTCGGGTCGTGTCGGGCGTCTACGACCTGGCGGTGGTGGCGCTGGTCTTCTTCCTTGGGCGCCGCCTGTACGGGCGCTGGGTGGGCCTGCTGGCCTCGTTCCTCATGGCTTGCACGGTGCTGAGCATCCAGCACGCGCACTTTTTCACCGTCGAGACCTTTACCACCCTGCTCGTGACCCTGGCCTTCTACTTTACCATCCGTGCCGTGCAGGACGGCCGCTGGACCGATTGGGCGCTCACCGGCGCCACCTTCGGCATGGCCGTGGCCGGCAAGATCAGCGTGGGTACCTATGTGCTCATCATCTGTATGGCGGCGTTGCTGCGGGCGCAGCGCGAGCCGGCGCCGCTGGTTGTCGCTGCCGACGGCGCGCCCGCATTGTGGCGGCGGCGGCTGGGCGGGCTCTCCATCTCGCTGCAGATGAGCGGCGACGCCGAGGCGACCACGCGGCGGGCGGCGTTCCTGCGCGGGCTCACCAGGGCCGCCGCCGGCTTGGTGCTGGCCGGCTTGGTGTCGATCGTTGCCTTCCGCGTGACGCAGCCCTACGCTTTCACGGGGCCCAGCCCCTTCAACTTTGCCATCTCGCAGCGTTGGCTGCAGCAGGATGTGCTGGCCGCGCAGAGCCTGGTGAACGGCACGGTCGATTTTCCGCCCAGCCACCAGTGGACCGACCGCGAGCCCATCCTCTTTGCCTGGCGCAATATGGTGCTCTGGGGCATGGGGCTGCCCCTGGGCCTGGCGGCATGGCTGGGGTGGCTGGTGGCTGTGCTCGAGCTGGTGCGCAAGCGCAAGCTCGAGCACCTGCTGCTGGTGCTCTGGGTCACCATGACCTTTGTCTATCAGAGCGTACAGTTCGTCAAGTCGATCCGCTACTTTTTGCCGATCTACCCGCTGCTGGTGATCCTGGCCGCCTATTTCGTGGTGTGGCTGTGGCGGCAGGCGCGGGCGCTGGCGGTGCGGTGGGGCGCCGTTTTCCCCTCTCCCTCCGAGGGAGAGGGCGGGGGTGAGGGTGAAACGCTGCAGGAGGCATCACCTGCGGCCTCCGGCGAGCCGCTTTCGGCGCATCCAGGCGTTTGTCACGTCGCAGAATCCCCGCTCACCCTAACCCTCTCCCCCATGGGGGAGAGGGGACAAGTCAGCCTGTCCGCCCCTGGATCCCCCAGGGGAGAGGGTAGGGTGAGGGGCGGCGTTGCATGGGTGCGCGCGCTGGCGCGCGGGGCGCCGCTGGCCGCCGGCCTGGTGGGCGCCGTGGTGCTGGTGGGCACGTTCCTCTACGCCGAGGCGTTCACCAACATCTACCGCCGGCCGCTGTCGCGGGTGGCGGCCTCGCGCTGGGTCTATGAGAACATTCCGGCCGGGTCGAGCATCACCTGGGAACGGTGGGACGATATCATCCCCCAGAATATCGACGGCAACGACGCCGGCCGCACCTACAACCTGGTGACGACCGACCCCTACTGGGAGGATGCGCCCGAAAAGCGCGCGGCGCTGTATCAGTGGCTCGACGAGGCCGATTATGTCATCCTCTCCAGCAACCGGGTGTACGACTCGGTGGCGCGGCTGCCGGAACGCTTTCCACTGACAAACGCCTACTACAGGTACCTCTTCTCGGGCGAGCTGGGCTTTGACACCATCAAGGTCTTTACCTCGTACCCCAACCTGGGGCCGCTGCAGTTCGTCGACGATACCGCCGACGAGGCCTTCTCCGTCTATGACCACCCCAAGGTCATCGTCCTCAAGAAGACCGAGCGCTACTCGAGCGCGCTGGCGCGGCAGCTCCTGGGCGGCATCGAGGTCGAGCGCGTCATGCGCCTGAGCCCGCTGGCGAGCATGGCCTCGCACCATGGCCTGATGCTCACCGCGGCCGAGCAACTGGTGCAGCGGGCCGGCGGCACCTGGCGCGCGATGTTCGACGCCAACGGCCTGGCCAACCGCGTGCCGCTGGCGGCCTGGCTGCTGGTGCTCGAGCTGCTGGGGGTTCTCGCCTTCCCGCTGGCGTTCGTCGCCTTCCGGCGCTTCCGCGACCGCGGCTACATCTTTGCCAAGGCCGTGGGCGTGCTTGCGGTGGCCTACCTGGCCTGGCTCGGCGCCGGCCTGCACGTTGTGCCCTATACGCGCGCGGCCATCGCCGGCTGGGCCCTGGCGCTGCTGCTCGCGGCCGGCGCTGTGGCCTGGCGCCTGCGCGATGACCTGCGCGCCTTCCTGCGCCGCGAGTGGCGCCGCCTGCTCTTCGAGGAGGCGCTCTTCCTGGCGTTCTTCGGCGCTTTCCTGCTGGTGCGCCTGGGCAACCCCGACCTGTGGCACCCGGTGATGGGCGGCGAAAAGCCGATGGACCTGGCCTATCTGAACGCCATTATCAAGAGCACCTGGTTCCCGCCCTACGACCCCTGGTTCGCCGGCGGCTATATCAACTATTACTACTTTGGCCAGGTGATCGTGGCCACGCTCGTCAAGCTTTCGGGCGTGCTGCCAGAGGTGGCCTACAACCTGGCATTGCCCACCCTTTTCGCCATGACCGCCATGGGCGGCTATGCCGTGGTCGACGGACTGCTGGACCGCGAGGAGGAGCGCCCGTTCGACCGCGCGGCGCGCTTTGCGCTCTTGGGGGCGCTGCTCATCGCCGTGCTCGGCAACCTGGGCCAGGTGCGGCTGTTGCTCGAGGGCCTGTGGCAAGCCAGCACGCTGCAGTTCCAGAGCACTATCCCCGGCGTGGCGGGCCTGGTGAAGGCGCTCGACGGGCTGGCGCAGGTGCTCTTTGCCGGGCGCTCGCTCAGCTTCCGGCCCGAGTGGTGGTATTGGAACGCCAGCCGCATCATGGGCAATGGCGAGATCAACGAGTTCCCCTTCTTTACCTTCCTCTACGGCGACCTGCACGCGCATCTGATCGCCCTGCCCTTTGCCCTGCTCGCGCTGGGGCTGATCGTCAGCCTGGTGCGCGACGGCGCCGTCGAGACCAGCAGAGGCGGCTCCCATGCCGCCGGGGACTCGGCAAGCAAGCCGGCCGGCGCGGGCTCGGGACCGGCCCCGGCCGGTATCCCCGTGGGCGCCAACGAGTCTGTCGCCAGGTCCGGCAGACCGGCGGCGTGGGAGCCGCCTCTGCTTGCTGAGGAACAAGAAGAACGCCAGGACCCCATGAGCGCAGCGCTCGCCGCTGAGCAGGCAGACGCCCACAAGGGGCTAGGCTACGCTGGGGCGGGCGGCGAGCCGGTCCGTATGCGTCTGCGGCGCTGGGCGGCGCGGGTCGACTGGGGCGAGTGGCTGGCCGTGGTGTTGTTGGCGCTGGTGCTGGGCGAGCTGCGCGCCAACAACACCTGGGATTACCCCACCTACCTGCTCTTGGCCGCCGGCGGGCTGGTGCTGGCGCGCATGCTGCGGCCCGAAGGCATCGCCTGGCGCGAGGCCTGGGCGGTGACGGGGCGTGTGCTCGTGCTCTTCCTGGCCAGCACGCTGTTCTTCCTGCCCTTCCTCAGCCGCTACGGCGCCGCCTATACGTCGGTGGAGCTGTGGCGCGGGCCGCGCACCACGCTCGGCGACTATCTCATCATCCACGGCGTGTTCCTGGCGATCCTGGTGACCTATGCCCTCAGCCGGGCCTTTGGCTACCAGGCGCGCGGCGCCCTGGCGCGCGCTATGCGCCTGAGCCTGGGCCGGCCGCTGCGGGTGGGGCGCACCAGCCGGTTGGCGGGCGTGCTGGTGTCACCGACGGCGGGCTTCCAGCTTGGCTGGCTGGGCATGGTAGCGGTGATGGGGCTCTCGGCGCTCTCGTTCGCCGCCGGTTGGTGGGCGCTGGGGCTCGGACTGCCGCTTATCCTGGTGGGCCTGGCGCTCGTCGTGCGGCGCGACCTGCCCCCGTCCGAGCGCTTTGCCGCCATGCTCTTCACCCTCGGCCTGGCCCTGACGCTCGCCGTCGAGGTAGTCGTGCTCAAGGGCGATGTCGGCCGCATGAACACGGTGTTCAAGTTCTACCTGCAGGTGTGGGTGCTGTGGGCGGTGGCCGCGGCGGTGGCGCTGGCGGCGCTCGCCGAACGTTGGCCGCGCTGGCCGGCCGGGCCGCGGCGGCTGTGGCAGGCGGGGCTGGGGCTGCTCCTCTGCGGCGCCGCGCTCTACCCGCTCGCGGCCACCGGCGGCAAGATCAACGACCGCTTCGACCCCAGCATCGGCGCCACGCTCGACGGCACGGCCTATACCGAGACGGCCGTCTACCACGACCAGGGCGGCCCGCTCGTGCTCAAGGATGACATGGACGCCGTCCGTTGGCTGCGCGAGCACGTCGACGGCTCGCCGGTGGTGCTCGAAGGCAACGCGCCGCTCTATCGCTGGGGCTCGCGCATCTCCGTCTACACCGGCCTGCCCACGGTCATCGGCTGGGACTGGCACGAGAAGCAGCAGCGGGCCGTGGTGCCGGCCGACGTGGTGGGCTGGCGCCTCGCCGATGTCGCCACCATGTACAACAGCACCGATTGGGCCGCGGTGGCCAGGCTCCTCCGGCTCTACAACGTCTCCTACGTCTATGTCGGCGGGCTGGAGCGCGCGTACTATGACGCGCGGGGCCTGCGCAAGTTTGCCGCGTGGGGCGGGCTCTTCACCCCGGTGTACCAGCAGGGGCCCGTCGCCATCTACCAGGTGCGTTCGGAGAGCCTGGAGTGATTGGCGACATTGGCTGGAACTCGCTCGCCAATGCCGGCCCGCTGGCCGCAGCGTTGGCCTGGTGGCTGGCCCTCGCGGCCATGGGCTGGGCTGCCTGGCCGCTGTGCCTGCGCGCCTGCCGCGGCCTGCCCGACCGCGGCTACCTGGTGGCCAAGGCGGTGGGCTGGCTGCTGGTGGGCTACATCGTCTGGCTCGGCGCTTCCACACGCGTGCTGGAGAACCGCCCCGCCACCGCCCACGGCGCGTTGGCGCTCGTCGCCGCCGTGGGCGCGTGGGCGGCCTACCGCCGGAGGGGCGAGCTGGCCGCGCTGTGGTATGCGCGGCGCGGGCTGCTCGTGGGCGAAGAGCTGCTCTTCGGCGGCGCCTTTGCCGCGCTGGTGCTGGTGCGCCTGCTGAACCCTGACCTGTGGCAGCCCTGGTTCGGCGGCGAGAAGATGATGGAGATCGCCTATCTCAACGCCATCGTCAGGAGCGCCCACTTTCCGCCCTACAACCCCTACTTTGCCGGCAGCGCCATCAACTATTACTACTATGGCCTGCACCTGGTCAACGTGCTCATCAAGCTGACCGGCGTGCTGCCGCAGGTGGCCTTCAACCTGGCCGTGCCCACCTTCTTTGCGCTGACGGTGGCGGGGGCCTTTTCCTTCGGCCATGCGCTCACTAGCCGGCTGCAGGGGCGGCGCCGGCTGTGGGGCGGCGTGGCGGCCGCGCTGGGCGTGGCTGTGCTCGGCAACCTGACGGTGCTCGTGCAGTGGCTGGCCAGCATGGTGAGCGCCGGCGGCGCCGTGCCGACGCCGACCATGGGCCTGGAGGCCTTGGGGCCGCTGGCCACCGGCGTGGGCCGCTGGCTGAGCGGCCAGGCGTCGCTCGCGTCCTTTGACTATTGGTACGCGGCCACGCGCATCATTCCCTACACCATCAACGAGTTCCCGTTCTTCAGCTACCTCTTTGCCGACCTGCACCCGCACATGATGGCCCTGCCCTTCACCATCGCGGCGCTGGTCCTCGTGGCGGGGCGCTTCTTTGCGTCTCGTGGGGGCGTCCGGGCGCTACGCTCCGCAAGTGACCGGAACGGAACCCTTAAGGGGGGGCTGGTCGGGTTGGCTGGCGACGCCGCCCGCCCGCGAGCGGGCGGCGTCGCCAGCCAACCCGACCAGCCCCCAACCCGGGTTAGGGCCGGGTGGGCGCGCAGCAAGTTGGCCGGCTGGTTCCCGGGCCTCTGGCCTCTGGCGTTGCTGGCGCTGGTGCTGGGCGCGCTGGGGCCGATGAACACCTGGGATGTGCCCACCTACCTCGGCCTGGTGATGGTCGTGCTCGTGTGGCTGGGGCTCGAGCGGGGGCGGCTATGGCAGGGTGTGGCCGAGGCGCTGGGCGTGGCGGCGCTGGCGCTGGCCCTCTACCTGCCCTTCTACAGGCACTATGCGCCGCAAAAGGCTGCGCCGCAGCTCCTGCTCGCCCACACCGGGCTGCGCTACTTTCTCGCCATCTGGGGGCTGTGGCTGGTGGCGCTCTATGGCTGGCTGGGGGCGCGTTGGTGGCAGGGCCGGCAGGGGGCAGACAGGGCGACAACTCCCCCCTCTCCCTCGCCGGGAGAGGGCGGGGGTGAGGGTGAAACGCGGCGCCGCTGGCTCGCGGTGGGGGCGGCGGCGCTGGCACTCGCCGCGCTCCTCGCCGGCGAAGCGGTCGTCGCGCTGCTCCTGCCCGTCGTGGCGCTGGCCGTGGACCTTTGGCTGCGCCGCGACGTGCCCCGCGCCGAGCGCCTCGCCGCGCTGGTCGCCGCCTGGGGCGGCCTCATCCTCTGCGGCATCGAGTTCGTCTACCTGGCCGATTTCCTGCAGGGCACCGAGTGGCAGCGCATGAACACCGTCTTCAAGTTCGGCGTGCAGGCCTGGGTGCTGCTGGCGCTGGCTGGGGCAGTGGGGTTGGCGGCCATGTGGGGCAGGATGGGAGGCGTGCTCCACCCGGCGCGGAGGGACAGGCTGGAAAGCCTGTCCCACAGGCCCGGCGGCCTGCGGCTCGTGTGGACGGCGGCTCTCGTGGGCCTGGCCGCGGTCAGCCTGGCCTACGTGCCGCTCGGCGTCGTCGCCCGCGTGGCCGAGCGCACCCCCGGCGGCCCGCCGCCCAGCGGCACCCTCGACGGCCTGGCCTACATGCGTAGCGGCGTCTACCACTGGCCCGACGACCTGCACACCATCGAGCTGCGCTATGACGATGAGGCCATCCAGTGGCTGCTGGCCAACGTGCAGGGCACGCCGGTCATCGCCGAAGCGCCGCTGGGCTACTACCGCGAAGGCGGCATGCGCGTCTCGTCGTACACCGGCCTGCCCACCCTCGCCGGCATGCATCAGAACGAGCAACTGCCGCCCGACCAGGTCGCCGAACGCCAGGCCCAGGCCGAGCGGCTCTACCGCGCCGGCAGCCCGCAAGAGACGCACGCGCTGCTGCAAGAGCTGCACGTGCAGTACGTCTACTTTGGGCAGCTCGAAGCGATCGAGTACGGCCAGGCGAGCGCGGCCAAATTCGCCGCCATGGCCCAACGGGGTGAGCTGGAGGTCGTCTACAGCAACCCCAGGGTAGTCATCTATCGCGCCGACCTGTAGGGCCGTACACCTGACGGGTCTTCGGAGACCTGTCAGGTGTACGGCCGGCCCGCCACGTTGGAGGCTCGCTATGACTGCACAGACCCCTCTCGAGCCCGGCCAGTACTACCACGTGTTCAACCGCGGCAATAACCGCGAAGATATCTTTGCCGAGACGCGCAACTATGGCTTCTTCCTCAGGCTCTATGCCCACCATGTCGACGCTATTGCCGATACCTTCGCCTACTGCCTGCTACGGAATCACTTCCATCTGCTGATCCGCATCAAGAGCGAGCAAGATCTCCTCGACCTGGCGAGCCCGCCAGACCCGCATCATCTCCCGAGCCGGCGCTTCGCCAACCTGTTCAACGCCTATGCCAGGGCCTTCAACCAGGCATGCGATCGCACCGGCGCCCTGTTTCAGCGTCCCTTCCGCCGCGTCCAGGTCACGTCGGACGCCTACTTCGCCCAACTTGTCGTCTACATCCACCGCAATGCGCAGAAGCATGGTTTTGTCCGCGTCTTTCGCGAGTGGCCGCACTCGTCGTACCATACGCTGCTGACGGACCAACCGACGCGCCTCAAACGCGAGACCGTCCTGGAGTGGTTCGGGGGACCCGCTGCCCTCGCCGCCGCCCATGATGTCGACATCACCGACCCGGAGATCGCCGATCTGGCGCCCGAGGCCTGAGACCTGACAGGTCTACGGAGACCTGTCAGGTCTCAGGCCGTTGCGTCTCTCCGAAAAACGAACCCATCCGCGGGCTGGGATTGTTGACACGGTCCGTGGCTTCGCCTATAATCCGCCTGTAACGCGACGGGCCGGGGACTCCTCCGGGCCCACAGGCGTCCTGGACCCAAGACACGGCGATCTTACGTGAACGGACGGATCATGCCCGACAGAGCAGAGACGACGACGCAGGCCGACTGGCCGGGCCTGACGCTGGAAGCGGTGCTGTACGCGGCCCTGGTCTTGGGGGCGGCGCTGATCCGCTTCTTCGACCTGGGGCGCTGGCCGTTGCTCACGAGCGAGGCGCAGCAGGCGTTGGCCGCCTGGCGCTTCCTGCAGGGCCAGGGCGTGGGCACGAACGTGGCGCCTTTGCCCTTCGATGGCGCCCTGCTGAGCTTTTTCGCCTTTGGCGCCGGCGACGGGGCCGCGCGGTTGCTGCCGGCGCTCCTGGGCACGGCGCTGGTCCTGGCGCCGCTGCCGTTGCGCCGCCACCTGGGGCGTTGGGGCGCGCTGGCGGCCGCCTTCATGCTCGCCTTTTCGCCCACCCTGGTCTACTATTCGCGCACCCTGGCCGGGCCGGTGCCGGCGCTGGCTGGGCTCGGCGCGGTGCTGTGGGGGCTCGAGCTGGCGGGCCGGCGGCAGATCGCGACGGCCAAGCTGGTGGGCGGCGCGGGCCTGGTGGTGGCGCTCACCTCGAGCCCTTGGGCCTACACCTTCCTCCTGGTCGCCGCCGGTTACTTTGGCCTGGGGTATCTGGCCAGCCGCCGTGGTCGGCCGTGGCCGGGCTGGGCTGCCAGCGGCGACGTGCTGCGCCCGGTGCTGCGCGACGGCCAGGCCTGGGCAGTGCTGGGCCTGCTGGCTGTGCCGCTCTCCACGGCGCTGCTGACGAACATCGGCGGCGTGCAGGCCACGCTTGACCTCTTTGGCGCCTGGCTGGCCCGGCTCGTGCCGGGCGGGGCGGGGCGCGATTGGCTCTACCCCGTGACCACCCTGGCCTACTATGAGCTGGGTGTGCTGCTCCTGGGCCTGGCGGGCATCGTCATCGCCCTGCGGCGCGGCGACCCCTGGACCCGCTTCCTCGGCGCCTGGGCGCTCGTGGCGCTCGTGCTCGCAACCCTATCGGGCGCACGCGACGGTGGCCCCCTGGCCCTGATCATCCTGCCGCTGGCCCTGTTGGGCGGCCTCAGCGTGAATGCGCTCGTGGAGCGGCTCGAGAGGCCGCAGTGGGCCTGGGTCGGTATCGGCCTGGTGGTGTTCGGCGCGCTCGTGGGCTTTTGGTGGCTGAACCTCACGACCTACAGCACCCCCTACGCCGACATGCTGCAGCGCGACCGGCAGCTCCTGGGCCTGCTGGCTGCGGTGACGCCGCTCATCCTGGCCGGCGCCATCGCCGCCTTCCGCTCGTGGGTCGGCCGCGCTGAGACGGCCTGGGCCACGGGCATACTGGGCCTGGCGCTCCTGGCCAGCCTGCTCCTGCGTTCGAGCGTCACGCTCAACCTGGCGCATGCGCGCGACGCGCGCGAGCGGCTGGTCGTCGCTCCGACTTCGCTGGGCCTGAAGGATATGGTGCGCTTTCTCGAAGACTGGTCGGTGCGCACGACGCTCGACCAGCACACCCTGACCATCGCCGTGCAGGACGACCTGGGCCCCGAGGTCTTTTGGTATCTGCGCGAGTTCCCCGTGCGGGCCATCCGGCCGGGCGCTGCGCCCACTACCGACGGCGCCCTGCTGCTGAGCGCCGGGCAGGACACGCCGGCCCTCAGCGGCTATGTGCGCCAGCGCTACCGTCTGGGCACCAGCAGCGCTGCGCCCCTGGGCTCGGGCCGCGCGGCCCTCTCGATGTGGCTGATTGGCGAAGGGGGCGGCCCGGTGCAGCCGGAAGCGATCGAGCTATGGGTAAAGCCCTGAAGGAGAATGCGACGGCATGACAGAGTTGGCTCCCGAGTCCGAAAAGGACTCGTTCTTGCGGCGACCGATCTCGTCGTGGCTGCGCCTCGATGGGTGGCTGCTGCTCGCGATAGCGATCATGGTGCTCGCCGCCGTCACGCGGCTATGGGACCTGGCGTCACGTTCCTACAACCACGACGAGGCCATCCACGCCTGGGAGTCGTGGCAGTTGTTCACCGGGCAGGGCTACATCCACAACCCCGTGTACCACGGGCCGTTCCTCTACCATATCACGGCCTTCATCTACTTTCTGTTTGGCCACAGCGACTACACGGGGCGCCTCTCGGCGGCGATCTTTGGCATCCTCTCGATCGGCGCCATCTTTTGGCTGCGGCCCTGGCTCAAGGCCCGCGGCACGCTGGTGGCGGCGGCGCTGGCGGTGATCTCGCCGGCGCTGCTGTACTATGGCCGCTTCATCCGCCACGACGCCTACTCGGTGTTCTTCACCCTGCTCATGCTTATCGGCATCCTGAACTATCTCGAGAAGCGCGAGAACAAGTATCTCTACCTCGTCGTGCTGGGGCAGGCGCTGTATTTCTCAAACATGGAGACGGCGTTCATCCAGACCTTCACCTTCTGGACCTTCCTGGCCGGCCTCCTGCTGCTCCAATGGCGGCGCGAGCCGGGCCGGTCGTGGCGCGAGTTCCCGGCCTTTGACCTGCTCATGGTCATGGGCACGCTGCTCTTGCCGCTGGCCTCGCCGCTGGCCATCAAGGCCGCGGGCGTGCTGCTCAAGGATGCTGCCTTTGACCCGGCGGCCTACGCGCCCGAGAACCTCATCCGCTCGGGGATCACCTGGGCCGTCTTCTTTGTGGCTTCGGTGGCGGTGGGCCTGTGGTGGGACCGCAAGCGCTGGTTCGTGTCGGCCGGCATCTTTTACACCATCTACATCCTGCTCTTCACCGCCTTTTTCACCAACGGCCAGGGGTTCGCCACCGGCCAGGTGGGCTCGCTGGGCTACTGGCTCTCGCAGCAGGGCGTGCGCCGCGGCACGCAGCCCTGGTTCTACTATGTGATCCTGATGCCGCTCTACGAGTACCTGCCACTGCTGTTCGGGCTCATCGGCGCCGGCTACTATCTGCTGCGGCGCCTGCGCCTGCCGCGGACGGCGGCCGGTGGCGCCGCCGTGGCTGCCGACGCGCCCGGGCTGGCCGTAGAGACGAGGGCGTACACCGTCTCTGAGGCCGTGCAGGGGCAGGCCGTGGCGGCGCCAGAGGAGGGCGGCGCGGCGACGCGCGAGCAGGCGGCACCGGCTGCCGGGGCCTGGCGCGCGCCTTTTGTGCCCCTGGTGTTCTACTGGGCCGTGGTCAATTTCGTCGTCTTTAGCTGGGGCGGCGAAAAGATGCCCTGGCTGCTGGTGCACCTGACCCTGCCCTGGATCATCCTCACCGGCTGGTTCGCCGAGCAGTTCCTCGCCGCCGATTGGCGCGTGCTCTACCGGCGCGGCGCCGCCTGGGTGGGCCTGCTGCTGCCGTTGACCGCGGTGGCCGGGGTGGGGGCGCTCTCGTCGCAGCCGTTCACCGGCACGTCGACCGCCAGCCTGAATGCGACCATGACCTGGCTAGCGGCGTTCGCCATGCTCCTCATCGTGGGGCTGCCGCTGCTGCACTTTGCCGCCGAGCTGGGCTGGCGCGAGAGCGGCCGCGTGGCGCTGGTGGTGCTCTTCCTCGGGCTGGGCGCCTTTACCGTGCACAACTCGTGGCTGGCCGTGTTCAAGAACGGCGACGTGGCCACCGAGACCCTGATCTACGCCCAGGGCTCGCCCGACGATGCCATGATTATGAAAGAGCTCGAGTCCATGTCTCGCCGCCTCACCGGCGGCGAGAAAGACCTCAAGGTGGCCTACGACGACGAGTCGAGCTGGCCGTTTGTGTGGTACTTGCGCGACTGGCCCAATGCCCAGTACTACGGCAAGTCGCCCAGCGGCCCGATGGACGCGGCTGTGGTGCTCGTCGGCGTGGAGAACGAGGCCGCGGTCAAGCCGTTCCTCGGCAACAAGTACTACCGCCGCCAGTATCGCCTGATCTGGTGGCCGATGGAGGACTACAAGTCGCTCACGCCGGCCAAGATCTGGCAGAACCTGACCAACCCGGCGACGCGGCAGAGCCTGTGGAACATTATCATGTACCGCAAGTACGACACGCCGCTGTCGAACTGGCCCCTGGTGCACAACATCGCCATGTACGTACGCAAGGACATCGCGCAGCAGGTCTGGGACTATGGCCCCGAGACGGCCGGCCCTGGCAATCCGCTGGCCGAGGACCCGTATACAACCAAGTATCGCACGCTCTCGGCGACGCGCAGCCTGGGCGAGGCGGCGCAGTTCAGCGAGCCCAAGGGCGTGGCGGTTGACGGCGCGGGCCGCCTGTACGTGGCCGACAGCCGCAACAGCCGCATCGCCGTGATCGACCTGGCCAGCAGCGCGCTGGTGGGCTCGTGGGGCGGCCAGGGCAGTGCCCCCGGGCAGTTCCAGGAGCCGTGGGGCGTCGCCGCCGGCCCTGGCAGCGAGGTCTATGTCGCCGACACCTGGAACCACCGCGTCCAGAAGCTTGACCGCGACGGCAATTCCCTGGCCCAGTGGGGCACCTTTGGCCAGGCGGGTGTGCAGGATTCCGGCTTGCTGCTGTACGGGCCGCGCGGCATCGCTGTCGACGGCGACGGCAACGTATGGGTCACCGACACCGGCAACAAGCGCGTCTGCAAGTTCGACCCCAACGGCCAGCCCCTGGGGCAGTGGGGCGGCTCCGGCGCAGGCCAGGGCCAGTTCCAGGAGCCGGTGGGCATCGCCATCGACGCCAAGGGCCAGGTCTATGTGGCCGACACCTGGAACCGGCGCGTGCAGGTGTTTGACAGCCAGTTCGGCTTTGTCCGCGAGTTCCCCGTCGAGGGCTGGGAAGGGCAATCGTTGGCCAACAAGCCCTTCCTGGCCGTGGACGCGAGCGGCAACGTCTACGTGACCGACGCCGAGTCGTATCGCACGATCAAGTTTGGCCCCGATGGCCAGGTGCTGGCGGTGTGGGGCAAGCGCGGTGAGGACTTGAGTTCCTTCAACCTCCCGGCGGGCATCGCCCTCAACGCGCAGGGCGATCTCTTGATCTCGGATTCGGGCAACAACCGCATCCTCGAGTTCGCCGCGGTGCGGTAGGGTAGGAGCGCCGGCTGCCAGCCGGCCCGGCTTTGCGGGCGCAGGGGCAACGTGGTTGCTGAGAGCCCCGGCGGGTGCGCGTCGACGAAAGCCGGCCGACAGCCGGCGCTCCAGGCGTGTGGGCGGCGGTTACCGGCGGCCCCTCTGCCGCACTTGGGCGCTGGCTCAGGGCAGGCCATGGGCGCTGCCGCCGCTGCTTACTAGTAGGTCCTTTCCAGGAAGGGGTTCAGTGATGAAGCTTCACGAGTTCCAGTCGAAGGCAATTCTGGGGCGCTTTGGGATTCCGGTGCCCCGGGGCGAAGTGGCCGGCTCGGCCGAGGAGGCCGGCGCCATCGCCGGGCGCCTGGGCGGGCGCGTGGCGGTCAAGGCGCAGGTGTTGGTCGGCGGGCGCGGCAAGGCCGGGGGCATCCGCGTGGCCGCCACGCCGGCCGAGGCCCGCGAGAAGGCGGCGGCGATCCTCGGCCTGACGATCCGTGGGCTGCCGGTGACCCGCCTGCTGATCGAAGAGGCCGCCGAAATCGCGCGCGAGATCTATCTCGGCCTGGTGATCGACCGCGTGGCCGGGCGGGTGGCGTTGATGGCCTCGGCCCAGGGCGGCGTCGAGATCGAAGAGGTGGCGCGCACTCATCCCGAGCAGATCGCCCGGCTAGCGATCGACCCCCTCGAGGGTCTGCGCGACTACCAGACCCGCTACCTCGCCTCTTTCCTATCCTTACCGGCCGGGCTGTGGCCCTCGTTCGCCCGCATCGCCCACGGTCTCTACAGCGCGTTTGTCGAGAGCGATGCGTCGCTAGCCGAGATCAATCCGCTGGTGGTCACCGGCGCCGGCGAGCTCCTGGCGCTCGATGCCAAGATCAACCTCGACGACAACGCACTCTACCGCCATGCCGACCTCGAAGCGCTGCGCAATTCGGATGAGGAGTCGTTGGCCGAGGCGCGCGCCCGCGCCGCCGGCCTGAGCTACGTCGGCCTTGACGGCAACATCGGCTGCATGGTCAACGGCGCGGGCCTGGCCATGGCCACGCTCGACGCCATCAAGGCGTTTGGCGGCATGCCGGCTAACTTTCTCGACATCGGCGGCGGGGCGCGCTCCGAACGGGTGGCCACGGCGCTCGACATCATCCTGCAGGAGCCGCGCGTGAGCGTGGTGCTCCTGAACATCTTTGGCGGCATCACGCGTTGCGACGAGGTGGCGCAGGGCGTGGCCGAGGCGCTGGGGCACGTGCGGCCCGACCTGCCGATCGTGGCCCGGCTCGTGGGCACTAACGAGGCCGAGGGGCAGGCCATCCTCGCCCAGGCCGGCGGCATACGAGCGACGACCTCGCTGGCCCAGGCGGCGCAGTTGGCCGTGGCGGCGGCAGGCCGAGGGAACTGAGGGAACTGGGGAACTGAAGGGAATGCCATCAGTTTCTCTCAGTTCCGTCAGTTCCCTCGTCTCGTTGAGGGAGGACTCAATGGCTATTCTTGTTGATCGCAACACGCGGCTGCTCGTGCAGGGCATGACCGGGCGCGAGGGCGCTTTCCATACGCAGCAGATGTTGGCCTATGGCACCAATGTCGTGGCCGGGATGACGCCGGGCAAGGGTGGGCAGATCGTGCATGGCGTGCCGGTCTACGACACAGTGCGCCAGGCGGTGCGCGAGACGGGCGCCAACGCCTCGATCATCTACGTGCCCGCCAAAGCGGCTGCCGACTCGATACTCGAAGCGGCCGATGCCGGGCTGGACCTGGTCGTCTGCATCACCGAGGGCCTGCCGACGCTCGATACCATGCGCGTCTGCCGCCTGCTCGCCGGCGGGGCGACGCGGCTGGTGGGGCCCAACTGCCCGGGCGTGATCTCGCCTGGCCAGGCCAAGGTGGGCATCATGCCGGCGGCCATCCATACGCCGGGGCCGGTGGGGCTGGTCTCACGCAGTGGCACGCTGACGTACGAAGTGGTGCATGCGCTGACCCAGGCGGGGCTTGGCCAGTCGACCTGCGTGGGCATTGGCGGAGACCCCATCATCGGCACCGATTTTGTCGCCGTGCTGCGCCTCTTCGAAGCTGACCCCGCGACGCAGGCCGTGGTGCTCATCGGCGAGATCGGCGGCAGCGACGAGGAGCGCGCGGCTGAGTTCATCGGCCGCGAGATGAGCAAGCCGGTGGTGGCGTTCGTAGCCGGACGTTCGGCGCCGGCGGGCAAGCGCATGGGGCACGCCGGGGCTATCATCTCCGGCGGCTCGGGCACGGCGGAGGAAAAGATCCGCGCGCTCACTGCGGCCGGGGCGCAGGTCGCCGAGCTGCCGGGCGATATCCCAGCGCTGGTGCAGCAGGCGCTGCGGTAGACACTGGGGTATGTCCGGCGTGTTGGCCGGTGTCGTTGACCGCGCGCGGTCAACGACACCGGCCAACACGCCGGACCCGCTCTTCTTGGGTAGGCTCTTGGGGTACTCAGGCGGCTTCTGCGCCACCGGACCCCGTTGCATCATGGATGGAGGGCCGAGTGGCAAGCAGGAGACGTATCGTCATCGTGGGCGGCGTGGCGGCGGGCACCAAGGCGGCGGCGCGGGCGCGGCGCTGCGATCCAGGCGCCGAGATTACCCTGGTCGAGAAGGGCGAGCTCATCTCTTACGCCGGCTGCGCCCTGCCCTACTATGTGGCCGGCGCGATCGCCGGCGAGTCAGAGTTGGTCGTCACCCAGGCCGGCGAGTTCGCTGCGCTGCGCGATATCGACGTGCGGACTCGGACCGAGGCGCTCCGCATCGATCGGCCGGCAAAGACCGTCACCGTGCGCCGGCTGGCCGACGGGCGCGAGGACGTGCTACCCTACGATTCCCTGGTGCTCGCGACGGGCGGCACGCCGCTGGTGCCCCCGCTCCCGGGCCGCGATCTGGCGGGCATCCATCGCCTGAAGGAGCCGGCCGATGCGCGGCGCATCCGCGCCGAGATCGACGCCGGCCGTGTAGAGCGGGCCGTGATCGTGGGCGGCGGCCTCATCGGCATGGAAATGGCCGAGGCGCTTACCATGCGCGGCGTGCGCACGACGGTGGTCGAGATGCTGGACCGCGTGCTGGCTGCCTTCCTCGACCCCGAGATTGCGGCGCTGTTGCACGCGCACCTGCGTGCCCGCGGCGTCGAGCTGCGCCTGGGCGAGCGCGCGTTGCGCTTCGAGGGCGACGGTGACGGCCATGTGCGCCGCGTGGTCACCAGCGGCGGCGAACTGCCGGCCGACCTGGTGTTGCTGGCCATCGGTGTGCGGCCCAGCGTGGGCCTGGCTCGCGATGCCGGCCTCGCTATCGGCCCCACGGGCGCCATCGCCGTAGACGATCACCTGCGCACGAGCGACCCAGCGATCTATGCCGGGGGCGATTGTGTGGAGAACGTGCATCGGGTGACGGGCCGGCCGGTCTACAGCCCCCTGGGCTCGACCGCCAACAAGCACGGCCGGGTCATCGGCAGCAACGTGGCCGGCGGCGACGAGCGCTTTCCGGGCGTGCTGGGCACGATGGTGGCCAAGGTGTTCGACTATACTGTCGGCGCAACGGGGATCAACGCGGCGCGCGCCGTCGAGGCAGGTCTGGCGGCGCTTACGGCCCTCGTGCCTGCCGCCGACCGCGCGCACAACTACCCTGCGCACCAGGAGATCGTCGTCAAGATGGTGGCTGAGCGCCACAGCTCGCGGCTGCTCGGCCTGCAGGGGGTGGGGCCGGGCGAGGTGGCCAAGCGCATCGACGTGGCCGCCACCGCGCTCTCGTTCGGCGCCACGGTTGACCAGGTGGCCGACGTCGACCTGGCCTATGCGCCACCGTTCGCCCCGGCGGTCGACCCGGTGCACCATGCCGCCAACGTCATCCGCAACAAGCGCGATGGCCTCGCCCGCACCGTGGGACCGCTGGAGCTGCAGCACATGCTCGACGCCGGCGGGGCGTTTTTGCTGCTCGACGTGCGCTCGCGGGCCGAGTTTGTGGCCAGGCGCATCGCAGCCGGGGCGCGGCTGCTGCACATCCCGCAAGATGAGCTGCGCACGCGCCTGGGCGAGCTGCCGCGCGGCGTGCCGCTCGTCGTTTGCTGTCAGCGTGGCGTGCGCGCCTACCGCGCCGCACGGCTGCTCTCGGGCATGGGCCTGGGCGATGTGGCCTACCTCGAAGGCAGCCTGCTGACCTGGCCGGGCGACATCGAGACAGGCTCAAGTTGACAGTGGTTCTTCTTTGGTCTAATATCACCACGGTGGCCATCCGGGTCTGGCGCCGGGTGGCGCGGCTGGTATCGGCTTGAGACGGGGAGGTCGCGACGACGACATGGCAGAAGAACAGACGACCGGCGCTGTCGGCCCGGCCGAGGAACAGCCCGCGCTGCGCCGCGGCCGCCGGGGCCGTGTGCGAGTGTTTGGCAACTGGTGCAAGGGCTGTGGCCTCTGCATCGCCTTTTGCCCGCGCGATGTCTTTGTGGCCGGCGCCGATGGCCACCCCATTGTGGTCAACCCCGAGCGTTGTACGGCCTGCATGTGGTGTGCCGAGCACTGTCCCGATTTTGCCATCGAGGTCGGGCTCGAGGATGAGAGCACAGAGCGGAGGGATGCGGCGTGACCGTCCGGCTCATGCAAGGCAACCTGGCCTGTGTCGAAGGTGCCCTGGCGGCGGGCTGCCGTTTCTATGCGGGCTATCCCATTACCCCCTCCTCGGAGGTCGCTGAGCGGCTCTCACGGCGCCTGCCCGAGCTGGGCGGCAAGTTCATCCAGATGGAAGACGAGATCGCTTCCATCGCGGCCGTGATCGGTGCCTCGGTGGGGGGGCTGAAGGCCATGACCGCCACCAGCGGCCCCGGTTTCTCGCTGATGCAGGAGAACATCGGCTACGCCGCCATGGCCGAGATCCCCTGTGTGATCGTCAATGTGCAGCGCACCGGGCCCAGCACGGGGCTGCCGACATCACCCGCGCAGGGCGACATGATGCAGGCCCGTTGGGGCACCCACGGCGACCATCCCATCATCGCGTTGACCCCGTCGTCGGTGCGCGAAGCGTTCGACCTCACGGTCAAGGCGTTCAACTTGTCCGAGCTGTATCGCACACCGGTGTTGCTGATGATGGACGAGGTCATCGGCCACATGCGCGAGAAGGTCGAGCTGCCGGCCCAGGTCGAGGTCGTGCAACGCCCAACGACCGATGTGCCTCCGGAATGGTACTACCCCTACGAGGCGGGCGGCGCCGACGTGCCGCCGCTGGCGCCCTTTGGCAAGGGCTTCCGCTATCACATCACCGGCCTCTTCCACGACCGGGCGGGCTTTCCTACCGAGCGCCTGGATGAGATCGGTCTCTGGATCAAGCGCGTCAACGCCAAGATCGAGCGCAACCTCGACCATATCCTGCTCTATCAACTCGACGCAGTGGAGGGAGCACGCACGCTGGTGGTGGCCTATGGGGGCACGGCCCGATCGGCCCGCCACGCGGTGGCGCTCGCCCGGGCGCGGCGGTACAAAGTGGGCTTTGTCAACCTGCAGACCATCTGGCCCTTCCCGGCCGACATGCTGGCCTCTGCGGCCCAGGGCGTGCGCGCTGTTGTCGTGCCCGAGATGAACCTGGGCCAGGTGGCGCTCGAGGTCGAGCGGGTGGTGGGGCGGCACAAGGTGCGCCGCGTCAACCGCGCCGACGGCCAGATGATTGCGCCCGACGAGATCCTGGCAGCCATTGAGGAGCGCTGAGACGATGAAGCAGGAATCTCCGGTGGATCCCTACGGCTATCTGCGGCCCAAGAAAAAGTTCCCCAACGTCTGGTGCGCGGGGTGCGGCATCGGCATTGTCTTGGGCGCGATCATCCGCGCCGTTGATCGTATCGGTTGGGACCGCGACGACGTGGCTATGGTCTCGGGTATCGGCTGCAGTGGGCGCATGCCGGTCTATGTCGATTTCAACACCATGCATACGACCCACGGGCGGGCGTTGGCCTTTGCCACCGGCCTCAAGCTGGCCCGCCCCGAGATGCACGTAATTGTGGTGATGGGCGATGGCGATGCCCTGGCCATCGGCGGCAACCACTTTATCCATGCGGCGCGGCGCAACATCGGCCTGACGGCGATCATCATCAACAATGCCATCTATGGTATGACGGGCGGCCAGTACTCACCGACGACGCCAGAGAACATGGTGACGACGACCGACCCCTATGGGCACATCGAGCCGCCGTTCCCCGTGCCCGCCCTGGCCGAGGCTGCCGGCGCTTCGTTCGTGGCCCGCAGCACCGTGTATCATGCCCGCGAGCTGGACCATCTCATCGAGCTGGCGCTGGCCAAGAAGGGCTTCTCGGTGGTCGAAGCGGTGAGCTACTGCCATACGACCTTTGGGCGCCTGAACAGGCTGGGCGGCGCGGTGGAGATGATGCGGCGTCTGAAGGATGATGCCATCCCGGTGGAACGGGCCAAGGGGATGCCGCCCGAGCAACTCGAGGGCAAGATCGTGCGCGGCGTATTCGTCGACCGCGACACACCCGAGTTCACCGAGCGCTATCAAAAAGTGATCGCGATGGCCCAGGCACAGGCCAAGGGGGGCGCATGACAGGGCGATTCGAGGTCCAGCTAGCCGGCGAAGGCGGGCAGGGCCTGATCCTGGCCGGGGTGATCCTGGCCGAGGCGGCGGCCGTGTACGACGGGCTCAATGCCACACAGACCCAGTCGTACGGCCCCGAGGCCCGCGGCGGCGCCAGCAAGTCGGAGGTAGTGATCTCGGACGGCGAGATCGACTACCCCAAGGTGATCGAGGCCGACTGTCTGCTGGCCATGAGCCAGGAGGCCTGCGACAAGTATGTCGGCCACCTGAAGCGCGATGGCGTGCTCATTGTCGACTCGGTACACGTGACGCGGCTGCCGCTGGGGCGGCAGGCGGTCCAGGCGCCGATCACGCAGTTGGCCGAGGAGGCGACCGGGCGCCGCATCACCGCGAATGTGGTGGCGCTGGGCGTGCTCGTGGGCACGACCGGGGCCGTCTCGCGAGGGGCTATCGAGGCTGCCGTGCGCGCGCGGGCGCCCAAGGGCACCGAAGAAGTGAACGTCACAGCGCTCACGGCCGGCCTCGACTGGGCCGAGCAGCAGCGCGCAACACTGTAGGGGCGATTCGTGAACCGCCCCTTCCATAGAGCCAGGGGCGCGATATGACATGTGGCAGCGCAGGCAGGGCGGCACATCCGCAGCGGGTCGAGGTGTTGGAATCGGCGCGCGTGTACGAGGGGTTCATCTCTCTCGACCGCGCGCTGGTGTGCTATGAGCGCTTTGACGGTACGATGAGCGCGCCCGCGAGCCGGCTGGTTGCGGAGCGCGGCGACGCTGTGGGCGTCTTGCTCTATGATGCAGAGCGCGATGAGGTCGTGCTGGTGGAGCAGTTCCGCTACCCGGCCTACTCACGGGGCGAGCAGGCATGGCTGCTGGAGATTGTCGCCGGGACCTGCCCCCTCGATCAGGACCCGCTGGAGGTGGCCCGCCGCGAAGTGCGCGAGGAGGCGGGCTATGAGGTGCAGGCCCTGGAGCATCTCGGCAGCTGTTTCCTCAGCCCGGGCGGCTCGACGGAGCGGGTGCACATCTACCAGACCGGCGTCGCGGTGGACGTGCGCACGTGGGCCGGCGGCGGCGTGCCCGGCGAGGGTGAGGACACGCGCCTCTGCATTGTGCCGCGCGAGGAGGCGCTCGGCCTGGTGCGCCGCGGCGCCATCGCCGATGCCAAAACGATTATCGCGCTGCTGGCGATGCATGGTGGGTCCTGAGCAGATGTGTCTCAAGCCGGCGTCGTATGCCGTCCGCGGACGGCATACGACGCCGGCTTGAGACACATCTGCTCAAAACCCGGCCTATCTCTGGGCTCCACCGGACCATGGTGGAGCCTGCACTATGGAGGCGACAAGGTGGGAGAAGCACCACGACCCCAGGATCTGTTGGCCAGGATCCTGCCCGCGGTCGCGGCGCGGCACCGCGAGGCATGGCTGGTTGGCGGCTGGGTACGCGACCGGCTGCTCGGGGTGGATTCGCACGATATCGATCTTGTGGTCCCAACGGGTGCCGTTGCCACCGCCCGGCACCTGGCCGACTTGGTGGGCGGCGCCTTTGTGCTGCTCGACGAGACGCGCGACACGGCGCGCGTGGTGGTGGGCGCGCCGGGCGACGCCATCTACCTGGACCTGGCGGGCATGCGCGGGCCGGGCATCGAGGCCGACCTCATGGCGCGCGATTTCACGGTGAACGCCATGGCGCTGGCTGCGGCGGCCTATTGCGAGCCCGAGCCGACGATCATCGACCCCTCCGGCGGCCGGCGCGACCTGGCGGCGCGACGGCTGCGCGCCGTGTCGCCCGGTGCGTTTCGCGATGACCCGCTGCGCACGTTGCGCGGCGTGCGCCTGGGCGCCGCGTTGGGCTTTGATCTGGACGACGAGACGGCAGCATGGATGCGGCAGGACGCGGCCTTGCTCAGCACCGTCTCGCGCGAGCGCGTCCGCGATGAATTGATGCAGATGCTGGCCCTGCCGCGGGCCGAGCGCTCGCTGCGCCGGCTCGACGGGTTGGGGCTGCTGGAACAGGTGCTGCCCGAGCTGGCGGCGTTGCGCCAGGTCGAAGCGCGCTACGGGGGCGAGGTGAGCGCGCTCGACCGCAGCCTGAGGACCGTCGGCATCGCACAAGAGATGCTCGACTGGCTGGCCGGCACGGCCTCGGCGCTGCCCGGCGTAGCCGCCGCAACATTGCAGGCCCTCGTGGACCCCTACCGCGCCCGGCTCGTGCAGTACCTGGGCGAGCTGCTGCCCGGCGGACGCAGCAAGGCGACGCTGCTGCTGCTGGCTACGTCGCTGCATGAGGTCGGCAAGGGGGCCACCGAGCAGGGGCATGCGGGCGCCGGGGGGCGTTTCCTCGACCACGAGGTGCTGGGCGCCTCCATGGCGGCGACGATCGGCCGGCGGCTGTGTCTCTCGAGTGCCGAGACGGCACGGCTGCGGCTGGCGGTGCGCAACCACAGCCGCCCCTGGGAGCTGGCGCGTGAGGCCGAGGCGGCGCCCTCGCGGCGTGCCATGTACCGCTTCTTCCGCGATGCAGAGCCGGCCGGCGTGGAGGCCATCCTGCTCTCGCTGGCCCACCACCTGGCCACCTATGGCTCGAACCTGGACCCCGAACGCTGGCGGCGGCACGTGGCCGCGAGCGCGGCGCTGCTCGAGGCCTGCTTTGACCGGCGGGAGGAGATTGTCGATCCGAGGCCGCTGATCGATGGGCATGGTCTCATCGAGACGCTGGACCTGGTGCCGGGGCCGGGGGTGGGCGTGCTTCTCGACGGCATCCGCGAGGCGCAGGCGGCTGGCGAGGTGCACAGCCGGGAGGAAGCACTGACCGTGGCGCGCCACCTGCTGGAGCGCGAAGGCCTTCGCTGAAGACCGGAGAACAACCGCAGAGACGCAGAGACCGGGCATGGGTTTTGGGGGTATCTGGCTCCGCCGGCTGCCCCTGGCGCGCCCGCGGGCGCGCCAGGGGCAGCCGGCGGAGCCAGATACCCCCAAAACCCCACCTTGTGACAGGAGAGGTTGGTGGAGTTCCAGTCGGCAGCCGTCAACGTGCGCAAGTATGCGACATCGGAGAGCGGCGATACCATCGAAGCAGTGGAGCGGCCCCATGGCGGGCTCTCGTTCGTCGTGGCCGACGGGCAGCGCAGCGGCCGCTCGGCCAAGCTGATTTCGAACCTGGTGGCGCGCAAGGCCATCTCGCTCTTGGGCGAGGGCGTGCGCGATGGCGCGGCGGGCCGCGCAGCCCACGACTATTTGCGCACGCACCGGGCCGGGCAGGTCTCGGCGACGTTGACGATTGTGTCGCTGGACCTGGTGTCGCGCACGCTCGTGATCTCGCGCAATGGGCCACCGGTGCTGCTGTTCGAGCCGCAGGGAGGGCGCGTGCTCAACGGCTCCTGCGAGCCCATCGGCATCCATCCGGGCACCAAGCCGATGATCGTCGAGGTGCCCCTGCAACTGGGGCTGCGGGCCGTCGCCTTCAGCGACGGCCTGCTGGACGCCGGCGTGCGCTATGGCGAGGCCCAGCCGGCTGAGGCCTGGCTCGACTTGGTGGCCGGCTGGGGGCCGCTCGAGGCTGAGGAGATGGCCAATCGCCTGCTCGACCGCGCCCTGGAGCTCGACCGCGGCCGTCCTGGCGACGACATCAGCATCCTGGTCGTGGGGGTGTACCCAGACGAAGATGCACGAGGAGCGCGACGGCTGTCGATGAGTGTACCGCTCTAGTTCCGCCAGCCTGTGCACAAGGACGGAGCAGGTCGATTGCTGGACTGGTTCGTGGTACGGGAGAGTATGGGTGGGGCGGCGTGAAGCGCCCGCAGGCGCTTCACGCCGCCCCACCCATACTCTCCCGTACCACAAGCATCTTGGCCCCGTACGGGCCGAAAGCTGATGGCTGTATGCTGAGCACCGAGAGCCCGCCGATGGACGAGTCAATTGTCATTGTCGGCGTCTGCGGCGCGGGGAAGAGCACCCTGGCGCGTGGCTTGCAGGCCCTCGGCTTTCCGGCGCGGGTGTGCGCGCAGGAGCACTCCTACGTCCCAGCGCTGTGGCGGCGTCGCGGCCGGCCGCGCGTGCTGGTGTACCTGGAGGCGAGCCTGGCAGTGGTGCGCCGCCGTCGCGGCGTGCCATGGGAGGAGCACGTGCTCGCCACGCAGCGAGAGCGCCTGGCATTGGCCCGTGAGCACTGTGATCTCTGTGTTGACACGGACCCCCTCAGCATCGATCAGGTGCGCCAGCAGGTGGTGAGCTATCTGCTGGCGCATAACGTGACATATTTGACCACCTCTTTTCATTGAGGTATAATCCGCCCTTGCTCGCCTGGCTGCTTGCGTGCCGGCGAGCGCTCTTGTGACGCCCGGCCCAGGCCGGCGGCCTCGCGTCTCGTCGTTTCCTCTGGAACAGGGAGCCCCGACCCATGACAGGTTGCAGGGAGGAGAGTATCGGTCATGCGGACACGTGATCTCCGGTTGCTGATCGGCATCATCATCGTGGTCGTCTTCTGTGCCTGGGTGGCCTGGCCGAACAACCCCGGCATCCACTTCCTCGGCATCAACCGCGACATCGAATTGCGCCAGGGCCTCGACTTGCAGGGAGGCACGCAGGTGCTGCTGGAAGCCGATGTGCCCGCCACGCAGCAGGTGACGAAAGACCAGATGGATGCCGCGCGCGGCATCGTTGAGAACCGCGTGGATGCCCTCGGCGTGGTGGAGCCGAACGTGCAGCTCGTCGGCGACCGGCGCATGATGGTGGAGCTGCCGGGCATCAAGGACCCCGACGAAGCGGTGGACGCCTTCAAGGGCACCGGCCTGCTCGAGTTCATCGATGCCGGCACGACCTACCTCAGGCCGGGCACCGACGTCACGACCACCCAAGGCCAGGCTGCTGGCGGTGATGCGGCTGCGGCTACCCCTGCGGCCTCGCCTGCCGCAACTGAGGCCCAGCCAGCAGCCACCCTGGCCGCGACGCCAACGGCTGATGGCGCAAGCACGCCCGCCGCGGCAGCCCAGCCGACGACAGAAGCCCAGGCAACGGCGACCCCAGCGGCCTCGCCGACGCCTGAAGAGCGTGTGTATACGACCGTGCTCAGCGGCAAGGACCTGAAGACGGCCGGCGTCGTGCTCAACCCGCAGACCAACCAGCCGAACGTCAGCTTTACCTTCAACCCTGAAGCCGCCAAGACCCTGTCGGACTTTACCAGCAACAATGTGGGCAGGTACCTGGCTATCGTGCTCGACAAGAAGGTCATCTCGTGCCCCGTGATCAACTCGCCGATTCCCAACGGTGAGGGCGTCATCGAAGGCCAGTTCAGCCTGGCCGAGGCCCAGGGCCTCGCGGTGCAGCTCAAGTACGGCGCGCTGCCCATCCCGCTCAAGGTCGTCGACCGCCGCGATGTTGGCCCTACTCTGGGGCAAGACTCGGTGGCGCGCAGCGTGCAGGCGGGCGCGATCGGCCTGGTTGTCGTCCTGCTCTTCATGCTGATCTACTACCGGCTGCCGGGCCTCCTGGCCGACCTGGCGCTGCTGACCTACGCCCTGGTGACCATCGCTATCTTTAAGCTTGTGCCGATCACGTTGACTTTGCCAGGCGTGACGGGCTTCTTGCTCTCAGTCGGTATGGCGGTCGACGCCAACATCCTGATCTTTGAACGTATGAAGGAGGAGCTGCGCCACGGCAAGAGCCTGAGCGCTGCCGTCGAGGCTGGCTTCTCCCGTGCCTGGACCTCGATCCGCGACTCGAACCTGTCGACGCTGATCACCTGCGTCATCCTGTTCTGGTTCGGCTCGACCTATGGGGCCAGCACGGTCAAGGGCTTTGCCGTGACCCTCTTCCTGGGCGTTGCAGTGAGCATGTTCACCGCCATCACCGTGACCCGTACCTTTATGCGAGCGACCCTTGCCGCGAGCGGCGATTCCCTGCGCGACAAGCACCAGTTGCTGGGCATCTAGCGCCAGGGCAACGGAGGATAGAGAATGGATATCATCGGCAAGCGCAAGTGGTACTTTGTGATCTCGGCCATGCTCATCATCCCCGGCCTCATCGCCATTGGCATCTCGTTCTCGCGGTGGGGGACGCCTTTTCGCCTGAGCATCGACTTTACCAGCGGCTCACTGCTGGAGGTCCAGTTCCAGGAGAAGGTGCAGCCCGGCCAGGTGCGGGCGATTGTTGAAGGGCTGGGCGTCGTGGACCCGACCGTGCAGACGGTGGGCGACGGCCGGACGGTGGTGATCCGTAGCAGGCCCATCGAGGCTGAGACCAAGACCGCCATCGAAGCCGGCTTGGAGCAAGAGCTGGGTGCGCTCACCGAGCGGCGCTTCGAGACGGTGGGGCCTTCGGTGGGGCGCGAGGTGACCCAGGCCGCGGCGCTGGCGACGATCGCTGCTTCGCTGGCCATCCTGGGGTTCATCGTCTTTGCCTGGCGCAAGGTGCCCAATAGCATGCGCTATGGCGTCTGCGCTACGGTGGCGACGCTGCACGACATCCTGGTCACGCTCGGCTTCTTCTCCATCATGAGCCTGGTGCTGGGCTGGGAGGCCGACGCGCTCTTCCTGACGGCGCTGCTGACCGTGGTGGGCTTTTCGGTGCAAGACACGATCGTGGTCTTTGACCGCATCCGCGAGAACGTGCCCAAGCGCCGCGGCGAGCCTTACGAGTTGATCGTCAACCGCAGCCTGCTGGAGACGCTGCACCGCTCGCTGGCCACCCAGTTGAACGCCATCTTTATCATCATCGCCATCCTGTTCTTCGGCGGGGCGACGATCAAGCAGTTTGTGGCCGTGCTACTGGTGGGCATGCTGAGCGGCAGCTACTCGTCGATCTTTAACGCCGTGCCGCTGCTCGTCGTATGGGAAAAGGGCGAGCTCACCAACATCTTCCGTGGGCCGCGGCGGCAGCCGGCGACGCAGTGAGTACGGCGCGAGGCCGACGCACATAGTTCGAGCGCAACTGCGAGGGCCGGGGCAACCTGGCCCTCGCCGTGCTTGGCGCGAAAAGGTTCGTAGTCGGCGCTTGAGCGCCTTGACCCGCCGCATGTGCGCCAGGTAGTCGGAGGCGTGCGCGCCCACTGTGAAGGGCATCGTAGCCGGGAGGAGTTGCGTGCTCAGTGAGAGGTCAAGGCGCTGCAAGCGCCGACTACGAACGAGGAGAGGCATATGGGCTTGATTCTGCTCCGCTACGGTGAGCTGGCCCTGAAGGGTGGGAACCGGCCGGTGTTTCTGCGCAAGCTGCGCCGCAACGTGCGCGCCTGCCTGCGCGCCAGCGGCCTGGAAGGACAGGTCGAGAGCGCAGGCAGCCGTCTCTTCGTCCACACCGGCCAGGTGGAGCAGGCCATTGCGCCCCTGCAGCGCGTCTTTGGCGTGGTGTCGCTCAGCCCGGTGGTCGAGACGCCTCGCGACCTGGAGGCGATGGCCCAGGAGGCGGTGCGCCAGGCCGTGGCCGCGGGGCTCGGCCCCAGCCGGAGCTTTCGCATCGCCGCACGGCGCGCCGATAAGCACTTTCCCTACACCTCGCCCGAGATCGGCCGCGCGCTGGGCGCGGCGGTGTGCCAGGCCACCAACGCCCGGGTCGACCTCTCCGACAGCGCCGATGTGAGCATTGGCGTCGAGGTCATGCACGACCGCGTGCTCCTCTACGGCCAGGTCTACCCCGGCCCGGGCGGCTTCCCGCTGGGCAGCGCCGGCCGCGCGGTGGCCCTGATGTCTGGAGGCATCGATTCGCCCGTGGCTGCGTGGATGATGATGAAGCGCGGCTGCAGCATCATCCCGCTGCACTTTCGCCACAACGACGTCGAGGCAGGCAAGGCCCTCGACAACTGCCGGCTCCTCGAGCAATGGTCCTACGGCTTTCGCCTGCGCCCCATCATCATGGAACAGGCCGAGGTGTTTGGGCCGACCTACCAGCGGCTGCGCGCGCTGGGCGAGGAACGCTGGACCTGCGTGATGTGCAAGCGCACGCTGATCACCAAGGCGATCGAGGTGGCCGCAGAGCACCATGCCCTGGCGGTGGTGACCGGCGAGAGCCTGGGCCAGGTGGCCAGCCAGACGCTGGAAAACCTGGGCGTGATCGGCTACGGGCAGACCCTGCCCATCCTGCGGCCGCTGATCGGCCTGGACAAGATCGAGGTCATGGACCTGGCGCGCCGCCTGGGCACCTACGATATCTCGGTCCGCGAGGCTGAGGGCTGCGCCTACCTGCCGCGGCATCCCCTCACGCGCGGCAACATTGCGGCGCTACAGCGGCTGCTGGCGCAACTCGAGCAGCCGGTGCGCGGCGGCGCGGAGGTTGAGCCATGAAGGCATTGGTCTACGGCGAAGCGCTGCGCCTGGCGGGCGACTACCCGCGCCCCGAGCCTGGGCCAGGCGAAGCGCTCGTCCGCGTCGACCTGGCGGGCATCTGCAACACCGACCTCGAGATCATGCGCGGCTACATGGGCTTTCGGGGGGTGCTGGGGCACGAGTTCGTGGGCGTGGTCGAGGCGGCCGGCGACGCGGCCTGGCTGGGCCGCCGCGTGGTGGGCGAGATCAACTGCGCCTGTGGCCACTGCGCTACCTGCCGCGCCGGCCGGCCGACGCACTGCCCCAACCGCACCACGGTCGGCATCGACCGGCACGACGGCGCCTTTGCCGAGTATGTGCGCCTGCCCCTGGCCAACCTGCACGCCGTGCCGCCAGGGGTGAGCGACCGCCAGGCCGTCTTTGCCGAGCCGCTGGCCGCGGCGTTGGAGATTCCCGAGCAGGCGCACATCCGGCCCACCGAGCGCGTGGCCGTGGTGGGCGACGGCAAGCTGGGGCTGCTCGTGGCGCAGGTGTTGGCGCTCCTGGGCGTCGAGCTCACGGCCATTGGCCGGCACGAGGACAAGCTGGCCATCCTGCGCCGTCGCGGCGTTGCCGCCTGTCTCGAAGGCGATGTGCCCTCGGCGCTCGAGCGCGCCTGCGACGTGGTGGTCGATTGCACCGGCAAGGCCGAGGGGTTCGCCCTGGCGCGGCGCCTGGTGCGGCCCCGCGGCCGGCTGGTGCTCAAGAGCACCTTCCACGGCAAGAACGAGGTGGACCTGACTGGGGCCGTGGTCGACGAAGTGGCGCTCCTGGGCTCGCGCTGCGGACCCTTTGCGCCCGCCCTGCGCCTGCTCGAGCGGGGCCTGGTCGATGTCGAGTCGCTCGTGGACAGCGAGTATGTGCTCGACGACGGCCTGCGCGCCTTCGAGCGGGCGGCGACGCGCGGGGCATTGAAGGTGCTCGTGCGGCCCTGAGGCGTATTGAGCCGGGAACGCGGAACGGCCCCGGCACCCCCGCGGGGATGCCGGGGCCGTTCCGCGTTCCCGGCTCAATACGCCTCAGGGCAACCCCACTGCCTCTTTCACCTCGCCCATCGTCTGGTCTGCGATCTCCCCAGCCCGCCGCGCACCGTCGGCCAGGATATCCCAGATGCGGTCGGGGTCCCGCTCGAACTCGGCGCGGCGCTCGCGCAGGGGCGCCAGGGCCTCGGCCAGGTCGCGGGCGAACTCGCGCTTGTGTTCCACGCAGCCGATGCCGGCGTGGCGGCAGGCATGGGCGATCTCGTCGGTGCGGCCGGGCGTGCGCGAGAAGATCTGGTGCAATATGTGCACGTTGCAGATATCGGGGTTGCCGGGGTCGCTGCGGTAGCGGCGTGCCGGATCGGTGACCATGGTCATGACCCGCTTTTGGATCTCTTCGGGCGTCGCGGCAATCTCGATGTGGTTGTCGAGCGACTTGCTCATCTTGTGCACGCCATCGAGCCCCATGATGCGCGGTGTGGCGGTGAGCTTGGGCTGCGGCTCGACCAGCACCTGGCCGAACTGGCTGTTGAAGCGGCGCACGATCTCGCGCGTGAACTCGAGGTGAGGCACCTGATCCTCGCCCACCGGCACGGTATCGGCGCGGTACAGGGCGATGTCTGCCGCCATGAGCACCGGATAGCCGAGCAGGCCATAGTTCACGTTGTCGGGCTGCTGGCGAACCTTCTCTTTGAACGTGGGCAGGCGCGACAGCCATCCCATGGGCGTGACCATCGACAGGATGGTGTGCAGCTCGGTCACCTGGGGCACGTGCGATTGCACAAAGATGATGCTCTTGTCGGGGTCCATCCCGGCCGACAGCCAGTCGAGCACCATCTCGTAGGTGTTGCTGCGCAGCAGATGCGTATCCTGCAGCGTCGTCAGAGCGTGCAGGTCCACGACGCAGTAGACGCAATCATACTCATCCTGCAATGCGACATAATTCTGAATGGCGCCCAACAGGTTGCCGAGGTGCTGCCGGCCGGTCGGCCGGGCGCCGGAGAAGACCCGTCCTTTCTTCACCACGCCGAACGCTCCTTTCAGTGCCAGCCCGAATGTGCCCAGTGTACCACAGTTCCAGGGGCCGAGCAAAGGGTATGGCACAGTCACTGCTCAGCCTGTCATTGCGAGCCGCAGCGAAGCAATCCCCACCCATGCGCGCCACGGCCACGTTGGAGATTGCTTCGCTGCGGCTCGCAATGACAGGCTGAGCAGTTGCATGGCACATATCTTGCTCGGCCCCTATGATGGGAGACCTGTCAGGTTTACCCACATCGCTATGAGGCAAGAGGCAGGACATGTTGAGACGCGTGCTTCCGCCCCGATACGTGGCCACCGAGGGGCGCCTGGTGGATTATGAGGTCCGCTTCGACACCACCGTGGGCTTTCCGGTCAACCTGTATGCATTCGGGCTGCGCAAAACCTACATACCGTGGGATACGTGGGAAGCCTACTATGGAGGGGGCCCCCCCAGGCTGCCGTCGACGCCCCCCAAGCTCGTGGAGGGGACCTTTGCCCTGAAGACGCTGCCCAAGGAGCACGAACGCACCCTGGAGGACGTCACCGTGCGCCTGCGACAGGAGACGAACGTGCTCGCCGAGCAGAGCTGGAGCATCGACGCCTACGACCGCTACTTTCGCTTCATCTCGCCGGCCATACTTGCCGTCCTCGACGATATCATGCCCTATCTGCAGGACCCCGGCGCCTATCACTGGGAGCGCATCAAGAACATGCTGGTCAGCTATGTCGACTCTGCCGGCCTCGACTATCCGCGGCTGAGCGACCCCGACTATTTCGAGGCGCGCCGGCTCGACGCGCTCAACCTGTGGCAGGCGCTCGACGGCATCGCCAATACCCTCGCTGCCAAGTGGGAGCTGGGCTTTGGCGAGTGCGGCCACAACCCCGACCCCGACGATTTCCGGCTGCCGAACGTGGACGCGGCCTTTGAGGTGGGCGGCTGGATGCTGGGGCATTTCGATGCCCTGCGCTCGGAGGAGCTGCCCATCCCCATGTCGCGGTTTGTCGAGCTGCACCGGGTAGAGCTGCAGCCACAGCAGATGAGCACCAATATCCAGGAGGTCTCTGATCGCTTTGGCCCCGGCGCCGTGCCCGATGTGTTCGGCCAGATTTGGAACCAACGCTACGGCTACGATGCGCTGCTGGCCGACCTCGAAAAGAGCCTGGCCACCCCCGACCAACTGATCGGCCTGGGCTGGCTGTATGACCTCCGGACCATGCGCTAGAGGAGGTGATCGATGAAGGTCAAACCCTCGGTCAGACGCATGTGCGACGCTTGCCGCGTCATCAAACGCCGGGGCGTCGTACGTATCATCTGCAGCAAAAACCCACGGCACAAGCAGCGCCAGGGCTGACGGCATGCGCTCCGTCATTGCGAGTACCCCAGGCCGCGGTGCAGTCTGTGCCATCACAGAAGCTGCGACTGTCATTGCGAGGAGGCGGCCGCAGCCGCCGACGAAGCAATCCCCAGGTTGCGAGCGAAGCGATGCAACTCCACGTCGGACATTGGAGATCGCTTCGCTGCGGCTCGCAATGACGCTGTCCAAGTTTCTGAGCAGACATCATGCCCCCAAGGGGCTAGGCTACGGCGCCTGGGAGCATTTTCAGATCAGCCGCAGCGAAGCAGTCTCCAACCAGGGCTGCAGCCGCGGCATCGTGCCGCGTAGCGGAGTCCCGCGGCAACAAGCCGCGCCTACGGTCCGGCACCCTACGTCATGAGCAGCCACGGTGAAGCGCCGGGCGGCATGGATGTGGACATCGACTTTGGTGCCCAGGTGTGGACGGCCGACGGGTACATGATCGGGTTGGTCTCGGGGGTGGTGCTCGACCCTGACCGTCGCGCCGTCTCACACCTTGTGGTGCGCTATGGGCTGGCGGTGACGGTGGACCGGGTCGTGCCCGTCGCCGCTGTGGCGCAGGTGCGGGGCCACCGCGTGCAGCTCGACCTGACGGCGCCTGAGCTGGGAGATATGCCGGAGTTGGAGGAGCGCGCCTATATCCCGCTCACTGGCATCGAGACAGGCACAGCGGAGCACCCCGCGGAGTCGGCGCCCGGCCTCTGGACGCGCACGCCGGCGATTGCGCTGCAGTACCTCGTGAGCGACCATACGACCGATCAGGCCAATGTGGTGGAGGTATGGCGCAGCGTGCCCGAAGGGAGCCTCGTGCTGCGCGAGGGGACGGCGGTGCGCGCCCGCGACGGCAGACGCGTGGGCAGCCTGAAGGAAGTGGTCATGCACCTGCCCACCGGTGCGCTGGTTGACGTCGTCGTCACGCGGGGCGCGCACGTTAAGGCGATCCCGGCCGTATGGATTGAGGAGGGCGATGAGAAGACCGGTATTGTACTGGCCGTCGATCGGCGTGCCGTGGCAGAGCTACCCGACTATCACTAGCCGGCTGGTGGCGGGGCACTCCGAGCGGGCCGGCAGCGCACCCGAGGCGCCCGGCAATACTCGTGAAGCGCAGGCGTGCGGCCGGGGCATGGTCGACCTGTCGGACGCGAGCGGCCTGCCGCTGTGGCTGGATCCGCAGCAGGAGGCGCTGGTGCTGGCGCAGCCATTGCTCGGGCTGCGCGCCGATCCGCAGCCTCGGCGCCTGCTGCGGCAGGTGCTGCTGGATCCCGACGCGCCTGGCCCAGAGATACCCTACTACAAGTACCGCGAGGTGGCCCTGGCGACCGACGAGGGCGTCTTTCACGAGCACGGGGTGCGGCACGACTTGCTGCTGCTGCGCGCGGGCAGGGTGGGGCGCGAGTTCATCAAGACGTGGGGCCACACGGCGTCGTGCACCGAGGCGGCGCAGTGTCCGGAGGTATACGGCGTGCTACACGGCCATGCGCTCCTGCTGGCGCAACAGCCGGCCGAGGAGCCGACCGCAACAGACGGCGCCATCCGGCTGTGCGACGTGCGCTGGATCGAGGCGCACCCTGGCCAGAAAGTGGTGGTGCCGGCCGACTATGGCGTGGTGATCGTCAACCTGGGCAGCGAGCCCCTGGCGCTGTCGTGCCTAGTGGCGGCCGAGGCCTGGCCGGTGCACCTGACCTACGAGCGTATGCACGGCGCGGCCTACTCTGTCGTCGCGCGCGACGGCACGCCTGCCGCTGAGGCCAACCCCCACTACGCCCAGCCGCTGCCGCCGCTCCACGAGGAGGCGCCGCTGCAGGCGCCGGACGTTGGCGTGGTGGAGGAGATGCCGCTCTACAGCGCCTTTGTACACCATCCCGAACGGTTTGCCTGGCTGCGAGAGGGCGCGCCCGTGCTGCACAGGGCCTGTTGATGGCTGATGAGCGAGCCCAGGCGCTGCAGCAGCTCGCCGGCCAGGTGCGCATCTGCCTGGAGTGCCGCCTGGGGGCGACGCGCGGTGTGGCCGTGCCGGGCGAGGGCCCGCTCGACGCCGAACTCCTCTGGGTGGGCGAGGCGCCGGGGGCCGCAGAGGATGCCGCGGGGCTGCCCTTTGTGGGCGCATCTGGGCGCTTCTTGCGCCACGAGATGCACGAGGCCGGCCTCGACCCGGCAGCCATGTACATCACCAACATCGTCAAGTGCCGCCCGCCCGGCAACCGCCGGCCGCGGGTCGACGAGATCGCCATCTGCACCGGCCTCTACTTGGTGCGGCAGATGGCGTTGGTCGCCCCCAAGGCTGTGGTCGCCCTGGGGGCTACAGCGGCCGGGGCGCTTCTCGCCGATACGGTCAAGATGACCCAGGAACACGGCACCTGGCGCCAGGACTATAACCTCACCGCCCAGGGCCTGCCCGTGTTCATCACCTACCACCCGGCGGCGGCCCTGCGCAGTGAACGCTGGCGCGCCGAGCTGCACGCCGACCTCCAGGCGCTGGCGGATGGCCGATGGCGTATGGCGTATGGCTGATGGCTGATGGCCTATGGCCTATGGGATATGGCTGGCCGAGCGGTTCGCATCGGGCCATACGCCATAGGCCATACGCTATCCGCTACTCGATCTGGAGGAAACGAGATGACCAAAGACGAGTTCTTGGGCGCGGTGCAGCAGCGACTGGACCTGACGGACAAAACAGAGGCCGAGACGGCAACGCGCTCGGTGCTGGCGGCGACGGCCGACCGGCTCACGCCTGAAGAGGCCAACGATCTGGCCGCGCAGTTGCCTCACGAGATGGCCGAGTTCATCCGACGCCGCCGCCCCGGCGTGCAAAAGATGGACCGCGACACCTACATCGGCCGCATCCAGGGCGATCTGGATCTGATGAAGCCCACGCAGGCCGAACAGGTGGCCAAGGGCATCCTCTCCGTCGTTCGCGACGCGGTCGGCGAGGGCGAATGGCAGGACGTCGTCAGCCAGATGCCCATGGACATGAAGGACATGTTCGTGACCGTCTAGGCTCGGGGAAACCTGACAGGCCTCCGGAGACCTGTCAGGTTTCCTGACCGGGTGGGCGATTCCTTGACTTTTGCCAGGGTATCATGTATCTTAGGCGCAAGGCCGCCGAACGTAATCGGCGGAACATCGCAGCATTGCCTGGGGCAAGGAGCCGCCGATGAAGGATCTGGCGCCCATCGCCGAGCGCGTCCTCGGCAACGTCGACAAGGTCATCCTGGGCAAGCACCACGAGGTGCGCCTGGCGTTCACTGCCCTGCTCTGCCAGGGGCATATCCTCATCGAGGATGTGCCGGGCGTCGGCAAGACGGTGTTGGCCAAGGCCATTGCCAAATCGGTCGGCGGCATGTTCCGCCGTATCCAGTTCACGCCCGATCTGCTCCCCAGCGACGTCACCGGCGTCTCGGTCTTCAACCAGAAAACACGCGAGTTCGAGTTCCGCCCTGGCCCGGTGATGGCGCATATCGTCCTCACCGACGAGATCAACCGCGCCACGCCCAAAACGCAGTCGGCCCTGCTGGAGTGCATGGAGGAGCGGCAGGTGACCGTGGACGGCGTCACCTACGCCCTGCCGCAGCCCTTCCTCGTGCTGGCGACCCAGAACCCCATCGAGTACGAGGGCACCTTCCCCCTGCCTGAGGCCCAGCTCGACCGCTTCCTGATGCGCATCAACCTGGGCTACCCCAGCCCGGCCGACGAAATCGCCATACTCGATTCGCAGCAGCGCACCCACCCCCTGGAGCGCATCGAACAGGTCATGTCCATCGAGGAGCTCAAGGAGCTGCAGCAGGGGATGGGCGAGGTCCACGTGGAGGACCTGGTCAAAGAGTACATCGTAGACCTGGTGACCGCTTCGCGCAAGCACCCCGATGTGTACCTGGGCGCGAGCCCTCGCGGGGCGCTGGCGCTCTACAAGACGGGGCGGGCCTGGGCTGCGCTCGACGGGCGCGACTATGTGATCCCCGACGACATCAAGGCCATGGCCCAGCCGACGCTGGCCCACCGCATCATCATCAGCCCTTCGGCGCGGATCAAGAACGTCGATGCCCGCGGCGTGGTCGAAGAGATTCTGCGCTCGACCCCCGTGCCTGGCACCCGGGTGCGCGTCGGACGAGCCTAGCAAGGAAGCGCATGCCTTCTCCCGATCTCATCTTGTTGCACGCGCCCAGCGTGTACGATTTCCGTGATCAGTCGATTCTCTATGGCCCCGTCAGCGACCTTGTGCCGTCGACGCCGGTCTTTGAGATGTACCCCATCGGCTTTACGACCATCGCCGAGTACCTGGAGCGCCATGGTCGGCGCGTGCGCATCATCAACCTGGCGCTGCGCATGCTGCGCAATAGGCGTTTTGACGCCGAAGCCATGATCCGAGGCCTGCGGCCGGCTGCGTTTGGCATCGACCTGCACTGGCTGCCCCACGCCCACGGCGCCCTGGCCGTGGCCGAGCTGGCCAAGCGGCACCATCCCGATACGCCGGTTATCCTGGGTGGGTTCTCCTCGAGCTACTACTTTGAGGAGCTGCTGCGCCTGCCGTACGTGGACTATGTGGTGCGCGGCGACTCGACAGAGGAGCCGATGCGCCAGCTCCTGGAGTGCATCCTGGCCGGCCGCGAGCCGATTGATGTGCCCAACGTGGCGTGGCGCGGCGCCGACGGGACGGTGCACGCCAACCCAGTGTCGTACGTGCCGCAGAGCATCGACGACGTCGCGCTCGACTATCGCTTTGTCGTGCGCTCGGTGGCGACCTACCGCGACCTCTTGAGCACAGTGCCGTTCCACAACTGGCTCGACTATCCGATCACGGCGGCGCTGAGCGTGCGCGGCTGCACACAGAACTGCGTCACGTGTGGCGGCTCGGCCTACACCTTCCGGAACACCTTCGGCCGCACCGGTGGCCCGGCCTTCCGAAGCCCAGAGCGGCTGGCCGAGGACGTGCGCAACGTCGCGCGCTTTATCAACGGGCCGATCTTCATCCTCGGCGATCTGCGGCAGGCGGGCGACGACTATGCGCGGCGCTTCCTCGACGCCGTGCGCGGCTACAGCGGCCCGGTGATCGTCGAGCTCTTTAGGCCGGCGACGCCCGAATTCCTGCAGCAGGTCGGAGAGGCGCTGCCCAACTTTACCCTCGAAGTGTCGCTGGAGTCGCACGACCCCGCGGTGCGGCGAGCGTTCGGCAAGGGGTATGACAACGCCTCCATGGAGGCCACGCTCAGGGCCGCGCTTGATGCGGGCTGCCGGCGGCTCGACGTGTTCTTTATGATCGGGCTGCCCGAGCAGACCTACGATTCGGTGCTGGCGACGGTGGACTATTGCGGCACCCTCCTCGAGCGCTTTGGCCCCGATGGGCGGCTCTTCCCCTTCATCTCGCCGTTGGCGCCCTTTGTGGACCCGGGGAGCGCAGCGTTCGAGCAGCCGGAGCGCTATGGCTATCGCTTCTTCTGCCGCACGCTGGAGGAGCACCGCCGGGCGCTGCTGCAGCCAAGCTGGAAGTACGTGCTGAACTATGAAACGCGCTGGATGACGCGCGATGAGATTGTGGCCAGCTCCTACGAGGCTGGGCTGCGGCTGAACCGTCTCAAGGCGCGCTATGGCCTGGTGGGCGAGGTGCAGGCGGCGGCCACGGAGGCGCGCATCAAGGCGGCGGTTGCGCTCAGCGCCGAGGTCGACGGCGCCATGGCCCTGCCGGCTGAAGAGCGACGCGCTCGGCTGCTGGCGCTCAAGCCGCTGGTCGATCAGGCCAATATGTCGACCGTGTGCGACAAACGCGAGCTGGAGCTGCCCGTGGGCCTGGTGAAGCTCAACTTGCTGCAGGCAGCCTGGTATTTCCTCAGCGGCGAGGTGCGGCGCTGGTTGGGGGGCGGTAGACCTGACAGGTCTTCGGAGACCTGTCAGGTCTACCGGCACTAATCATGAAGCACAGCATCGTCATCCTGCTCCTGATGGGGGTTGCGCTTGCCGGAGCCCTGTTCACCGGCAGGCCGATCCTCTACAACCTGACCTATTCGCTCCTTGGCGTGACCGTGCTGTCGTACCTGTGGGCCTGGTACAACGTCAGTTGGGTGCAGGTAGACCGTGAGACGTTGTCGAGCCGCGCGCAGGTAGGCAACGTGGCCGAGGAGCGTTTCTTGCTGCGCAATCGCGGCCCACTGCCCAGGCTGTGGCTGGAGGTGCGCGACCATTCCGAGTTGCCGGAGCATCGGGCCAGCATGGTCATCAACGCGCTGGCCTCGGGGCGCGAGCATGGCTGGGCGGTGCGCACGACCTGCCGGCGTCGTGGGCGCTTCAGGCTGGGGCCGGTGAGCCTGGTCAGTGGTGATCCCTTTGGCATGTTTGTGCAGCGCCGAGAGCTCACGCCGACGTCGAGCATCGTGGTCTTTCCCCTGATGGTCGACCTGCACCGCTTTGGGGCGCTCAGCGGCGAACTTGTGGGCGGCGGCACGATGCACCGCCGCACCCACTATGTGACGACCAACGTCGCCGGCGTGCGCGAGTATTACCCCGGCGACTCCTTCAACCGCATCCATTGGCCGTCGACCGCGCGCACAGGGCGCCTGATCGTCAAAGAGTTCGAGCTCGACCCAACGGCCGACGTGTGGCTCTGTGTCGACATGGACAGGGCGGTGCAGGCCGAGCAGCGCTTGGAGGTCTCGTTCGACAAGCATGGCGACCTGCCCGTGCTGCCGGCGCGTCGCGCCACGGCGCTGGACCCCTCGACCGAGGAGTATCTGGTGGCGGCGGCGGCCAGCATCGCGCGTTACTTTATCGCCCAGAAGCGAGCCGTGGGCTTGCTGGCCTATGGCGAGCGCCGCGAAGCCGTGCAGCCCGACCGCGGCGATCGCCAGTTGAGCAAGATCCTCGAGACCCTGGCCGTCATCCGGGCGGGCGGCGACGTCGGCATCGATCGCCTGCTGATGGCGGAGGGGTTGTCGTTCGGCCGCAACTCGGTTGCTGTGGTTCTCACGCCATCTGCCGACACCGCCTGGGTGGAGGCCCTGCGTGACCTCAGCCGCCGTGGCGTACGTGGCATTGGCGTCGTGGTCGATCCCAGCAGTTTTGGCTCGCGCCGGCGGGCAACAGGGGTCCTGCAAGCGCTCGTTGAGACAGGCATCCTGGCCTACCGCGTGCGCGAAGGCGACTCGCTGGCTGCCGCGCTCAGCGCTCCGGCATCGCCTTCTTAGGAGAATGAGCATGGAAGGCCAGGGTGTCTCGGCACCGGTGCGTTTCTCCAGGCAAGCCAAGATCATCATCCTCGCCGTGGGCCTGGCGCTCACGATATGGTTGCTCGCGCGGGTGGGGCGCATCCTCGGTCCGTTCGTGTGGGCTGCCATTACGGCCTATGTGCTCAGCCCGATCGTCGACTGGCTGGAGGCGCGGCTGCGCTTGCGGCGCATCTGGATCGTCACGCTGCTCTACCTCGTCGGCCTCGCGGCGGTCGCCTGGGCGCTGACGGCATTGGTGCCGTTGCTCATCGCGCAGGCCAAGGGCCTCGCGGCTGCGACGCCCCAGATCCTTACCAACCTGATGGATCGGCTGGCGTTCGTCAACGAGACGCTGCTCGCCCAGCAGATCCAGGTCTATGGGCTCACCATCGATCCGCAGGTGCTGGTCAACGAGATCATGCGCAACCTGCAGAACCTGGTGACGTATGTGACCAGCCATGCCATTCCCGCGGTCTTTAACGTTATCGAGGGCGTGGGTCAGGCGGTGCTGTTCCTGATCGCGACCTTTTACCTGCTGCGAGCCTGGCCGAACCTGGCGGCATTCCTGCCCCGCCTGGTGCCGCGTGCGCAGCGCAGTGAATTCCTGAGCCTCGCCGGGGCCATCGACCGCGTGATGGGCGCCTACATCCGTGGCCAACTGCTGCTGATCCTTGTCATGGCCGCGGCGCACTTTGTCACACTCTCGATCCTGCAGGTGCAGTATGCTCTGATCGTAGCGCTGATCAGCGGGGTGCTCGAAGTCGTGCCTTTCTTTGGGCCGCTCATGGCCGGCGGCGTGGCCGTCTCCATTGCCCTGTTCCAGCCGAACACGCCCTTCGGTTGGTCCAACCTCACGCTTGCGCTCGTGGTGGTAGTGTCGTATACTGTGCTGCGGCAGATTGAAGACCAACTGGTGGTGCCCAACCTGGTCGGCCCGATCGTGGACTTGCACCCTCTCCTGGTGCTGTTCGCGCTCTTTGCCGGCGGCCAACTGGCCGGCTTCACCGGGTTGGTGGTGGCTGTGCCTACCGCCGCCGCCCTAAAGATCGTCGTGCTCTATCTCTACGGCAAGATTTGGGATGAACAGCCCGCCGCAGAGCCTGCACCCGCAACAAGGCCTTCACCCGCCACCGATTCGCACGCGACACCAGGAGAGCAGCCGTGATCGTTCGCCGCGCGTTCCCCGAAGAGCTGGCTATCTGCGCCGAGATCGATGCCTCGACCGAGACGGACCACGTCTGGCAGATGGACGAACGCAGCGCGGGCAGTGAGCTGGTGATTGCCTTCCGCCAGGCCAGGCTGCCACGGGCGATGCGTGTGCCCTATCCCCGACCCTTGACGCGCTTGGAGGACGATTGGGAGCGCGACGAGTGCTTCCTGGTCGCAGCCCAGGGGGTGCAAGTGCTGGGCTTTGTTGATGTGCGCGTGCAGCCGTGGGACGGCGTGGGTTGGGTGCACCATCTCGTGGTCGCCAGGCGCTACCGTCGCCGTGGCATCGGCAGCCGGCTGCTGCAGACGGCCTCCGAATGGGCGCGGCGCGGGGGCATGCGCCAGTTGGTGTTGGAGAGCTCGACCAAGAACTATCCCGCGCTCTGCTTCTGCCAGCGGCTGGGGTGCACATTCTGTGGCTTCAACGACCAACTCTACTCCAGCCAAGACATTGCCGTCTTTTTCGCCTATCCTCTCGGGAACTAGCACGACTACCGGACTTGTCTGGGAAGGCGCGCGATCCGGGTACAGCGCTTCGCGTATGACCGGAACGGGGCCTTTTGGGGGGTCTTTTTGGCGGGTTGGCCAGAGCCGTGGCCGCCCGCGGGCGCACAGGCACCTGTGCTTGCGGAGGTTGCGCTGCGCCCATGGGGCGGCCACGGCTCTGGCCAACCCGCCAAAAAGAC
>JAKPJZ010000224.1 GCA_029553955.1 Chloroflexota bacterium
GATCGATGAGGCGGTCCACCCGTCGGTGCGTCCGCACGTGGATGAGTCACGCCGTGCGCTGGAGTCGGCCGGGCTCGACCGGCTGTCGGCGGCGGTGCAGGCGCGCTACGCGTGGGCGCAGGAGCTGGCCACCGCGGCGCAGCGTCGCCACGGCGCCAATGCCGCCACGAGCGACCGCATCGATGCCGTGCTCACCCACCGCGTGTGGGGCTGGGTGTTTTTCCTCGGGGTGATGGCGCTGATGTTCTTTGCGATGTTCCGGCTCGCGGAGTTTCCGATGGGCTGGATCGAGTCGGCCCAAGAGTTGGTGAGTGGCTGGGCTGCGGGTGCATTGCCCGAGGGCGATTTTCGCGATCTGGTGATCAATGGTGTGATCGCGGGCGTGGGCGGCGTGGTCGTTTTCCTGCCGCAGATTCTGATCCTGTTTTTCTTCATCGGACTGATGGAGGACACGGGCTACATGGCGCGCGCCGCCTTCATCATGGACCGCCTGATGAGCCGCGTGGGCCTGCATGGAAAATCCTTTGTGCCGATGCTCAGCGGCTTCGCCTGCGCGATCCCCGGCATCATGGCGGCTCGCACCATCGACAACAAAAAGGACCGCTTCGTGACGATCCTGGTGGTGCCGCTGGTGAGCTGCTCGGCGCGTCTGCCCGTGTATGCGCTGCTGATCGCCGTGCTGCTGCCGGTGGGCTATTCCGCGTGGCTCAAGGCCGGCATCATGCTCGGGCTTTACCTGCTCGGGCTCGGCGCGGCGTTTGGCATGGCGTGGCTTTTCCGCCGCACACTCTTCAAGGGCGAGCACTCGCTGCTCCTCTTGGAAATGCCTCCGTACCGCCGTCCGTCGCTGCGCGTGACGTTGCACCGCATGTGGGAGCGCTCGGTGATGTTCCTCAAGCGCGCCGGCACCGCCATCCTCGCGATCTCGATCGTCATCTGGGCGCTCTCGACGTACCCGAAGCATCCCAACCCGGATGCGACGCCCTCGGAGGCGCTGGCCTACAGCGTGGCCGGGCGGCTCGGCAAGGCCATCGAGCCCGTCATCCAGCCACTCGGAGGCGACTGGCGGATCGGCGTGGGCGTGGTCAGCTCGTTTGCGGCCCGCGAGGTCTTCGTGGGCACCATGTCCATCATCTACTCGATCGAGAACGGCGAGGAGGACACGGGGGCGCTGCGCGAGGCCATGCTGGGCGAGACGCGCGACGACGGCACGCCGTTGTACACGCCTCTGCTGTGCGTGAGTCTGCTCGTGTTCTATGTGCTGGCGATGCAGTGCCTGCCGACGACTGCCGTGGTCCGGCGCGAGCTTGGCTCGTGGAAGTGGGCCTTGTTTCAACTCGGCTACATGACCGTGCTGGCCTGGGGCGCGGCGACGCTGGTCTATCAGGGCGGGCGATTGCTCGGCCTGGCCTGAGTCTCCCATGAACCACTGGCTCGATAGTCTATTGGT
>JAKPJZ010000252.1 GCA_029553955.1 Chloroflexota bacterium
CAACTCGGTATCTAATCGTCTCTTCCGCGCTCTGCACCCTTTCTTCAACTCCTGCAGTCCCCCGCCAAGCGCGTCTCCCGTCGAAACCCCCGCCGCCACTTGTCGCTGGCTCGACTTGTTGCGCCAAATGACCCCCAGAACATCGCTCAACCCATCCCCGCCCAAACGCCTTCCTTATATGCCCACTCAATCTACGCACTGACTTATTGCGCTATCCCGCCGGGCGCCGGCGCATTGCCCCTCCCGGCAATAGTCGCCGACCTGAGGGCCGGCTCTGGCCTGTAGCAGGCTGTGGGGAGCGACTGCCAGGGGCCGGCCGAGTTGACGGGCTGCCAGCCAGCTAGGTCGTGTTCGCAAACCGGTAAGCTAGCCCCCCTTGGCCGCCACAGGCGGCCAAGGGGGGCTAGGCTCAATGCCGTTCAAATAAGGGCACGTCGCTCACCTGAGACGGAGCCGGCGACTGCAAGTCGCGCCTGGGAGCCGCCGTTGGCGGCCAAGGGGGCGCTGCGGCGCCTGGCGCCCGCCTACGCGGGCTGGTCGCCACGACGTCGTCGGCGCAGACCGACGACCGGCCTCAGGCCCTCTAGTCGGCCGGCTTATTTGAACTGTATTGAGCCTAGGCTACGTCGTCTATACGAATACTTGACAGATGTTCTAGGCCTTGGCCCGCTGGCGGAAGGCCTTGATGTAGCGCATGGCATACTCGTCGTGGCCCATGGCCAGGTCGGCCGCGAGGATGTGGAAGCGCATCTTGGCGGCGTCGACAATCGGGCAGTTCAGGCCCAGCGTGATGGCCATGGCGATGAAGGCGCTGTTGATCGTTTCGCGCTCGGGCAGGCCGAAGGAGATGTTGCTGGCGCCGAGCGACAGGTTCACGCCGAGCTCGGCGCGCACCATGCGGATGGCCTCCAGGGTGGTGCGGCCAGCGTTGGCGTCGGCGCCCATGGTCAGCGCGAGGCAGTCGATCAGCAGGTCTTCCTGCGGGATGCCTGCCGCCTGCGCCCGCTGGGCGATCCTTTTGGCCACGGCCAGTCGTGCGGGAGCATTGTCGGGGATGCCATCGTCGTCCATGGCCAGGCCGATGACGGCGGCGCCGTACTGAGCCACCAGCGGCAGTACGCGCTTGAGGCTGGCTTCCTCACCGTTGACCGAGTTGATGAGGGGCTTGCCGTCGGGGTTCAGTCGCTTATGCATCTCCAGGGCGGCGGCCAGGGCTGCGCTGTCGGCGGTGTCGATGCAGATGGGCACGTCGACCGCCTCCATGACGATCTTGACCGCCTGAGGCAAGAGCGCGACCTCGTCGACGCCGGCCGCGCCAACGTTGACGTCGAGCACATCGGCGCCGGCGGCGACCTGGGCCAGCGCTTCCTGGCGGATGATGTCGAGCTCGCCGGCCGCCAGGGCCGCCGCCAGCTTTTTCTTGCCGGTGGGGTTGATGCGCTCGCCGATGATGACGGTGGGCCGGTCGGGCGAAATGATAACGGGATTGCCTTGGCCTTTGAGTCGGGTTTCCATAGACTGACTGTCCTCCTCTAGAATACTGCTTTGATCCTCATTTGAAAGCCCAGAATACGTTGCTGGATGGACTGCTCGGCGCGCCTTGTGCCGCTGCCGCTGCGCTTCGGCGATCTGGACGTGTCGTCTGATCGCGGGGGGTGACATCGCCCAGGCGATCGAGGGCCAGGTGCCAGAGGCGCAGGCTCAGGGCGTGCAGGCGGTCGAGCGTCTGCGAGTGGAACTCGTTGGCGGCTGCCTGGTAGATGAGGCTGTGGAACTGCTCGCCTCCACGATACACTGGATATACCACAGATACACCGACACTGCAAGTACCGTGGTACGTCTCGGTGGTCCGGCAGACTCACGTCCTACAGGGCTGCCGGGGGCTGTTGGCCTGTTCATCTCGACTGGGCACGCACTCGCGCGCGGTCACGCCTCACGCATCACGGTCCGCGGCGTCCCATCGCGGCCGCGCGACGGTGTAGGCCCACACGCTCGCGGCCCCCGCCTCGCGCAGGGCGGCGGCGCAGGCTTCGAGGGTGGCGCCGGTGGTGCAGATGTCGTCGATGAGGCAGACGGCGCGGCCGTGGAGCGACGGGCCGCTGTAGCGGAAGGCGCCGGCGACGTTGACCAGGCGCTGGCCGGCGCTGAGGCCGACCTGCGGCGGTGTGGCGCGGATGCGGGCCAGGTGCCGTGCGTCGACGGGCAGGCCGAGCTCGCGGCCTACGTAGGCGGCGAGGAGCGCGGCCTGGTTGAAGCCGCGCTCGCGGACGCGCGTGGGGTGCAGCGGCACGGGGATGAGCAGGCCGGCCGGCGGCGGGTCGCGGCGCCAGGCGGCGACGACGAGGCCGGCGAGCGGCGCGGCGAGGACGCGCTGCCCGCGGTACTTGAGGCGGTGCAGTGCGGCGCGCAGGGGGCCGCTGTGCCAGGCGGCTGAGCGCAGGCCGTCGAGGTGCTCGGGGTGGCGGTGGCGCCGCGGGCAGCATGCGGGGGCGCGCGCCGGCTCGCCGCAGCGGGGGCAGAGCGGCGGCGCGATCCACGCGACCTGGGTCAGGCAGGCCGTGCAGAGCCAGCTCCCGGGGCGGCCGCAGCCCGCGCAGCGCGGCGGAAAGAGGAGGTCCAGCAGGCCCGAGAAAAGACGCTGCGGCATCGTTACCTCCAGATGGCTATGGCGCGAAAAGACGCGAAAGGGCGCGAAAGGGGCACGAAGAAGGGGGCGCACCTTTCGTGCCTTTTCGCGTCCTTTCGCGTCCTTTCGTGTCTTTCGCGCTCCTACGCCTCGGCCGTCTTGCGCGCGAGGGTCGTGCAGAGGTCGCCGAGGTTGATGGAGATCGGCCGGCGGCTGAGGCCCAGGCGCCGGGCGCTGCCGCGCAGCAGGCGCGAGAGCTGCGGGCTGACGGCCTGGAGCTGCGCCAGCAGATAGTCGAGCAGCAGGTAGCGCCCCTGGCTAAACTGGCGGATGACCTGGAAGCCGTTCTCCTCGAGCAACTGCGCCAGCGTGCGCCGCGAAAAGTAGTAGAGATGCATCTCCATCAGCCAGGGCCAGTGCGGGCCGAGGATGCGCGGCATGAGGCTACCGATGTCGATGGTGTGAATGCAGATGATGCCGCCCGGCTTGAGCAGGCGGTTGACGCGCTGCATCTCTCCTTTGGGGTCGGTGAGGTGCTCGATGACGTCCCAGAGGGTGACGACGTCGAACCAGGCGGGCGCGAGGCCGGCCGTGGCCAGCGTGCCGCGGATGACGTGTAGGCCACGGCGCACGGCCTCCTCGGCGGCCCATGCCGAGGGCTCGACTCCCCAGGCCTCCCAGCCATGCCGGGTGGCGACCTCGAGGAAGACGCCGGCATAGCAGCCCACGTCGAGCAGCCGCGGGTGCTCCACATCGCCGACCAGGGCCAGCAGCGGGCGCAGGTTGCGCTCAAAGGTCAGCACACGGCCAAGCTGCTCTTCGACGTACAGCTCGTCGACCACGTCCTCGTAGCTTTCGAGGATGGCCTCGTCGCCATTCCGGGGCGAGGCGTAGACCAGCCCACACTGGGTGCAGCGGACGATGGCGAGGTGTTTGCCATAGCCGGAGCTGGTGCAGCGATAGCGCTCGATGCTGCCCGAGCGACGGTCGGTCCCCAGGGTGTTGGGGAATAGCAATTGGGCTTCGTTGGCCCCACACAGGTTGCAGGCGACAGGCACGGCCACGATGGTTCATCTCCATGCAGAGGATGTGTTCTTGCCGGTATTGTAGCACGGGCCTGCCTGTTGGCAAAGGCGCTTCCATCGCCCGTCCAGGGAGGGGTGGTGACCGGCTTTCCCACTACGCGCTACCCCGGTGCGGAACCCCCTGGCCTGGAGCCGGGCGATCGCGAAGCCGGCACCCGGCGATTGCCAGGATGCTGAGACGGACGAGCTAGCTCTCCGACAGGGGCCCAGCGCCCCGAGTTCGTAGCTGCGCCTGCGCTTGTCGATCTTGCGGCTTGCCCCACATGGGGGGCATGTCCCACGGTTGTGGGACACCCGGGCAATGGCCGGGTTCGTGCGAAGCCCAAGAGCCGGTCACCAACGATGATGGGATATACCCCCACATGGGGCGCATGTTGGCGGGCTGCGCCCCATGTGCTATAATCGGCTGCAGGAGAAGCAACTGCCGCCAGGCTCGTTGGAGGGAGGTGCCATGCCCGGCTTGCAGACCGTGTACCAGTTGCAGACGGCCGAGCTGGAGCGGGCGGATGCGGTGCGCAGACTCCGCGAGGCTGAGCAGGCCATCGGAGAAAGCGGAGAGCTCCGCGGCGCGCGCGAGGCCTTGCAGGTGGAGGAGGCCAGGCTATCCAGGCTCCGTGCCCGTGTGCGCGATCTCGAGCTGGAGGTGAAGGGCCTCACGAGCAGGATCGCTGAGGGGGAACAGCGCCTGTACGGGGGCACGGTGCGCAACCCGAAGGAGCTGGAGAGCCTGCAGGAGGACTTGCGCCAGTTGCGCGGCCGGCGCGACGGCCTGGAGGACAGCATCCTACAGGACTTGACCGAGATCGATGAGAGCGAGGCGCGGCTCGCGCTGCTGCGCCCGGCGTGGGAAGCGGTGCAGGCAGCCTGGCAGGCGCAGCAGCGCGATACGACAGAGGTGGTGGCGAAGCTCAGGGCGCAGTTAGTCCGCCTCGACGAGCAGACCGCGCACCTGCGCTCGGTGGTGCCGCCGGACCTGCTCGAGCAGTACGATGATCTGCGCCGCAAGAAGGGCGGCCGGGGCATTGCGGTGGTGCGCAACGGCCTTTGCGAGGCCTGCCGGGTGCAGGTGCCGACCCGCCTTGTGCAGCAGGTCCGCTCCGGCGATGAGGTCTACCGCTGCGGCAACTGCGGGCGCATCCTGTGCGTCGCGTAGCCGGTTCGTGGCAAGAGGTCAGCCTTTCATTGCGAGCGCAGCGAAGCAATCTCCAATGTCCGACGCGGAGTTGCATCGCTCCGCTCGCAACCTGGGGCTGCTGCGCTGCGCTTGCAGCTATGAGATTGCTTCGTCGGCGGTCCGTGCCCCGCACGAACCGCCTCCTCGCAATGACAGTCGCGGTTTCTGTGTTTGCACAGGCTGCACCGCGGCCTGGGATACTCGCAATGACAGGCTGTGGCCCTGCCCGTATGACCAATGGAGGTAGATATGGGCACGATTAGTATACCGTCTGTGGAGGACTTGCCGCGTACCGCCGATATGGTCATCGTCGGCGGCGGGGTCATTGGGGTGGCCACCGCCTTCTGGGCCGGCCGGGCCGGGATGCGGGTGGTCTGCCTGGAGCGCCGTGACGGCCTGGGCACGTTGACCACGGCGGCCTCCGAGGAGTGCTTCCGGGCACAGTTCTCCGAGCCCGACAACATCCGCATGATGAAAGCGAGCATCGGGTTCTTTGAGCGCTTTGCCGAGGAGACCGGCCTCGACGACTGCGACCTGGGGCTGCGGCAGCAGGGGTATCTCTTTCTGAGTAAGGCAGAGGATGGCCTGGAGGCGCTGGGCCGGCGCGTGGCGCTGCAGCGGCAACGTGGCCTCGACGATGTGGAGCTCCTGGACGGCGCCCAGGTGCGCAAGCGCTTTCCCTTTGTCGCGGGGCAGGTCACAGCCGCCACCTTCCGCGCCCGCGATGGCTGGCTTTCGACGCACGCCCTGACGTACAACCTGGCTCGGGCGACGGCGGAGGGGCGCTTCTGCCTGCGCACCGAGGCCACCGGGCTGACGAGCGATGCGCAGGGCGTGGCCGCCGTAGAGACGAACCGCGGGCCCATCGCCACGCGCTGCGCCGTGCTGGCCTCGGGGCCCTACGCCGGAGTGTGGGCGGCGCGCTGCGGGGTGCAGGTGCCGGTGGTGGCGGTGCGGCGCCACAAGGCCATTATCACCGGCTACCCCGAGATCCCGGCCGATGCGCCAATGACCATCGACGATGCCAATGGTGCCTATTGGCGGCCCGAAACGGGTGGCGGCGCCCTGGGCTGGGCGTTGCCCGAGCCCGAGAGCACGCCGAGCGACGCGGTGCCCACCGACTGGACCTTCCCGGCCGTGGTGCTCGAGGCCGTCTCGGAGCTGACCCCCTTCTGGGGCGAGATCGCCGAGCGGCTGAGGCGCGATGACGTGTTCCTCAGCGCGGGGCAGTACCCCGAGACACCCGATGCCAACCCGATCATCGATGCCTGTGCGGCGCTGCCGGGGCTGTACCTCAATGTGGGCTATGGGGGGCACGGCATCATGGCCAGCCCCGAGGGCGGGCGCATGCTCGTCGACCTGGTGCTTGGGCGAGGCGAAGACGAGTGCCGGCCGTTCCGTCTCGAGCGCTTTGGCCGGTCTGAGAGCAGGCGCTCGGAGTCGATGGTGATCTGAGCCAATGAGGTGAGCGTGCCCCAATCCTCTGGTAACCCATTCACTCCCGACGAGCCTATCAGCGAGGAAGAGCGTTTCTTCGGGCGCGAAGATGTCATCGATTGGCTGGACGACCGCTTCTTCGCCGGCGAGCGTTTCGTCGCCATCTATGGCACGCCGCGCATGGGCAAGACCTCGCTGTTGCTGCGCCTGCGCTCCAGGCTGGCGAACCGCGCTGTCACTGCCTATGTAGACCTGGCGGGCGCGCCCCAGGCCCCGGCGATCGAGCTCCTGTGGTGGCTGGTGTCGGACGTGCACGCCCAGCTCGGCCAGGGCCGCGAGGAATGGCCGCCCCTCCTTCACGCCCCCTTTGCCAAGGATCCTGACCTGCTGCACAGCGAGCTGCTGCCCGAGTGGCGCAAGGCGCTCCATGGCCGGCAACTGGCGCTGCTGCTCGATGGCCTCTCGGTGGCGCTGCTGAACGAGGGGCCATGGGCCGAGCTGCTGCTGCGGCTGCGCGAGATTGTGGGCCAGGAGGGCGACCTCCTGGTCGTGGTGGCAGTGTCGGGGATCTCGAGCGAGGCCGGCGAGCGTGTGCTTGCCCTGCGCGGCCTGCCGCAGCGCGACCTCGAGGGCCTGGATTCCAAGCAGAGCGAGGCGCTGCTGCTGGGCCTGGCACGCTACCAGCTGCCCTTTGACTATGATGCCATCGACAGCATCTGCGCGCTGACGGGGGGGCATCCGTACATGCTGCACGTGTTCGGCGCCGAGCTCTACCGGTGCCTGGTGCAGCACAGGGATCAGAAGAGGGGGCAGAAGGAACCACGGGTGACGATCCACGACGTGCGCGAGATCACGCCGGTGGTCATCGGGATCGTGGGGCAGCTCTTCAGCGCCGATTGGCAGGCGTTGGCGCGTGAGGAGCAGATCACCCTGGCGGCGATCGGCGCGCTGGCGGGGTATAGCGGGGCCGTGGCCGCGTGGGATATCGTCCAGTTGCTGCGCACGATCGGCGTGCACAGGTCGCTCACCGCGGCGGAGGCGAGCCTCGACGCCCTCTGCGGGCCCCGCATCCTGCACCGCCTGGCGGGCGCGAGCTATGTGCTGTACGCCGATCTGTGGCGTCCGTGGCTGGCGAGCGCCCATCCGCTCGTCGAAGTGCTGACCGGCAAGCGCCAGCGCCGCGAGGCCCAGCCGCCCGCCAAGCGCCCGCTGGAGGTTGACTGGAGGGGCGTGCTGGTCTGGGTGGGCATCGCCGCGGCCGTCGTCGTCGTGGCCCAGGTTTGGAGCTCGCGCCGCACGGTCGCCGTGGCACCGCTGCCCACGCCGACGGTTGTCACCCCCACGCCACGGCCGACGCCGACGCGGGTCGTCCTGCCGGGCAAGATTGCCTACATGGCGCAGGCGAGCGCCCTCGAGCCCTGGAGCCTGTGGATCATGGGCGACGACGGCGCCGACCCGGTGCAGGTGAGCGAAGGCACCAGCGAAGACACGCTGCCCGCCTGGTCGCCCGACGGCAAGCGCATCGCCTTTGTCTCCAACCGCAGCGGCAACCGCGACATCTGGGTGATGAATGCCGACGGCACCGACCTGCAGAACATCACGCGGACGCCGGCCGACGAGTGGACGCCGGCCTGGTCGCCCGACGGGGAGAGCATCGCCTTTGCCTCGAACCGCGACGGCAATTGGGAGCTGTACGTGGCCAAGGCCGATGGCACGGCAGCGCAGCGCATCACCTGGAGCGCTTCGTCGGACTATGCGCCGACCTGGTCGCCCGACGGCGCGCAACTGGCCTTTGTGTCGGAGCGCAACGGCAACCCCGAGATCTATGTGGTGAACCGCGGCGGCGATGGGCTGCTGCGCCTCACCGACGACCAGGCCACCGACCTCTCGCCGCACTGGTCGCCCGACGGCAGCCTGATCGCCTTCGAGACCTACCGCGACGGCAACATGGAGGTCTACACCATGGCGCCCGACGGCTCGGGGCTGCGCAATGTCTCGAATAGCCCCAACTCTGACGAGCATGGGCCGGCGTGGTCGCCCGACGGCAAGTGGCTGACGTACTATTCGAACCGCGACGGCACGTGGGATATTTTCAAGATGCGCGCCGACGGCAGCCAGAAGACGAACCTCACGCAGAGCGCAGCGATCGAGCAGGCGCCCGCGTGGCAGCCGCAGTTGTAGGGGCGAAGCCTCCCGATCGGTCATTGCGAGTACCCCGGGGTCTCGGACCCCTGTGCCCGGCGCAGAGCCTTGACCCGTCATTGCGAGCCGCAGCGAAGCAATCTCCAATGCCTAACGTGGAGATTGCTTCGCTGCGGCTCGCAATGACAAGCGAGTCTCTCAACAGCGCAGCGAAGAATCCTTGCCTCGGAATGGCGAGTCGGCCCTTGGCGGCAAGGATTCTTCGTCGCTCCGCTCCTCAGAATGACGAAATGACGCCGTCGCAGTAGGCGATGGCGTCCGAAGGCAAAAGTCGGGGCTTCAGGAACGCCCCAGTACTCAGGGCGGGGCCAGGCGGGCGGCGACGGCCTGGGCACTCAGCCCGCGGATGCGCACGTGCTTGAGGCGGCTGCGCTCGCCCACCGCGATGGTGACGTCGCGCTTGCGCAGGCCGAGCGCGCCGGCCAGGAAGGCCGCCAGCGCCTCGTTGGCGGCGCCCTCCACCGGCGGGGCGGTGATGCGCACCTTGAGCCAATCGCCCTCGGCGCCCACGATCTCGCTGCGGCTGGCCTTGGGCACGACCTTGACCGCAATGACCACGCCGTCCTCATCCTCTGAGATGATCCAGGTGGGCATGAGACTCCCCTCCAACCGGCTTACGTGCTCCGCGCCAGCCCGGTATGAGCCCCTTTTGGTGGGTTTTTGCGGGTTGCCTGGCCTCTCCGGCTGCCCCTGGCGCGCCCGCGGGCGCGCCAGGGGCAGCCGGAGAGGCCAGGCAACCCGC
>JAKPJZ010000261.1 GCA_029553955.1 Chloroflexota bacterium
TCTGGCCACAAAGCCATCCCCGCTGGATAGGGGATTGAGACCACCGAGCGTCGTCGGGGTTACCGGCAACGTCGGGCGCCACAAAGCCATCCCCGCTGGATAGGGGATTGAGACCGAAAAGCGACCGATGATCGGGTCGCAGCCGGCGAGCGCCACAAAGCCATCCCCGCTGGATAGGGGATTGAGACCACCGAGCGTCGTCGGGGTTACCGGCAACGTCGGGCGCCACAAAGCCATCCCCGCTGGATAGGGGATTGAGACTTCACAGTGCGCCGCGAGCCGATGAGCTTCCCAGGCCACAAAGCCATCCCCGCTGGATAGGGGATTGAGACGTAGGGGCGAGGTCACCTCGCCCCTCACCGCAGAGGCGCCACAAAGCCATCCCCGCTGGATAGGGGATTGAGACCACGGGTTGGATCCCGGCTTGAAGGAAATTGTCTGGCCACAAAGCCATCCCCGCTGGATAGGGGATTGAGACACCTTGGTGGGCTCGGGTGTGGCCGTCGGGCAGGACTCGCCACAAAGCCATCCCCGCTGGATAGGGGATTGTGACCGAACCCGGGCGTTTGGCCCCGGCGTTTGATGCTGCAACCATAGTTGTCTGGGAGGGCGCACGATCCGGGCATAACGCTTCGCGCATAACCGGAAAGGGGCCTTTTGGGGTGTCTTTTTGGCGTGTTGGCCAGAGCCGTGGCCGCCCGCGGGCGGCCACGGCTCTGGCCAACACGCCAAAAAGACACCTTTCGGGTCAGGGCCGGGTGCGTGCGGAGCGTGCGAGCCGGCAACTGCCCGGATGGCCGGCAGTTGCCGGCGCTCGGTGCGGCTGCGACATCAACGATAGCCGCAAAGGCCATCCCCGCTGGATAGGGGATTGGGACCTAGACCTGACAGGTTTCGGAAACCTGTCAGGTCTGGCCAAAGCCGCGCTGGATAGGGGGCCAGAACCGAGGCTGGGCCTGGGGTAGCTCGTCTCGCAGTACGACAACCATGCGTGACGCGGCCCCTGGCAGGCGGTCCGGGTGATTGTCGGCCGCTCCGCTGCACCTGGGCCCGGCCTTAACCCGGAAGGGGTTTGGGTGCCATTCCGGTTGCGTGCGAAGCGCAACACCCGGATGCCGCACCTCTTCGGCCATGTACGGCTGCGGCATTGAGTGCGCAGCAGGACTGCGCCACGAGGCCGCCGCCGAATCAAGAAAAAGCCGCGGCCATGGCGACTGCGGCCTCTGTCGGGGCGAGAGGATTTGAACCTCCGACCACTTGAACCCCTCAAGTGGGCGGACGGGCTGCGCCGCGGCAACAGAAAAAGCCCTCGACCGCTTTCGCGTGCCGAGGGCTTCTGTCGGGGCGAGAGGATTTGAACCTCCGACCACTTGAACCCCATTCAAGTGCGCTACCGGGCTGCGCTACGCCCCGAACACTCGCCATTATAGCAGACTGTGCCCGAATCTGCAAATGCCGCGAGCTAGCCGGGTATATCCCATCATCGTTGGTGACCGGCTCTTGAGCTTCGCACGAACCCGGTGCTGGCCTTTGAGGTAGGGGTTTGGCGGGCTGGCTGGCGTTGCTGGCCGCCTCGCGAGGCGGCCAGCAACGCCAGCCAGCCCGCCAAACCCCTAACCCGGGTCAGGGCCGGGCGCGCGAGGGTATGTGTCTATGCAGGCTTGTCCGCGCCCAAGGGGTGGCAGCGGAGCGGAGAACCCGGCCAGCACACGGGGCGCCCCACAACTGTGGGATATGCCCGAGCTAGCCCTGGTTCAGCTCCCAGATGAAGCGCAGGCCCTTGAGCGTGATCCAGGGGTCCACAGCCTGGATGACGGACGTCTCGGCGGCGATGACGGGGGCCAGGCCGCCGGTGGCCACGACGTGCAGGTCCTCGCCCAGCTCGGCGCGGTAGCGGCCGACCATGCCCTCGACCAGCCCCACGCTGCCATAGAGCAGGCCCGATTGCATACTCTGCACCGTGTTGCGGCCAATGGCCGAGGGCGGGCGGACGACATCGATGCGTGGCAGCTTGGCGGTGGTGCGGTAGAGCGCCTCGGCCGAGGCGTAGACGCCGGGCGCGATGGCGCCGCCGAGATAGTCGCCTTCGCGCGAGATGGCATCAAAGATGGTGGCCGTGCCGAAATCGACCACGCAGGCCGGACCACCGTACAGGCGGAAGGCGGCGACGGCGTTGGCCACCCGGTCGGCGCCCACCTCGCGCGGGTTCTCGTAGCGGATGCGCACGCCGGTCTTGACGCCGGCATCCACCACCAGCGCCGGGCGGCCGAACAGCCCCTGGCACACCTCCTGGAAGACCCCGGTCAGCGGCGGCACCACGCTGGCCATGACGATCCCCTTGACCTCCGCCAGGGCTACCCCACCCTGCGCACACAGGTTCCACAGCAGCACGGCATACTCGTCGGGCATCTTGCGCGCGTCGGCGGCAATGCGCCAGTGGTGGCGCAGCTCGTCGCCGGCGTACAGGCCCATGACGATGGTGGTGTTGCCGATGTCGAGACAAAAGAGCACAGGTCCTCCTGACGTAAAACGTGATGCGTAAAACGTGATGCGTGAGGCGTGATGCGTAATGCGTAGGGCGTAAGGGGTACAGCGCACGGCGAGCACTGCTTCGGCGCGTAGTTGCGCCGTGCGCATGCATTACGCTTTACGTTTTACGCCTTACGCCCTACGCATCACGCCTCACGCGTCACGTCTCCGCGGATCCCAATAGTCCCGCAGGCCATCGCCCAGCAGGTTGAAGCCCAGCACGGTCACGGCGATGATGAGGCCGGGAAAGACGGCCAGCCAGGGTGCGACGGTGGGATAGTTGCGGGCATCGTTGAGCATCTGCCCCCAACTGGGGTCGGGCGGCTGTACGCCCAGGCCCAGGTAGCTGAGGGCGGCCTCGGCCAGAATGGCGCCGCCAAAGGCGACGGTGGCCTGGACGATGAGCGGGCTGAGGCCGTTGGGCAGGATGTGGCGCCAAAGGATGCGGCCTGGCCGGGCGCCCGCGGCCCGCGCCGCTTCGACGTACTCGGCGTCGACCTGCGCGATGACGGCGGCCCGCGCCAGGCGGGCAAAGATGGGCACATAGGCCACGCCGATGGCGAGCATGGTGTTCACCAAGCCCGGACCCAAGGCGCCGACGATGGCGATGGCCAGCAGCGTGGCCGGAAAGGCAAAGAGCCCATCCATCAGACGCATGATGGCCTCGTCGACCCAGCCGCGCGCGAACCCCGCCAGCGCCCCCAGCGGCGCACCGGCCACGAGGCCGATGCCCGCGGCGACGGCGCCGACCAGCAGCGCCAGCCCTGCGCCGCGCATCACCCGGCTGAGGATGTCGCGGCCGAACTGGTCGGTGCCCATGGGGTAGGCGAGGCTCGGGCCCAGCCCGCGCTCGCCGGCGTGCATGAGGTTGGGGTCGTGCGGCGTGTAGACCAGGCCGACGAGCGCCAGCGCCAGCACGGCGCCCACCAGCGCGGCGCCCAGCCAGAGCAGCCGGTTGCCCCGCGGCGCCGCATGTCGCCGCGCCGCCGACTGGGGCGATTCGGTGCGCGGCGCACGCAGCTCGCGCCCGACGGCGCGCGCCACAGCGCCATTGCGCACCGCCACGCGTTCAGCCGCCATGGCGCGCCGCCGGCACGGGGGTCACCGCAGAGGCGCGGAGGGCGCAGAGCAGGGGCGAGGTCACCTCGCCCCTACAACCTCCGCGTCCTCTGCGCCTCTGCGGTGCATCCGCTCCCTTGCCTGGACCAGGCCACGTGCGTATGGCAGCAGGGCTGCTGCTACTTCCACAGTGATAGCCGCGGGTCGAGCGCTGCATACAACACATCCACCGTAAAGTTGATGGCCACCGCGAGGGTGGCGATGAACACGACCAGGCCCTGGATCAGCGGCACGTCGCGGTTGGCGATGGCCGAAAGCACCAGCCGCCCCAGCCCAGGCAACGAAAAGACCTGCTCGATGACGATGCTGCCGCCCAAGAGAAAGCCCAACTGCAGGCCCACCATGGTGACGGTGGGGATGAGCGCGCCCCTGAGCGCATGGCGCAGGAGCACCGTGCGCTCAGGCAGGCCCTTGGCGCGGGCGGTGCGGATGTGGTCGCGGCCCAGCTCGTCGAGCATGGCGTTGCGCACCAGGCGCACCAACACCGCCACCATGGGCAGGCTCAGCGCCACGGCCGGCAAGGCCAGGCTGCGCAGCGCGCCGGGCACACTCGCGCTCCAGGGCACATAGCCGCCGGTGGGGAACAGGTGCCGGCCGACGGCCAGGGTCACGATGAGCAGGATGCCGATCCAGAAGGCGGGCAGGGCCACGCCGACCTGCGAGAGGACCAACACGCCCAGGTCGACGGCCGTCCCTTGGCGCACGGCGGCCAGCATGCCCAGCGGCAGGGCCAGGCCCACCGCCAGCAGCGTGGCCAGCGCGGCCAGCGACGCAGTGACCGGCAGCCGCTCAGCGATCAACTGGCCTACCGGCAGGTTGTGGCGCAGCGACATGCCGAGGTCGCCGTGCAGCGCGCCCGCGAGCCACGAGAGGTACTGCGCAGGCAGCGGCCGGTCGAGCCCCAGCGCAGCGCGCAGGCCGGCCAGCGACTCGGGCGACGCCTCGTGCCCCAGGATCAGCATCGCCGGGTCGCCCGGCAGCACGTGCACCACGGCAAAGGTGATCAGCGACACCAAGAGCAACGTCAGCACCAGGCCCAAGAGCCTGCGCAACAAGTACGGCAACTTTTTGCCTCCGTCGTCAGCCCTTCCACACCGTCCGCAGGTCATAGATGTCGATGGGGTAGACGACCCAGCCCTGCACCGGCCGGCGCAGGGTCACCGACGAGAGCGGCGCCAGCAAAAAGACGGCCGCGGCGTCATCGGCCAGCAGGGTCTGCATCTGGGCATAGATCTCGCGGCGCCGGGCGGCGTCGGCCTCCACCGCGCCCTGGGCCGCCAGCTCGTCGAACTGGGTGTTGGCATAGTTGCGCATGTTCTCGGCCGACGTGCTGACATAGGCGCTCAGGAACGGGGCGGGGTCGAGCCGGCCGGTGGCGCCGATGGCCGTCAGCGCGAACTGGCGGCCGTTGTAGACCTGCTTCAGCCAGGTGCCCCACTCCATCGTCTCCAGCTTGACCTTGATGCCCACCTTGGCCAACTGGTCGGCTACGACCTGGCCGTTGCGGATGTGAAAGTCATAGGGCTGGGGCAGGATCATCGTCGTCTCCAGGCCGTTGGGATAGCCCGCCTCGGCCAGGAGTTGTTTGGCCTTCTCAGGGTTGTAAGGGTAACGGCCGGCCAGGTCCACATAGTACTCGGTCACCGGCGGCATGTGCGAGCCGATGGGCACGCCGATGCCGAACTGGGCGGCGTCGATGACCGCCTGCTTGTCGACCGCATGGTTGAGCGCCTGGCGCACCTTCACGTTGTCGAAGGGCGGCTGCGCGTTGTTGACCGCGATGTACTGGATGCCGTTGAAGGGCACTTCGATGATCTTGAGGTCGGCCTCCTGGCGTACGGCAGCCACTTCCTGCACCGGCAGCTCGGGGATCACATCGACCTCACCGGCGCGCAGGGCGGCCATGCGGCTCGAGGGGTCGGTAATGACCCGGAAGGTAGCCGTGTCGAGATAGGGCACGCCGGGCACGAAATAGTCGTCAAAGCGCTCCAGCGCCACGTGCGAGTCTTTGACCCACTGCACCACCTTGAAGGGGCCGGTGCCGACGGGCTGGTCGCGCAGGGTGGCGGCCGCCTCCTGGGGCACGATCGCCGCCCAGCCGTAGGCCAGGTTCGACAGGAAAGGCGCGGAGGGCGCCTTGAGCGTAAAGACGACAGTCTTGGCGTCGGGCGCCGCGACCGACTGGACCACGGCAAAGTCCTTGGCGCGCGGGCTGGCCGTCTCCGGCGCAAGCAGGCGCTCAAAGGAGTATTTGACGTCGTCGGCGGTCATGGTGCGCCCGTTGTGGAACTTGACCCCCTCGCGCAGGGTAAAGGTCCAGGTGAGCCCATCGGCCGACGGCTCCCAGGAGAGCGCCAGGTCGGGCACGATGCGGCCCTTGTCGTCGGCCTGCACCAGGGTATCGTAGATGTTGCGCGTGATCTGAAAGGTCGCGGCGGCCACTGTCTTGTGCGGGTCGAGGCCGTCGGGGTCGGCGGCGATAGCCACCATCAGCGCGCCGCCGCGCTGCGGGCTGCCCGCCGGGGTCAGCGCGCCCGTGCCCGGGGCGACGGTGGGTGGCGCCGTGGGCGGCGCGGCCCGCTGGCAACCCGCCAGCAACGTGGCTGCCAGCAGCAGAGAGACCATGAGCAGAGAGGCAAGCCTGTAGCGTAGCATTGTGCACCTCCAAGGGCTTTCCCCAAAAGAGAAAGCCCCCGAGGCGCGCCCGGAGGCTGGAGGAATACAGTTCTTCCTGCCGTCTCGGTCGCGCCGGCGATCCAAGCGACATCTGGTCGAGTGTACTGGCCGAAACACGCTCACCGCCAAGAGGTCGGTGGCAGAATCATTATAACACGGATGCCGCATGCGGCACAAATGCAGAGAACCGGCATACAGCCGCCTGGGCGGCCTGCCGGCGACGCCGCAACCGAAAGAGGTAGGCAAAGACTACTCTTGGGGCACAGCCAGGACTAGCCGGAGGGGTGTTCAACCGCCGGGCGGCAGACGGTATAATGGGTTAGTTGGCATAGGACTGTCTCCGACTCAACCGGCTCCCTCAGGGAACGGCTGAGCGATAGGGTGTGGGGAGCAATCGCCACGCCTGCCATGGTGCGAAGGAGGCAAGTTCCCGGGCGTCGCCGGCGCCCCAGGGAGCTTGCCTCCTACTCGTTTTCAGGGAGGTGATGTACAGGGCTGGCGTCAGGTGTGGAGGTGGAGGATGCTCGAGCTGCAACTCATCCCGCATTGAGCCCCTGGCTCCGGGGGAATGAGAGGAGGACACCGTGTCTGAGTGGGGCAAAAAGGAGAAGAAAAAGGTCTCCCGCAGGAGCTTTCTCGTCGGAACGGGAGCCGGTGCCGCTGGTCTAGCCATTGGAGGCGTGATTGGCCGAACAACCCTCCCGCCAGCAAAGGAGGGACTGCCCAAGGCAAAGGGCTATCTTGTGGTCGATTCCAAGAACTGCGCCGGCTGCCAGAGCTGTATGATAGCGTGCTCGGTGGCCCACGAGGGGGTAGCGAACCTTTCTCTATCGAGGATCCAGGTACTGGAGAACATCATGGGCCGATGGCCCGACGACATCCAGATTGCCCAGTGCCGGCAATGCGTCTATCCAGCGTGCGTCGCCGCATGCCCGAACGGCGCGTTGCATATCGACACGAAGAACGGGAACACACGCATCATAGACGAGGCGAAATGCACGGGCTGCAAAGCGTGCATTGAGGCCTGCCCTCAGATCCCACACCGCATCATCTGGAATCCTGCGAAGAACATCGCCATCAAGTGCGACCTATGCGCCAATGCCCCCTACTGGCCGCACAAGGGAGGCATCGGCGGCAAGCAGGCTTGCGTCGAGGTCTGCCCGGCCAAGGTGATCAAGTTCGTGGAGGAGGTACCCGTGCAGACCGAAACCGTGGGCTACGATGTGGTGCTGCGTACGCCCACACCCAAGCCTGGCGAACAAGGCTCGTGACGAGAAGGAGGCTGCACAATGACAGGTGGGTATGCTGGCAAGATACTCAGGATCAACCTGACCAACCGGTCTATCAGCACTATTGACACCGCCCAGTATGAAGCGTGGGGGGGCGGCAATGGGATGGGCTCGGCCATTTTCTGGGACCTGTGCCCCGACCCGACGATGGATGGCTTTGATCCCCGGAACGTCATCACCGTCATGTCGAGCCCTTTGGCAGGCACGCTGTGCCCGGCTGTGGGCAGAGTGGAGGTGCAGGGCATTGGCGTGCATGGGTATCCACAGGGCTGGTTCAACCGAAGCAACTTTGGCGGCTTTTTCAGCGGCATGCTCAAGTTCGCAGGCTGGGACGGCATCGTCATCGAGGGGGCGGCCGACAAGCCGGTTTGGGTGAATATCCTCAACGACAAGGTGACCATTGAGGATGCCGAGGGACTCTGGGGTCGAGATACCTATGACACGCAGGAGGAGATCTGGCGGCGCGTGACCGGCAGGGCCAGCCTCGGTGGCTGGACGGGCGTAGGCGATGGGTTCACGACCCAGGGGCCGGCGATCCTCTGCATTGGCCCGGCGGGTGAGAGCAGGAGCAGGCTGGGCATTCTGCTCCATGGCTGTAGCATGGCTGCCGGCCAGGGTGGGTTCGGCGGCGTCTGGGGCGCCAAGAACCTGAAGGCCATCAGCGTGCTGGGTACAGGCAGTATCCCGGTGGCCGACCCCAGAGCGCTGATGGAAACGAGGCTGTGGTTCGACCAGAAACAGCCGCCGCGGCAGGGCACATGGGTGCCTCACGCGCCGCCGGGGCCGGGCAACTACCGGAACACGAGCTGCCAGGGCTGCACGCGGGCAGACAAGTTCCGGCATCAGAACGGCGAGCGCAGCGACGCGATGTGCGCTGAAACGGCCTATTTCTTCCAGGCCAAGACGCCGGCCGGTGGCAGCACGGCTTGCGATTACTGTGAACGGTATGGTGTCAACATCTACGAGACCGATTCCGTTTACCCCCTGGAGTTGTACAAACAAGGCATCTTGGGTCCGGGCAAAGCCATCGACTCCGCGCCCCTGGACTTTGAACAGTGGGGGACAGCGGAATTCGCGGAGGCCCTGCACAAAGCCATCGCCTACAGGCAGGGGATCGGGGCCGATCTGGCCGAAGGGCTGGCCAGGGCGGCCGTCAGGTGGGGCAGATACGAGGAGGATACCACGAGCGGTATCCTGGACCTGGCCCAGTGGGGCCACAAGTGGCACTGGAGCTTGCCCGAAATCACCTTCGCCTATGGTTCTCTCATGGGCGAGCGAGATATCAATGAGCACTGCTTCCAGAACGTCTTCATGGAACTCCAAGCCATTGGGCGCGAAAACTTGCCCGCCGACCAACTCGTCCAGATCCTGGCCGAGAAGACGATTCCCTACACCGGCGATCCTTTCATGTTCGACTATGGCACCGGCCCCACGGGCATCTACTCGGAGCACAAGGCCAAACAGGTTGCCTGGCATCGGCACTACTCCCGGTTCTGGAAGGAATCAATCCAGTTCTGTGATCACTTTGCTCCCCGCTTTATCGGGGCCGACCTGCCCGGGTACATCGGATGGACGCCGGAGGCAGAGCCGCGCTTCCTCAACGCGGTCACCGGCAAGAACCTGACCTTTGCCGACGGCATGGAGATCGGCCGCAGGATCTGGAACCAGAACCGGGCAATCTGGGTGCTGCAGGGTCGGCATCGGGCTAGCGAGGTGTTCGCTCCGTTCATGTACACGCTGGCCGGCAGTGCGACCCGCTACTCGTATGTCCCCATCTATCTGGGTGGGGTGAGTGTCTACGAAAACGGTCAGTGGCGCTATGACACCATGGAAAAGTTGTTCATCGACAAGGATGGCCTCGAGCAGTGGAAGACGCACTTCTACAGACTCGAGGGTTGGGATACCGAGACCGGCTGGCCGACCCGCAGAACCCTGGAGGAGTTGGACCTGGGGCACGTGGCCGACACCCTCCAAAGGGCCGGCAGGCTGGGCGACGCTCGCTAGAGCAGCGGTCAAGTAGTCAGGCAGAGCGGCTGTCAACGGATTGTGGGCACGGATTGCACGGATTGGCCTCGCCGCGGCGACAGGCAATCCGTGCAATCCGTGCCAGAAATCCGTTGACAGCGCTTCCGTCCGATTGCTTGTCTGGTGTTCTAGGAACAAGCGCACCCAAACTCGCGGGAGGTTGGGCGTTTGCCCGTCAAGCTGGGGGGAGTGGAAGTACGGTGGATGTTCTCTTGGTAAACGCAGGCGTGAGCAGGCTGACCGACCATGCCCGTCTCTCGCCGCCGCTGGGGTTGGCCTACATCGGGGCGGCGCTCCGCGAGGCCGGCTACGGCGTGTCGGCCTGGGACTGCAACGTCGCGCCCCGGAGTGACGCCCAATGGACGCACGCCCTGGCGAGCACCCCCCCCGCGCATCCTCGGCATCTCCACCTACACCGAGACTCACAACAATGGCCTGCACATCGCCCGGCTGGCCAAGGCTGCCTCTCCCCAGACGGTGGTGGTGATCGGCGGGCCACACGCCAGCGTGCTGTACAAGGAAGTGGCGCTGGACCCGGCCGTCGACGTGGTGGTGAGGGGCGAGGGCGAGCGCACGATGCTGGAACTGGCCCACTGCCTGATCCGTGGGCAGGGGGGGCTGGCCGATGTGCAGGGGATCGCGTACCAAGAGAACGGCGTGCTGCGAACCACGGCAGCACGCCCGCCGATCGCCGACCTGGATGAACTGCCCTACCCCGCGCGGGACCTTTTCCCAATGCAGGCGTATGGCTATGGCAACACGGTCCTGGCCTCGCGCGGCGGCTGCCCCTTTGCCTGCCATTTCTGCGCGGTGAACAACATCTGGCAGGGGAAGCGGCGGTTCCGAAGCCCCGAAAGCGTGCTCGAGGAGATCGTCCAGGTCCTTGTCACTACACCCATGGGCGGCCTGAATTTCGCCGATGACACGTTCACGCTGGATCGGCGGCGGGTTCTGGAGATCTGCAAGGGCCTGAGCCGCATGCGTGGGCCTTTCCCCCTGCGCTGGCGGTGCGCCACCCGGGTCGACCTGGTAGATGCTGAGCTGCTGCGCGAAATGCGTCACGCAGGCTGTCGCAGTATCCAGTTCGGCGTCGAAGCCGGGTCGCAGCGTATCTTGGATGCCATCGGCAAGAGGGTCCGCCTTGAACAGGTCAGGCGCGCGGTGGCCATGACTCTGAACTATGGCATCGAAGTGACCTGCTCTTTCATGTTCCCCCACCCAGAGGATACCGAGGAGACGGTCAGGGATCAGATCAGACTCATGAAGGAACTGCGCGAGATCGAGGGAGTCTCGCTGACCCTGGCCATGACCACGCCCTACCCCGGCACCACCTACTACGAGCGGGCTTCTGAACTCGGCCTGAGTATCCTGGCCAGTGATTGGCAAGAGTACGATGCCAAGCACCTTGTGGTCGCCACCCGGCACCTGACGGAAGAAAGGCTGCAGGCCCTGCTGGCAGAGATGGTGCAGGAGGTAGGGTTGCAGAGTGCGCTGCAAGCGAACGTCGCTCAACCTGGCGCAGGTTCCAAAACGTGGCCAGGCTGAGTTCCACATCTGGAGGTCAGCGTGAAGCAAGAGAAGCGAACAAGCACTGGGAGCCTATCGCGTAGAGGGTTTCTGAAGGGGCTGGCAGTAACCTCGGCGGGCGGCCTGTTGGTAGTCGTAGGGGGCGAGGGCAACAGCGTCGCCGCAGAGGGCGCGCAGGAGGCCCTGCTCATCGACACGACCCGCTGCCGCCACTGCACCAAGTGCATCGAAGCCTGCCAGGCCGCCCACGAGGATGGGGTATCCAGAATCTCGGTGACGGTGGTCCGCGAGCGGGAAGGCGAGCGCGATATCCTGGCCGTACCCATGCACTGCCTGCACTGCAATCAGCCGGCCTGTGTGGATGTGTGCCAGGGGCGCGCCCTGACCAAGACCGCACAAGGGCCCGTGATTCTGGACCAAAGCCGCTGCGTGGGTTGTCTCTCCTGCGCCAACGCCTGCCCGTTCCGGCCGACCATCCAGCATGCGCTCGGCAACGGCCAGGTCTTCAAGTGCGATCTGTGCCGTGAGCGAGTCGGCGCGGGCAAAAAGCCGGCCTGCGTCGTGGCCTGCGAACGCATGGGCCACAACGCCCTGGTCTATGGAACCTTCGACCAGGTTCTGGAGGCCGGCACCCAGCGCGCTGCAGAGGTGAACGGCGTGCTGTTGTATCCCGAGGGCACGAGCACGCTTGTCCTGTTCAGTGCCGAAGAGTTCGGCCAGCCGGCTATTCAGGACCTCTTTGGCCTCACAGCCGAGTATCCCGGGGCAGGGAGGGTCCGCGCCACGATCACCCGCTACGCGCACCTGGGCTGGGTGCCGGTCATTGGCGGGCTGGGCTACACCATCCTCAGTTGGCGCAAGAACAGGATGGCGGACCTGGCCAAGGTCAGGAGAGAGGAGCGATAGCCTTGACGTACTGGTACAGCGAAAAGCCCCGGCTGGCGTCGTTGACCCTCAAACGGCCGGGGGTGATGGACCTCCTCATCAAGAGGACGGCGCAGGTCAGCACCTTCTCCGTCGTCTTCCATATCGGCATGGTCGCCTCGCTGATCACCGGTATTGTGCTGGAGATCCTGTACTTTACCGGCCTGGCCGGCCTGTTTGCCGGCTGGGGTTGGACGATCACCTGGGCCCACGGCCTGTTCGGGCTAGCGGTGGCCGTGGGCTTTGCCGGCATCCTGGCCCGCTTTGCCGGAAACCGCTACTTCCGGCTCGCCTCGGGCAAGATGTTCTACGTCGATGCCGCCTTTATCATGGTCATTGGTGTGAGCGGCCTCGTGCTCTTGCTGCAGGTCGTGGGGCTCGTGGCGCCGAGGCCAGGGTGGTGGACGACCATCCATCTAGTCTCGGCCATCGGCTGGCTGTTCGTCTCGCTGGTGGGCAACGGGCTGGTAGCCCACGCCGTGGCGACTGTGGTCTATGGCCAGAGCGACCCACGCTCCCCGGCCGCCTTTGCGGCCTTTTCGAGCGCCTGCGCGGGCTGCGGCCGCTGTGTGGAAGCCTGCCCGCTCTATGCAGGCAGGCCGCGGCCCGAGGAGGCGCCGGCGCTCAAGGTCAGGCGTTATCTGAGGACGCTCCAGAAAGGGACGTCGCGCCAGCAACTGAAGGCTGTGGCGGAGGATGTCTATGCCTGTACCCTGTGCGGGCTGTGTGTGGGCATCTGCCCCTACTCTTTCCGCCACTATGACCTGTACATGGCGCTCTTGGCCGAGGCGAACGAGGCCGGTACAGAGAGGGCAGGCCACTGATGGCAGACAAGATGAAACTGGCAATCGTCGACCTTTCGTACTGCTGCGGCTGCGATATCGCGCTCGCCGACCTGGGCGAGAGCCTGTTCAGCCTGCTGCAAGAAGTGTTCGACCTGGTTTATGCGCCGTTGCTCATGAGCGCCAAGGACTATGATCAGGTGGATGTCGCACTGGTCACGGGCGCGGTGCGCACCGAAGAGGATGTGGCGGAGCTCAAAAAGGCGCGCGAACGCTGCAAATACCTGGTTGCCATGGGATCCTGCGCCGCGTTCGGCGGCCTTCCTGGGCTGGCCAATCTGTGCACACATGAAGAGATGATGCAGGCTGCGTATCGCACAGCACCCACGGTCAAAGATGCGCAGGCCAAACTGCCCGCCGACGACATCCCGGCCCTGGTCGATACGATCAAGCCCCTCGACGCTTATGTGCAGGTCGATCTGGCGCTGCCGGGCTGCCCGCCTCCGCCGCCGGTGTTCGTCGATTTCGTGAAACAGGTCCTGGCCTTGGTGCAGGGGTAGTGAGGAGGCAGTGATGCAGACCAGACAGATCGAGTTCAAGCCCATGCGGATCGAAGGGGCCATGAAGGTGTCGGTCCACCTCGATGCGCAGGGCAACGTGGCCGGGGCGCACGCCCACGTCCTCGAGTTCAGGGGCTTTGAGGCCTTTATGCGTGGGCGGCACGTGACCAAGGCGGCCCTCTTGACGTCGCGCATCTGCGGCGTTTGCCCGATCCCGCACCACCTGGCTTCTCTGAAGGCTGTGGAGGCCGGCCTGGGTATCGAGATCCCCGAGACGGCGCGTCTGCTGCGCGAGTTGATGCTGGCGGCCGCGCACGTGGCCGACCACATCCTGCACCTCACCGTGCTGGCTGGGCCCGATATCCTCCTGGCCGACATGCCGCCCGAGCAGCGGGGGCTGCCCGCGCTCATAGAGCGCTATCCGGGCGTGGTCAAGGATGTGCTGGCGGCCCGCAAGGCCGCCCAGACCATCGTCTCGGCCTTGGGAACACAGGGCATACACCCGACGACCGGAGTGCCGGGGGGCATCACCCAGGGTCTGAGCGAGCCGGCTCGCGCCCACCTGCTTGAGCAAGCACGCAAGCTCAAAGAAAAGATCCTGGAGCTCGGGGGCGTGTTGGTGCCCCAGATCGAGCAGTCGATACGCGCCAACGATGGCCTGGGAAGGCTCAGCACCTGCTTCATGGGCCTGGTCAAGGGCGATGCCCTGGAGCTGTACGACGGCCTCGCGCGCGTTGTTGACCCCCAGGGCTGCACCCTGGCCGAGTTCCAGCCGGCGCAGTACCTCGAGCATGTCGGCGAGAAGGTCCTCGACCGCTCCTACGCCAAGGCGGCCTACCTCTGCTCGAGCGAACCGGCGGGCGAGATGGTGCGGGTTGGCCCGATCGCGCAGATCAATGTCGCCAAATCGGCGCCCACTGAGCATGCCAATACCTTCCTGCAGGATCTGAAGGGCCGCTTCGGCGGCGTGGTCCAGGAGACGTTGGCTCTGAACCATGCCCGTTACGTGGCCCTGGTCTATGCTATCGAGCGGGTCGAGCAACTCCTGACCGACGAGCGCGTCACCAAGGGAGACACCCTGACTCCGGTGCAGTATCGGGCCGGCGAAGGGGTCGGTATCGTCGAAGCCCCACGCGGGCTCTTGATCCACCACTTCCGCTGGGATGACCAAGGCCTGATCACCATGGCCAATATCATTGCGCCCACCACGGTCAACTCGTACGCCATCGATTCTTCGTTGGAGGCGGTGGCCCAGCGCTCGATCTCGGCCGGCAAGGTCGATGAGCAACAGCTGGAGCACGAGCTGGGGTTGACGGTTCGGGCCTATGATCCCTGTCTCTCCTGTGCCACCCATGTCTACGCGCCCGACGCCGACGAGCACTGGGTCGAGATCATCGACGCCCAGGGCTACAAACGCTGGATCTGAGCGCCGGCCGGTGTTCTAGTACGACAACCGTAGTTGCTTCCCAGACCCAGGCAATGTCTGGGCCCAATGCTTCGCACAAGACCGGAGCAAACCCTTTCTTGGGGGGTGTTAGAGGTTGTCTGGCGTCTTCGGCCCGCCCGCGGGCGGGCCGAAGACGCCAGACAACCTCTAAAACCCCTACCCATGATAGCGCCGGGAGAGCGCGTGGCAACTGAGCCGGCGGTTGCCGAGTGCCGTAGCGCCAAGTACGGCTGTAGTACCAGTACTGCAACCGTACTTGTCTGGGGAGGCACGCGATCCGTGCACAACGCTTCGCGCAGAACCGGAGCGAACCTCTAGAGACCTGATCGCCAGAAAGCAGAGGAGGCCATGCCAACAATCCCGGTCGTGCGAGATATCCTGAGCGCCAACGAGCGCCTGGGCGAGGAGAACAGGAAGCTTCTTGAGCGCTACCACATCTGCGCGGTGAACGTGATGGCGTCGCCGGGCGCGGGCAAGACGAGCCTCATCCTGCGCACGGTGGCTGCCCTCAAGGGACGCCTGCGCGTGGGCGTGATCGAGGGTGACATCGCCTCGCGGGTCGACGCCGACCGGGTCGCCGCGGCCGGCGCGCCCGTGGTGCAGATCAACACCGGCGGCACCTGCCACCTCGATGCGCCGATGGTCGGGGCTGCCCTCGAGCAGTTGCCGTTGGCCGAGATCGACCTCCTCTTCATCGAGAACGTGGGCAACTTGATCTGCCCGGTCGAATTTGGCCTGGGCGAGGCGGCGCGCATCGTCGTCTCGAGCATCCCCGAGGGCGACGACAAGCCCTACAAGTACCCCGGCATCTTTGCCGCCGTCGATGCCATCGTCCTCAACAAAGCCGACCTGGCCCCCTATGTGGCCTTTGACCGGCCGGCGTTCTGGCAGTTGGTGGGCGGCCTGAACCCAACGGCGCCGCGCTTTGAGGTCTCCTGCACCACCGGCGAGGGGCTCGCGCCCTGGATTGGCTGGCTCGACGATCTGGTCGCCCGGGTGCGGGGTGCTGCATGAGTGGGTTCCCGCACGCCCAGTTGCTGCGTGCCCGCGGCGTGGTCCAGGGCGTGGGCTTTCGCCCCTTTGTCTACAGCCTGGCCACGCAGTTGGGGCTCGCGGGCTGGGTGCGCAACACGTCGAGCGGCGTCGAGATCGCGCTGGAGGGCCCGGCGGAGGCCCTGGCCGAATTCCGCCGGCGCCTCACGGCCGAGCCACCAGCGCTGGCCCAGGTCGAGGAGGTCGTGGTCGAGGAAGCCGAGCCAGCGAGCTACGCCGGCTTTGCGATCCATGAGAGCAAGCCCGAGAGCGGCGTCTATCAGCTCGTCTCGCCCGATACGGCGACCTGCGAGGATTGCCGGCGCGAGCTCTTCGACCCTCACGATCGTCGCTACCGCTATCCCTTCACGAACTGCACCAATTGCGGGCCGCGCTATACGATCATCAACGACATCCCCTATGACCGGCCCCTGACGACGATGGCCGCTTTCCCCATGTGTGCCCGTTGCCGGGCCGAATACGAGGATCCGCGCAACCGCCGCTTCCACGCGCAGCCCAACGCCTGCCCGGAATGCGGGCCCCACGTCTGGCTGGCCACACCTGCCGGAGAGTCCCTGGCCGAGCGCGAGGCGGCCATCAAGGCGGTGCGGCAGGCGCTGGCCGCGGGGCAGGTCGTGGCGCTCAAGGGCCTGGGCGGCTTTCACCTGGCCTGTGATGCCACTTCCGAGGCGGCTGTGGCCCGCTTGCGCCGGCGCAAGGTACGGCCTCACAAGCCGCTTGCCGTGATGGTGGCCAGCCTGGAGACCGCCGCTCGCCTGGGCGAGGTGGGGCCGAGCGAAGCTGCCCTCCTGACCGCGCCCCAGCGGCCAATCGTGCTCCTCTCAGCCCGGAAGGACAGCCCGGTCGCGCCCAACGTGGCCCCGGGTACCGGGACGATCGGCGTCATGCTGCCCTACACACCGCTGCATCACCTGATCCTCGAGCCGGCTGCGGGGTTCCCGCTGGCCCTGGTCATGACCAGCGGCAACCTGAGCGAAGAGCCGATCGCCATGGAGAACGACGAGGCGCTGCAACGCCTGGGCCACATTGCCGGTCTCTTCCTGCTGCACAACCGGGGCATCTCTGCGCGCTATGACGACTCGGTATGGGCCGTTGTTGACGGCGTCGGGCGGCCGGTGCGGCGAGCGCGAGGCTATGCTCCCTTCCCGGTCAAGCTGCCCTTCCGTGGCCCCCAGGTCCTGGCGTGTGGCCCTGAGCTCAAGAATACCTTCTGCTACACCCGCGACGAGTATGCGTTCCTCAGCCCGCACATCGGCAACCTGGAGAACCTGGAGACGCTCGATCACTATGCACGTTCGCTCGACCACTACCGGCGGCTCTTCCGCCTGCAGCCGCAGGTCGTGGCTTGCGACATGCACCCCGAGTACCTGGCCACCAAGCTCGCGCGCGAGCGCTGGGGGAGCGACCCCGGCATGACGCTTGTGTGGGTGCAGCACCACCACGCCCACATCGCCGCCTGCCTGGTTGAGCATGGCGAGCGCGGCCCGGCCATTGGCGTGGCCCTCGACGGCACCGGCTATGGCACCGACGGCCACATCTGGGGCGGTGAGTTCCTGGTGGCCGATCTGGCCGGCTTCCGGCGGGCCGGGCGGCTGGCCGAGTTCCCCCTGCCGGGCGGCGAGGCGGCGATCCACCGGCCCTATCGCACAGCGTTGGGCCTGGTCCTGGCGGCAGGCATGGACCCGGCGGCCTGGCCCAGCCTGGCGGCGCTCCCAGCCGAGGAAACCGCTGTGGTCAGCCGCCAGGTGGCAGGGGGCTTGAACGCGCCCATCACCTCGAGCGCCGGCCGGCTCTTCGATGCCATCGCGGCGCTGATCGGCGTGCGCGGCGACACGAGCTATGAAGCCCAGGCGGCGATTGAGCTGGAGGCTATGGCGGCCGAAGCCGGCGCTGCAGGGCGCCCCTATCCCTTTGACCTGCGATCCGTCGCGGGCGCCTGGGTGCTGGATTGGCGCCCCCTGCTGCGCGCCCTCCTGGCCGACGTGCGGGCCGGGGCGGTGCCCGAATGCATGGCGGCGCGCTTCCATGCCGGCGTGGCTGCGGCCATCGTCGAGACCGTCGGCCGCATCGCCGCGAGCACGGGCCTCCGCACCGTGGCCCTCAGTGGCGGCTGCTTCCAGAACCGGGTTCTGCTGGCCCAGACGGCCCAGGCGCTGCGCGGCGACGGCTATCGCGTGCTCGCTCACCACCTCGTGCCGGCCAACGATGGCGGCGTGGCGCTGGGTCAGGCGGCGGTGGCAGCGGCCCGGATGATGGGCGAACCTGATGCGCAGGGCACGTCTTGGAGCACGTAATTCACCTCACCCAGTACGCTCGGAGGGGCTATGTGTTTGGCGGTACCCGCTCGGATCATCACCATTGAAGGCACCGGCGCCGAGATCGAGGTCGGCGGCGTGCGGCGGCGGGTCGGGCTGCAGCTCACGCCCGAGGCGCGCATCGGCGACTATGTGCTGGTGCATACCGGCTTTGCCATCAGCATCCTGGATCCTGATGAGGCCGAGGCGACGCTGCAACTGTTCCAGGAGCTTGATGCGAGCCGCAGGGGCGAGTCTTGAAGTACCTCGACGAATTTCGCAGTCCCAAACGAGTGCGCGCCGTGCTGGAGCGTATTGGCGAGCGCCGGCGCCGGCCGCTGCGGCTGATGGAGTTCTGCGGCACGCATACACACGCCATCTTCCGCCACGGCATCCGCCAGCTCCTGCCCCCGGGGATCGCCATGCTCTCGGGCCCCGGCTGCCCAGTGTGCGTAACCTCGGCGGCCGACCTCGACCGGGCCATCGGCCTGGCCGGCCTGCCGGGCGTCACCCTGGCAATCTTTGGCGATATGCTGCGCGTGCCGGGAAGCCATGGCTCGCTCCAGGCCGCCAAAGCCGCCGGGGCCGATGTACGCGTCGTCTATTCCAGCCTCGACGCCCTTGGGATTGCCCGCGCCCACCCCGAGCGCACCGTTATCCTCCTGGGCGTGGGCTTTGAGACGACGGCGCCGACGATTGCGGCGGCGGTGCTCGAGGCGGAGCGCGACCGTCTGGCCAATTTCCGTCTCTACTGCCTGCACAAACTGACCCCTCCGGCCGCCATCGCCATCCTGCGATCGGGCGAGGTGGCCCTCGATGGCGTGCTGGCGCCCGGGCACGTCAGCGCCATCATCGGTGCCGAGGCCTGGGGGTTTGTGCCCCGCGATTTCTCGCTGCCGGCGGCCGTGGCCGGCTTTGAGCCCCTCGATATCCTGCTGGCCATTGCCGATCTCGTCGAACAGCACGAGGCCGGGCAGGCGGCGGTGCACAACGCCTACGGCCGCGGCGTGCGCCCGGCGGGCAACCTGGTTGCCGTGCGCCTTATGGAAGAGGTGTTTCAGCCGGTTCCGGCCGAGTGGCGGGGCCTCGGCACAGTGCCCGCGAGCGGCCTCGGCCTGCGCCCGCGCTTCCTCGCCTACGACGCCACGCCGCTCCTGGCCGAGCATGGGCTCGATCGGCTCGAGGCCCACGAGCCGGCCGGCTGCCGCTGCGGCGACGTGTTGCGCGGCGCCCTCAGCCCTGAGGGCTGCCCGCTCTTCTGCCGTGCCTGCACGCCCGAGCGGCCGGTCGGCCCCTGCATGGTCTCATCCGAGGGCAGTTGTGCCGCGTCTTACCGATATGGAGAAAGGCCATGAGCAACGTCGTCCTTCTGGCCCACGGTTCCGGCGGCCGGCTCAGCCATGACCTGGTAACCCGGGTCTTTGGGGCGGCCTATGGTAACCCGATTCTCGCCCGCATGGATGACGCGGCGACCCTACCCATGCCGCCAGGCAGCCGCCTGGCCTTCACCACCGACGGCTTTGTCGTCCGGCCCCTCTTCTTCCCGGGGGGCGACATTGGCCGCCTGGCGGTCTGCGGCACGGTCAACGACCTGGCCATGAGCGGCGCCCAGCCGCTGGCCCTCAGCGCCGCCCTCGTGATCGAGGAGGGTTTCGCCATCGCCGATCTTGAGCGCATCGCCGCCTCCATGGCCCTTGCCGCCCGCGAGGCTGGGGTCGAGATCGTCACCGGCGACACCAAAGTGGTGGAGCGTGGGCACGCCGATGGCTGCTTTGTCACCACGGCGGGGGTAGGCGCCATTGCCGACGGGGTGGATATCTCGGGCGCCAACGCCCGTCCGGGCGACGTCGTGCTGCTCAACGGCCCTGTGGGCGACCACGGCATGGCCATCATGAGCCGGCGCGAGGGCCTGCGTTTCGAGGCGCCGCTCGCCAGCGACGCCGCGCCGCTCAACGGGCTGGTCAAGGCGATGCTGGAGGCCGGCCCCGGCATTCGCTGCCTGCGCGACCCCACGCGAGGCGGCCTCGCCACCACGCTGAATGAGCTGGCCGGGCAGTCGCAGGTCACGATCATCGTCGAGGAGGCGCGCATCCCTGTGCGGCCGGCAGTGCGGGGGCTGTGCGAGCTGTTGGGGCTCGACCCGCTCTATGTCGCCAATGAGGGCAAGCTGGTGGCCATCGTCGCCCCCGAGGCCGCCGAGCGCGTGCTCGCCGCCATGCAGGCGCATGCCCTGGGGCGCGATTCGGTGGCGATTGGGCGTGTGGAGGCCGGACGTGCCGGCCGGGTGGCCCTGCGCACGACTCTGGGCGCGCATCGCGTTTTGGATATGATGGCGGGGGAGCTGTTGCCGCGGATCTGTTAGCAGCGGGCCTGCTCGGTTTCCACCAATGCGACGACGCGCGCCACCGCCTCAGGCAGAGCTGCGGCGGTCTGCGGCGAGAGCTGGTCGCCAAAGCCCAGGTCGTGGCCGTGCACCGAGACGAGCCAGCCCACGGGCGCGCGACGGTAGAGCTGCTCGGCCAAGGCGAGCAGGGCGGCGGGATCCATGTGGTGCGTCACGGCAGCCATGTGCAGCGCAGGCGTCACCGGCACGGCACGGACCGGCCCCGCCATTGCTGGGAGCGTCGCATCCACAAAGACCACCAGGTCGTACGCTGACAGGGTCTCGGCAAGCTCGGGCGTCAGTTGTTGTGGCGAGAGGGTATCGCGTGTGCCTTGCAGGTCATCCCAGCCATCGCCCAGTGGCCCCAGCGCCGCCCGGCCCCAACGCGCGCGCAGCGCGTTGACCACGTGCCGTGCGACCCCATCGTCGCGACGGCTGGGGTTGCCGTACCCTATGACCAGAGTGCGCATGCCTCTCTCCTCTCTTGACGGGTCGCAGTCCGTTCATGGCACGCCGGGGTCAGCGAGCAGCCACCGGCGCACCTGCGCTGTAGGGTTATAGTAAGTTTACCACCAACTCTCAATATGGTATAATGAGACTTCAAGTGTCTCCCAAGTTGCCTCGCCTTTCCTCCATGGCGTGACCACAGGAGAGCAAAGAAACATGACTCCGGACCTGGCCACAGTCGTGGCAGAGCATCGGGAAGAGATCGCTGCTCGCTGGGAAGACATGGTGTATGACCAGTTGCCTGAGGGCCCTTGGTCGAAGCGCCCTCGAGCAGAGGGCTTCGCGGCCAATCTGGTCATTGTCCAAGATATCATCGATTTTTTGACCACCGGCACTCACCACAGACGGCCCCGGCCTTCGCACGGTTATTACACGGCGAGTGGCCTGCTCGGGATGGGCTACAGCATCCGAGATTTGGTAGAGTCGGCGGTTCTGATCAATGAGGCCGCGCTGCCTTTCATTCTGCAGGCTTGTTGCCCTGAAGCAGAGTCCACGCATTTGGCCCTTGCCAAGTGGGCCAGGTGCATGCAGACGCTTCTCAGCTCGTGGATCGCAGACTTTACTGACGAAGCCAATCGGCGCCTTGCGGCGCAGCAGCGGCGTACGCAGGCAATCCTGGAGATGGTGCAGGTCGTGAGTTCCAGCCTCGCCCTTGACGTGGTGCTGCAGCGCGTGACGCGTGGGTTGGCCGCAGCGGTCAACGCTCATCGCTGTTGGGTCTTTCTCCTCGACCAGGACCAGGCCAACATCACCATCTGGAGCGATGCGGCGCCGGCCGCGGGCGTGGGCGTCCGAGTGCAGCCCCTGGTCGGGCAGAGCGTGCCCCTGGCCTCCAGCGCCCTTGCGTGTGCCGCGGTGCAGCAGAAAGCGCCGGTCGCAACTGGCGATGCGCTGAGCGACCCGTGCGCGCAGGGGCTGGGGTGTCAACTCGGCCTCAGATCGGCCCTAGCCGTGCCGCTTGTGTTTCGCGAGCGCGTGCTCGCCGTGGCAGTGGCCGCTACCCTCGAGAGCGATCACAGCTTTGCGCCGGAAGAGATCGAATTGGCCGCCGGCATCGCCAATGCTGTGGCGCCGGCTATCGAGAATGCGCGGCTGTACGAACAGGTGGCCCAGATGGCCACCAACGAAGAGCGGGCGCGGCTGGCGCGCGACCTACACGACCAACTGTCTCAGGCATTGGGCTACCTGGAGCTGAAGGCCTCGTCGACACGGCTGTCGCTCTCCGAGGGCGGCGTCGAGCAGGCCGAGGCCGGCCTGGTGGAGATCGAACAGGCCGTCGAACAGCTCTATGAGCAGGTCCATGAGGCCATCTTTCGCCTGCGCGCCGCCGTCGGGTTTGGCTCCGAATTCCTGCCGGCGCTGCGCAAGCATCTGCTCGAGTATGGGATGTACTATGGCGTGGAGGCCCAGGTGGTCGTGGAGGAGGAGGAGTCGCTCGCGGGGTTCGCGCCCAGGGTGGGCATGCAGGTCTTTTACATCATCCTCGAGGCGCTGGCCAATGTGCGCAAGCACAGCCATGCCCGCCGGGCCTGGGTGCGCTTCGAGGCCGAGGGCGCCGGGGTATGCGTTACCGTGGAGGATGACGGTCGGGGGTTCGACCCACAGCAGGCGCCGCAGGCCAATAGCCGCCACTTTGGGCTGCAGACCATGCGCGAGCGCGCCCAGAGCGTGGGCGGAAGGGTGACCGTGGTGTCGCAAGTCGGCCGCGGCACGCGGGTCGTGATCTGGGTGCCACAGGAGACCGGAGATCAGAGCTAGTTGAAACCACTGCGCATCTTGTTGGTAGACGACCACCCTCTGTATCGCAAGGGGGTGAGAGACGCCCTCGCCTCCCGGCCGGAGATGATCGTGGTCGGCGAGGCAGAGGACGGGAACGAGGCCATCGCCCTGGCGCGCACGGCCGCGCCGGATATCATCCTCATGGATATCAGCATGCCGAACTGCGAGGGTCTGGAGGCACTGCGGGCCATCAAGCGCGAGCGACCCCAGACGCAGGTGATCATGCTGACCGTGGCCGAGGACAATGCCAGCCTCTTTGAAGCTATCAGGAGCGGAGCAGCCGGATACTTGCTGAAGAATGTGAGGGCCGGGGATCTGCTCCAGATGCTCGATGCCGTCCGGCGCGGCGAGCCCGCCATGCCTGGCAGACTGGCCGCCCGCATCCTGCAGGAGTTCCGGCAGCCACGTGAAGCCAAGGCCGATGCGACCGACCCATTGACCTCTCGGGAGAAGACAGTCCTCGAGCATGTGGCGCTGGGCGAAAGCAATCGAGAGATCGCCGAGGCCCTGTGCATCACCGAGCACACGGTCAAGGTCCACCTGCGCACGATCCTCGAGAAGCTACACCTGCAGAATCGCATCCAAGCAGCGGTGTATGCCGTGCGCCAGGGTCTGGTGGGGGATCATCCAGAACAGGACGGGCGCGAATGCCCGCACGATCGGCGCTCACTCACCGGAGATGATCATGACAGATAGGAGCACTGCACAAGAGGACGCTTCGGTAGCCGCACTGCTGGGCGGCAGGCAAGTCTGGCGCGTGTCGAACGAGGGTGTCGACAGCCTGACGGTCCATCTGCCCAGCGAGGAGCCGCTGGCAATCGAGATCAACGGCCAGACGGTAGCCGTGTTGATGCGCGCGCCGGGTCAGGAGAAGGCGCTGGCCGTGGGCTATTGTCTGAGCGAGGGCCTGATCCGTTCGCTGGGCGACATCATGCTTCTGCACCATTGTGGCTCAGGGCTGGAGGATGGCTTGTTGCCGGCGACTGACGCAGCGCCGCTGGGGCCCGGCAATCGGGTGCGCCTGATGCTAACCCCCGCTGCCGGCGAGCGGCTCAGGGGCGAAAGGCCGGCGCGCTGGGTGTTCTCGGGCTGCGCCGGCGTCGACGTAGCGACGCTGGGCGCCGAGCTGCATGTGGATGGGCACGACCTGCGCCTGACGCCCGACATGCTGTTCGCTGCTGTGCCGGTCATCGGCCACGCCCAGGACAGGTACAAGGAGACGGGCGGCGTCCACGCGGCCGCGCTCTTCGATGCCGATGGGCGGCTGCTCTCGCTGGCCGAAGATGTGGGCCGGCATAACGCGGCCGACAAGGCCATTGGAGAAGCGGCGCTGGCGGGCCGCCTGCCGGCGGCAGTCCTGGTGGCCACCGGTCGCGCCAGCTCCGACATCGTCGCCAAGGCGGCGCGGGTGGGCATCCCCGCCGTAGCCTCCTTCTCCTCCTCGACCTCGTTGGGCATCCATCTGGCCCAGGCGGCGGGGATAAGCCTGATCGGATACCTGAGGCGGAACCGCTTCACGGTCTACACTCACCCAGAGCGCATCGCCGTTGGCGAGGGCAGATGAGGGCGGCATCTTGGCGATTCCCAGCCGGGCAATCGCCAGCTCGTCGGTCATCGCTCACCCCCGAGGCCAGATTCACCAGAGTGTTCATGAGCGCCGCGCTCATGAACACTTTGTGGTTCAGAACCTCGTTGCTGCAACTGCGGCCTGTGTGCTCCAGAGCCTACGCCGCTTCGTTCATCACCCGCTGCAGCGCCCCAATGGCCTGCTCCACATCAGCGCGCTCGATGCCATAGTGCGTCACCGCGCGCATCTTGCGCCCCTCTATCGGGTTGATGAGCACGCCCTCTGCCCGCAGCCGCGCCGAGAGCTCGGCCGGCGCGATCTTGGGCGTGGCCACGTCATAGATGACGATGTTGCTCATCACCGTCGCCGGGTCGATGGCCAGGCCGGGGATGTCGGCAATCGCCTCGCCAAGCAGCCGCGCGTGCATGTGGTCCTCGGCCAGGCGCTCCACCATCTCTTCGAGCGCCACAATGCCCGCCGCGGCGAGCACACCCGCCTGGCGCATGCCGCCGCCCACCGCCTTGCGATTGCGCCGCGCCTCGGCGATGAACGCCTGCGAGCCGCAGATGAGCGAGCCTACCGGGCAGGCCAGGCCCTTCGACAGACAAAAGCTCACCGAGTCGAACTCGGCGGCCAGCGTGCTCGGGCGTACACCCAACGCCACCGCGGCGTTAAAGATGCGCGCCCCATCGAGGTGTGCCCTCAGGCCGTGGGCGCGGGCCACGGCGAGCACCTCGTGCATCTGCGCCGCCGAGAGCACGGCGCCGCCGCAGCGGTTGTGGGTATTCTCGAGCACCACCACCCGCGAGCGCGGATAGTGCACGTTGTCGGGGCGCACCGCCGTCTCCACATCGGCCGGGTCCAGCATGCCGTTGGGCAGGTTGGGCACCGTGTGCACGTGGATGCCGCCCAGCGTCGACACGCCGCCGCCCTCGAAGAGGAAGGTGTGGGCCATGGTGCCCATGATGATCTCGTCGCCCCGGCCGCAGTGCGTCAGCAGCGCCACCAGGTTGCCCATCGTCCCGCTGGCCACCAAAAGCGCGGCTTCTTTGCCCATGCACTCGGCCGCCATCTCCTGCAGCCGGTTGACCGTCGGGTCCTCGCCGAGCACATCGTCGCCCAGCTCGGCCCGCGCCATCGCCTCGCGCATGCGCGGCGATGGCAGGGTGACGGTATCGCTGCGTAGATCGATTGTCATGGGAACCTCCGTTGGGGTGATGCGTGATACGTGATGCGTGACAGCGCTGCGCACGGTCTGTTGCGTATTGCGTGTTCCGTCTGCTCGCCGAGAGAAACGGAACACGCAATACGGAACCCGGTCACGCATCACGCATCACGCATCACGTTTTACGCATTACGCATTACGCATTACGCATTACGCTAGTACATCCTGACGATTTCTCGATACGCCTGCGGATGCCGGCACTGCAGGATCTGCAGCTCTTCGCGGTACTTTTTGACCTCGTCGAGGTCGATCTTGGCCACGCGGTAGCCCTCGACGTTCTCCTCGAACGAGGCATAGACCTCGCCGCGCGGGCCGATGATCTGGCTGTCGCCGAAGAAGGAGATGGTATAGTCCTCACCCAGGCGGTTGGCCGCGGCGACAAAGACGGCGTTCTCGAAGGCCCGCGCCGCCAGGTAAGCCCGCCACTCGGCCGAGTGCGGGCTCTCCCAGTTCGCGCAGACGCAGAGCAGCTCCATGCCCTGCAGCGTCAGGCAGCGCGCCGCCTCGGGGAAGGCCAGGTCCCAGCCCAAGAGCAGGCCAATCTGGCCGTACTTGGTCTCGACGACCATGTTCTTGAACCCCGGCCGGAAGGCCAGCCGCTCCTCGCCCTTGAGGTGGATCTTGTGGTAGCTCGCCGCCACCTCGCCCGAGGGGTCGATGAGCACCGCCGTGTCGTAGAGCGTGCTCTCCACCTTGGTCTTTTCGACCATGCCAAAGGCGACATAGACCTCATAGTCGGCCGCGCGCTGCGCCAGGTAGTTCACGCTTGCGCCCGGCACGCGCTCGGCGAGGTCGGTGAACTGTACGCCGCACTCATAGCCCGTCGTCGCCAGCTCGGGGAAGACGATGACGTCCACCTTTTGCGCGCGGCAGATCTCTTCGACCATCTCGCCCATGCGCTTCAGGTTGTCGGGGACCTTGGTCAGCAGCGGCGCCATCTGCGCCACCGCGACGGTGATTTCGCGCATTCTCGAATCCTCCTGCGAACTGCATGAAGCGTGATGCGTGAAACGTATTGTGTATTGCGTGTTTCGTTGATCGGCGCCGCACGAGCGGAACACGCAACACGCAACAGGGCAGGCCACGCATTACGCATCACGCGCCGCGTCCAGCGCTCTCTCCAGATCCGCCACGATATCCGCCGCCTCTTCGATGCCCACCGACAGGCGCACCAAGCCATCGCCGATGCCGATGCGTGCCCGCTCCTCCGCTGGCAGCGCGCGGTGCGACGACATGGCCGGGTAGAGCACCAGGCTGTAGACGTCGCCGAGGGTCGTTGCCGGCAGGCAGAGCTGCAACGCCTCCATGAAGCGGAAGACCTGCTCGCGCCCGGCGCCCGCGAGCTCAAAGCTGACCATGCCGCCGTAGAGGCCGGGCCGGAAGAGGCGCCGTGCCACGTCGTGCTGCGGGTGCGTGGCCAGGCCGGGGTAGTTGACGTGCGCCACTTCGCCCCGGCCAGCGAGCCACTGCGCCACCTCGAGCGCGTTGGCCGAGTGCTGGCGCATGCGCAGCGGCAACGTCTTGAGGCCGCGCAGCACCAGCCAGGCCTCCATCGGCCCCAGGTTGCCCCCGGTCAGCTTGATCAGCTCGCGCATCTCGGCGCAGCGCTCGGCGCCAGCCACCACCACCCCGCCCATGACGTCGCCGTGGCCGCCGAGGTACTTGGTGGCGCTATGCACCGCATAGTCGGCGCCCCAGGCGAGCGGCTGCACCAGGTAGGGGCTGGTAAGGCTCGAGTCGACGATCAGCGCCGCACCCACCCCGTGGGCCAGCGCGGCCAGCGCCGGCAGGTCGGCCACCTTGAGCAGCGGGTTCGACAGCGTCTCCACGACGACGGCCCGCGGCCGGGTCGCCTCGACGGCTTCTTGCGTCGCCATGAGGTCGGTAGCGTCCACGAAACTGGTCGCGATGCCCTGGCTGCGGCAGAGGTTGGCCAGCAGCGCATAGGTCGCGCCGTAGACGTCCTGCGCGGCCAGCACATGGTCGCCCGGGCGCACGCCCGCCGCGAGCAGCGCCAGGTGGATCGCCGCCATCCCCGACGCCGTCGCCACAGCGCCCTCGCCGCCCTCCAGCGTCGCCACTGCGGCCTCCAGCGCCGCCACCGTCGGGCTGCCGTAGCGCGGGTAGACGAAGCCTGCGCGCGCGCCGGCAAAGACGCCGTCGAGGTCCTCCATGTCATCGTACACATAGCCGACAGAGGGATAGATCGGCGCGCTCACCGGCGTGAAATCGGGGCGAGCGGGCCGCTCGCCGGCGTGCACCGCCTGCGTGTGCATGCTGCAGCGCTTGAGGTCCATGCTGTGCCTCACGATCGCTCTTCAGGAGGAGGGTTGTTGGTGGGTTGGCGTGGGGCGAGGCTGCCCCGCCCGCGGGCGGGGCAGCCTCGCCCCACGCCAACCCACCAACAACCCTATGAAACCACCTCATTCGCCACCGACGTCCCATCCGGGATCACGGCCCCGCGCAGCACCACGGCATCGCGCAGGCCCACGCCATCGCCGATGGAACAGCCGCGCTCGATGTAGACCCGCGGGCCGATGATCGAGTCGCGGCCGATGATGGTGCCCTCTTCGATGCACAGCGGCGTGATCAGGTGCGTGTTGGGGCCGACGGTAAAGGGCACGAGCTGGGGCTTGTCTTGCCCGGCCACCAGATAATGCCGGTTGATGGCCAGGAGGTCAGCCGGGCCGGTGACGGTGAGACGATTGTCGATATAGACCGGGTACACGCCGCCATCCTGCTCGATCAGCGCCTGGATGGCATCCTGCAGCTCGTACTCGCCCCGCGGCGAGAGCCGCACTGCGGGGAGCAGATCGAGGATCTTGGGTGAGAACACGTAGAGGGGCAGGCTGGCGATGTTCGACGGCGCCTCGGCGCGCGTGGGTTTTTCCACAATGCGCACCACCCGGCCGTCGTTCAGGGCGACAATGCCGGTGCGGCCGATCTCCTCCTCGGCGATGGGCATCACGCTGAGTATGCCGCCCGCCCCCGGGTGTTCCCGGTGGCACTCGAGGAGCTCGCGCACGTGCTCTTTCGAGGTCAAGTTGTCGCAGGCCGAGAGGATGAAATCGCCGTGGATGTGGGGCACCGCCTGGCGCAGCGCATCGGCCATCCCCTTGCGCTCCTGCTGCACCGCAAAGCGCACCTGCACGTCGAGCGCGCACTCTTCGGTAAAGTGCTGCACGATGTCCTTGTCGTCGGCGCTCACCACCAATACGAAATCGCGCACGCCGTTCTCGTGGATCGTCTCCATCACCCGCTCGACCATCGGCCGCCCCAGGATGGGCAGCATGGCCTTCGAGCGCTTCATCGTGATGGGGTGCAGCCGCGATCCCTTTCCCGCCGCCAGAATCACTCCCTGCAAGCCGATTCCTCCTCAACGACCAAGCCCTGCAGCGCCACGCGCGGGGCAAAGACGACCGCCTCGCCCAGGCCCGCCCTCTGGGCCGCCCGGCCGAACGCCTCGGCCACGCGCGCCTCATCGCCCGGCCGCACCAGGGCGAACACCGAGCCGCGCCCGCCGGCGCCGGTCAGCTTGGCGCCCAGCGCACCTTCGGCCAGCGCCGCGTCGATCAGGCCGTTAGTGATCTGTACCCCCTCGTCGCCCCGCAGGCCGCAGTAAGCCATCATCTCGTTGACTAGGCGGTGGTTCTCGTTCATCAGCCGGCCGAACGTCGCCAGGTCGCCTGCCAGCAGCGCCATCTTGCCCCGCCACGCCGTGGCCCCGGCCGCCTCCATCACCCGCAGCATGAACGGCCGCCCGGCGCCCTGCCCGTTCTTCTCGTAGGCCGCCTGCTCTTCGAGGTAGCGCGGGCGCATCACGCCGTGCACATCGCCCGAGGCACGGTCGAGCCCCGTGCTGCAGACGACGAGGGGCAGCTCGCTCGCGCGGCCGTCGAGGCGCTCGTAGGTGCAATAGGGCTCCTCCCCGATGGGCCGGTGCCAGAGCTTGCCACGGTAGTCGATGTAGGCCAGACCGCCGAACACCGGCACGTAACGGTCGGCAAAGCCGCAGGCTATGCCAAGCTCCTTGCCCTCCACACGCTGCGTCAGCTCGGCCAGCACATAGTCGTTGTGCCGCCACGGGTCCAGCTCATAGGCTGCCCGCAGCGCCGCCAGCGCCAGAATGATCAGCAGCGACGAGCCGCCCAGCCCGCTCAGGCGGGGCACGTCGGTCCAGGTGGCCAGGCGCACCTTCTGCCCCGCGAATTTGGCCGCAAACTCGGGGCTGAAGGCCAGCAACTGCCGCATCGCCGCCTTGGGCAGCATGGCGCCATCGCCGGTTAGGGTTGCCTGCACGTCTTCCACGCGCCCCGCCGGCGCCAGTTGCCCGCCGGCGCCGTGCCGATACTCGTCGAACTGCAGCACCTCGGCCGGCTCGACCCAGGCGCCGGCCCGCACCTCGATGGCCGCAGAGATGGTGTGAAAATCGCCTTCATTGCCGTCGGAGGGATTGCCCAGGACGTTGATGCGTGCGGGGACCGACAGCCGATAATGCTTCACGGGGCCTCCAGGAGTGAACCCAATCCAATCGCAACGGCGCCGAGTATACCACATCCACAGGATTCCTGCACACGCGGTGTCTACACGCTCAGCCCGCAGGCCTTGGCGACCGCCGGCAGCGCCTCGGCCACATCCTCGCGCAGCACCACAGCCGCACGGCGGTCGAGCTCCGTCGTCGTGCGGTTGGCGATGATGAGGCGGGCGCCGCGCTCGAGCGCCACCTCCGGCAGCAGCGAGGCCGGCATCACCGTCAGCGACGAGCCCGCCACCAGCATCACGTCGCAGCCGGACGCCTCCGCCTCGGCCTCCTGCAGCACGCCGACCGGCAGCAGCTCACCAAAGAGCACCACGTCGGGCTTGACCACGTCGCCGCACTGCCCGCAACGCGGCACCTCAGCCGAGGCCACCAGGGCCTCTAGCAGCCCCATGCCCGGCGTGCGCCGCCCACAGTGCAGGCAGGTCGCCGTGCGCAGGTGGCCATGTAGCTCCAGCACCCGCCGCGAGCCCGCCGCCTGTTGCAGGCCATCAATGTTCTGCGTAACCACCGCCCGCAGCCGGCCGGCCCGCTCGAGCGCCGCCAGCGCCCGGTGCGCCGGGTTCGGCCGCGCGGCAGCCGTCTGCCTCGCCAGCGGGCGCAGCCAATCGTAGAACGCCTGGGGGTTGCGCCGGAAGCCCTGCAGCGAGGCCACGACCATGGGGTCGGCCTGCTGCCACAGACCCGACGCAGGACTGCGAAAGTCGGGGATGCCCGAGGGCGTGCTGATGCCGGCCCCGGTCAGGGCGACGGCGTGCCGCGCTGCCAACACGACCTCCGCGGCTTGCTGCACGAGCGCTGCTTTCATTTCGCGCCTCCGCTTGCCAGTTGGTGCGCCAGGCGCGCCGGCTCGGGCAGGCGCCGGTTGCGCGTGCATGCGAGCACCAACTCTATCGCACCGGCCAGGTCAATGCGGTGCCCCACCGAGACAAAGACCGGCTTGACGCCCCGCCGCGTGCGCAGGGCTGCCCCCACCACCTCGCCGCGGTCCACCAGCTCCGCCCAGCTCCCCGGCTCGTCGCCCACCTCGCCATGGCTGCCCACCAGGCGCGACTTGGCGCAGCCGACGCTCGGCCGGTCGAGCAGCACGCCCAGGTGGCTGGCAATGCCCAGGCGCCGCGGGTGGGCGTAGCCCTGGCCATCGCAGAGCAGCACGTCCCAGGGCGTAGCCAGCCGCTCGAGCGCCTCCAGCGCCACCGGCCCCTCGCGGAACGTCAGCAGCCCCGGCACGTAGGGGAACTCGACCGGCCGCTCGGCCACCGCCTCGCCCAGGCGCTCCAGCGCCGGGTATGAGAGCACCACCAGCGCGGCCCGCGCCCGCCCCTCGCGGATGCCGACGTCGAGCCCGGCCACGGCGCGCACGCCCGCGAGCCCGTCGTGGGCGACCACCAACTGCCGCAGGCGCTCCTGGATCCCCACCGCCTCCGCCGGCGTCACCTTCCAGGGATGCCCATGCTTGAGAGTGATCATCATGGGGGGCATTGTAGTCTCGTGTGCGCGCAGACACAAGCGCCGCCCCAGCCCACAGTTCCGCTGGGTCTTTTGAGGGAATGGGCGCCGTATGCGCCGCCTGCAGGCGGCGCATACGGCGCCCATTCCCTCAAAAGAC
>JAKPJZ010000244.1 GCA_029553955.1 Chloroflexota bacterium
CTGACGTCGAGCGCCGGCCGCTGGTTCGACGCCGCCGCGGCAGCGCTGGGCCTGTGTCTGCGCCAGAGCCACGAGGCCGAGGCCGCCATCGCCTTGCAGCAGTGCGCGCAGGCCTGGCTGGACCGCCAGCCGCCCGGCGACCTTCCCGACCTGGACGCCGTCACCCGACACCGCCTGGGCCCTGAGAGTGAACTGGTCCTGTTGGGCCTGCTGGAGCCCTTGCTGGCGCTTGGTGATCCGGCTGCAAAGCGTGACGATGACGCCATCGGTCGCGCCGCCGCGCAATTTCACATCTCACTGGCCTCGGCACTGACCGACTGGGTCTGCCGCACCATGCCCGCAGACCCAGAGCCGTTCGTGGTCGCGCTCTCGGGCGGCTGCTTCCACAACGGCCTGCTGCGTGATCATGTGCAGCGCAAACTGGCGCAACGCGGGGGCGCTACAGTCACCACGACCGAGCCTGGCGATGCGACACTGGCGCTGGGCCAGGCGTGGGTCGCCGCCTGGCACCTGGCCAATGGGTGTGCCAGCACCATGGCCGACTTGAACGCACCCTGATCCTCATTCCGAAGGAAAACCCGTCATGTGTCTCGCCGTCCCTGCCCGCGTAGTCGAATGCCTGGAGGGCGACCGCGCCCTGATCGACCTGGAAGGCGTGCGCATGGAGATCTCCCTCGAACTCCTCGACGACGTGCGCCCGGGCGACTACGTGATCGTGCATGTCGGCTACGCCATCGGCAAGCTCGACGAAGAAGAGGCGCTGGCCACGCTGCAGGCCATGGCCGCGATGGCGCAGGCGGATGCCCGCGACGGCGCAGAACCATGAAATACGTCGATGAGTTTCGCAACGCCGACCTGGCCCGCGGCTTGGCGCGCGCCATCGCCCAGGCGGTGGCGCCCGGGCACCGCTACAACCTGATGGAGTTCTGCGGCGGCCACACCCACGCCATCGCCCGCCATGGCCTGCGCGCTCTGCTGCCGCCCGAGATTGAACTGATCCACGGCCCCGGCTGCCCGGTCTGCGT
>JAKPJZ010000024.1 GCA_029553955.1 Chloroflexota bacterium
TGAGAGGGAACATATGAGCAACCAGGCTCTGTTGAACCGGGTGCGGCCGGAGCGCCTGCAGGCGCCCAGTCTGACCGAAGAGACGCAGGCTACGCTGATCGAGAGCGTGCGCGCGGCCGTCACCGCCGAGTTCCGCCCCGAAGAGATCTTGGACCCCGGCGTTGCCGTGCGTGCCCGCATCCGCGAGCGTATCCTGGCCCACGTGGCCGGCCTCTCCGAGCGCCAGGCCTTGCGCCTGAGCACGGCGCAGGAGGACGGCCTGGCTCGTCAGGTGGAGCACCTTCTCCTGGGCTTTGGCTTCCTGGAGGCCTACCTGCCGCCGGCGCGGGACGACCTGACCGAGATCGCCCTGAGCCCGTCGGGCGCGCTCTACCTCAAGCGCAAGGGCGAAGCGCGCTTCGAGCGGGTGGCCGGCTTCGAGCCCCCGCCGCCGGCCGAGGTGCAGCGCGTCATGCACGCCATCCTGGGTCCCCTGGGCCGCCGGGTCACCGAAGCCGAGCCCATCGTCTCGGCCCGCTTGCCGCGCACCGAGCGCATGCCGGCCGGAGCGCGCGTGCACATCGTCTTGCCGCCCATCGTCTCCGGCGCCGGCTATCCCGCCCTCAATGTCCGCCTGTTCGAGGAAGCGCCGATCACCCCCGAGCGGCTCCTGGCCTGGGGCGCCCTGGACCCGGCGATGGTCGAGTTCCTGGCCCAGACCGTGCGCGCCCGCCGGAGCCTGCTCATTGCCGGCGGCACAGGAACGGGCAAGACGACGCTGCTCCACATGGTCTCCGACTCTATCCCGCGCGACGACCGCGTGGTCAGCATCGAGGACACCTGCGAGCTGCGCCTGAACGTCCCCCACTGGGTGCCCATGGAAACGCGTCCGCCGTCCATCGAGGGCCGCTACGCCGTCACCGCCCTGGACCTGGTCAACGCCGCCCTGCGTATGACGCCGGACTGGATCATCGTCGGCGAGGTACGGGCCGGTGACGTCGCCGCGGCCCTGCTGCAGACCCAAATCTCGGGCCACGCCGGCCTCTCCACCATCCACGCCCGCTCCCCCTGGGAGACGGTGCAGACCCTGGTCCTGCGCTGCCTGCAGAGCGGCCAGTTCCCCAAGGTCGAAGCGATCAAGGTCCTCATCGCCCTGGCGGTGGACGTCGTCGTACAGCTCGAGTGGGACGCTGCCGGCCTGCGCCGTGTGACCCGCATCGCCGAGGTCGGCCGGCAGTTGCGTGGGGGGGAAGTGCAGCTCACCGATCTCTACCGCTTCGAGCCCACCTCGACGGCCTGGCAACAGGTCGGCGAGTTCAGCAGGGGGTAGCCCATGCCATCGCCATTGCCTGCCGCCATCCTGGTCACCCTCGTCGCCCTGGTTGCCTTCTACACCTTCGCCCTGCGCCCCGGCGCCCTGCGCTCGCAGCGCGTGCGCCAGTGGGAGCGCATCGCGGGCGAGGAAGCCGAGCTCGTAGCCGTGCCCACAGGCGGCCTGGAGCGGCGCCTGCGCGCCGCGGGCCTGGCCATGAGCCGGCGCGACTTTGTCCTCCTCTCCCTGGCCCTCGGGCTCCTGGGCGGCTGCGCGGTCCTGGCCCTGGGCCTGCCGCCGCTCCTGGCGTTGGGCGCTGCCCTGGGCGTGGGCTACCTGCCCCACTACTGGGTCTCCCAGCGTGAGCGGGGGCGCTCGCGGGCGGCCGACCAGGAGCTTCCGGGCGCCATCGCCCTTCTGGTGGGCAACCTGCGTGTGCAGCCCGATCTGGCGGAGGCGCTGCGCCTGACCGCCGCGGCCCTGCAGGCCGGCGGGCAGCGCCACCTGCCCGAAGAGCTCCTGCGCACAGCCGCCGAGATGCGCACCCTGGGGAGCGAGGCAGCGCTTCAGGGGCTGCAGGCGCGCTCGCCCTCGCCGGCCCTGGCCCTGCTCGCCGGCGCCCTG
>JAKPJZ010000035.1 GCA_029553955.1 Chloroflexota bacterium
CGGCTCCTTCGGAGGCAAGCTGGCGGCCTTTGTGGAAAGCCTGGGCGGGCGCCTGGGCTTCTGAGAGGTGGGTGGGGCATGGTGCGATTCCTGCGTGGGCAACGTGGCGCGGAGACCCTGGAAGCCGCAGTCACGCTGCCCCTCATGATCCTGATCCTCTTGACCATCATCGAGTTCGGCTGGGCGGTCTATGCCCAGCAGGTGGCCCAGGAGGCCGCGCGGCAGGGCGTGCGCGTCGGCATCGTCTCGCAGGGCAATGCGGCCGGCGCGGCGCTGTCCACCGCCGCCAGCTATGCTCGCAACGCCGCCCTGCAGGGCGCTCAGGCCTCGGTCCTGGCCCCCGGCGGGGTCGTGGGCAGCTCGCTGCGCGTGCGGGTGCGCTACACCGTGCCCCACTTCCTGGGCTTTCTCGGCCTGCCGCCCCTGGTGGTCACCGGCGAGGCCGAGGGGAGGCAGGAGGGATGGTAGGCCGCTTCCTCGCCGAGCGGCGTGGCTACTCGCTGACCTGGACGGCCGCTTTCCTGGCCTTCCTGCTCGTGCCCCTGCTCGTCCTCGGCATCGAGGTCGGGCGCTGGGAGCACGCCCGCGGCGAGCTGTACAAGGCGGCGGACCTGGCAGCTCTGGCCGCCGCGGCCGAGGTCGACATCCCCCACTTCCGGGATACCGGCGAAGTGCGGCTGTTGCCCGGCGCGGCGGATGTGGCGCGCCGCTATGTGGCGGCCAACACCGGCTACCTGACCCGCAACGGCATCTCGGCTCACGTGGCCGGGATTGGCGTGGACCAGGCCCGCCGGGAAGTGCAGGTGAGCGTCGCTGCCGACGTGTCCAGGCTCTTTCCGGCCTGGGTGCCGGCGGTGACGATCGCAGGGCGGGGGACGGCGGAAGTGAGGGGCATGGCCTGGTAGAGGTGCCCAACGTGCCAAAGGCAGGCATCTGAGTTGAGAAGCCCGACTTCTCGCCGAAGCCGGGCTTCTATGTTGGGCACAGCAGCTACTCGTCCAGCACGATGACGTTGGCTTCCTTCACCCTCTTGAGAGTCGCATCATTGGTGAAGAAGGCATCACAACCTGCAGCCAGGCAAACGGCTATCTGGAAGGCATCGGCCAGGGCAAGATTGTATCTTCCTCGCAACTCCGCAGCGCTGTGTGCTATCTCCTGATCTATGGGAACGAAGGTGGTGTGACTGCTGTTGGCGATCAGGTCG
>JAKPJZ010000036.1 GCA_029553955.1 Chloroflexota bacterium
GATGGATCGCCCTCTTGCACCGCAACCTCCACTTTCAGTACCCTACTGCGGGTCGATACCAGTGAAACGCGCCCTCGCCGGCATGCGGATATGCTCCGGCTCTACTTTCAGTACCCTACTGCGGGTCGATACCAGTGAAACTTGTGGGATGAAAGCGGGGAGCTCTATCCGCTCCTGCTTTCAGTACCCTACTGCGGGTCGATACCAGTGAAACCCACCCAGCGCAGAGATGCTGCTTTGGGCATAGATGACCTGTGGGCCTCATTCCGGCGCTCCTGGGCCATGTGGGAGGTTGGTGGTGGCCCAAGCCGGCTGCTCAATAGTATATGATTCCGCTGTCAGAAGCGCAAACCCCAGATTGCCCGCAAGGCGGCGCGATTCGCGACTGTGATCTGCCCGCATGGCGCTGTGTAGGCTCGCTGCAGTGAGATACGCCTGGCATCGAACGGCGATTGCCGTCGGTTTGCGACGAGGCCATCACGTCTCCGCACAGATCTCCTCGTACGGGCAATCGGCGGCGCAGATGCCGGGCCGGCCGGGGTCCACACCCTCTTCGACAAGCCGCATGCGTTCGTCGCGCGCCTCGATGAACCACTGGCGCAACTCGTCGTCGATGCGGTGAAAGTCGCGCTCGATGCGCAGTTGGCCGTCACGAAAGGCGGCGCGCACGATGCAGCCGATATCGATGGGCATCTCGGTGAGGCTTTCGAGCACCAGGGCGTAGCCGGTGGTGGTAAGCCGGTGGAACGGCTGCGCAGGGCCAAACTTCAAATCGGCGATCATGGGCTCGCCGAAGGCAAAGGCGTCGGCCGAGAGGTGCGACGAGAGGCCAAGGAAGCGCCCGTCAAGACGTTGCTCGACGACAACCGGCAGCGCCCAGGCCGCGAGGGCATCGGGGCCGATGTGGGGCTGGCGCGCCAGGATGTCCTCCACCCGGCTGATGATGCGTCGCCGCTCAAAGCCGGCCAACAGCTCGGCCTGCGCCGCCAGCGCCTCGCGCGCCGGCTCGGCCAGCCGCTGCATCTCCGCATCGCCGGGCGGTGTGGCCTCCAGCCCGGCCAGCTCGCTGGTACACCCCCTGCCATGCACATAGATGGCCCGTTTGGCAGCCAGGATGAGCCCGGTGATGACGCTGTGCAGCGCGCCGCCGGCGATCATGGCCGAGTTCGGCGCGGCACGCCGCTGCTCCACGCGGCGCAGAAAGAGGTCGCGCCCGCTCGAGCAGTATTGCCCGGCGATCTCCCACAGACCCAAGGGGGCTTCATAGATCGGCGCCAGTGGCGGCTGATGCCAGTTCCATCCCCGCAGCTCCTCGTGCACCGGCTCGCGCCGCGCCTCGGGCAGCAGCTTGCGCAGGACGTAGCGCCGCTCTTCGTCGCTCAAAAAGTACATCCTCAGCCTCCTCGCTCACGTGGTGTCGCCGCAGAAGCGCCGGAACTCGCACTCACGGCAGCGGCCGCTGTGGCGCGTGGCCGGCGGTGTGGTCTCATGGACCATCACCAGGCGCATGGCCGCCAGGGTGCGCGACACGTAGCGCCGCATCCCTGCGCGGATGGGCACCTCCACCGCTCGCCGCAGCGGGATCTGGTAGACAAAGCTGCGCCGCACCGGCCGGCCCCAGGCTTCTTCCAGCAGCATGGCATAGGCGGCGAGTTGGTAACGCTGATGGGTGCCCACCGCCGCGGTCGAGTGCTTGTGCTCCACCGGGATGGCCTCGTGCCCGCTGCGGATGGCCATGTCGAGCCGCCCGCTCAGACCCAGGCGCGTAGAGGCCAGCCGCACGTCGAGCACGCGCTCGCCCTCACGCAGGCCATAGGCGCGCAGGCTCCGCCGCTCTTCGCGCGCGGCCTCGTCCTCGTGCTGGCGCACGCCCTCCTGCATCTTGAAGGTCACCGGCCGCGTGGCGCCCAGGTAGACGGTATGGTAAAAGACCCGCGCGCAATACAAGTATTGGCGCACGTCGGTGATCGTCAGCGGCAACAGGTCGGCCAAGCGGTTGCTCCTACTGCAGATGGGCAAGTGGCGTCTCATGGCGCCGCGAGCTAGCCCAATTCCCCCTCGCAGGGGAACGGTAGGGGGGCCTCCCACCGCCTGCACAAGCGGACGCCTGACTGAGCTTTTGCCCATTGCCACGCCGCACCACTTGACGTCCCCGCCTATGACTTTTCCGGCAGGCTCTTGGGCTCCGGCGGATGGCGATCGATGATGCGGCGCAGGGCCAGGTCCTTCTCACAGATAGGGAAGAGTTGTACGTTGCCCTCGTTGCGGCCCAGCGTGCGGCTGATGCGCTGCATGATCTCCTCCTGACGATTGCGCGAGAGCTCGCCAAAGAACGAGGAGAGCTGGATGCGCTTCAGGCCATAGTCCAGGCAGACGTCGGCTATCTTGGCCCGCAGGCGGTCACTCTCGATATCATAGACCAGCAAGCACCGCATCGCCTTCACCTACCAGCGGCTGGTGAACGGCTCGTACCCCGCGCGCTCGCCACGCAGGTAGGCGGCCACGTGGCGCGCCTGGGCCTGAATGATGTGGCGCAGCGGGCGTTGGTGGCCTTCGTGGCGCTCGGGCGAGTCGAGCCGGGCCAGCACCTTCTCGGCCAGGGTCTTGCGCGTGCGCTCGTCCAGCAGGCCATCCTCGTTGACCACCAGCGCCACTCGCTTGTTGACCAGGCCAAAGATGGTGCGGTCGACCGCCGGCTGGCGGAACTCCTCGATGAGGTCCAGCACCAGGCTGGGCTTGCCCGGCCGGTCCACGTGCACGAACCCGCCATAGGGGTCGAGCCCCGCCACGACGGCCGCGTGCTCGACCTGGCTGTAGAGGATGCCGTAACCATAGTTCAGCGCGCTGTTCAGTGGGTCCGCAGCGCCGCGGTGCTCGCGGCCCACCCATGGCTCCGCCAGGTTCAGCAGGCCGGCCACCGTCTCCCAGTAGATCGCCGCCGCCCGGCCCTCGCGGTTGAGCAGCGCCGGCCGCAGCTCGTCGACATGCCCAGCCTTGAGCCGCGACAGCTCGCGCTGCAGCCCCTCGATCTCGATAGCCGCGTCGCGCGCCCGGCGATAGGCGTCGGGGTCCACCTGGTGGCGGTACTTGGCCATGTACTTGAGCAAGTTGGCCTGGTTGGCCAGCTTGCCCCCGGCAAAGCCCAGCGCCAGCGCCACGCCCCGGCCGTCCTCGTAGGCCAAGAGTTGGGCGCGCCGCGTCTGCACCGTGGCGGCGAGGCCGGGCGCCTCCAGCCGGGCATAGGGCGCGCCATTCCACGAGAGAAAGCTGATGGGGATGCCCGCCTCCACGCACCTTTGCACGGCCTCACACGACAGGCTCACCCCCCGCCCGCTGATCAGCACGCCCTCCAGGGTGCACAGCGCGATCTCCTCCACCACCTTGCCCTCGCGGCGCACCTGCAGCCGCTCGCTCTTGGCGCCCAGGAACGACCCAAAGCCGTCGACAATCAGGTGCATCGCGCCTCCAGACTCGTGATGCGTGAAACGTGATGCATAACGTGTGAACAGCAAGCGCATTACGTTTTACGCATCACGCATCACGCATCACGCCTCACGTACTACGTACCACCCATTCCCCTTCACCGCATCCTTGCCCACGTGCACGAACTGTCCCCACACTAACCAGGGCAGGAAGGGCCCGAGGTCGCCCTCATACACCGCCCGGCCCACAAACCCGCTGATCGGCGTGGCCCGCCGCTGTCGCGTCGAATAGCTCTCCAGTTCCACCCAGCGCGTGCCGTCCTCCACCAAGCGCACCGCCCGCGCCAACCCCACCAGCCGGTAGCCCTCGTCGGTCTCAGAAGCGCCGTCCGCGCCTTCTCCCCTCTCCCCCGCCGCAGGAGCAGGCCATGGGCGAGATGCACTGTCGGGATGATGCGTCTCGTTCGCGCCTTCTCCCCTCTCCCCCGCCGCAGGAGCAGGCCATGGGCGAGATGCACTGTCGGGATGATGCGTCTCGCTCGCGCCTTCTCCCCTCTCCCCCGCAGTGGGAGAGGGGCCGGGGGTGAGGGTCCCCACCCTCTGCGACTCTGCGGTGAGGCGCTCCCCAAACTCGCGCTCCAGGTCGCTCAGGCGCTGCCACAGCCGGTGGAAGAGCGGGCCGAACTCGGGCCGCTTCAGCAGCCGGCCGCCCTCGACGAGCCGGGTGGGCGTCAGGAACTCGACGGCCACGCGCCCCGCCGGCATCTGCGCCGCGGCCCGCAGCACCTGCGCGTGCCTCACCGGCACGTCGGGCACCTGCACCAGCGCCTCGCCCGGCTCCAGCACCGCCCGGCACTCACCGCTCAGCGGATTGCTCGCCGCCGCCCGCGCCAGCCGCACCTTGCCGCGTCGCCAACCGTTCGCCGCCACCGGTTTGCCTAGGCCCGTCTCCTCCAGCCCCTGCAGCGCCAGCACCACATAGGGGAAGAGCTGCAGCGCGCGGGCAAAGAGCGTCAAACCGAACGTCAGGCACTCGCCCGGCGCCAGACGCGTGCGGCCGTCGCGCGGCGGCTCGATCACGTACGGCCGCGGCACATCGCGCCCGCGCTCAGCCTGCGCGTCCAGCGTGCTCACCAGCGTCGCCACCGGGCACCCCGCCACCAGCACACACGCCGCGCAGCCCGCCACCTGCTTCTGCGCGCAAAAGCGCTCACGCAGCGCCCCATAGAGCGCCCCCCGCAGCGACGCCCCCTGGTGCTCGTTCAGCTCGACCGGCGTCAGCGCCTCGAGCGTTACCTCCAGGCGGTGGGCGGTGAGGTGGAACATACTCGTCTCCTCGCTATGGGGCCAGCAGCTCGTCACGCCAATAGCCCCAACTCGCTGCCATAGTCCGCGGCCACAACGCGCGGCGATCCTGGTTCGTGCTCTTCTCTCACCTTCCCCTCGCGGCGCAACCGACAGAAGCGCCCCCAGCGTATGGATACGGGCAATAGGCTCGCCTCCAGAGGCTCACCGGCCTCCATTAGCCTCTGGTACTCCGCCTCCAGACAGGCAGGCAACACCTCAATGCCGTCGAACGCCCGGTAGAACAACTCCTCGAGCCCGCGGTCCGAGCCAAACGCCCGCAGCGTGCGCAAGCAGGCCCTCTCAAACTCTTCATAGGCGGCATCGTAGACGTGGTTCCAACGTTCGGCAATGGCCCCCTGATAGACCGCATCAAGCCAGCCCGAGATCGCCTCCTCATCGATGATATGCCCGCTGTTTTCCACCAGCACGGCAAGTGTCGCCCGCACCAGGTCTTCCTCATACACACCTTGGCCATCGCTCGGTTCGCTGAAAACAAAGACCGCAGCAGACTTGCTCTTGCGACGGCGGTTGATGCGTCCGAAACGCTGGATAAGCGCCTCAAGCGGGGCCGGATCCGTAAAGATGACGTCCAGGTCGATGTCGAGGCTCACTTCGACCACCTGGGTGGCCACGAGCACGATCGGCCGGCGTTCACTCGATTGGGAGCCGGTTGCAGCGCGAACAGCGTTCTCCTTTTCGAGCCGGTCCCTGCCGTTGAACCCACCATGGAGGAGTAGACGCTCAGCGTGGTCTGGGAGGTAGCGGCACAATTCGTCGTAAACCTGCTGGGCTCGTCCCACTGTGTTGCAGCAGACCAACACTGAGTGGCCTTGAGCAGCGTCCGCTGCAATCCGCTCCAGGTAGCGATCCATCCGCAGGTCGCCATCCAACAGATGCAGTTCATGACGATGGAACTGCGCAAAGAGGTCAGGCGTGGCACGAACCTGGGTGTACTCGCCAAGTGCGTGCGCCAGCCGGGTCTGGAGCAGCCCAGGCAGTGTTGCCGACATCACGAAGAACGTTGCCCCGAATTGCTCGCGGAGGTGCCTGGCGGTAGCGAGGATGATGGCCAACCGGTCAGCTTCGTAGGCATGGATCTCGTCAAAGATGAAGGCTGCCTGGAAGAGATCACTGAGCAGTTCCTCATAGCCACGAAGCCGGTAGGGCGCCTTGAGGATCTGATAGGGGCTCAGCACCCGCACCGGATAGTAGTTCAGGTGGGCCAGGTTGTTCGCCGACCGCGCCTCTATCGCAGCTCGACGAGGTGTATAGTCCTCTTGAAGCCAACGCCGGTAGAGCGCCAAGGTGCTGCGGCTGTGCTCCAGCCCGACCTGGCCAGGAAACGCTCTGGCGCGGAGGCGGTCGTACATGGCGTTCATACTGGCTTGGTACGGCAGTGCATAGAGTAAGCGAGGGACGGGCGTCTCGGTGGCCTGCGCACAGGCCCACAGCAAGGCCGCTTCCGTTTTCCCGCTCCCTGTGGGTGCGACCAGGACGGCCGAGCCGCGCGTCTGCGCGCAGGCCTGTTGGTGGGCGTAGAGACGCCGAGGCTCGATCTGCAGGCGTGCGAGAAGGTCTGCTGGCCGCGCCAGCATGGGCACCGGAGCCTCTCTTGTGTGAGCGGAAGCCATGTGGTCGGCCGAGACGAGGTGGCCCCGCAAGGCCACAGTGCCCACGATCAGCGACCGTTGGTCAGTCTGGGTCAGGGTCCTCAGCCAACGACGGTAGGTGCGCAACCAATGTCTGATGCGCGGCACCCCTTGTTCACGCACATGGCGAATGGCCTCAGCCTGTTCGGGAAGTGACGGCAGTTCGATGCCTTTGTTGCCCAATCCGAGCGCATCGAGCCAGCAGACCGGACACTCCTTGAGCCAACGCCAGAGCCCCCCCATTGCTTCGTCGCTGATTTCGGCAACCCGGTCGATGAGGGGATCCTCACACGGGTCACTCGGATCCATGTAGAGTTGCTGAATATAGTCGGCATCTTTGTGGTGAGAGACGATGGCAGCAGCCACCCACCTGCACTCTTCGTCCGACAGGGCGCCGGTTATCCAGTCGAGGAAGGCAAGCGAAAGCACCTCGTGTCGGTGTGGCCATTTCTCGCCGCCGCGCAGCCGTTCTTGAAAGCCGCGAGCGGCCTTGCCAAAGTCATGAAGGAAGCAGGCCCAGAAGAGACAGTTCCAAAGGCCGGGGAATCCGACCCGCGCCGGCAGATCGGGACGCAGGCGCACAGCCTCGGCCAACTTCTCCAGTAGACCCCAAGTGTGGCGGGCCAGGCTTTCGGGGCGACCGGCCTGGCCCTTCTCTGCGCTCTTGGCCCAGATGATCTCTTCCAGCCAATCAGGCCACAAGAGGGTTGTCATCGTACTCACCTACGAAAGTGTGGAACGCGAGCCCCAGATGGGCGCCAGAATCCTCCTCTGTCTCAGGATCCACCCAATACTCGGAATCAACGGGCAGCCCGGCAAAGCGCACATAGTCAGAGGTGTGGACGCGCTCTTTCAGCAGCAGGTAGCGGGCAAAACTCGGCGAGCGGCCGTTCTCGTAGTCCAGGAAGCGCGGCATTAGGACCACATAGCCGCGCGCTCCCAAAAGAGCCATGCGGTAGGGAGCCAGAGTGTGCTGGAAGTAGGCCCGATCGGCCCGAGTCAACTCTACCACGCGAACACTTGTGTATGTGAAGAGATCCTGCGAACGGCCGAGCACAACTGCGTAGTGTGGACTGCGGAAAGCCGCCTCCCACTCTGGGCGGTTGATGTACAACACCAGGCGCGGCCTGAAGAGCAGGGAGCGGACGAACGGGTTCACCGCTCCCTGCAGCGCTTTTGGCAGGTCCGTGCCGGGCAATTTGCCGCTTCCTGCAGTTAGCACATGGACATGCTCCATATCGTCAAAGATGCCCTGGTGCGTGAACTGGTAGGCGAACTCGATGCCTTCCGGCGAAACCCACTCGCCCAGCGCACTGCAGATGTGCCCATAGATGGTCGCCGGTGGTGGCATCTCGAACGTGGGATGCACCGCCTGCATAAAGTGGGGGTAGCGGAAGGACGTCGTCAGTCCCTCCGCCACCACCTTCAGGACGCGCATGGTCCCCTCCTACTCTAGCCAATCGCTGTGCTGCCCCAGCGCATCCTTGAGCGAACGAAACGCCTCACGTGGGTGCATGACATGAACCTTTTCCTTGAAGGCTCTGAGCACACCATTCTCGTTCGTCAGTGCCTCCTCGAACTCGGCGCGCTGCTCGTCGAGATACCCACGCACCCAGCCCACGTAGATGTCGGAGAGGATGTCGTCCTTGAACACGGTGAGGGCTTCGTGAAGGGCAGGCAACTTGATCTCGGGCAGGCCGCGACCGCTCGCACCGACTACATGGCCGAAGATGTGATTGCCCCCCTTCGTGACCGCCAGGATGGTGAGCGCAGGCGCGACGTCAGTGTAGTGTAGCGTCTGCTTGGCGCCGCCGTCGAGAACAGCCATGCCCTCGAAGAGCGCCTGCACCCGCTTCAGTCGATGCTCGAGTGGCAAGCGATAGGCCTTCTCCTCCTCGAGGTGAGTCAGTTTCTCTTCCACGGCCTGCTCGACGCGCACGTCATCTAGGTTGCGGAAGCCCGTCTTCTGGCGGTACCAAAAGGTTCCACATGCCCGCAGGTCCAGAGAGAAAAGCCCCTTGAGAGTAGCACGATAGAACTGGTGCTCGTAGGGAACAGGACCTTTTGGATGATCGTGGCGCGCCATGACTCCCCAATCCGAGGTGGGCGTTACGGGAGAGATTGATACCAACGTGCCAACCCGGAACGGTGCGATGCGTGTGATGGTATCCTTCGTTGGAGTCTCGTTGGCCCGAGACACATCGGCCTCCCGAGCCGCAACAGCCGACGCCTTTGTCGAAGGCGCTCTCATGTAGCCAAACAGATCATCATCCCAGTAGAGAATGGGATTGGCGTCGGTATAGGCAACCTTGTCCTCCCGGTAAACCGGTGCTGCCTGCCAGCCTATCTGGGCGCGCTCAAGGGTCGCCCGCAGCCAGTAGCGAAACGCCTGTGCCGATACGTAGGGATATTGGCCGTCTCTGGCCCTGATGATCTTGACCCCTGTACTGTTGTCATACCGTTCTCCTGGAATGCTCCCCAGATTGTTGAGCGCCGAAGCTGGAGCATCAATGAGCAACAAGCCTGTCACGAAAGCCATAGGTAGCCTCCTTGTCGATGTGACCCGCTCAACTGGCGGGTGTCGTGGCGTCATCCTCGTTAGTCGACTCACTAATGGCATCGCGATTCGAGACCAGCCATCCCTGGCCGTAGAGTTGCTCTATCATGCGGATGAGCACGAGGTCACGAGCCAGCCGCCAGTCCGGGAATGCAACCTCATCACCCTGCTCAAAGACCTGGATGTAGGGATCCAGGGTGATGAATGGGGGCTGTCCTCGCTTCACCCAGGCCAGGTTCGCGCGGATCAGCGCGTTGCGCAGCACTTCGTAACTCCTGCGTTCTGTGTAAAAGGTCGTGAAGAACCTGCGGTCGTTCTCTGTACTGACATACGATGCCAATCGGTCTCCCAGTTCTCTAATCTGCTCGATGCGTTCTTTGTCCACGATCATCACCTTTCTCAGGAATAGCGCAGCTAGCTTCCAAGAAATGAGACCGACTTCCCCTTGCAGCGAATAGCCCCGACGGGGATCCTCCTCGTAGTTGGAACGAAACGGCATCCTCAAGAAGTACGTGCGCACGAAGCGGCCCGCTTGTGCAGGCAGCTCGAAGAGATCCTCATAGAGCACATTTCGCTGAACGTGGGGCTTGCCTGCTAAAGTCTCGGTTCCGCTCTCTCCTTTCTTTGCTTTGCGGGGCTTGGTCAGCCACCAGCCCCTCCTGCTGATCTCCTGCCACTCGCTCCTATAGTCCGGTCCCGCAACCAGGATCAGAAAATCCGTGAGCTGGAGGGGCAAGTGGTACAAGTCTAGTCCTACACTCTTGCCGTTATTCAGATGATAGGCGGTGATTGAGCTGGGGCGACTCTCGCACTCCCCTGCATCGCGTCGCCGCTGTTCAGCATCCAGAAGTACATCGATCAGCAGGGTCCTGGCGGTAAAGCCTGCGCCCGGCATCTTGTCGCTCTTCGCCTGATGCGCCAAGGCAATGGCGCGTCGATTCTCGTCCAGGAATCTCCTCGCGTACTCCAGAGTCAGTTCAGCGTTATCGGAGTGGACCGCCAGCAGGCGGCCAGCACACGGAGCGCAGCCCAGCGGGAACGCCTGTATACACAGCGAAGCTTCACCCGATATCGGACAGCCCGCGTCACCCCAGGGATAGAAGTTGATGACCCCCTCGCCTGTCAGGAGAGGGATGTGCTGCCGGAAGGCCCGCCCCGATGGTAACGAGTCCGAGAAGGACGTAGCAGTCGCAGGTTCACCTGTGAAGACGCACGACTCGGCCAGCCTGGGCACATCAGCGTGATAGCCCCGAAGCAACCGGTCTGCGTAGTCATGGCGCTTCTCAGGCTGCGAATCGAAGGCGTATTGGGCAAACCAGGCGTTGCTGGTGAAAGCAACCGTCAGAAACGACTTCAGCGGCTTCTGTGAATACTCCCGCTCGACATAGTCCGCCACCTCATCAAGATCGCCGTCTGTCACAAGCGTCGGGTCGGCCTTGCCGGCAAAAGCCGTGATTGTCGCTACGCCAATGTCGACTAGTGGATGTCCTGTGTACTCGAGCATGTTCTGCCCCCTCGTCTGCGTGCTCACTCGGGTGCTCCCCTTCGTGTCCTCCCCCCCTTTCGCGTCATTCGTGATCCAGCCCATACACCTCCCCCGCCCTCCTCATCTCCTCCGCCACCTCCCGCCGCAGCCCCTCCGGCGCCAGCACCTCGCACTCCGGCCCCCAGCCGCGGATCCACGGCTTCATCTCCAGCGTATGCGGCACCCGCACGCGCAAGATGCAGCTGCCGTCGGCGCACGCCTCCACCTCCTGGCTCGCGTGCCAGCGGCTCTCCCGCACCCGCCGCGCCGCCTCGGGCGAAAAGCGCAGCGCCACCTCCGTGGTCTCCTCGCCGTACATCACCCCCCAGGCGCCGGCCAGCAGCTCCGCCCCGCGGTAGGCCTCGGGCACCTCGAACGTCTCATCCAGCAGCTCGGCCTCGAGGATGCGCTCCATCTTGAAGGTATGCACGGCGTCGAAATAGCTGGCGTGCCCGATGACATAGGTGGCATAGCCCACGCTCGAGGGCTCGATGAGGTAGGGGCAGAGGACGTACTCGTGCGGGTTGCGGCCGCGCAGCGCCTGGTGGCGGATGCGCACCTTGCGCCCCAGCGCCCAGCCCAGGGTGATGACTTCAAAGATGCGGGCAAAGGCAGCGCCGGCCTGGCCCAGGTGCGCCGCGGCCACGCGCTGCACCTGCCGGCCCACCTCCGGGGGCAGCGCCTCGCCCAGCGCCGCCAGCGCCCGGCCGACGTAGGGGTTGGGCTCGTCCGACACGCGGTCCAGCAGGCGCGCCGCCAGGTAGAGCGCCGCGGCCTCCTGCAGTGAGAGGTGCACGGGGGGCAGGGTAAAGCGGTGGCCTTCCATCAGCCGCCAGCGCCAGCCGTCGTCGAGCACCAGCGGCAGGTAGAAAGGCTCGCCCTGCAGCGTCTCCAGGTCGCGGTTGATGGTGCGCCGGCTCGTGGCGCACAGCTCGGCCAGCTCCGAGGCGCGGTAGCCCTGCGGCCGGCGATAGAACAGCCGCTGCAGATAGCTCAGGCGCGTGGCGTGGTTCATGGTGCTCACTCCAGCGTGCTCGATCATGAGCCCATATTACTACACAACCTCGCCAACCGGCGTCGCACTTTCCAGATAAAACCGGCAGAGGCGGCTCCCATGCCGCCGGACGGCGGACGTGAGCACATCCTCTGCACGTGGTCTTGTTCGGCGCTCACCCGCCAAGCTGCCGTGGCCGCTTGCTATCTTACACGAGATGCACGCTTTGCGCAAACATCACTCCGTTTCACTTGACAAGCCAGAACAATTGTGCTATACTGCCCACAGCCGTCCAGGCGGCCTCGCAACCTGCATATGGCTCTGGTTCACCGCAGGAATGCAGCAGAGGCGTTTCGCGAAACGCTTCGACCATGGTCCATCCCTCCGCGCCTCTGCCATGGTTCCCGCCCTCGTCGTCGGCACCGCTCCCCAGGAGCACTCGTCCATGGAGGTCCCAATGGACGCGCACCACCTCACCCACGGCCAATCGCCGCCGCCGGCCTCCCGCCACGCTCCCCGACCATCGAATCGCGGAAATCGCAAAACGAACCCATCTTCACCGCGCCCAACGCATCACGCATCACGCATCGCGAAATCTGCCAAACGAACCCATGTGACTGCTCAGCCTGCTGATGTGAGTGGCTATCTTGAACCGCGAAGGGCGCCAAGAACGCGAAGGAGACGCCAAGGGAGACCGATGATCCCTTCCTGCCGAGGCTTCGCGTTGCCTTCGCGCCCTTGGCGTTCTTCGCGGTTCAGATGGCTCAACGTGACGGGCTGAGTCGTTTCTCACGCTTTGTTTGATCCCCAAGGAGGGCACGCCATGAACCCCGATTTCCGCCGCTGCGCCCACCACGGCTGCTCGCGCTGGGCCATGCACGATCATCGCGGCTGCGTCGTCCACGCCGGGAGCACCGACGTCCGCCCCGCCCCCCGGCTTGGCAGGCGCCTCGCCGACCTGCCCACCGAGCCGCTCGGCCCCATCGACCTCGTGCGCCTCGAGCTCGACAGCCTGCGCCGCTATCACCGCCTGCGCGCCGGCTACCGCAGGCCCGACGCGGCCGCGCTGGCCTACCTGCGCGCCCTCGCCGCCACCGCCAGGGAGCTCGCGCCCGGCGGCGAAGACGGTGCCGCCGCCGCCCGCGCCGAGATCGACGCCTTCCTCGATACCATCGCCGAGCGCGTCCTCGAACGTGCCGCCCAGGAGGCCGCAGAGGAGGCCAGGCAGGCCGTGCACCCTGCGCCGCTTGCCCCCGGCGAGCGTCTCCAGCTATAGGGCCGAGCGCAGCCCCTGGAGGTGGCTCGTGCCGTTCCTCAAGCGCGGGATCGCCCGACGGCCGAGTGGTTCGCCGCATTGGTTTTGATGGGCGTAGCCTAGCCCCTTGTGCCGCCACTAGTTTGCGACGATACGCGGTGCGGGCACCTCCCCTCTCCCCCGCAGTGAGAGAGGGAGGGATGCGCCGGTCACACGTCCGCAGCAAGCCGCCATTGGTTTGCGACGATACGCGGTGCGGGCACCTCCCCTCTCCCCCGCAGTGGGAGAGGGAGGGATGCGCCGGTCACACGTCCGCAGCAAGCCGCCATTGGTTTGCGACGATACGCGGTGCGGGCACCTCCCCTCTCCCCCGCAGTGGGAGAGGGGCCGGGGGTGAGGGTACTCCGAGCCTGGCACGCGGGAGGCCTGCCTGTTTGAACGGTACTAGACCCGGCCGAGTCTTCAACGCGGGAGCCGCCGCCGCCCGCCTCCCAACGCCCGCCCAGCCCCACCGCGTCGTAGGCCGCGCGCGGTGCATCGCGGCCGGCAATCACGAGCCCGCCGCCGGATGGCATGCCCGGTCGCTCGCTTCGGCCCTCGCGGCACGCCTTGACAGCGCGTAACCGAGGATGCCGCCCAGCAGGAGCAGCAGGCCCGAGATCGAGAACCAGCGCGCCACCCCCAGCACTTCCGCGAGCGGGCCACCACCGCCAATCCGAGGGCGTGGCCAGCGCCGTCAGGCCGGCGATCAGCGAGAACACGCCCCCCAGCGAAGCGGCCGGCACCGACGACTGCACGAGAGCGGTGTAGGGCACCGAGAAGCAGTTGCCGGTGAACCCCATGACTGTGGAGAGCACGGCAAACGCAGCAAAGGCCGTCGGCGGCAACAGGCCCGACGCGGCCAGCACCACGCCGAGCGCGCACATGGCCAGCGAGATCATGGCCGGCTTGTCGTCCATGCCGCCCCAGACGCCGAGGAGCAGCGCTGACCCCAACAGCCCTCCGGCGAACAGGAACTCGACCAGGCTGGCATGCCAGGCCGTGCCGAAGTGGGCGCTGACCATGAGCGGAAACAACGTGCCGACCGGCACCCAGACGAGCACACAGATCATGATGGGGGCCGTGATCGCCCTGAGCGCCCGGCTCGCGCCGATGGTCTGCAGCCCCTCCAGCATCTCCCGCACCACGTGCCGCTGCTCGCCTGCGGCCTTCTCGGGGTTCGGGATGCTGACCAAGGCCAGCGCGGCCACGGCCAACACGGCGCCGAGCACGTCGATGAGCATCACGGCGGGGATGGAAAAGGCGGCGATGAGCATGGCGCCGAAGAAAGCCGGCCATGCTGGCCATCGCCAGCACGGTTGGCGAGCCGGTCCGTACCGTCAGCCACCAGATGAGCGCGAATTGCGCAGCCGAGCTGCCCAGCAGCGAAAAGGCCTGGCCTGCCCAGACTGTGCGGTTGATCTGTCTGTCATCACTCCCCTGGGCAAGCGGTCAGGCCAGGTTCGGCGCTCGGCCGCCTATGCCTTCAGCTCGTACAGCGCCACCTGCATGCCCTCGCGCCCCAGGCCCGGCCCGCCGCCCGCCCCGCCCGGCGTCGCCGTCCCGTCGGGCGCGCCGAAATTGCTCGTCGCCGTGCCGAACCCTTCGACGAGTGTGCCGTGGCTCGTGATCCACGCGGCCAGTTCGGCCTGGCCGCCCATGCCGCCCCAGAGGATGTAGCGCAGCTTGCCGGCGGCCACGAGCTCGGCCAGTTGCTCGACGGTCAGCACCTGGTCCTGCCCGTTAAAGCCGCCCATGTAGAGCACCGGCCGCCCGGTCGCCAGCACATAGTCGGCGCCCTGCATCGAGCTGGGCACGGCCATGAGGTAGGTCGTGTCCTGCGTGCGCGGCTCGAGATAGTCGAGCAGCGCCTGGTTCACCTGCGACTCGCCCCTGGCCGCCGGCCCGCTGGAACCCTCGCCGCTGTAGGCGGCCGGCAGCGACTGGTTGGCGCTGGCGTTGCGCGCCGTCAGGCCCGACCAGATGCCCGGCGTGATCAGGAGCGCCGCGACGACGAGGGCAAAGCCGGCGGGTGCGGCGCGGCGCAGCGGCTTCAGCGCCGTCGCGGCGATGGCGACGGCAGCGCCGGCCGCGAACAGCACCACGCCCACGCCGAGCCACCAGGCCGCGCCCACATACGCGGTCGCCGTGGCGAGCTGCAGCGCCAGCGTGACGCCCGCACCGGCCAGGAGCAGCCCCACCGCAAGCCATGGCCGCTCGCGGCGCAGGTGCCGCAGCTCGCCGATGCCGAGGCCTGCGAGCGCGGCCAGGGGCGCGCCCAACATGGCGAGATAGTACTCGTGGAAAAAGCCGGCGATGCTAAAGAACGCGCCCCCGGTCAGCAGCCAGCCGCCCCAGAGCACTACGGCCTGGTGCCGGGCATCAAGCGGCCAGCGCAGCCGCGAGCGCAGCGCCAGCAACAGCGCGCCGAGGAGCCCCAGCGGCAGCAGCCAGCTCGCTTCCTTGCTCAGTGGCGCAGTGAAGAGCCGTAGCAGGCCGGCCTGCCCGATGTTGAAGCCGCCAGGCGCGCCTGTCCTTCCCGGCATGCCGGTGAAGCCCTGCGGCGGCTGCGGCAGCGCACCGTCGCCGGCGTCCTGCGGTATTTGTGGCGGCGCACCGTCGCCGGTGCCTTGCGGGAGCTGCGGCCGCGCGCCCCCAGCCTGCGTTGGTGGCCGCGCCTGACCGTCGCCCGGCCGCCGGCCATCGTCCTGGAAGGTGCGGTTGCCGCCGCCTGCGGGAGCGTCGGCCGCGCCAGCGCCCATGCCCAGCAGGCGCTCCATGCCGTTGTAGCCCACGATGAGGCTGAACACCGAGTTGTTGCCGCTCGAGCCGACGTAGGGCCGGCGCTCGGCGGGCGTCAGCTCCACCGCCACCGCCCAAGAGAGTGAGACGGAGAGCAGGAGCGCCGTGGCCAGTGTTAGCTTGCCCAGCTTGCGCCGCAGCGGCTCCGAGGAGCCGAGAGCGTAGAGCGCGTAGAACGCCGGCAACGGCAGATACGCCTGCAGCATCTTGATGTTGAAGCCAAGGCCCACGAGGGTCGCGCCCAGGAGCAGGCACCTGAGCTTGCCGCTCTCCGTGGCCTTGATGAACGCCCACGCGGCCACGAGCAGCGTCAGGATGAGCAGGCTGTCGATGGTGTTGTTGCGGTCGGTGGCCACCACCACCGGCGTGATGGCCAGCGCCAGCGCCGCGAGCAACCCGGCCACGGCGCCGAAGCGGCGCTGCGCCAGGTGATAGACAACGATCACCGAGGCGATGCCGGCGGCGATTTCGGGCAGGAGCACGCCCAGGCCATTCACCCCCAGAAAGTAGGCCGAGCTGGCCTGGATCCACAGCCCCAGCGGCGGCTTGTCGACGCTGACCGAACCGCCCGGCTCGGCCGCGACAAAGAAAAAGCTGTGCCACGACTGCAGCATGCTTTTGACCGCTGCCGTGTAGTAGTGGTTGGCGTACCCCAGCACCTCCAGGTTGGCAAAGCGCAGCGCCGCGGCCAGCAGCACGATGGCCGTGAGCCCCAGCAACGGCAGCATGCGCTCGCGCGTGAGGTGACCTGCCCTGATCCGCGCCGCCCTCGACAAGAGAATCTCGACAAACGTTGTTCTCATGCTACAGTACTCCGCATCGTCCTGCATGGCGGGCGCCACGCATGGGTACATCCCAAGGTCCGCGTTATCCTGGTGGCAGCCGGCGAACATGCTCCGCATCCGCCCGGCGCTGTGCAGGAGGGGTCTTGGGCGGTTCGGCGGGCAGCACCCGCCGAACCGCCCAAGACCCCCAAAAAAGGGGCTGGCACTGGCCTGGCGCCAAGCGGGAAACCCGGTTGCCGGCCCAGGGCAACTCACCCCGACGGGCTGCTCGTGATCTTCCCCGCCAGTGTAGCGCCGGCCTGTTCAGATCCCATTCAGTGCGGGTTAGGCTTGCATTCAGAGGCGGTAAAAGAGTGGGACGAGAACGGGCACAAGATGGAGGGCGCCGGCCTGTGGGCGCGGCAGCATGCCGCGAGGCCCGGCTGGCAGCCGGCGCTCCAGGTCTCTACTCGTACCTCAGGGCCTCGATGGGGTGCAGCGACGCCGCCCGCGCGATGGCGACCCGCTGCTGCTGCCCGCCGGTCGCGCCCGCCACTGTAGATCATCGGCAGCTCGGCGTCCTCCAGCGCGCTGGCGCGGGCCAGTAGGCTGTAGCTCTGGAACACAGAGGGTGTATCCCACAATCGTCTGTGCAACAGGCATACGTTGCGCACGCCGCTCCGCCCGAGGCTTAACGGGAGCCTCGGGCGGAGGCGGCACAGGCGCCGGAGCCATACGCATGATTCGGGCGAGAAACACACCGACGATTGTGGGATACGCCCCCAGCGCGCTTGACAATGTGTCTCCAGGGGCGTACATTACCATAATGAGGAAGACCGGTTTCGACGCTGTGGCGAACACAACTTGATCCCTTCCTGAACCAAATCTGAGCTTTGGCGAGGTAGAATTGGGAAGAACGAAGCAGGCGGCCTGTGAAGGGGTTGTGGGGATTCCAGGCGGTGATCCTATGCTGAATACGATACTTGTGGTGGATGACCAGGGCTCGGTGCGGCAACTGCTGCGTGAGTACCTGACGGAGCAGGGCTTTCGCGTGCTGACGGCGGCCGACGGCCAGGAGGCGATCCTCGTGGCGCGTCACGACGAGCCCGATCTGATCCTGCTCGACATCATGATGCCCCGCGTCGATGGCTACCAGTTCCTGCGCCAGTACCGCCAGGAGCGCAAGACCCCTGTCATTATCATCACGGCCCGCGAGGAGGAGACCGACGCCGTCCTGGGCCTCGACCTGGGCGCCGACGACTATGTGGTCAAGCCCTTCCGCATGCGCGAGCTGGTGGCGCGCATCCAGGCCGTCCTGCGCCGCATGCGCGAGGCGGCCGAGAAACCGGAGCTGCTGCGTGTGGGCGATATCACCCTGAACGAGACGATGCACACCGTCACGGTGCGCGGCGCCTCGGTCTCGCTGACGCCGATCGAGTTCGATCTGCTGGCGGTGCTCATGCGCTCTCCGGGGCGGGCTTTCTCGCGCGCCGAGCTGGTCGACCATCTGCTCGAGAGCGGTTTCACCGGCCTCGACCGTACCCTCAACGTGCACATCCGCAACCTGCGCACCAAGATCGAGGTCGATGCCTCCGACCCGCAGCATATCGAGACCGTGTTCGGGATCGGCTATCGCTTTCACAAACCCTGATGGTTATGCGTGTATCAATGCTCTGGAAGCTGACCCTGGCGTTCGTGCTGGTAGCGGTGACGACGGCCGCCCTGGTCGCGGTGTTCATGCGCGTCACCAGTGCCGACCGGCTGTCGCGGCTGATCGTCGATCAGCAGCGCGCCGCTCTGACCGACACGCTGGCCGACTATTACGCCGCCAACGGCTCGTGGGCCGGGGTGGCCCGCGCCTGGCCGCAGAGCCGGCGCGAGGCGCCCGCTGCCGGCCCCGCGGTGGCAGATGACGGCGATGCTGCGACCCGGCCTCTGCCACGCCGCGATCGACCGCTGCCGTTCGGCCTCGCCGATGCGCAGGGCGTGGTGATTATCCCCGCCGACCCGGATACGCCGCCGGGCGTGCAGGCCCCGCCTGGCGCACTGCGGGATGGCGTGCCGGTACTGGCGGATGGCAAGCAGGTGGGCACGGTCCTCGTGGCGCGCTGGGCGCCCGGGCTCAACCCCGAGGAGGCCCTCTTCCTCGAGCGCACACACCAGGCGCTGCTCCTGGCGGTGACGGTGGCCGTGCTCGTCGCGCTGTGCATCGGGCTGCTCCTCGCGCGCGCCTTTATCCGCCCGCTGCACGCGCTCTCGCAGGCGGCCCAGAGCATCGCCCAGGGTCAACTCGAGCAGCAGGTCAAGGTCGGCTCGGGCGATGAGATCGGACAGCTTGCCGCGGCCTTTAACCGCATGAGCCAGGAGGTGGCGCGCGTGAACCAGTTGCGCCGCCAGATGACCGCCGACATTGCCCACGACCTGCGCACGCCGCTGACGGTGATCGCCGGCTACGTCGAGTCGATGCAGGAAGGCGTGCTCGAGCCGACGGCCGAACGCCTGTCTATCATCTACCGCGAAATTGGGCAACTGCAGACCCTCGTCGGCGACCTGCGCATGCTATCGCAAGCCGATGCTGGCGAGCTGCCGATGCATCTGCAACCGATCGCCCCGCGCAGCCTCCTGGAGCGCGCGGCGGCCGCCTTCCAGCATCGGGCAGAACAGCAGCAGGTGGCGCTTGTGGTCGAGGCCGGGGAGGGGCTGCCTGCTGCCCGGGTGGACGAAGAACGCATGATGCAGGTGCTCGGCAACTTGCTCAGCAACGCCCTGCGCTACACACCGGCTGGCGGCAGGATTGTGCTCTCGGCGCGGCCTGCAGGCGCCAAGGTGGTGCTGACGGTGGCCGACAACGGCCCCGGCATCGCCGCAGAGGACTTGCCATACATCTTTGAGCGCTCTCGCCGGGCCGACAGGTCGCGGCATGCCGAATCGGGGGAGACGGGCCTGGGGCTGGCCATCGTCAGGGCGCTCGTCGAGGCGCATGGCGGCGCCGTCAGAGCCGAGTCGGCCCCCGGCGGCGGCACCACCATCCACGTTTGCCTGCCCGCCGCTTGGCAGGGGTGACGTCGCACTGTAGCCGCGGCATCGTGCCGCGTGCAAGAGTCCCGCGGCAACATGCCGCGCCTGCGGTCCGGTGGCTTTCGTCACGAGCAGTGGCCCTGGACGAGCTTGCATGGCTACCTGGAGACTCACAAGCGCGAGCGGCCGCGAGCGCAGTGGAAGGCCTTTCCGCCTGACCCGATGGGCCCGATTGGGACGAATGAACAGGCGGATCGTGGAACCTTTTCCCTCTGCCTTCGTAGTAGAGGTAGTGGGCTTGAGCCAACCTATTCCCGCTCGCGGGGGCAATGGCAGGGGGTCTCCTACCCCCAGGTTGAACTGCACCATCTCCCCATATTTGACCAGCCCCCGGTTCTGGGGCATACTGGCCTGTTGACATAGTGTCAACACGTTATCCGACCAAGCATGGACGCTCAGGAGGTCTCACCTTGCAGACATCGAAGACACTGCTCGTGCTTGTGGCGCTCATCGCCGTGCTGGCGCTCGTCGCCGCCGGCACCGGCGTGCTCTGGCAGGGCTCCGGCAGCCCCTACCCGTTCACCACCCTGCGCGGTGAGACGGCGATGATCCAGGGCCACGGCCTGTACCAGTACGACACCGTATCGGGCGCGGCGCAGGTGATCGCCGGCGACGTGGTGACGCTGGTCCTGGGCATCCCGCTGCTCGCCGTCTCGGCGTGGCTCTACGGCAAGGGCTCGCTCCGTGGAGCGCTGCTCCTGGCGGGCACGCTGGGCTATTTCCTGTACACCTATGCGTCGATCGCCCTGCTGGCCACGTTCAACCCGCTCTTCCTCGTCTACGTGGCCCTCTTCTCGCTCGGCCTGTTCGCCTTCATCCTGTCGCTGATGAGCATCGACGTGGTCGCGCTGCCGGGGCACTTCTCGGCGCGGCTGCCGCGGCGGGGCATCGCGGCCACGCTGTTCTTCATTGCCGCCTTCCTGCTGCTGGCCTGGCTGGGCCGCATCGCGCCCGCGCTGCTCACGGGCGCAGCGCCCGTCGGGCTCGAGAGCTACTCTACCCTGGTGATCCAGGTGCTCGACCTGGGGCTCATCGTGCCCCTCGCCATCCTGGCCGGCGTACTGCTGCTCAAGCGGCGGCCGTTCGGTTACCTGCTCACGGCGGTGGCCCTGCTCAAGGGGCTGACAATGGCGGTGGCGGTCGCGGCCATGGGGATCGCCCAGGTGCTGGCCGGCGTGGCGGTGAGCGTGCCGGAGATCGCCATTTTCGTGGGGCTGGCGGTGGTGATCGCAGTAATGGCCATAGCGTTGCTCAAGAACGTGCGGCCACAGGAAGCCGCCGGCAGCACGGCCTCGCCCCAGGCCCCGGCATTTGGCCAAGACAGGTAACACCGCAGAGGCGCAGGGTAGGGGCGAGGTCACCTCGCCCCTACCCTGCGCCTCTGCGGTGAGCATCCCCCTGGATGCCGTCCCTCTATGCCTTCTCCACACCCTGCCGCAGCGCCGTCTTGAGCTTGGTCGGGTCGGCGCGGCGCGGGTCGCCCAGGTAGATCTCGTGGTGCCGGCCGCGCAGGCGGTAGCCCTGCTCGCGGGCGCTGCTGCCCGTTCTACTCCCATTCCGGCTGCAGACCAATGACGCCAACGCGGACATGCGCGCCGCCCCCCCTTCAAAGAGGCCGTACCGGCCGGATGCGGAGCGTCTGGCCCGGTCGCCGGCAGACCTGTCAGGTCTCTCTGGCGGGTGTATCCCACAATCGCCTGTGCAACAGGCATACGTTGCGCACGCCGCTCCGCCCGAGGCTTACCACGGGAGCCTCGGGCGTGGGCGGCAGACGCCGAGAGCATACGCATCATTCGGGCCTGAAATACACAGACGATTCTGGGATACACCCCTCTCTGGCAGAAGGCAACATAAATGAGTATAATAACGGTACAGCGAGGCCCCGGCGCGTGTGGGCATCGCGAGGCACAACGAGGTAGTGAGGTCTATGGCAATCTCGAGCAAGCGCGGCGATCCGTCCTTCCATCTGCAGGCCGGCGCCGTCCTGGGCGCCACGGCCGGCCTGGCCGTCGGCTCCGCCGCGCCGCGCACGGTCACCTTCGTCCTCATGGGCGCGGCAGCCCTGGCGTTCCTGGTCTGGTTCAGGGGATCACTCTGGCCCCTCATCACGCGCACGCGGCTCTACGAGAGCTTTTTCGGCATCGCCGGCCCTGCGCCGGTCACCTACATCCGCGAGGGCATCGCGGGGGGCCTCGTCGCCGGCGGCGCGCTCGGCATCGTGGTCGGCATGTTCAGCACGCTCGTCACCTCGCTGCTCGTGTGGGCCGGCCTGGGCCTGCTCGTCGCCCGCTACATGGATTCGCTCCACGAGTTCGTGGCGGCGCTGCGGGGCATCGGCGCCGTCCGGCGCGGCTCGGCGTATAAGCGCCTGCTCGCCAGGGTGCGCGGCGACAAGGCGCTCGCCAAGCGCCTGGTGGAGTACGAGGCCAGGCGCACGCCGGAAGCCGGACGCGAGGAACTGGCCGAGCGCGCGCTCGACCGCCTGGAGCGCGACAGCCGCTGAGGCGCTCTTGGGGAGTGCAATCCGGTGCAATTCACGTGCAATCTCGGTGCAATTGGTGCCGAGACCGATGGAGCGCATTATGGCGACGATTGGCTCTTCAGACCATGCCAGGCTGAACCGCATCGGCAGCCACGTCTACTGGCTGCCGCCCGATGACACGACCGATCGCCCCATACTGGGTGCAGTGGTGGGCGCGCGCGGCACGCTGATCGTCGATGCCGGCAACTCGCCGGCGCACGCCAACCTGCTGCTCTGCGAGTTGGCCAGGCTGGGCGTGGCGCCGCCGCGCTACGTGGCGCTGACCCACTGGCACTGGGACCACGTCTGCGGCACCTCGGCCTCCGACGTCCCCATCCTGGCCTCGCGCGAGACGCGGCGCGTGGTGGCCGCGATGGCCGAGCTCGATTGGAGCGACCAGGCGCTGGAGCGTCGCGTGCGCGAGGGCAACGAGATCGAGTTCTGCCGCAGCATGATGTGCGCCGAATTGCCCGACCGCTCGGGCCTCGTCATCCGGCCGCCGGATCTCTCGTTCGACGGCGAGGTGGCGCTGGACCTCGGCGGCGTGACCTGCCGCATGGTGCATGTGGGCGGCGACCATGGGGCCGATTGCAGCGTCGTCTATGTCGAAGGGGACCGCGTGATGTTCCTGGGCGACTGCCTGGGCGATGACCTCTACCATGGCGCGCCGGCCTATACGGTCGATAGGCTCTTCCCGCTCCTCGACCGGCTGCTGGGCTTCGGCGCAGAGTGGTACCTGGAGGCGCACGACCCCGAGCCGGTATCGGCACAGCAGATGGCTGAGGACGCGGCCACGCTCAGGACCATCGGCCGCACCGTGCAGCGCATCGGCCGCGACCGCGAGGCCATCCTGGCGGCGCTGCCGGCGCTGCTCGGCGGGCCACTGAGCGAGGACCACTGCGCCTGTGTCGATTCCTTCCTCGCCGGGCTGGACCGCGCCCCGGATGTGCCCGGGTCAGCTCCGGCCTGGGCGTGCTGAGTCGGCATCGCCGCGCCCTGGGCCGGCGGCGCCTGCCGCACGGCGTGCACCTCCGAGGATACATCCTGCGCCTACCACAACGCGCGCCAGTTCCTGCGCAGCCTCTACCTGCAGCCGCTGCTGGGCGCGCGCCCCCCGGCGTGGCACAGCGGCGAGCAGCCCTTTGGCCCGCCGCCCCACGTCCGCGAAGCGCTCCTGCCCTGCCTGCTGGGCGCCCTGCGCGCCCGGCCCTCGCCCGGAAGGGGGATTTCTCGGCGGGTCAGCCGGCCCATGACCGCCCGCGGGCGGCCATGGGCCGGCTGACCCGCCGAGAAATCCCCCCTTGTAGACTCCAGTTCGCCAAAACGCCTCTTCGGGCCTACACTGTGCCCATCGCTGATCTGTGCCTCACGAAAGGACATCACACCGTGGCCGGCGTCTACATCACCGTGAGCGGCAATATCGGGGTCGGCAAGAGCACCTTCTCGCGCCTGCTGTCGCAGGCCCTCGGCCTGCAGCACTACCCCGAGCCGGTGACAAACCCCTTCCTGGCCGACTATTACCGCGACAAGCCGCGCTGGGGCTTTCACAGCCAGGTGCAGTTCGCGCTCGACTATGCCCAGGTGCACCGGCAGATCACCGAGGGCGCTGCCCCCGCCTGCCAGGACCGCAACCTGTACGAGAGCCACGTCTTTGCCCGCGCCCTCGCCGCCGCCGGCATCCTCTCGCCGCGCGAGTTCGCCGCCCTGACCGGCCTCATCGACCACTGCCTCGTGGGCACGCGGCGGCCCGATCTGCTCGTCTACCTCCACGCGCCCATCCCGCTGCTGCTCGAGCGCATCGAGCGGCGCTCACGCGGCTGCGAGCAGGTGATCGACGCGGCGTACCTTGCCAACCTGCAGGCGGCCTATGACGAGTGGCTTCCCCAGTTCAGCGTCTGCCCCGTGCTGCAGATCGATGCCACACGCTATGGTTTTGAGGAGAATCCAGCGCACGTGCGCGAGGTCTGTGCGCGGTTGCGAGAGGCGCTTCCCCAGAATAGTCTATGAGAAGTGAGGGAGGGGCGGGCGATGGCCAGACCGCGGTCTGGCCATCGCCCGCCCCTCCCTCACTTCTCATAGACCCTAATCCACTGTCAGCGTCTTGCTCAGATTCCTCGGGAAATCCGGGTCGATGCCGCGGGCCACGCTCATGTAATAGGCCACGAGCTGCGCCGGCAGCGTCGCCAGGATGGGCATGAACTCGCGCGCGGCCTGGGGCACGACGAGGTAATCGTCGGCATTGGCCCTGAGCGCCGGGTGCTCGGCGGCGATGGCGATGGCGTGGCCGCCGCGGGTGGTGACCTCGTTGATGTGGCTGATCATCATGCCCTCGTCGCCGGGCGCAGTGACAAAGAGCACGGGGTAGTCACTATGCACCGCCGAGAGCGGCCCGTGCTTGAACTCGCTGGAGAACATGCCTTCGCAGTGGGCGTAGGTGATCTCTTTGAGCTTGAGCGCGGCCTCGAGGGCGATGGGGTGGGTGATGCCGTAGCCCAGGTAGTGCAGGGCGCTCCAGGGCTCGAGGTAGCGCGCCACCTGCCGTGCGGCCCCCTCGGTGGCGTCGAGCGTCTGCGCCAGCAGCCCCGGCAGCACGTCCAGCTCCGCCGCATTGCGCCCCGCCAGGCGGTAGGCCAGGTAGAGGAAGAGCACCGCCTGGTTGACAAAGGTCTTGGTGGCAGGCACGCTGATCTCATAGCCGCAGGCCAGCGGCAGGTAGCAGTCGCTCTGCTGCGCCAGCGTCGACCCCAGCACGTTGAGCACCCCCAGCACCTGCCCGCCGCGTTCGCGCATCACCTTGACGGCGTTGAGCACGTCTTTGGTCTCGCCGCTCTGGCTGACAAAGACGGCAACGTCCTCCGGCCCTACGCAGGCGCCACACTGCTCGATGAACTGCGGACCCAGCACCGGCAGCGCGGCGCGCCCGGCGAGCTGGCCCAAGTAGTAGGCCCCCAGCAGGCAGGCATGGTAGCTCGTGCCGCAGCCCACCAGGTGGACGGGCCGCTCGCGCCGCGCCTGCAGCGCCTGCAGGAAGCGCGCCACGTGCGGCGAGTTGTCGAGCAGGTGCAGCAGCTCGCCCGCCACCGCGGGCTGCTCGTGGATCTCTTTGAGCATAAAGTGGGGGTAGCCACCCTTCTCGGCCACCTCGATCGGCCCATCATACCACTCGGGCTCGCGCGCGATGCGCTCGCCGCTGGCCACGCTGTAGAGCTCGACCCCATCGGGCGTGAGCACGGCGATCTCGCCATCGCGGACGTAGAGCACGCGCCGCGTCAATGGCAGGATGCTGGGCAGGTCCGACGAGACGCAGCTCATGCCCTCGCCCAGGCCCGCCACCAGCCCCGAGCCTTTCTTGATGGCATAGAGCCGGTGGTCGTTCTGGTGGGTGATAACGAAAGCGTAATCGCCCTCCAGGTCGGCATAGGCCGCGCGGATGGCCGCGATCATGTCGCCGCCGTTGCGGTCATAGTGGCGCTCCACGGCGTGCACGCAGGTCTCGCCGTCGTTCGTGCCGCGCACCGTCAGCCCCTCACGGATGAAGAGCTCGCGCAACTGCACATTGTTGACCACATTGCCGTTGTGCGCGCCGACCAGGTCGCCGTCGGAGTCGAGGTGGGGCTGGGCGTTGGCCTGCGAGGGGGCGCCGAAGGTGGCCCAGCGCAGTTGCGTGATGCCGCGCCGGCCACGCATCTCGGCAAAGCCCAGCCGCGCGCTGACCTCGCCAATGCGGCCCACGTCCTTGCGCAGGTCGATGGTGCCGTCGGCGGCCACGGTGGCGCAGCCCACCGAATCGTAGCCGCGGTAGGCCAGGCGGCGGGCGGCCTCGATCAGGACCGGCCCCAGGGGTTGTTCCTCGCTGGTGATGATGCCGAAAATGCCGCACATAGACTGTCGAGCTCCTCTCTGAGTCTCGAGACAGCCTCGGTCGATCCCCGGCCGCTCGGTTCAGCCCACATTGTACGCCAAGGCGGCAGATGGTGCAATGCGGCAGGGTGCGGCCGGGTGTCCCAGAATCGCCGGCAACCGACGGGGGCCGATCACCACGAAGGACACCAAGGGGGCAAGGGAGGCACCCAAAGCCCTTTGTGGCCTTTGTGGTTCAAGAGCTCCCGACGGTTCTGGGATATGCCCGGTGCGGCCGGCTTGCATGGCGGGTCAATTCTTGCTAGAATCCTGCATGTCAGCATATTGCACTGTAGCGGCATTGGGATGCAGCGGTCGCTGCGACTCGTTCGTGAAGCGTGGAAGCATTCTGCTCGACTGGAGGGTTGCAGCGATGAAAAAGCATCCGGTGCTCTTCTTCTACATCCTGGCCTTCGGCCTCTCCTGGCTGGGCTGGGCGCCCCAGGTGGCCGGCTCGCGCGGCATCGCGCCGTTCGACCACCCCGCCTTCGCCCTCGGCCTGCTGCTCGCCGCGCTTGGGCCGGCCATCGCCGCGCTGATCGTCGCCGGTGCGAGTGAGGGCCGGGCAGGGCTGAAGGCGCTCCTGGCACCGCTCCTCGCCTGGCGCGTGCACCCGGCCTGGTACCTGCTCGCGCTGGTGGGGCCGGTCGCCCTCTTTGCCGGTGCCACGCTCATCGACGCGGCGCGCAGCGGCAGCTATGCCGGCTTCAAGACGCTCGTGCCGTGGTACGGCATACTCACGGCGCTGCTCACGAACCTGCTCCTCAACGTCTGGGAGGAGATTGGCTGGCGCGGCTTTGCCCAGCAACGCCTGCAGGCGCGCCTCCAGCCCCTGGCGGCGGCAACGCTCGTGGGCCTCTTGTGGGGCCTGTGGCACCTGCCGCTCTTCTTCGTCCGCGGGCACCCCTTCGCCGGCGAGCCCTACCTGCCCTGGCTGCTGGGCATCGTCGCCGAAGCCATCCTCTACGCCTGGCTGTACAACGGCGCGCGGGGCAGCCTGCTCATCGTGACGCTCTTTCACGCGGCCATCAACACCGTGGGCGGCGTGGCCGGCGCCTCGTACCTCGGCGTCACCGTCGCCGCCTGCGTCGCCGCTGCGGCTGTCGTCGTCCTGGTGGGGCGCTCGCTGGCCTATCAGCGAAGCGCGCCCCCTTTGTAGTGGCGGCTATAGCCGCTTGAGGGTGCGAAGGGTTCAAGGCCTTGGAGCCTATCCGAACAGCCGTAGCATAGCCCCCCTTGGCCGCCGCAGGCGGCTTCGTGGGCGTCGTCGGAAGGCCAACTGGCGCCACGGCGTGGGCAAACGGGCACAAGGCCCTGGGCTTACTACGAAGCGCGGCTCCAGACGTTGTATCGTGGAGGTCCTCAAGATGTCCAGCAGCACAGCCAGGGCCCGGCCTTGGCCCAGTATCGTCTTCGCCTCGCTGTGGGTCGCTGCTACTCTGTTCTTCGCCTACCAGGCTGTCACCGGAGCGCGGGTGTTCGATGGCCCGGCCACCCTGCCGGCCATCGCCCTGGGGCTCGCCTGCACCCTGGCGTTCCTCTGGTGGCTGCCGGGTCCCAAGCCGCCCGAGGCCAGCGGCGCCACGCACACGCGCCGCGTGCCTTTCACACTTGCGGTATTGGCCGCCGCAGCCGCGCTGCTGGCGCTCTACGCCGCCCTGGCATGGCGCTTGCTGTGGGCGCTGCCCGCAGTCGCGCTCCTCGTCCTCCTGCTCCTGCGCTCCCAGCCTGCGCGGCGTGAGGTTGCCTATGCGCTGGGGCTCGCCCTTGTCGCTGCCGTGGCCGGGCTGGGGCACGGCGCGCAGCCGGTGCCGCCGGTTGCCTGGATGGCGATGCAGGTGCCCCTCGTCTTCCTCGGCCTGCTCGCTGGCTGGGCGCTGCTGCGCCGCAGCGGGCTGCTGCAGGCCGGTATCGGCCGCAGCTTGCTGCTAACCGCCGGCACGGGCGCCGCCGCCAAGGGCGCGCTCCAGGGCATGGCGCTCGCCCTGCCCTGGGCCTTGCTCAACGTCGCCATGGGCGGGGGCGCCGGCGACGAATGGGCGCGCGCCTGGTGGGCGCCGCTCGTCGCCCTGCAGCCGGGCATCGCCGAGGAGGCCTGGGGGCGCGTCCTCCTGGTATCGCTGCTCTACCTGCCCCTGAGCCGCCTGGGGCGCACGCGCATCGCCCTGGCCTGGGCCGCCATCGTCGCCGGCTACTGGTTCGCCTTCCTGCACACGCAGGGCTCGAACCCCCTGAGCGCCCTCGTGAGCACGCTGCTCATCGGCACGCTCTACAGCCTGCCGCTCACCTACCTCTGGCTGCGCCGCGGCCTCGAGCCGGCGATGGGCTTTCACTTTGCCGTCGATTTCCTGCGTTTCGCCGCTGCGCTGTTGATCCGCGCGGGGGCATGAGCACAATATTGCCCCAGGTGCTTGGCCCTTGGTGGTTCAGTTCCCGTTCTGCCAGAATGGCACGGCTCCGGCATCGCCCTCGCGCCTGACGGCAGCCCCACTGCCGCCTTTCGCCGCGGCGTCGTCAGTGACCGGCTTATGGGCGCGGTGGTCGGTGCGGTCACCGGCCTGGCCTTGGCGCGGCTGCTGCAGAGTGGACTGCCTCCTGGGTTGACACCGCCCCCCGATTGGAGTAACGTGTGCCCCACGCCGTAGCCGTATGCGACTGCGTGGATTCCTCGCCCGTCCGGACAGTTGGCCGGTCGGATCTGCAGAGCGAGTTCCCTAGGTCACCGGCCGGTGGGCCTCGTCAGAGGTCGAAAGAATGTGACCGCCGGGCGCGCCCGGTGGCACGACGTATGCGGGCCGATGCCCGTAGGTGCGGGTCGGAACCAAGGCTGCCGGCCCGACCGGAGGTACAGAGGTACAGATGGCCAAGCGGTTGTACGTGGGAAACCTGCCGTATTCCGCGGATGAGACCACACTGCGCGACTTGTTCTCGCAGTATGGCAATGTCGAGAGTGCTCAGGTGGCGACCGACCGCGAGACCGGTCGCTCGCGGGGCTTTGGCTTTGTCGACATGGCGACCGATGCCGAGGCCCAGGCAGCAATCCAGGGTCTGAGTGGCTACTCGCTCGATGGGCGCCCGCTCACCGTCCAGGAGGCACGGCCGCGCGAGGCCGCCGGCGTCCGCGGCGGCTTTGGCCGCGGAGGCTACCGCTAGCCTGCCAAGGCAGCACACATCGTTTTGGGGGTCCGCCCGCACTCAAGTGGCGGCGGACCCCCATTCGCGTCGCCCACACACCCTGAGGCCACGCGCTGCGCAGATTCCGTTCTCTACTCGAATTCGCGCATCTTGTCGAGGCTTGCGCCCATCGAGCAGTCGGTTTCGCGCTCCACGATCACGTCGAGGACCGCCGGCCGGCCGGCGTCGACGGCTCGTTGCAGCGCTGGGCGCAGTTCCTCGGGCCGTGTGACGCGCTCACCATAGGCGCCAAAGGCCTCGGCCAAGCGCACGAAATCGACTCCCTGGCCGTCGTAGGTCAGGTCGACGCCATACTCGTACTCATAGGCGTAGCGCTGGTTCTGGCGGATCAGGCTCAGGTAGCCGTTGTTGACGATGACCACGATCACCGGCACCTGGTGCTGGCAGGCCATGGCCAGTTCTTCCATCATGAAGCAAAAGCCGCCGTCGCCCATCACCGCCACCGCCGTAGCCTCGGGCCGCGCCACCTTGGCGCCGATGGCCGCCGGCAGGTCATAGCCCAGCGTGCCCGCGCCGCCCGAGGGCAGGTAGGTGTAGGGCCGCTCGATGCGCTGGAGCTGTCCCGACCAGATTTGCGTCAGCCCGCAGCCGGTCGTAAAGATGGTATCGGGGCCAAAGAACTCGTTGAGCGCCTGGTACACCCGCTGCGGCTTGATCGGCACCTGGTCATAGTCGGTGCGCCGCGCCAGCCGTGCCCGCTCCTGGGGGATGCCGCGCACCCGCGCCGAGGGCCGACGCGACGGCGTGCGCCGGCCCGCCTCGGCCAGCAGCGCTTCCAGCGCCAGCCCGGCGTCGGCCACAATGCCCAACTCGGTGGGCACGATGCGCCCGATGTGCCCGGGCTCGATGTTGATGTGGATGAAACGCCGCCCCTTGGTGTAGACGTCGAGCGCGCCGGTGTGCCGGTCCGAAAAGCGGCAGCCGATGCCCAGCACCAGGTCCGAATCGAGGAAGAAGCGGTTGGCGAAGGGCGTACCCACCTGGATGCCGATGTGCCCCACGTGCAGCGGGTGCCCAGCCGGGATGCCGCCGGTGGCCATGTAGGTGGTAATCACCGGCAGTGAGAGGTGCTCGGCCAGGCGCACCAGTTGCTCGCCCGCCCGCGCCAAGAGCACCCCGCCGCCCATGATGATCACCGGCTTTTCGGCCGCCAACAACATCTCGATCGCGCGTTCAATCTGTGCCGGGTTCGGCGCAGGTTTGTGGATCGGCAGCGGGGCATCGGTCGCCGGGTCGTAGGGGATGTCGGCCATCTGCACGTCGAGCGGCAGGTCGATGAGCACCGGCCCCGGCCGGCCCTCACGCGCCGTGCGGAACGCTTCGCGCATGATCGCCGGCACCTGGCTCGGCTCGGTGATGCACCAGCTCCCCTTGCATACCGGCCGGGCGATGGCCGCAATATCGACGCACTGGAACGCCTCTTTGCCCAACTGCGCGCGTACGGCCTGCCCTGTGATGGCGATGAGCGGGATGGAGTCGATCTGCGCCGTGTACAGCCCGGTCACAAAGTTGGTGGCGCCGGGTCCCGAGGTGCAGATGGCCAGCGCCAGGCGGCCCGAGGCGCGGCAGTAGCCGTCGGCCGCGTGGACGGCCCCCTCCTCGTGCCGGGCGATATAGTGCGCGATCTGCGTCGACTCGCCCAGGTACTCGTACACCGGGTTGATGGCGGCGCCGGGGATGCCAAAGGCGGCCGCGATGCCCTCGCTCTCGAGAATCCGTACCACCACTTCAGCGACACGCATGGCTTGCTCCTTAACATGTATCTCTGGCACCGTAGAGATGCCGTCCGGGCTTCCCGCTTTGCGCCTGACCGGAGCCGAGCCCGTATGGGGGTGTATTTGGCGGGTTGGCCGAGCCCTGGCCCGTCGCGACGGGCCAGGGCTCGGCCAACCCGCCAAATACACCCCTCCGGGACTGAATCGGGTTTGTGCAAAGCGTGCGAGCCGGTATTCACCCGGATAGGCTGGTGAGGGTTGCTCCGCAGGGTCAATGAGAGGCGCAGCGAGCACTGGCGAAGAGCCTTTCCGCTAAGCGGAAGTCTTCAACCGATTATACCCGCTGTGGGTGCGCAGGTCAAGCATTCTTGCCGCATTGCGGAAAGTGCCATTCAGAAGTACAATACGCCGGCAGCGCGCGCAGCCAGCCGCGCCCAAGGGAGGGAATCTATGTCGGCATCGCCACCCCGCGCCGAACGCGATCACAGTGCCGTGCAGTCGGTCGAGCGCACGCTGCACATCCTCGACACCCTGGCCGCAGCGCGTAGCGGCCTGAGCCTGACCGAGCTCTGCGGTCGCACCGGCCTGCACACCTCCACCGTCTATCGCCTGCTGGCCACGTTGCTCGCCCACGGCTATGTGCGCCAGGATGGCGAGCGCAAGGCCTATCGCCTGGGGCTGCACCTGCTGCACATCGGCGAGGCGGCGCGGGCGCAGTGCGACCTCCGCGACGAGGCGATGGGCTGCCTCGAGGCCCTGGCCCGGCGCAGCAGCGAGCTGGCCAACCTGGCGATCCCCAGCGGCAACCGCGCCATCTACATCGCCCAGGCCCAGGCGCAGCGGGGGCACGCCATCGGCATGTTCACCCAGCTTGGCGCCTGGGTGCCGCTGCACTGCACCGCCGTGGGCAAAGCCATCATCGCCCATCGGCCCGAGGCCGAGGTCGAGCACCTCATCCAGGAGGGGCTACCGGCGCATACGGCCAACACCATCACCAACCCCTTACGCCTGCGCGGCGAGCTCGCAGAGGTCCGCCGCCGCGGCTATGCCATCGACGACGAAGAGCGTGAGCTGGGCGTGCGCTGCATTGCCGGCCCGGTGTGGGATGCCGACGGCCGGCTCGTCGCCGCCATCAGCATCTCGGGTCCCTCAGGCCGCGTCACCCCCGAGCGCTTTGCCGAACTCGGCAGCCTCGTGTCACAGGCCGCGCAGCAACTCTCCGAGCGCATTGGCTATGGCGCCTGAGGCCGTGGGGCGGGCTTTCCAGCCCGCCACGTGCCCGCGAGACCGGGGCCGGACAAGCTAGAAAGCCTATCCCACCTGCCAGTGGGGCGGGCTTTCCAGCCCGCCATTGGCCGGCTGGGCATCCTGGCGATAGCCGGGTGCCGGCTTTGCTCTCGCCCGGCTCTGGACCAGGAGTGGGGGTTGAGCGAGTTGGCCCTACTGGCTGCCCTGGTGCGCCCGCGGGCGCACCAGGGCAGCCAGTAGGGCCAACTCGCTCAACCCCCCATAAAGGTTCCGCACCGGGCTGGTGCGCAGCTCGAAAGCCGGTCGCCACCGGTACTGCTCTCGGGCGGGCTGCTGGCAGAAGCTCAGCAGGCCGGGATGCCTGCTACACTGACGCTGCTACCGCCGCCAGAGCACAACCACCGCCAGCGCCGCCCACCCGGCCATGCTGACCGCCACCGCCGCAAACCAGCTCCGCGGCTCGAAGCGGAACTCGACCGTATGCTCGCCCGGCTCGAGCAGCACGGCACGCAGGGCCACATCGGCGCGCCGGATGGCCGCCGGCCGGCCGTCGACCCACGCCCGCCAGCCACCATAGTCGCTATCGGCCAGCACCAGGTAGGCCCGGCTCGCGGTGACGGCGCGCAGCCGCACATACTCTGGCCCATAGGACTCGATGGCCACCTGGTCATCTGGCGATAGCGAGCCGCTCAGCGTGACGCCGCCCAACACCAGCACATCCTGCTGCGGCCGGAAGCCCGGCGCCGCCAGCGTGCCATAGGCCTCGGCATCGCTCTGCACCGCCTGCGCGCTCGGCGCCAGGAAGGCGCGCGGCCCAGCGCCCTCGTTGCGGTAGATGGTGACGCTGGGGCTGCAGTAGGCCAGCACGTGGTCGCCCTCGCCCATGGCCGCCGGCAGCATCAGGTCACCGGCAGGCCCTCGCAGGCGCAGGCGTTCGAGGCGCAGGCAGCCCTGCGGCACCAGCGGGCGCACCTCCACGCGCACGGCCTGCAGCGGCTCGGCCAACGTGTGCGACGCCAGGTAGGTGCGGCCCAGCCCGCCGGGGAATTGCGCCGGCCAGGTGCGCGTCACGTGCGGCCCCGGCGCGGCGTCGTCCCAGGCGGCCAGGTCCATCCCGGCACGCAGCGTCCACACCGTCTGCTCGCCCCCGGCGCCCTCGAGCACTACCTCGGCCAGTGGCGCGCCATAGGCCACGCCAGCGAGCTGCTGGGTGAAGCCTTCGGCCTGCAGCGCGGCCACCGGCTGCGGCTGCAGGTCAAAGCCGCGGCCCGCCAACGGCGCGGCAAAGGGGCTGTCGGCAATCTGCAGGCCCTGTGGCGCCGCCCCCTGCGGCTGCGGCACGACGACATAGCGCACGTTGACCAGGTCGAGCAGGCGCGCCGTGTAGCTCGCGCGCAGCCACTCCTGCGGGTTGGGCACCAGGGGATAGTAGCCGCCCGCGCTCTGCACTCCGTAGACGAGCGAGGTGTTGGGGTAGAGCGAGGCCCGCATCGTGGCGGCGCTGGGCACGGTGCGCTCGTCGGTGTAGATGCGGTAAAGCTCCGGCCCGGCGTCGGCCTGCAGGAACCGCAGCGCATCGGGCGCCCGCGCCAGCTCGGCCGGCGCGATTGGGGCGTTGTAGGTCCGGTTGGTCACGCCGACAAAGGCGCCCAGGTCGGCCAGCGTCAGGCCAATGGCCAACGCCAGCCACAGCCGGGCCGGCGGCCGCAGGGCGAGCGCGGCGATCAGCGCGGCCGCGGCGGCCAGCCAGGCGAGCGGCAGCCAGCGCCAGCCAGCCAGCAGCGCCTCCAGGGGCAGCGTCACGCTGCCTACAGCGGCCAGGCCGGCCAGCGAGAGCCCGGCGCCCGGCGCCAGCAGCCGGCCACGCGCCACGGCGGGCCGCGCCAGCGTCGCCAGCGCATCGGCCGCCTGCGCTGCCAACACCGCCGCCCCCAGGTCGACCCACAGCAGGTAGCGCGCCGGCACGCGGAACTTGTTCACCAGCGGCACCTGCCACAGCAGACGATAGGCCGGGTTGAAGAAGCCCAGAGCCAGCAGCAGCCCCAACCCCGCGATGGCCACCCAGAACGCCGCGGCACGGCTGCGGCAAAGTGGCAGGGCGCTCGCCGCCAACACCAGCGGCAGCAGGCCCACATAGCACACTGCCTCGCAAGAGACAGCCGGGTAGGGGTTGCCCGCGAAGGGGCGCAGCAGGCGCACCAGGTCGCCCGGAGGGAGCGAGAATGAGGTAAAGAACTCGTAGCTGAGGGCCTGCCCGCGCTGCGAGAGGGCCGTGAGTTGATAGGTGGGCAGGAGCTGCGCGGCGGCGAGCACCCCGCCCACTGTGAGGGCGCCACTGCAGAGCGCGAGCTGGCCGAGGTGACGGCGCAGGCCGGGCCGCGGCTGGCGCGACCCCAGCGGCCCCAACAGCGCCTGCGCCGCAGCCGGGATGGCCGAGAGCAGTAACACCTGCGGGTGCCCGGCCAGCCCCATCAGCCCAAAGAAGGCCGCGGGCAGCGCCCACGCGCGCCGGCTGGGCGCCTGTGTGGCTCGCTCGATGCCCCAGAGCAGCCAGGGCAGCCAGGCCACCGCCGCCACCATGTTCATATGCCCCAGGTGCGCCGGCAAGAAGCCGCCCAGCATAAAGGTGCAGCCCGCCAGGAACGCCGCCCCACGCCGCAGGCCGAGCGCCCGCGCGTACATAAAGAGGCCGGCCCCGGCGATCCAGAAGGAGAGGAGTGCCGAATAGTTCAGCGCCGCCGGCAGGGGCAGCCAGCGGTAGAGCAGCAGGTTGAGGGGCGAGTAGGCGCCCGTCTGCCCCTCGGCCAGGATGGGGTAGCCGTTCAGGGCATTGGGCGTCCACAGCGGGATGCGGCCGCTGCGCAGCGCTGCCGCATAGATGGCCCGCGCCGGATAGTTCAAGCGCAGGATATCGCCCTCGTAAAAGATGCCCTGCAGCGAAGCGGCCGGCCAGTAGAGCGCGGCCAACACGGCGCCCAGGCCCGCCAGGTAGGGCAGTGACCCGTGCCGCGCCAACGGCCCCCGCACCCGATCGATACCAACCTGCATGCAGCCAACCCTCATGCTGCTGCTGTCTTTGCGAGTACCCCGGGGTTTGCTGAATCCTGCGCCCAGCACAAAACCTTGGCCCGTCATTGCGAGGAGGCGGCCGCAGCCGCCGACGAAGCAATCCCCACGTCGGACATTGGAGATTGCTTCGCTGCGGCTCGCAATGACGGTGCCCAAGTCTCTGAGCAGACGACATGCCCCCAGTGGCACCACAAGCGATGAAAACGCCCACAAGGGGCTAGGCTACGGCGCCCCGCCCTATTCTCAGATCAGGAGGCGGCCGCAGCCGCCGACGAAGCCATCTCCACTGTAGCCGCGGCATCGTGCCGCTCCACCGTAGCCGCGGCATCGTGCCGCGCAAGACAGCTCCGCGGCAACATGTCGCTCCACCGTAGCCGCGGCATCGTGCCGCGCAAGACAGCTCCGCGGCAGCATGTCGCGCCACTGTAGCCGCGGCAGCATGTCGCTCCACCGTAGCCGCGGCATCGTGCCGCGCAAGACAGCTCCGCGGCAACATGCCGCTCCACCGTAGCCGCGGCATCGTGCCGCGCAAGACAGCTCCGCGGCAGCATGTCGCTCCACCGTAGCCGCGGCATCGTGCCGCGCAAGACAGCTCCGCGGCAGCATGCCGCGCCTACAGCTCTTCCGGCCCTGATCCAGGGGTTTTTGCGGGTTGGCCGGCCCCGGGTGCCTCCGGCAGGCTGCTAAAAGTACCGGCCCCAATCCACCTGCAAGCCCTCGGGATGGTAGCGGCCATCGGCTTCCTGCACGTAGCTGCCCCTGTACTCGCCGCGCACGATGTGCTCGATGGCCCGGGCCATGATATCCACCTCTTCGACGGTGTTGTAGCAGCCAAAGCTCAGGCGCACCATCCCCGGCATGCGGCGGAAATCGCCCTGGGCCACGTCGCGGCGCAGGTCGGCAATCTCCTGCGCCGATACTTTGAGGAGGCCAAAGATGTAGGGCTGCGCGCAGAAGCAGCCGCTGCGCACGCCGATGCCGGCCTCGTAGCTCAGCACGGCCGCTACCTTGGCGTGGTCCATCTCGCGCGCGGTGAACGAGATCACCCCCACACGCACCGGGCAGCAGTTGGGGTTGGTGTCGCCATACAGCTCCAGGCCGTCGATCTCTCGCAGCCGTTCGAGCGCGTGCGCTGTGAGCATGGCCTCGTGCTCGGCCAGGGCGTCCATGCCGATCTGTTCGAGGCAGCGTGCCGCCTGAGCCAGGGCCACCGCGCCGACGACGTTGGGGCTGCCCGCCTCTTCCTTGTCGGGCAGCGGCGCCCAGGCCACATCGGTCAGCGTCACCAGCGAGATGGCTCCGCCGCCCACCAGGTCGGGGTCGCCCTGGGCAAAGAGGTCGCGCCGCCCGATCAGCGCGCCCGTGCCGTAGGGGGCGTACATCTTGTGGCCCGAAATGGCCAGATAGTCGATGTGGGCCGGGTCGTCGAGGCGGCCCATGTCGACGCGGCGGTGCGGCACGAGCTGGGCGCCATCGACCAGGAGCTGCGCCCCCACCTCATGCGCCTTCTGAGCGATACGGTAGATGGGGTTGACGTAGCCGGTGACGTTGGAGGCGCCGCTGACGGCCACCAGGCGCACCCGCCCAGCATAGCGCCGCAGCAGATGGTCGAGGTGGTCTTCGTCGAGCGTGCCCAGCGGCGTGATGCCGATGCGTTGGATGTGCGCCCGCCCACGCCAGGGCAGGTCGTTGGAGTGATGCTCCATCAACGAGCAGAGGACGACGTCGCCCTCGCCTAGGGGGAAGCGCCGCGCCAGCTTGTTGATCGCCTCGGTCGAGTTGCGGACCAGGGCGGCCACGTGTTCCGCCGGGTCGGCGCCAAAGAAACGCAGCAATTCCTCGTGGGCCTGCTCATAGGCCCAGGTGGCGAGCTGCGACTTGAAGCCGCTGCCCCGGTGCACGCTCGAGTACCACGGCAGAAAGGCGTTGACGCGGTCGAAGACGGGCCGCAGGGCAGGGGTGCTCGCCGCATTGTCGAGGTTGATGTAGGGGTGCCAACTGCCGTCGAGCAGAGGCACCTGCTGGTCGATGCCGACGACCTGCGACCGTACAGCGTGGATGTCGAGCGCGGGCGGCTCCCGAAGCGGGGGCGGTTCACGAACCGCCCCTACTGTGCGGCCGTTCTCTTCTGCCATGGCTGCATCTCCGCTGCGATGGCCGGTGTTGAGCAAGTTGCGTGCCAGCCCCGTATATTTGACATAGCCCTCTGACGGTGCTAGATTCGCGGCCACTCAGTTGGATTCTTGGGTGGAAGGGGCGAGGGAACCAGTGACCGTGAAGAGGCGATCCAAGCCGTCGCAGGCGAGCAGTGGACTCATGAGGGTGGCGCCGTGGGCCGCGCTGGGCATCGCTGCCCTGAGCCTGGCGTTCATGGCCTGGGCGGGCAGCCCAAAGCGCCTGCTCAACGCGATCGCCCGCCGCCTGGCCCCGCCGAGCAATGCGCTGGAGCTGACCATCTTCCACACCAACGACACCTACGGCTACGTCTTCCCCTGCGGTTGAAGGGACCCCCTGGGGGGTGTGGCCCGGCGGGCCGCCAAGATCAATGGCGCCAGATCCTCGACGCAGAACGTGTTGGTGGTGGATGCGGGCAACAGCCTGAGCAACGCGCTCACGACCACGGCCGAGGCGGCCGCTTCCAGGAATGGCCAGACGGCTGTGGAGGTGTTGAACCGCCTGGGCTATGACGCCGTGGCGCTGGGCGACCTCGACCTGAACATGGGGCTGAGCGAGCTGCAAAAGCGCATCGGCGAGGCCAAGAGCTTTGCCTTTGTCTCGGCCAACGTGACCGCCAAGGCCACCGGCCAGCTCCTGGCCAAGCCCTACGTGGTCAAAGAGATGGGCGGGCATCGCATCGCGCTCATCGGCATCACCGGCCCCTCCAATGCGGCCGATTTCTCCGTCGCGCCCGCGGCTGCCGCGGCTGCAGAGTATGTGCCCAAGGCGCAGGCCGAGGCCGATATCATCATCCTGCTCTCCAACGCCGGCGCCGTCACCAACAAGGCTATCGCGGCCCAGGTGCCGGGGATCGACCTGATCATCAGTGGCGGGCAGGAGGAGATGGCGGCCCTGGCACAGCCGGGCTCGGGCAGCCTGGTCGTGCAGGCCGACCAGTCACTAGAAGGGCACGCCGGGCGCTACCTGGGCAAACTGCAGGTCACTCTCGACGCCAGCGGCCACGTTGAAGGCCACAACTGGGAGAGCATTGCGCTCAACCCCGATATCGCCGACGACCCTGCCACCGCCGCCTGGGTGGCCAGCCTGCCCAAGCCGCAAGACCGTGGGGCCGCGCCCTAGTAGTACTCTGTCAGTAATCGCCATGTGCAATGGGTTCGTAGTCGGCGCTTGAGCGCCTTGACCCTCCAACATGGCGCCAAGTGCAGATGCGGCGCTAGTCGGCAGGGGTCAAGGCAATGGGTTCGTAGTCGGCGAGGCAAGTCGCCGCCTCCCGGTCCTGGTAACAGCCGGGCATTTGGCTCCGCTGCCACCCCTTGAGCGCAGACAGGCCTGTGCAGGCGCATGCTCTCGTGCGCCCGGCCCTGCCCCAAAAACCCCCCAAAAAAGGGGCCCATGCCAGGCTCGTGCGGAGCCTATAACCCGGTCACCGGCCAGGGTTGGTCTTCTCCGACAGGCTGCTTGCTTCTCCTCAGTCCGTCCGATGCGGGCATATCCGGCGTGACTTTTGCCCGTCCCTTGGCTACAATGCAGCCATCACAGGCGGCGAGAGGAGGTGCCATGGCCCGACGGCCCACCGAGAGCAGCGACATCGCGCGCCGCTACGCGCCGATTGCCCTGGGCGTCCTGCTGGCGGCCTTTATTATCAATGCCCTGTTCACCCGCTCCCCAGAGCAAGCCGGCGTCTACAACGCCCTGACCATCATCGCGCTGTTTTTCACCGCGGCCTCTGCCGCTCTGCTCATCTCCGCGCTGCTCGGGCGGCGGGAGATTTGGCGCCTCTGGGCCAGCCTGCTGGGCGCAACCGTCGGCATCTGGATCGCCGGCGCGCTGATGCAGACCTTCCTGCCCCCCATCCAGCTCTAGAACATCGGTCAAGTATTCCTGCGAAGGCCCCCAGACGGCCGAATCATCGCCCTCCGACGCCCACAAGGGGCTACGTCGTCTACACGAATACTTGACCGATGTTCTAGGCATCTTCATACGTCAGATTCTCAACGACTGAGGCAAGATCTCATCGCAGAGGCGCAGAGGGCGCAGCGGTTGTAGGAGCGAGGTTGCCTCGCCCCACCGCCTCCGCGTCCTCTGCGCCTCTGCGATAGATATCCTCATCGGTTTGAGGGGGAGCTTCGCTAGCGCTCGGACCTTCTCGTCTGGATAAAGCGCGCGATCGAGCGGTCGTAGGTGCGCTCGACTTCGGGTGGGAAGTAGCAGGCCGGCAACTCGCCTGCCTTGCGGTGCTGGGCGATGCAGCGGCAGCACTGCCCGTGATAGGCACACCCTGTGTAGGTGCAGTTGCAGTGGGCCAGGTTGGCCTCCTGCCGGCATTCCATACGTAGCCTCCCTCTTTGCTAGTGAGCCAGCATCTGCCGGTAGACATCCACCGTGGCGCGGGCGATCTGCGCCTGGGTGTAGTGGGCCAGCACGCGCCGGCGGCCGCTGGTGGCCAGCTCGGCGCGCAGGGCGCGGTCGTCGTGCAGGCGCTGCAGCGCGGCGCGCAAGGCCGCGGCATCGCCCTCGGCAAAGACCAGGCCGGCCTCGCCGATGACGTTGGGAATTTCACCCGAGCTCGACCCCACCACCGCCACCTCGCAGGCCATGGCCTCGATGAGCACGCGCCCGAACTGCTCCTTCCAGTTGCTCGTCGTCAGCGAGGGCAGGGCCAGGGCGTGCACCTGGTTGTAGAAGCGCGGCATCTCCAGCGAAGGGATGCGCGGCTCGAACGTCACCCGCCCGGCGACGCCCAGGGCCGCGGCGCGCGCCTCCAGCTCGGCCTGCTGCGGCCCCGAGCCCGGAAGGCGCAGCCGCCAATCGCCCTGCAGGCCGGCCAGGGCGTCGATGAGGAGCAGGAGGCCCTTGGCGGCGACAAAACGCCCGGCATAACCGACGACGAACGGCGCAGCGGCCGGCCGCGCCTCGGGCATGGGGCGATAGATCTCGGGGTCCACGCCGAACTGGGGGATCAGCGCCGCCGGCCCACGGTAACCCTTCCAGCGCAATACGGCTTCAGCCTCCTGGTTGCCGACCAGGGCATAGTCGGTGTGACGCAGCACCGCGCTCTCGAGGCTGCGGAAGGGCGGCGGGTAGCGCCGGGCCAGGTTCTGCCAGGTGAAGAACAGGCTGCGCGCGCCCACGGCCCGCGCCTGGCGCAGGGCGAGGTAAGTCGCCAGGTTGTAGGGCTCCTCATCGATGTGGCAGATATCGGGCCGCAGACGGCGCAGCGCCGGCCCGAGCGCCGGATAGTAGTGCAGGTGGTAATGGCCGTTCAACGCCATCGGCAGCACCTGCAGCGCATAGCCTTGCGTGTGGGCGCGTTCGAGCATCATGACGCGCCCGTTCTCGCGCCAATAGGGCGGCACCAGCGCGGTCAGCTCGACCCCCGGCAGCGCCGCCATCTCTTCCAGCTTGCGCTGATAGGCGCCCACAATGCACGCCTTTGACAGCATCACGACACGCACTTGACACCTCATTGCCAGACACTGGTCGCCTCAATTATACCCGACCCGCCCCGCCGCGCCAACCCCTCGCGCCAGGTCGTGTTTGCAGACCGTCGTAGCCTAGTAGTCCGTCGCACTGATTTTGATGGGCGTAGCCTAGCCCCCCTTGGCCGCCAACGGCGGCTTCGTGGGCGTCGTAGCCCATCAAAATCAGTGCGACGGACTACTAGGGCCAATACAGTTCAAATAAGCCGGGCGACTGCAAGTCGCGCCTAGAGGGCCTGCGGCCGGGCGTCGGCCTGCGCCGACGCGGCCGTGGCGACCAGCCCACGGCAGCGCGCTGCTGCGCGCCAAGGGGTGGGCGCCCGGCGCCGCAGCGCC
>JAKPJZ010000041.1 GCA_029553955.1 Chloroflexota bacterium
GGCGCTGCGGCGCCGGGCGCCCACCCCTTGGCGCGCAGCAGCGCGCTGCCGTGGGCTGGTCGCCACGGCCGCGTCGGCGCAGGCCGACGCCCGGCCGCAGGCCCTCTAGGCGCGACTTGCAGTCGCCCGGCTTATTTGAACGGTATTGAGCCTAGGGCCCCTTGGCCGCCACGCCGGGTTGCCCCAGCTCGGAGATAAAGTGGTTGAGGATGGAAAAGGCCTCACCGCTGCGGCCGCGATAGGGGACCATGGCCACGGCCATGCCCAGCGCGATGACGGCGCTGCCGGCCATGCCCAAGTAGCGATAGTGCCGTAGCAGGGCCGAGCTCTTGAGTCTCGCCAGCCGATCCATAGCCACCTCCTGGGCCAAACCCGGCATCAAGTCCGCCGTTTTTCGCATGGCAAGGGCGTGCTATCCGGGCTCGATGCTTCGCGCACCCCCGGATTTGAGCCGGACGGATGCGGAACTTGCGAGCCGGCAGTTGCCCGGATAGCCTGCGGCTGCCAGCGCTCTGACGGCGCAAGCACGGTTGTCACGTCACGACCGGCAATGACTCTACGAGGTGTTGAGAGTTGTCAAGAAAGGGAGAGACTGCATGGAGCAGGTACTCCTCTCGTGGAGCGCGGGCAAAGACAGCGCGCTCGCCCTCTACGAAATCCTCAAAGACCCGGCCTACCGGGTGCAGGCGCTACTCACCACAGTGACGGAGGACTATGATCGGGTCAGCATGCACGGCATCCGGCGCAGCCTGCTGGAGCGCCAGGCGCGGGCGCTGGGCCTGCCGCTCGAAGTGGTGCGCATCCCGGCGCATGGCTCCAACGACGGCTATGAAGCGCGCATGGCCAAGGCGCTGGCGCGACACCAGGCACGCGGCGTGACGGCGGTGGCCTTTGGCGACACCTCCCTGGAGGAGGTGCGCGCCTACCGCGAACGCAACCTGGCGCGCGCCGGCTTGCGCGGCGTCTTTCCCCTGTGGGGCCGCGATGCGCGGGCGCTGGTGCGCTCGTTTATTCGCCTCGGCTTCCGCGCCATCACGACGTGTGTCGACACCCAGGCGCTCGACGCTCGCCTGGCCGGCCGCCCGGTCGACGAACGCTTCCTCGCCGAGCTGCCTGCCAACGTGGACCCCTGTGGCGAGAACGGTGAGTACCACTCTTTCGTCTGTGACGGGCCTATCTTCAGCGTGCCGGTGGCGTACACCGTCGGCGGGACCGTGCTCCGCGAAGGCCGTTTCGCCTATTGCGACCTTTTGCCCGCGTGGGGCACGGGCTGTGCGGCTTGACGTTCTTCTCCAGGCGGGCGTATACTCGCCGCAGTACGAACGCACTGGTGCGCTCGTGCGTCAGAGAGGCGATGGCGAAGCGATGCTGCCGGCATGCAACGGGCCTGCTCCTGGTATGTGGCGCGCTGTGTCTCGCGGCGTGCCGGCCTCAGCCTGCCGTGGAGGCACGGCCCGCGCCCACCGTGGTGATGCCCGAGGCGCGGCCATCGGCCACGGCCGGGCCCCAAGCCGGGGCGTCGCTGCAGGGTGCGCTGCGGGTACAGCCGCCATCGCGTGAGCCGGCCCAGTCGGCCTACCTGCGCCTGCGCAGGTCCCACGTCACAACCCTCACCGCCTGCAATCCGACGCCTGCGCGCTGGTGGGCCGCCGCGCCGCCGCCGGGTGCGCGGGAAACGTGCTATCCCTCCGGCGATCTGCAGTTGCTGGCTTGGCTGGCGCTGCCCGAGGATGCGCCCACCCCCATCCCCGCCATCGTCTACTTGCACGGCGATTGGGGCCTCGACGGCGACGATTTCGCTGCCTGCCGGCCCTTCCTCGACGCCGGCTATGCGGTGATGCTGCCGTCGCCGCGCGGCGAGAACGGCAACCCCGGCTGCTTCGAGCTGTGGTACGGCGAGATGGACGATGCCGTGGCGGCGGTGCGCTGGCTGGCGGGCCAGCCCGAGATCGACGCCGGGCGCATTTATGCCTTTGGCCACAGCGTGGGCGGCGGCGTTGCAGCCCTGCTCTCGCTGTACGACGACGTGCCCCTGCGCCTGAGCGGGAGCTGTGGCGGCCTCTATCCTCCCGACATCTTGGCGGTCTGGAGCGCGTTGCTCCCCTTTGACCTGAATGACGAGCAGGAGGTGCAGTTGCGCCTGCTCAGGGGCAACATGGCGTCGATGCAGCGCCGGCACATTGCCTACCTGGGCGAGGAGGAATGGCTGGCGCAGTTCGCCTCCGCCGCCGCGGCCGAGGCTGCCGCGTGTGTCGCGCCCCTCAGCATCCACATGCTCCCCGGCGACCACGAGAGCGCCCTGGCCCCCGCCATGGCGGCGTTTATCGAGGCGATTGCGGACGGAATGCCTGCTACGGATCACCAAGACACTAATCAGGTGATGAGAAGGCAGAGCTGTCAACGGATTTCCGGTACGGATTGAACGGGTTGCCTGTCATCACGGCGAGCGCAATCCGTTCAATCCGCTCCCCTAATCCGTTGATAGCTGCCCCCTCATGAACGCTTGACTGGTGTTCTATGATCCTACCGTGAGGCGCAACACGCGGTCGTCCTCGGGGGCAGGGCTGCCGCGGCCGTCGCGGTTGTTGGTGAGGATGTAGAACGTGCCGTCGGGCGCCTGGGCCACAGCGCGCAGGCGGCCGTACTGCCCTTGCAGTTCCTGGTCCAGACTCAGCGCGTGGCTGGGGTCGTTGGGGTCGATGGTGAGGCGAAAGAGCGCCTGGCCGCGCAGGCCGGCGAAGAGCAGCGCGCCCATCCAGGGGCCCTGCGTGGCAAAGGTCGCCCCCGCAGGTGCCCAGGTGTCAGTGCCGCTTTCGATCACCGACGGCGCCGTCGCCTCGTGCGCCTCGCTCCCTGTCACCAACGGCCAGCCATAGTTGCGCCCCGGCTCGATCAGGTTGACCTCGTCGTGCGCGCTTGGCCCGTGCTCCGTGGCGTAGAGGCGGTTGCTGCCCGGCTGCCAGGCCAGGCCCTCGGGGTTGCGATGGCCGTAGGAATAGACCGGCGAGCCGGGGAAGGGGTTGTCGCCGGGGATGCTGCCGTCGGCGTTGAGGCGCAGGATCTTGCCGTTGAGCGCCGTGGGGTCCTGTGCGAGGTTGGGGTCCGAGGCATCGCCCACCGTCCAGTAGAGCTTGCCGTCGGGGCCAAAGCCGAGGCGCCCGCCATCGTGGATGCTGGCGCCGCGCGCGCCGTCGAGCAGCACCCGGTCCATCGCTCCCTTGCGGGTCGCCGGGTCCTCACGCAGGCGGACGAGGCGGTTGGCCAGGCCGCCGCCTGCCGCCTGGTAGGTGTAGGCCGCATAGACAAAGTGGTTCTGGGCGAACTGGGGGTCGAGGGCCAGGCCCAGCAGGCCGCCTTCGCCGGTTGCCGCCACATCGAGCGTCAGCCACGGCTCGGGCTGCAGTTGCCCATCCTGGATGATGCGGATGCGGCCCGGCCGTTCGGTGAGCAAGATGCGGCCGTCGGGGGCGAAGGCGATGGCCCATGGCACCTCCAGGCCGGTGGCCACTACGTCGACGCGGATTGACGGCTGGGCAGGCACAGCGCCGCTACAGATGGCCGGCATGAGGGCCAGCACAACGGCGACCCCTACGACAATTCGTGCGCGCATCTCACGCTCCTTGAGGGCCCACCATGGTGGGCAGGTCGCGCATCCGCTGATGATAGGCCACATCGCCGGCAGATGTCCAGCGGCTTTGCCAGGGCTACTTGCCAGCCGCACACTCGCCTACGCATCGTGAATGCACCCCAGGTGCAACTGCTCAGCCCGTCATTGCTTCGCTGCGGCTCGCAATGACGGGCTGAGCAGTGACCTCCAGGTGGACGAACCCCTTGACAAATACGCAAAGGCCGTGATATACTGTAGGCAACTGGTCAGACCACTGACCAGAGGTTCCGGCGGCATGTGAGCCGCCTCTGCTACTGTGCCGACAGGCTCTTGTATGGAGGACAGCGCATGCCCTTCTGGTCCAGGCCGCAACGCCCCGCCGCCCACGCCGAGCAGGCGCTGGTCACCGCCATCCTCGACGGCACCTATCCGCCCGGCTCCACGCTGCCCGGAGAGCGCGCCCTGGCCACGCAGCTCGGCGTCACCCGCCCCACCCTGCGCGAGGCGCTGCAGCGCCTGGAGCGCGATGGCTGGCTGACCATTGCCCAGGGTAAGCCGACCCAGGTCAACGACTATTGGCGGGCGGGCGGCCTGAACGTGCTCAGCGGGCTAGTGCGCTGCGGCCAACAGCTTCCGCCGGGCTTTGTCACCAAGCTGCTCGAGGTGCGCCTGGCTATGGCCCCTGCCTATGCCCGAGCGGCCGTCGCCGTGGCGGCTCCGCGGGTGGCCGGGTACCTGGCGCCCCACACCCGCCTCGAAGACACGCCCGAGGCGTACGCGCGCTACGATTGGGGGCTGCACCACACCCTCACCGTGGCCTCGGGCAACCCCGTCTATACCCTGATCCTCAACGGCTTTGGCGGCTTTTACGAACAGACGGCCCACCACTATTTCGCCCCGGCCGAGGCGCGGGCCTCGTCGTGGGCGTTCTACGCCGCGCTGCTCGCCGCAGCCGAGAAGGGCGACGCCGCCGAGGCCGAACAGGTGACGCGGCGCGTGATGCAGGAGAGCATCGAGTTGTGGGAGCGGGTGGCGCGTACTGCGTGATGCGTAATGCGTGTTCCGTTGGCTTGAGGCAACTGCTCAGCCTGTCATTGCGAGTGCCCGAGTTCGCAGAACCCTGTGCCCAGCACAGAACCTTGGCCTGTCATTGCGAGGAGGTGGCCGCAGCCGCCGACGAAGCAATCCCTTGGTTGCGAGCGGAGCGAGACAACTCCACGTCGGACATTGGAGATCGCTTCGCTGCGCTCGCAATGACATTGCCCAAGTTCCTGAGCAGACGACATGCCCCCAGTGGCACCACAAGCGATGAAAACGCCCACAAGGGGCTAGGCTACGGCGCCCCGCCCTGTTTTCAGATCAGCCACAGCGAAGCAATGACAGGCTGAGCAGTGACGGCCGGGGAACGGAACACGTAACACGCAATAGATCCACGCATCATCCACGGAGGTGTGACATGAAGCGTTGGAACGGCTGGGGCGACGATGGCATCGATTATCCCTTGCCGGCGCAGGCGGCGCGTTACCTGGCGGACCTGGTGGGGCCGGCCACGCCGCCGCGCGATGCGGCGCTCGAGCAGGTGGCGGCGGCAGTGCCGGCGTCGCGGCTGCCGGCGCATCCGCTCGTTTCAGCCGACGCGGTGGAGCGGGTGCGCCATGCGCGCGGTCACAGCCTGCCCGATTGGATCGCCCTGCGCAGCGGCCGCATTGTCGTGCCCGACGGCGTGGCCTACCCCAACACGGCCGGCGAGGTGCGCGGCCTGATACGCTACGCCGGCGAGGTGGGCGCTCGCCTCATCCCCTACGGCGGCGGCAGCAGCGTGGTGGGCCATATCAACCCCCTGCCGGGCGAGGCCCCCGTGCTCACGGTGGACCTGGCGCGCATGAACCGCCTATGTTCCTTCGACGAGACCAGCCGGCTGGCCACCTTCGAAGCCGGGGTCGCCGGCCCCGACCTGGAGGCGCAGTTGCGGGCGCACGGCTGCACCCTGGGCCACTACCCGCAGTCGTTCGAATACTCGACCCTCGGCGGCTGGGTGGCCACGCGCTCCAGCGGCCAGCAGTCGCTGGGCTACGGGCGCATCGAGCGCCTGTTCGCCGGCGGGCACGTCGAAACACCGGCCGGCCCGCTCGACCTGCCGCCCTTCCCTGCCTCGGCCGCCGGGCCCGACCTGCGCGAGCTGGTGCTGGGCTCGGAAGGGCGCCTGGGCATCATCACCGAGGCCACCGTGCGCGCCACCGGCATCCCCGAGCGTGAGGATTTCCGCGCCGTCTTTTTCCCCGACTGGGCGCGCGCCTGCGCGGCCACGCGCGAGATCATGCAGGCGCGCCTGCCCCTCGTCATGCTGCGCCTGAGCACCCCCACCGAAACGGAGACCACCTTGGCCCTCGCCGGCCACGAACGCCTCATCGGCGCGCTCGAGCGGCTGCTCGCGGTGCGCGGCGTGGCCGAGGGCAAGTGCATGCTCATCCTGGGCTTGGCCGGCCGCGATCGCGTGGTCAAGGCGGCGCGCCACGAGGCCCTGGGCATCGCCAAGGGGCACGGCGGCGTGCACGTGGGCAGCACCTTTGGCAAGCAGTGGCACAAGTCGCGCTTCCGCACCCCCTACCTGCGCAACACCCTGTGGGAGGCGGGCTATGCGCTCGACACCCTCGAGACGGCCACCAGTTGGGCCAACGTCGCGGCCATGGTCGAGGCCATCGAGGTTGCGCTGCGGCCGGGGCTCGAGCACGCCGGCGAACGCGTGCACGTCTTTACCCACCTCTCGCACCTCTACCCCTACGGTTCGAGCATCTACACCACCTATCTCTACCGCATCGCGCCCGACCCCGACGAGACGCTGCGGCGCTGGCAGGTGCTCAAGGCCGCGGCGACGGAGGCCATCATCGCCCATGGCGGCACCATCAGCCATCAGCATGGGGTGGGCAGCGATCACCTGGCGTATCTACAGCACGAGAAGGGCAGCCTGGGGATGCAGACGATCCGCCGGCTGGCCGAATGCTTCGACCCAGAACACATCATGAACCCCGGCAAGCTCATCGAGTAGGAGTCTCCGAGCAGCCTAACGGAGTGAGTTGCCCACGGTAGCGGCCGGCTTTCACGCTCCGCGCTGCCCCGGTGCGGAGCCCTTAAGGTGGGGTTTGGGCGAGTTGGTTGGTCCTGCAGGCTGCCCCTGGTGCGCCCGCGGGCGCACCAGGGGCAGCCTGCAGGACCAACCAACTCGCCCAAACCCCCTCCTAACCTTTGCAGTGGAGGTGCACAATGTGGACAACGGGCTGGCGCGATCGGGCCTGGAACCGGCTGAGCGAGCCGTGGGATGTCCTCATCGTCGGTGGCGGCATCACCGGCGCGGGCATCCTGCGTGAAGCGGTGCGCCTCGGCCTGCGCGCGCTGCTGGTCGAGCAGCGTGACTTTTCCTGGGGCACCTCCAGCCGCTCGTCGAAACTGGTGCACGGCGGCCTGCGCTACCTGGCGCAGGGCAAGGTGGGGCTGACGCGGGCCTCGGTGGGCGAGCGCAAGCGCCTGCTGGAGGAGGGGCCGGGACTGATCGACCCCCTGGGCTTCCTGCTGGCGACGTACAAGGGCGACCGGCCCGGCCGCTGGACGTACAAGGCGGGCCTCTCGGTGTATGACCTGCTGGCGCTGCAATGGAGCCATCGCCACTACTCGGCGCAGGATTTCGAGCTGCTGGCCCCGCACATCGTGGGCCACGGCCTGAAGGGCGGCTTTCGCAACGGCGACGCTCAGACCGACGACGCCCGCCTGGTGCTGCGCGTGATCGCCGAGGCGGTGGCGGCCGGGGGCCTGGCGCTGAACTATGCCGCCGCCGAGGAGGTGCTGCAGGAGGGCGGCCGGGCGGCCGGCGTGCGCCTGGCCGACCGCGTGGCGGGGCGCACGGCCGAGGTGCGCGCCCGCGTGGTCATCAACGCCACCGGCGCCTGGGCCGACCGGCTGCGCGGCCAGGTAGGCGCCGAGCCGCGCATCCGCCCGCTGCGCGGCAGCCACCTCATCTTCCCCGCCTGGCGGCTGCCGGTCGCCCAGGCGCTGAGCTTCCTGCACCCCGCCGACCATCGTCCGGTCTTCATCTTCCCGTGGGAAGGCATTGCCCTGGTGGGCACCACCGACCTCGACCACCACCGGCCGCTCGACGAGGAGCCGGCGATTGCGCCCGAGGAGGTCAGCTACCTCATGGCGGCCGTCGCGAGCCAGTTCCCTTCGCTGAACCTGGGCCCGAGCGACGTCATTGCCACCTTTGCCGGCATCCGGCCGGTGGTGGGCAGCGACAAGGCCGACCCCTCCAAGGAATCGCGCGACCACGTGGTATGGGAGGAGGGCGGGCTGCTGACGGTGACCGGCGGCAAGCTGACCACCTTCCGCCTCATCGCCCTGGATGCGCTCAAGGCGGCGCGCCGCCACCTGCCGGGCATGGCCAAGCCCAGCCGTCGCCTGCCGGTGCTCGACGCGGTCGACATCGCCCTGCCGAGTGGCGGGCGGCTCGATGAGGCGCAACGCCGCCACCTGCTGGGCCGCTACGGCGCCGCCGCGCCCGCGCTGGTGGCCGCCGCCGCGCCCGGCGAGCTCGAGGCCATCCCCGGCGGGCGCACCCTGTGGGCCGAGCTGCGCTGGGCGGCGCGGGCCGAGGGCGTGGTGCACCTCGACGACCTGCTGCTGCGCCGCGTGCGGCTGGGGCTGCTCTTGCCGCAGGGGGGGCAGGCGATCCTCGAGCGCGTGCGCGCCATCGCCCAGCCCGAGCTCGGCTGGAGCGACGCCCGCTGGCACGAGGAGGAGGCCGGCTACCTCGACCTGTGGCGCCACGCCTACAGCCTGCCGGTCGACGCCGGGCACAGCACAACCTTTCGCTGTGTGCATGCAATTTGACCAGTCTGTAGATGGAGCTATAATGGCCTCTGGCCGGTGGAGTAGTGACACTTTGCCAGGCTCATGCCGCTACATGCGACGAGATGATAGCTGCCACAATCAGCGTGGCGCCGCACCAGGCGTACCTTCCAGAGCCTAGCCGCCGAGATGGCGCCCTGGAGGCAGCAAGAGGGCGGCCGCCCTTTTGGTGTGAAAGGAGGCACAGAGCAGAAGACTCCTCAACCGCTGGCTGGCACCTGGCCAGATGCCTGTCCGGCAGTGCAGACAGCACATCTGCAAGCTAGGCAAAACCGGTTCTCCGACCCATTGTCCCTAAGGGTACGGCCTATGGGAAATGGGCGTTAGGGTGTGGCTGGAAACGGCCCCGCCTCCCGTATTGGAAAGGAGAACGCAGCTGCGCTTGTTGCAGGCGGCTTTCCTTTCTATTTGGAGGGAAGCCGCCTTTTTCGTTGCGCGCTTTGTTCTGGGGCGTGTTTGCACACCCGTAGTCTAGCCCCCCTTGGCCGCCGCAGGCGGCTTCGTGGGCGTTGTTGGCGGCGAATCCGGTGCCGCGGAGACGCGAAACGGGCACAAGGCCCTAGGCTACGCAGGTTTGCAAACACGCCCTAGCAGTGGCTAGCGGAGATGCTGACAGGTACGCAGGCGCGCTTCAGGGCGATGGCAGCTGTCAGAATCGATGCAACCGCTCACGAATAACAGGAGGTTCACAGTGTCTCGTCGTATCTGGTCTGTGTTGCTTCTGCTCACGCTGCTGCTGAGCCCGTCTCTGGTGGCATGTAGGGCGCCTGCGCCGTCTGAGCCGCTGGCGCAGGCGGAGACCGTGCTGAGGGTTGGGAGCAAGGCTTTCTCCATGGCCGACCTCAAGGCTCTGGAGCAAGTGACGGCGGAGGCCGATGGCAAGCAGTACAGCGGCGTGCGGCTGCTGGACGTGCTCAAGGCGGCGGGTATCCAGGAGGGCAAAGTCGTCCTGTCAGCCAGCGATGGCTACTCGGCCGGTGTGGCGGTGGCCGCGCTCGACGAGCAATGCCTGCTGGCTTATAACCAAAAGGGCGGCGTGGATGCCGTCATGCCCGGCATGGACAAGGGCCTATGGGTGCGCGAAACGACCGAGATCAAGGCCAGCACCACCGGTGGCGGAGACGGCCCAGCGCCGACGCTCCAGCCTGTCACCGGTGAGACCAAAGTCGTTACCGACTCCGTCAAGAGGGAGGTCACTATCCCCAAGCAGGTGAACAGGGTGGCCTCCTTGCGCTCCGGCATTACAGAGATCATCTGCGCGCTTGGACAGAAGGACAAGATCATCGCAGTGGATGAGATGGTCCAGGCAGGCAGTTCCTACGGAGCCTTTATCACCAGCGTGCACCCCGACCTCAAGGACTGTGCATCTCCTATCGCCAGTCATGACATCAATGTCGAAGAGATGCTGCGCCTGGCGCCGGACCTCGTCCTGCATGGCGGCTATGGTCGCATCAAACAGGCCGAGGCCCTCATGAAGCAGGTCCCCAGCCTGCCGGTGGTGATCGCCCATTTCGAGACCATCGAAGACTATATGGATGATATCCGCCTCGTGGCGCAATGCGTCAACGCCGAGGAACGCGCCGAGCCATTGATCACCTGCCTGTACCAGGAACTGGACAGCACGGTGGCCAGGGTGAAGGATGTGCCTGAGAATCGGAGGGTGCGCGTCTTTTACGGCGGCCACGACATCTACCATGCCTATACACCTGGCACCTTTGAGCATTCGCAGATTGTCATGGCTGGCGGCGTGAATGTGGCGGAGAGCCTGGAGGGCTGGCTGCCAGAGGTATCGGCCGAGCAGTTGCTGCGCTGGGATCCTCAAGTGGTGGTCTTGCTCCATGGGGCCGATGTGGATGAGGTGCTCGGCGACAAGCGCCTTGCTGGCCTGTCGGCGGTGCAGAATAAGCGCGTCTATGCCCTGCCCGAAGCCAGTTGGGATTTCTCCAGCCCCCGCGCGCTCTTTTGCATCAAGTGGCTGGCCACCAAGTTCTACCCCGATCGTTTCAGTGATGTGGACATCTATGCCGAGGCTGATGCGTTCTACCAGGAGGTGTTTGGCGTCGACTATGCGGGGCCCGCTCTCACCGAAGGCGGCAGGCCCCCAGCGCCCTCAGGCCAGCGCACGATAACCGACATGAACAAGCGCCGGGTAAAGCTCCCCGCGACCGTTAGCCGTGTGGTGAGCCTGCACTCGGACCTGACCTATGCCATCTTGGGCCTTGGTGGACAGGATGTGCTGGTGGGGGTCGACAGCACCTCACCCAAGAACGCCAGGCTGGCCGGACTCTACCCGGATATGGCCAAGCTCCCCGATGTAGGCTCCTTCTTTAGCGTGAATCAGGAGAGCGTTCTGCTCACCAGGCCCGATGTGGTGTTGACCGTCGGCTGGCAGCGCGATGTAGACAAGCTCCAGCAGTCGCTGGGCGTGCCGGTCGTCTGTGTCGACTCGAACTATTACAAGGAAAGCCTGAGCTTCGTTGCCCAGGTGCTGGGAGCGGATGCCGAGAAGAAGGCCAAGGTCTTTTTGGACTACTATGATGGCAGAATCGGGGAGATTGCCAAGAAGACCGCCGCGATGCCCAAGACGACGGTGTACATCGCTGGTGGAAGTGGCCTCCTCTCTACCTATGGCAAGGAATCGACCTGGCAGTATGAGATTCAGGATGCCGGCGGCGTGAATGTGGCGGCGGACATTGCCGGTGGTGGCGCACATGAGGTGTCTGTCGAGCAGGTCATCACCTGGAACCCCGACGTGATCATCCTGGACCAGTCCTGCACCGACACAGTAGCGGACCTCATGAAGGATATGCGCTGGCAGTCGATCGCCGCGGTGAAGGACAAGCGCGTGTACCGAGCCCCCGACGGCTATGTGAACACCTTTGGGCGCCCGCACCTGGAGTCGGCGTTCGCCCGTGTGTGGCTGGCCGACAAGCTCTATCCTGGTAAGCTGGGTTTGGATATCGTGCAGGAGGCTAAGGCGTTCTACCAGGAGTGCCTGGGGTTGACCCTATCCGACAGCGATGTCAGTGGTATCCTGAACGCGGCCGATTAGTACTGCAACCGTACTTGTCATCGAGGACAGCAACGGCGTCCGGGTCCCATGCTTCGCGAACAACCGGAGCCGATCCTTAGGGGTTATTGGTGGGTTGGCGAGCCGTGGCCGCCCGCGGGCGGCCACGGCTCGCCAACCCACCAATAACCTGCCTGCGGAGATTCTGATGGCTGCAAAGGTGCGCTACAGCCGCCATAGTCGCCATCAGAATCAATGCATCCGGCCACCGCCAGAAGCAGGGGGCCGGATCGCATTTGGGAAAGAAGCTCTATGCTGCGTAATACCAGGCTGGTCATGATTCTGTTGCTGCTGTCTACCCTGGGCCTGGCCTTTATCTCGCTCTTTTGGGGGCGGTATCCCATCCCGCTCTGGACGGTGCTGCGCGTGCTGGCCTCGCGCCTGGTGCCCATCCCGGTGGATTGGCTCGACACGGTGGAGACGGTCATCTTCAACGTCCGCTTGCCCCGCATCGTGCTGGCCATGTGCGTGGGGGCCAGCCTCTCCATCAGCGGGGCGGCATTCCAGGGCATGTTCCACAACCCGCTCGTCAGCCCCGACATCTTGGGGGTCACTGCAGGGGCGGGCTTTGGCGCAGCGTTGGCCATCCTCCTCTCTGGCAGCGGGTTGGCCATCCAGCTATCGGCGCTGTTCTTTGGCATCTTGGCGGTGGCCCTGAGTTATGTCATCAGCCGCATCTACCGCACGACGCCGACGCTCATGCTGGTGCTATCGGGGATCATCGTGGGGTCGATCTTCTCCGCGTTGCTCTCTCTGGCCAAGTACGCAGCCGATCCCAACCAGAAGCTGCCCGCCATTGTCTTCTGGCTGATGGGCAGCCTGACCACAGTGGTCACCGAGGACATACTGATGGCCGGCCCGCCGATTGTGCTTGGCGTCCTGGGGTTATTGCTGATACGCTGGCGCATCAATGTGCTTTCGATGGGCGATGAAGAGGCGCGTGCGCTGGGTGTCAAGACCGAACTGCTAAAGGGGATCATCGTCGTCTGCGCCACGGCGGCGACGGCCTCGGCGGTCAGTGTATGCGGCATCATTGGCTGGGTGGGCTTGGTGGTCCCGCATGTGGGGAGGATGCTCGTCGGCCCTGATCACAAGGTGTTGCTGCCAGCCTCTTTGCTGCTGGGCGCATTCTATCTACTGCTCATCGACAACCTCGCTCGCACATTGACCTCGGCCGAGATCCCTCTGAGCATCCTGACGGCCCTTGTGGGTGCCCCCTTTTTCGCCTACATGCTGCGCCGCACACAAGGGGGGCGCGTATAAATGGATGCGCTCTTGCGCCTGAGCAATGGCGGTTTCAGCTATGGCAGGCACCAGGTCTTCTCCGGGCTGAGCCTCGCATTATGCGCGGGCGATGTCTTCTGTCTGCTCGGTCCGAACGGCTGTGGCAAGACCACGCTGTTGCGCTGTCTGAGCGGCTTGTTGGCGCTGGATGAAGGCAGAGTATGGCTGAGAGGCCAACCGCTGAGTGCACTCGATGAGATGGCGCGAGCGCGCCAGATGGGCATCGTTTTTCAGGAACACTCCAGCCCCTTCCCCTACACTGTGCTGGAGATGGTGGTCATGGGCCGCGCGCCGCACCTGTCTTTCCTGGCGACCCCCTCACAGCGTGATGTGGGAATCGCTGAGCAGGCGTTGGCTGGGGTGGGCATGACCCACCTGCGCGACAAGCCCTACACTCAGATCAGTGGTGGCGAACGCCAATTGGTGTTGATTGCGCGCGCGCTGGCACAGGAGCCGCTCGTACTGCTGCTCGATGAGCCCACATCGCACCTGGACTATGGCCACCAAATGCTCATCCTGGCAACGATTGAGCGCCTGGCCCGCACACAGGGCCTGGCGGTGATCATGGCCACGCACTTTCCCGATCACGCGCTGTTGATCGCGAACAAGGCGGCGTTGATGAAAGAGGGGGGCTTTATCGCCGTGGGCCCACCCGATCATGTGCTGACCGAAGACAACCTGCAACAGCTCTATGGCGTTCGCGTAAAGGTCTTGCCTGTGGAGGGCGACGGCATGACCTGGGCCAGGAAAGCCGTGGTGCCGCTTCTTGGCGCGCGGAGTGAGGAGTGAAGCCCTGCCGAAAAGTGGCCAAGGCCGGCGGCGTTTCGGTGCGGCGTCACACAGCTCTTGGCCGACACCATAGCGCCGCATGGGGCGTCTCGGAGCATCATGTTGACGCGCTGCTGGATGCCCCATCACTAGAGAGAGGTGCTGATGTGACCATAGTGTGTCCGTATTGTGAACGTCATTGCGTACTGGATGGAGACACTCTGGCGGCTTCGGAATCCCCAACGGGCTACTGCCGCATGTATACGGTTCAAGATGGCCGTGTCGGCGAGCGTTTTCCCCACCACTATAGCTCCATGCACGTCAGCCATATCGAGGCGGTGCCTTTCTATCACTTTCAGCCTGGCAGCCGCACCTTTATGTTGGGAGGGGCGAGCTGCAACCTGGATTGCCAATACTGCTCGAACGCTTACGTGGCACGCGCAGAGCCGGCGCCGCTGCTCTACTTTGAGCTGGCGCCCGAGCGCATCGTAGCGCTGGCGCAGCAGCATGGCTGCCACAACATCACCTTTGCCGTCAACGAGCCGACGGTGGCCTGGCCCACACTTGTGGAGTTGGCGCAGGTTGCCGCTCGGGCCGGGTTGCCCTTGGGCGTCCTGACGAACGGTTATGTGCCGGCCGAGATAGCTGAGCAGATGGCCCAACAGTTGGCCTTTGTGAGTGTCAGCCTCAAGGGGTTCAGCGATGCCTTCTACCAGCGCTATGCAGGTGTGCCTTCGGTCCGGCCGGTGCTGCGCACTATCGAGATACTGAGCCGCAGGACGCACCTGGAGGTAGTCACCCCCATCGTGCAGAGCGTCAACGATGAGGATATCCCGGCGATGGCGGATTTTATCGCGGGGCTGGATCGTAACATCCCCTGGCACCTGTTCCGCCTCCTGCCGGAGTACAAGATGGCCACGTATGAGCGCCCCTCCATCGAAGCTCTTGACCTCAAGCTGCAGCAGGTGCGCGAAAAGCTGCACTTTGTCTACTTGGGTAATTTCGTCGGCTCGCAGTGGGTCAGCACCTGCTGCCCTGCCTGCGGAGCGTTGGCCATCGAGCGCATCAGCCTGGGGGGCTGTGGTGCGAAAGCGGTGGCCTATCATCTACAGGATGGCTGCTGCGGCCAGTGTGGCTACAAGTTACCATTGGCAGGGCGGTGGGTCTCCTGGAGTTCGGAGGACAAGGTCGCATGAGACTGGGCATCATCGACGTCACAGAATGGCAGACGATTGTGGACTTTGAGACGGGGTATCCCGTCGAGGAGCGAGGGGAGCTTGTCACACTGGCGGCCGAGATCCTCAAGGCCAGCCCCTATCCGGGCGATCTGGACTTGGCTTCCAGCCGTTGGGTGACAGATACCGCTCTGCGCCTCTGGCAGCACTATCAACCGCAGTTGATGTTCCTGGACTATGCCAGCCTCTTCCTCAACTATACCTTTCGGCCCATTCCTGCAGACCAATTCAGGGCCGCTGTGCATGAGGTCTTTGCCGAAGTAGAGCGCTTTGTCAGCCAGTCTGGCTTTACACCGGTGGTGGTTGGGTTGGGCGACCTGACCCCCTTCAAGGGGTATATCGATGTTGTGCACAGCGATGGCCAGGTCGCTGCCGGGGGCATGTCGTCGCGCCACGCCGGGCTGTATGCTCCCTCGCTGCGCGATATCCAGGCGCTGCGCGACCATCCGGCTGTCGAGCGGGTGGACACGCGCGATGATTTTCGCGCCGAGCTTGGCGGATGTGACGACTTTTACCGCCGCTTCCCCGACGTTCTGGCCACAGCCAAAGAGGGCTATGCCTTCCGTGGCGTGAGCAGTGGCGCACGCCCGATCTATCGCATGCCGAGATACGAGGCTGCCGTACCGTGGTATTCTCCGCTCGAGGGAGCGGAGAAGATCACCGATGTTGCTGGGATGGTGCTCCAAGCCGCGCAAGGCCAGCGGGTGGCGCTCATCCTGGTAGAGGCCGTGGGCTGTGACACCTTCCCCTGGCCTTACCGCACGATCGAAAACTGCCATCACTGGCACCACTATACAGCGGGGGATGGGCAATATCTGACCCTGAGCTCCGGCCGGCAGTTCACCGAGCACCCCTACCCACCGGGCTATCGTTTCTACCTGGAGGACCATGAGCGCAAGCTCTACCCCTTCTCTGGCATCTATGGCCAACGGCCGACCGGCATGCTGGGGCAACGCTTCGCCGGCAGGAGCGCCGCGGTTGGCAACCGCAGCGTCCTGACACACCTCGCAGCCGGCGCGCAGATCACCGTAGAGTGCTTTGCCCGGGCACTCTATAACCAGGGCGTGATGGCGGTCTGTGAGTAGCTGGGAGGCCGTCTCTTGTTGCTTGGTCCTGCGACCTGGCGATGCTGTTCATAACCTACCAGGGAGCGCCGGCGCTCTACATGGTTGCGCGCACCGTTCGGTTGAACGATGGGGCGCTGTTGAGGAACTTGCATCGTGTCATTGCGAGTACCCCAGGGTTCGCCGAACCCTGGGGTACTCGCAATGACAGTTGCAGTTTCTGTGCTCACACATGCGCAAAGTACTCAGGGTAGCTTGGCATTGGCCCTGTGAGCGGCTGCGCCTGTGTGGCGGCAGGTGTGGAAACGTGCTATAATCTCGTCCTGTGGCAGGGGCAGGCTGCCATCAGACAGGAACGAGATGAGGACCCATGCCCGAACCAGCCGCACGAGCCCGACGCCCTTACCTCTGGTGGGTGGCCACGCCCCTGTGCCTGCTCTACGCGGCGGGCGTGTTTGCCTTCCTGGCGCTGCGACACCTCCTGCTCGAGTGGCCACCGCTGCTGCTTGTCTTTGCCTTCCTGGGGCCATGGCTGTATGCCCCGCTGCTCCTGCTGCTGCCACTGGCGTTCTTCAGCCGCGCCCGGCCGGCCATCGCCGCCTCGCTGGCGGTGCTGCTCCTCTTCCTGGGGATCTACCTGCCATTCTTCCTGCCGCGCTTTGGCGCCGCGCCCGCTACGGCCGGCGGCTCGTTGGTGGCCATGGCCTTCAACCTGGGGCCGGGCGTGTCGCAGCCTGCCGAGCTGGTGGCCGCGATTGGCGGCACCGGCGCCGGCATCGTGGCTCTGGAGGAGGTCTACCCCGAGGCGGCTGCAGCCTTTGAGGAGGAGCTAGCGCAGCGCTATCCCTATCGCCTGCTGCCGTCCGGCGGAGGCGCGAGCGGGCTGCTCAGCCGCTACCCGATTCGGGAGCACGAGTACCTGCGGCTCGCGGGGGTTGGCCGGCCTGCCCTGCGCGTGGTGCTCGACGTGGCCGGCGAAACCCTGCACGTCTTTGTGCTGCACCCCGACCCACCCATCAATGCAGCGTATGGGTCCCGCGGCCGGTTGCCGGTGCGGCTTTTTGATGAGCACCAGGAGGCGCAGATGGCCGACCTGGCGCGGCGGGCCAGGGCGCTCGCAGGGCCGGTGCTCGCTCTGGGCGATTTCAACATGAGCGACCAGAGCCGGCCCTACGTCGTCATCAGCCGGGCGCTCGGCGACGCCTTCCGCGAGGCCGGCTTCGGCTTCGGCTTTACCTTCCCTGTGAACCTGGCGCGGCGCGGCCTGGCGCTGCCCGGGCCGCTCTGGCGCATCGACTATGTCTTTCACAACGACGCCTTCTATGCCCGGCGCGCCTACGTCGGCTGCCAGGGCGGCTCGGACCATTGCTATGTGGTGGCCGAGCTGGAGCGCGTGGCGCAAGGCGCGCAGCCGTAGCGGGTTGCGCGATGGATCCCAACGGTCGCCACCGGGCCTTTTGCTTCGCATCCTCCCGGTGCAGGTCCTGTTGTTGGGGTTTTGGCAGGCTGGCGCCGCTGGCTGCCCCGCGGGGCAGCCAGCGGCGCCAGCCTGCCAAAACCCCTTGCCCAGGGCTTGAGGCCGGCCGGTCGTCAGGCATAGCACCTAGCCGGCCCCAGCCGGAGGAAGGCGTTGACAGCCCGGCTGAAGCCACATGCAGCCATTCGCGGCAGCCAGGGCGGTGTGCTATAATCCACGCAGAATGCGCCAAGGTGGCTGCCGTCACCTGCTGACGGCGCGCACACAATAGGGAGTGGGCATGGGCCAGGATTACATTCTCGCCATCGACAACGGCACGCAGAGCGTGCGGGCGCTGCTCTTCGACCTGCAGGGCAACCTGGCAGCCCAGGCACGGGTGCCGCTGGTGCCCTACGTGGCGCCGCACCCCGGCTGGGCCGAGCAGGACCCCGACTATTACTGGACCTCCCTCTGCGCGGCCTGCCGCAAGCTGTGGCAGGAGAGCGCCATCCCCAAGGAGGCGATTGCTGGGGTGGCGCTGACCACGCAGCGCGGCACAGTCATCAATGTGGACCGCGACGGCCACCCGCTGCGCCCGGCCATGGTCTGGCTCGACCAGCGGCGCACTGAGGGGCTGAGGCCGGTGGGCGGGCTGTGGGGCCTGGCCTTCCGCCTGTCGGGCATGACGGGCACGGTGGCGCGACTGCAGGCCGATGGCGAGGCCAACTGGATCCGCACCCACGAGCCCGACATCTGGGCGCGCACCCACAAGTACCTCTTCCTCTCCGGCTACCTCACCTACCGCCTCACCGGGCGCCTGGTCGACTCGGTCGGCGCGCAGGTCGGCTACGTCCCCTTCGACTACAAGGGGTTGCGCTGGGCATCAAAGTGGGATTGGAAGTGGCAGGCGGTGCCCATGGACCCCGGCCTGCTGCCCGAGCTCGTGCCGCCCACCGATCGCCTGGGCGAAATCACGCCCGAGGCCGCCGAGGCCAGCGGCATCCCCGCGGGGCTGCCGCTCATCGCCGCCGCGGCCGACAAGGCCTGTGAGATCGTCGGCGCGGGCTGCATCGAGCCCCACATTGGCTGCCTCAGCTATGGCACCACGGCGACGATCAACACCACCCACCGCCGCTACGTCGAAGTGATCCCGCTCATCCCGCCCTATCCCTCGGCCGTGCCCGGTGCCTACAGCCTGGAGGTGCAGATCTACCGCGGCTACTGGATGGTGAGCTGGTTCAAGCACGAGTTTGCCCACGAGGAGCAGCGCATCGCCGAGGAGCGGGGGATCGAGGCCGAGCAGCTCTTTGACGACCTGGTCAACCAGGTGCCGCCTGGCTCGATGGGGCTGATCCTGCAGCCCTACTGGTCGCCAGGGATCAAGGTGCCCGGGCCCGAGGCCAAGGGAGCCATCATCGGCTTTGGCGATGTGCACACGCGGGCGCACATGTACCGCGCCATCCTCGAGGGCCTGGCCTACGCGCTGCGCGAGGCCAAGGAGGCGACGGAGCGGCGCAGCCACGTGCCCATCACCGAACTGCGTGTGTGCGGCGGGGGCTCGCAGAGCGATGCCGCGCTGCAGATCACGGCCGACATCTTTGGCCTGCCCGCCTCGCGGCCGCACACCTACGAGGCCTCGGGCCTGGGCGCCGCCATCGACGCCGCCGTGGGCCTGGGGCTGCACCCCGATTTCGAGACCGCCGTGCGTGAGATGACGCGCCTCGGCCGTACCTTCGAGCCCGACCCGCGCAACCGAGAGGTCTATGACGGGCTCTATCGGCGGGCATATCTGCCATTGTATAGGCGACTGAAGCCGCTGTACGAGGAGATCAGCAAGGTCACCGGGTATCCGGGAAAGGCGTAGGGGTGAAGCATTCGGATGCACGAATCTCTCCAGGCGAGGAGCGATTCATCCGAATGCTTCACCCGTACATCCTGGAGAAAAGAGGAGAGGCGGCCCCGCGGGGCCGCCTCTCCTCTTTTCTCCAGGACTACTGGCTCAACTCTTTTCGTAGGGCTTGCCGCTGGCCGCGGGGCCGACCGTCTTGCCCACAATGCCGCCGAGGACGACGAGCGTGAGGATATAGGGCAGGCTCATCAGCAGCTCGCGCGGCACGGGCAGCAAGCCCGTGGGCTGCGCCGAAATCTGAAAGGCCTCGGCAAAGCCAAAGATGAGGCAGGCGAGCAGCGCCCCGGCTGGGTTCCAATTGCCGAACACCGTCGCCGCCAGCCCCATAAAGCCGCGGCCGTTCGTCACGGTAGTGGCGAATTGGGGCACCTTGCCGATGGTGAGGAAAGCGCCGCCGAGGCCGGCCAGCATGCCGCCGATAATCACACCCGCGAAGCGCATGCGCGCCACATTGACGCCCACCGTATCGGCTGCGCGCGGGTGCTCGCCGACGGCGCGCAGGCGCAGGCCAAAGCGCGTCTTGAAGAGCAGCACCTGGAACAGCACCACCAGGATGAGTGCCACGTAGGTCAGCAGGCTGTGTTTGCCGAGCACAGGGCCGATGATGGGCAGGCCGGCGATGAACGGCAGGGTCACGTCGGGCAAGGGGGGCACCAGCCCCGTGTCGCCATAGTGGCCCGGCCAGATGTAGGGGATGATCAGCCGCGGCACGCCCAGGGCCGCGATGTTGATCGCGGTCGCGGCGACGACCTGATTGACCTTGACCGTCACGCTCAGATAGGCGTGCAGGAGGCCCAGTAGCCCGCCCATGGCCATGGCCAGGAGCAACCCCACCCAAGGCCCCCAGAAGTGCGACCCCACGACGGCTGCAAAGGCACTGAGCAGCATTGTGCCTTCGATGCCGATGTTGACCACACCACTCCGCTCCGACATGACGGCCGCCAGCGCAGCAAAGACCAGCGGCGTGGCGATGCGAAGTGTCGCGGCCAGCAAGGAAAGGTTAAGTACGCTGCTCCAACCCTGCACTGCTCGTGCCTCCCTTCGTCGCGACGGCCGTCGTTTTGCGTGAGCGGATGAGCACCATCAGGAAAATGATGAGTGCGGTGATGACGAGCACCGTATCGCGGCTGACATCGGCCACGCCCTGAGTGGCGGTAAAGCCGGCACTCAAGGCGCCGAACAGCAGCGCGGCCAACGCAGTGCCCACCGGATGCAGCCCCCCCAGGAGCGCCGCGGCGATGGCATCCCAGGCATAGCTGGCAGAGAGATCCTGCGAGAAGCGATAGTTCACAGCCAGCACTTCGATGGCACCGGCCAGGCCGGCCAGGAAGCCGCTGATGGCCATGGTGACGACGATGCTGCGCGCCACGCGGATGCCGCCATACTCGGCGGCGCTGGCGCTGAGGCCCACGGCGCGGATCTTGTAGCCCAGGCGAGTGCGGAAGAGCAGGTACCACACGACGACGACGCAGGCCAGGGCGATGAGGACGCCCGCGTGCAGACGGGCATCGCTCCAGAGGCGCGGCAGGCGCGCCGATTCCAGCACCGGCGGCGAGGCTGGGATGAGGCCGGGCGCCTTCATGGGCCCTTTGGGGCCGACGATCCACGACTTGAAGTTGATGACGAGATAGTTCATCAGCAGCGTTGTGATCACTTCGTGCATGTTGAGCCGGGCCCTGAGATAGCCGGCGATGGCCGACCAGACCACACCCAGCGCTGCGCCGGCCAGCAGGGCCAATGTCACGTGGAGCAGTGGCGGCAGGCCCTGGATCCAGTAGCCGACCCAGGCCGCACCCATGGCACCGAGCAGGATATTCCCTTGCGCGCCGAGGTTAAAAATGCCGCAGCGGAAAGAGATGGCGACCGACAGGCCGGTGAGGATCAGTTGCGTGCCATAGTAGAGCATCTCGCCGAGGCCACGGCGGCTGCCAAGCACTCCCTGCCAGAAAGCGCCATAGGCAACAAAGGGCTCGCTGCTGGTCACAGCCAGGATCAGCGCGCCCGCCACCAGCCCCAGAGCGACGGCAATCAGCGACAGCGCCAGCTCGCTCTCAGTGATGCGGCCCCACAGGCTGCGCACCCGGTCACGCGTGGCCATGCTGTTCCTCCTTGGACCCGGCCAGGGCACCGGCCATCAAGAGGCCCAGCATCTCTTCGGTGGCCTCAGCGGCGGCCACGGTCCCCTGGATGCGCCCCTCGAACATGACGATGATGCGGTCGCTCAGGTCCATGATCTCGCTCAGCTCCGATGAGACCAAGAGCACCGCCTTGCCCTCACTGCGCTGGCGCACCAGTTGCTGGCGCACAAACTCGGTGGCCCCCACGTCGAGGCCGCGCGTGGGCTGCGCAGCGATGAGCAGCTTGGGGTGGCGCTCGAACTCGCGGGCCAGGACGACCTTCTGCTGGTTGCCGCCGGAGAGGGCGCGGGCCTGGGTCTCGATGGAGGGCGCGCGCACATCAAAATCCGCCATGAGGCGCTTGGCGGTCTGGCGGCCCAGGTCATAGTCCAGGTTCATCCCCTGGGCGTAGGGTGGCATATCCTGGAAGCCCAGGAGCATGTTCTCGAGCAGCGAGAACTCGAGCACTAGGCCGCGCTGGTGGCGATCCTCGGGGATGTGGGCCACACCGGCGCTAAAGAGGTCGCCGGGCCGGCGGTTCGTCAACTCCTGGCCGCTGACGAGGACCTGCCCACCCTCTGCATGGCGCAGGCCGGTGAGCACCTCGACCAGCTCGCTCTGCCCGTTGCCCTCCACACCGGCCACGCCGACAATCTCGCCGGCGTGCACCTCGAACGAGATGCCGTCGAGGGCCACGAGGTTGCGGTTATTGCGGGCACGCAGCTCACGCACCTGCAGTACGGGTGGCCCGGGCGCCACGGCGGGCCGGTCCACATGGAGGAACACCTCGCGGCCCACCATCATACGCGCCAGGTCAGCCTCGGTGACGCCACGGGCGCTGCGCGTGCCGATGGCCTTGCCGTCGCGCAGCACGGTCACGCGGTCACAGATAGTGAGCACCTCGGGCAGCTTGTGGGTGATAAAGATGATCGTATGGCCCTGGTCGCGCAGTGTGTGCATAACCTCGTAGAGCTCTTCGACCTCCTGCGGGGTCAGCACGGCGGTCGGCTCGTCGAGGATGAGGATCTGGGCCTCGCGGTAGAGTGCCTTGAGGATTTCCACTCGCTGTTGGATGCCGACGGGAATATCCTGAACGCGGGCGGTGGGATCGACCTTGAGGCCGTAGCGCGCCGAGAGTTCGCGGACCTTGGCCTCGGCGCCGGCCATGTCGAGGAATGGCCCCCGCGTCAGCTCAGCGCCCAGCACGAGGTTCTCGGTGACGGTGAACACCGGGATGAGCATAAAGTGCTGGTGCACCATGCCGATGCCCCTGGCGATGGCGTCGTGGGGGCTGGCAAAATGCACCGGCTCGCCGCGCACGAGGATTTGGCCGCCGTCGGGGGGGTAGAGACCGTAGAGGATGTTCATCAGGGTCGTCTTGCCCGCGCCGTTCTCGCCCAGGAGGCCGTGGATCTCGCCTTGTTCGATGCTCAGGTCGACGCCGTCGTTGGCCACCACGCCGGGAAAGCGCTTGGTGACGCCGCTCATCGCTATGATCGGTGCCAATACTCCTCCTCCCCCCAGAAGAAGGGGGTTTTGGCGGGCCGGCGTGGTGGCGCAGGCATCCCCGCCTGCGCGGGCTACGCAGGCGGGGACGCCTGCGCCACAGGAGCCGGCCCGCCAAAACCCCCTCAGAAAGCCGTGCTACAGGGACGGCGGGGTGAACGCGGTGAACTCGTCCTCGGTGGCGGGCACGGTGAACTCGCCCTTCTTGACGCGCTCCTTCAGCGCGTTTGCCTTGTCGAGGACATCCTTGGGCAGGGTCTTTTCGCTCGAGGGCGAGATGTCGATGCCGCCCTCGGCGATGCCGCGGGTGACGATGCCGCCCTTGAACTTGCCTTCGGAGACAGCCTTGCAGGTCTCATAAACGGCCACGTCGACGCGCTTCATCATCGAAGTGATGACGTTGTCGGGCGCCAGCGCGTACTGGTCGGTATCGACGCCGATAACCTTCTGGGCGCGCTTCTTGGCCGCGTTGATCACACCCAGGCCCGAGCCACCGGCGGCCTGGTAGATGATGTCGGCCTTCTTGTCGTACTGGCCGTTGGCCATTTCCTCGCCCAGGGCCGGGTCGCCAAAGCTGCCGACATAGCTGACGAGCACCTGGCAGTCAGGGTTGGTGGTCTTGACGCCGGCGCGGTAGCCCACCTCGAACTTTTTGATGAGCTCGCCTTCCATACCGCCGACAAAGCCGACGACATTGCTCTTGGTCATCAGGCCGGCGATGGCGCCCACGAGGAACGAGCCGTCCTGCTCCTTGAAGAGGAGGCAGGCCACGTTGTCCGCGGGGACGACCGAGTCGACCAGCGCAAAGTTGACCTTGGGATACTTGGCCGACACTTCGGCGACGGCATCGGTGAGCAGGAAGCCAACGCCGACGACCAGGTCGGTCTTCTGCTCGGCCAGGGTGGTCAGGTTGGGCACGTACTGCGAATTCTCGCGCGACTCGACGACCTTGGCCTTGCCGCCCAGGTCCTTCTCGGCCTTCTGCAGGCCCGCCCAGGATGTGTCGTTGAAGCCCTGGTCGCCCAGGCCGGCCTGGTCAGTGACCATGCCGAAGGTCTTGGTCGTGGCGGCGGGGGCGGCGGGGGTGCAGGCGCTGATCACCAGCGCGAGCACGGCCAGGCCGACCATCACTCTGGCGATTCTCATGGTGGAGTCCCTCCTCTGAGATGGGTGCCTCGTAGCCGAGGCGGCGGTCAACAGTGGTTCCGGCCGGTAGGTGCTCTCTCGATAGGCGTAAGAGCTCTCTCACCTCCTTGCCATGCTGCGGCAGCAAGCGGAAAGCCCGATGGACGATGCCCAGACACTATGCCAATGATACACCCTTTGGGCCGCTTTCGTCCAATATGGCCCTGACGCATGCGGATTGTTCGGAGCGCTATACTCTGCTAAGGATACAACCGTATGGCTCGAGAACCAGGCCATCCGGGTCTCATGCCTCGCGCATGACCGGAACTGAACCTTTTAGGGGGATTGTCGGCTGGGTGGCTGGCCCGTGGCCGCCCACAGGCGGCCACGGGCCAGCCACCCAGCCGACAATCCCCCCCCTTTCGGGCCATGGCCGGGGGGAAGCGCAGCGGGTCAGCCGGCAGCCACCTGGGTCGTCTGCAGTTGCCCGCACCAAGAACGTCTGCAATGCTAGCGGCGCCTGCGCATGCACAAAGCCACGGCTACCGCCCCGGGCAGCATGGCGGTGGCGCAGAGCTGGCTGAAGAACTGGTTGAGCTGCGTCTCGAGCCAGGCCAGGAACTGCTGCTCGGCGCTCGCCAGCCAGGCTTCGAAGCGCTGGGTCAGCTCGGCCTGCTGCTTCTGCCACCACTCGTCGAGGCGCGCGGCCAACTCGGCCTGCCACTTTTGCCACCACTCGTCGAAGCGGCGCTGCAGGCTTTCCCAAAAGCTCTCTGAGGGCGGGGGTGGTTCGTCGGGCGGTGGCTTCGTGTCGTCCTCTGAGCCGATAGGACTGTCGCCGAAGAAGGCCAGAATGCCGTTGGCGATGCCCAGGGCTGCCTTCGGCTGGTCGTGCACCAGGATCTGCTGGTCCTCGGGGGTAGTCAGCCAGCCCATCTCGACAATGGCGGCCGGCGTCTGGCGGTCGATATAGGTGAACGAAAAGTGCCGGGTCATGTCTTGGGTGATCGTCGTGTCAGGCGCCTTGGGCATGCCCGTCGCCTTCATGTACTCGGTGAGCAGGCTGCTCACGAGTCTATCATCTGCATCCGCCATCTTCGTCAAGTCATAGTGCGCAACCTTGACGCCACGAATGGTATGGTTCTTGTCGTTGCCGTCGCAGTGCAGCATCACAAAGGCATCAGCCGTGTAGCCGGGCGGGGTGGTGGCGGGCAGTACCTCCACGGTGTACTTGGGGCTCTTGTCCCTGAGTTTTTTCGCTGCCATCTCGGCGACGTTGAGCGCCACCCGCCATTCGGTTTCGCCGCCGCCCGATGTTCCGGTTCTGTTGTGGAGATGCGCCAGCTCGGGGGGCAGCTCGTTCTGCTTCCAGTGCCCGGCCTGGATGGCCACCTTCCTGCCGCTGCCCTGGGCGGGCGGGGCAGGGCTCTGTGGAGGGGGTGCGGGCGCGGCGCCGAGTGCGTGGCTACGAGAAGGGATGAACAGGCAGAGGGCCAGCAGAAGGAGGACGATCCCTCTACGCCGGAGCAGGATTGCCGAGTTGGCATGATGGCTACCTTGAGTCATGGTGATTGCTCTCCGCAGTGGCGCCTTTGTGCAGAGGTGCACGGCAGGGATTGCCAATCCGCTGCTCGCCGCCGTGTCGTGACCGTGACAGTGGTCAGGCTGGAGCCGAACTTGTCATGATTCTACAATGCTTATGCAGACTCTGTCAAGCAGAGCATCCAGGCGGGGTACATCCATGATGCGCGAGTTCACTGCTAGGCCCAATACATTTCAAATAACGGGTGCATCGTAGTAACGACTTTAGTCGTCGTCACACAGTCGCCTGCGACTGCCAGCGGTCGTGACGCTTGTCGCTCGGCGCGCCGGGGCTAAGCAGGCGGCGCAGCGATGCCGATTTGGCCGCCACTGTGAAGACGACCAAAGTCGTTACTACGGTCGCCACCCTATTCGAAGGGTATTGCTGCTAGGCCGCGAACCGGCGCCTGATGTACTCCAGCGCCGGCGGGTCGATGAGGCCCTTTGCCACATCGACGCGCTCCTCCAGGTTCTCGGTGCCGGTAAAGGCGGCAAAGGCGGCCTGTGTCGCCGCGCTCCAGGCGCCGTCGGGCTCGCCCTGGTAGTAGCCCAGGCGGGCGAGCAGCGCCTGCAGCTCGGCAGCGAGGGCGTGGTCGATGGTCAGGCGCTCTTCGGGCCGGCTGGCGCCGAAGAAGAGGTGGTGCAGTTGCAGCAGGTTGCCCAGCTCGACGACGGGGTCGGGGTGGTCGTCGACGCGCAAGTCGACGTAGCGGTCGTTGTAGCCGCCATAGCTGCCGCCGGGCTTGACCACCAACAGCGCCGCCGACTGCCGGCCGCGGCGGTCGCCGCCCGCGCGGTCGCCGGCGAGCAGCGCGGCGTGCAGGCGGTCGGCCAGCTCGCCGGTGGCGTGCTCGTAGGCCGTGGCGATGGCGCGCACCACGCCCTCGCCGGCGAGGATGTTGCCCTGTACGGCGAAGCCGTCGCCGGTGAGGCCGCCGGCCCAGGGCATGCAACTCGCGCCGGTGAAGGTGGTCGCCCGGCCCTGTGCGTCGACCAGCCCGGCCTGGCGGTGCTCGCGGCCCTCGTCGGCGGCGGTGAGCCGCGCCAGCGCCTCGGCCGCCGGCAGGCCCTGCGCCAGCAGCGCGAGGCCGTCGGCACCGTACGAGAGGTTGGCCAGGCTCTGCGTGGCCACGGCGCCCACGCCGGCGCGGGCATAGGGCACCACCGCGCCCACGGCCAGGAACTTGCTGGCCACGGCGACGCCCCAGCTCCCCTCGCCGGGGTCGTGGGCGACGATGGAGAAAGTGTGGATGGCAGGCGGAGCAGACACGGGATACCTCCTGTTGACTGGGCGCGAAAGGCACGAAACACCACGAAAGGGCGCGAAAGGCGCGAAGGAGGGGCCGCTTGCATGTACTGCAGCTCAATCAAAGGCATGGAGGGCACGGCTCCTCTTTCGCGGCCTTTCGTGGTGTTTCGTGCCCTTTCGTGCCTTTCGCGCCTCACGTTCCTACGGCACAATCACGGTCCGGACGTCGCCTCGGAACTCGTCGAGGGCGTCGAGGACCGCGTTCACGGCGGCTGCGTCGAGGGGCACGGTGCGGGCGACGACCTGCGAGAGGTCGAGCCGGCCGCGGCGGGTGAGCTCGAGGAGCAGCGGCAGCTCTTGCAGCAGGTGGTCGTTGGAGCCGATGATCTCGGCTTCCTTGCCCAAGAGGTCGCGGTAGGTATCGACCGCCAGCGGCTGGCGGCCGATGCCCACGATCACCGCCCGGCCCAGTGGGGCGAGGGCGCGCACGGCCTGGTCCATGGTCTGCGGCAAGCCGATCAGCTCCAGCGCCACATCGACGCCGCGGCCGCCGGTGAGCCGTGCGAGCTCGGCCACGGGGTCGGCGCGGCCGGCGTGCACCGGCGTCGCCCCATAGCGCGCGGCGAGCGCGAGCTTGGCCTCGTTGATATCGACGGCATAGACCTCGAGCGCCCCCATGGCCTGCCCGAGCTGCACGGCCGACATGCCCAGCCCGCCCGCGCCAAAGACGGCCAACGTCTCCCCGGCGGCCAGGCGGCCCTTGCGCAGGGCGTGCAGCGCGGTGGCCGAGGAGCACATGAGCACGGCGCCGTGGGCGAAGGGGATCTCCTCGGGCAGGGGCAGCAGGCTGCGCGCGGGCACGGCCACGTACTCGGCATAGCCGCCATCGCGGTGCTTGCCGAGCATGGCGCCCTGGGGGCAGAATTGCTCGCTGCCGCGGCTGCAGTAGGAGCAGTCGCCGCAGGTGGCCAGGTAGTGGGCGCAGACGCGCGCGCCCGGCTGCAGCCCGGTGACCCCCGCGCCCACCGCCTCTACCACACCGGCCACCTCGTGGCCCAAGGTGAGCGGCAAGGGGCCGGCCGGCGAAGTGCCGGCGCGATAGTGGGCGTCGGAGTGGCAGATGCCGGCCGCCCGCACGCGCACCAGCGCCTCGCGCTCGCCCGGCACGGGGATGGGCACCTCGTGCCGCTCGAGCGGCCGGCCGACCTCGACCAGACGGATTGCCTTCATACCTCCCCCCTTCCAGCAAGTGGAATCACCCGGAGCGGTGACCGGGCTTGACGCTACGCGCTACTCCGGTGCTGAACCCCTCCTGGTGCGGGGCCGGGTGAGTGCAGAGCAGAGCGCCCGGCTGTTGCCAGGATGTCTCGGGTGGCAGGCCAACTCTCCGGCAGCCTGCTAGCTCGCCGGTGCTGTCAATGCCTCGATGACGCGGAAGGGGTCGCTGGCGATGACGCTGGAGGCATAGAGCTCCATGGCACCGATATCGGAGGTGCGGTTGGTCAGGTCACCGCGGTCGACGATGCGCACCAGCGCCGGAAAGTCGCTCCAATCCTCCTGCACAGCGTCGATGGGCCGCAGGTAGACGGCCACGTTAAAGCTGCGCACGCCGAGCCGGTGCACCAGGGCGTCGAGCGTGCGGTAGAGGGCGCCGGCCATGTCGTGGTCGAGCCGTTTGCCGATGAGGAGTATCTCTTTCTCCTTCACCGGCGTCAGATGGGCCAGCACCTGGGCGGTGCCGTAGGCGGTGGCCAGGCCCAGCGAGCGGTGCGCGGCCACGAGGTCGTCGAAATAGCTCGTGCCGTGGGCCACGCCATAGAGCAGGGCGGCGCGGCGCAACGCCTCCACGCGGGCATAGTGGATGCCGCGGCTGAGGGTCATTTGGGCGTGGCCGTGGATGATCGACGCCCCGGCGCGCCAGAGGCCGTTCCACATGAAGAAGAAATAGCGCGCGGCGTTGTCGGCGTTGTGCGCCTTGCGCGCCCAGGCCAGCGCCGTGTGGAGCGCGTCGGCGACACTTTCCTCGCTGAAGGCCAGGGGGTTGTGCTCGTCAAAAATGACCAGGCCATGAAAGCCGTCGTACTTGGCAATGTTCGAGGCGGTGATGCAGCGCTTGCCCTTCACGCGGCCAAAGACGTCGGCAGGCGTGCCCGTCTCGGGGTGGCAGAAGGGGTCGCCGGCCTTGGCAATCTCGGCCTCCACCTCGGGGTTGCCCCGCGCCTCCATGGGCCGGCTGGCGCGCAGTTCGTTGAACAGCGCGCCCTCCAGGGTGATCAGGTTCGTCACCTTGACGATGCGCTGCTCCTCCACGGCGGCCACCGAGCCAAAGTACTTTTCGATCCAGCCGTGCATCTCGGGGGGAGCGACCAGGCGGCCGGTGGTGGTGACGAGGTGGTAGATGCGGGCGATGCGGTCCCGCTCGGGGGCGGGGAGCGCCAGCACCAACTCCTGCAGTTGCGCGATGCTGCGCGTCGTCTCGCTCAATGTGTGCCTCCACGTTGCATGCGACAGATGGAAACGATGGTAGCTCACATTATACCACCATGCCGCAAATGAGGCGCCTTCTCACGGCACGAGGTTGGGGTCCACGATGTAGGCCCACCAGTTGTTGCGCACGCCTTCGTGCTCGCCCTGGAAGTGGGGCAGGTGGCTGAGCCACCACAGGTGGTGGGCGCGGGTGTCGCCGCCGCCCCACTCGGCGCTGGTGACGGTGCGCGCGCGGCCGGGGAGGTTGGGGTAGGTCAGCCAGTCGTCGCAGTAGCAGCGCACGGGGCGCGGGTTGCCCCAGTCATAGTCGCGGGTGCTGTTGGGCGCAAAGTGGACGTTGCCGCACTGGGCGCGGCCCGGGGCGATGCGGTCGTAGAGGGTAAAGTGCTCCCACATGTTGCGCCCGCGGCCCAGTCGCTGGTACACGCGGGCCATGATCGACTCGACGCGGTGGCCATAGTTCTCGAGCATCTCGCCGACGCCGCGCTCATAGTTGAAGGCCATGATGGCAAAGCGGCCCGTCGCGCGGCCGCTGTGCGGCACCGGTGGCGAGTTGAGCCAAAAGGCGCCGCGGCCGGCCATCGTCGACTCGGCGTCGCCCGAGAAGGGGAAGGCGAAGAACCAGGCTTCGTCGATCTCGGCGCGGTCGTAGCGGCCGATGAGGTCGAACGCGGCCACCTGCGCCGGATAGTCGATGGCGTCGGGTTGGTGGAACTGCTTGCGGTGCCAGGCGCGGGCATAGCTCTCGCCGGTGTAGCGAAAGCCATCGACCTTGGGGGGGAACCAGTCGGCCTGAATGCGCTCGACGATCTCATAGTTCAGGTAGCCGTGGCTGGCCTCGCGCAGGTCGGCGATGTACTGGCCGGCGAGCGCATCGGGGTCGTTCCAGCCAAAGGCCTCCGTCAGCCGACGGCCGCCTTCCGCTTCGAGCGGTGGGTTGTGCACGACCATGAGCAGGCGGCGCACCAGTGGCGCGGCCGGCTCCTGCGGCGCCGCCTCCACCGTCAATGGCGCCTCGGGCTCGGCGGCTGGGGTGAGGCCGAGGCGCCGCAGCAAGCGGTTGACCATCGCCACCTCCTCGCAGCAAGTAGTTTCAGTATAGCGCAGGGCGCCTGCGCCGTCTACCCAGACCCGCCCCCACAGGCGGGCAACGAGGTTCGTAGTCGGCGCTTCAGCGCCTTGACCATGCGCTTTGGCGCCGCATCCGCAGTTGCTGCCATGTCATAGGGTCAAGGCGCTGAAGCGCCGACTGCGAACCTTGCTACAGTGCTGCGCGTTGACTCCTCGCGCCGCCGCGGCTATAATCCTCTCGCTGCCCCGCACGATGCCCTCGCCGTCGCCTATCTTTGTGCTTGGAGTGCGCCATGAAAGTTGTGACTGCCGAGCAGATGCGCTCTGTGGAGGCTGCCGCCGTGGCCGCAGGCCTGACCTATGCCGGGATGATGGAGCAGGCGGGCCAGGCTGTGGCCCAGGCCATCGACGAGGCCGGCCTGGCCGATGGCATGCGCATCCTGGTGCTGGTGGGGCCGGGCAACAACGGCGGTGACGGCCTGGTGGCTGCCCGCACCCTGCGCGACCTGGGGGCCGAGGTCACCTGCTACCTCTGGAAGCGCGATACGGAGGACGACGCCAACTATGCGCACGCCGTCGAGGCGGGGGTCGAGGTCATCCGCCAGGCCGACGACGCCGAGCTGGCGCAGTTCCGCGAGCTGGTGGACCGCTGCCATGTGCTGGTCGATGCGCTGCTGGGCACCGGCGCCTCGGGCGCGCCACGGGGCGATCTGGCGGCGTTGCTCTCGGCGCTCGACGACGGCCTGGCCCTGCTGCAGCCGGCGACGGAGCCGCTGCGCCGCCTCGACCGCGCCGGGTCCGTCTACCGCCAGCGGCCGGTGATCGTGGCTGTAGACCTGCCCTCGGGCCTCAGCGCCGATACGGGCGAGGCCGATGCGCTGACGCCGCGGGCCGATCTGACGGTGACCTTTGGCTTCCCCAAGGCCGGCCACTTCCGCTTCCCCGGGGCCGACATGGTGGGCACCCTGCAGGTCGCCGATATCGGCATCCCCGAAGCGCTCGCGGCCGACGTGGCGCTCGAGGTGGCCGACCAGGCCATGGTGCGGCCGCTCTTGCCGGCGCGGCCATTGAACTCGAACAAGGGCACCTTCGGCAAGGCCATGGTGGTGGGGGGCTCGATCAACTATACCGGGGCGCCCTACATGGCCGCCATGGGCGCCGCCCGGGCCGGCGCGGGGCTGGTGACCCTGGCCGTGCCGCAGCCACTCTACCCCATCCTGGCGGCGCGCGCGGCCGAGATGACCTACGTGCTGCTGCCCAGCGACATGGGCGCGCTGACCCCCGAAGCGCTCAAGGTGCTGGGCGAGGCCTTTGCCGGCTACAAGGCGTTGCTCTTGGGGCCCGGGCTGGGCCGCGAGAAGGCGACGGTCGAGTTTGTGCGCCAACTGCTGGGGCTGCGCGCGGCGGGCCGGCGGACGGCGCTGGGCTTTCTGGCGCGCGAGACGGTGCAGGAGGCCGAGCCGTTCGAACTGCCGGCGGCGGTGATCGACGCCGACGCCCTCAATGCCCTGGCCGACACGCCCGAGTGGTGGGCCAACACGCAGGCGCGGCTGATCCTGACGCCGCATCCGGGCGAGCTGGCGCGCCTGCGGGGCACCACGGTCGAGGCTATCCAGGCCGATCGCGTCACGGCGGCAGCCGAGGCGGCGGCGGCGTGGCGGCAGGTGGTGGTGTTGAAGGGGGCCTTCACCGTCGTCGCCGCGCCCGACCGGCGCGCCGTCATTCTGCCCTTTGCCAACCCGGCCTTGGCCAGCGCCGGCACGGGCGACGTGCTCGCGGGCGCCATCGCGGGCATGCTGGCCCAGGGCCTGGCCCCCGAGTCGGCTGCGGTCGTCGGCGCCTACGTGCATGGCCTGGCCGGCGAGCTGGCCCGCGAAGCCTTGGGCGAGGCCGGCGTGCTGGCCACCGACCTGCTGCCGCTCGTGCCCGAGGCGATGCAGCAGTTGCGCGGGGAGTAGTGGTTGGCGTGATGCGTGATGCGTAATTGCGTGCCCACACAGGCCGACCTCGCATCGACGACTTGACGACCTGCGTGTTACGTATCACGTATCACGCATTACGCAGTCGTTGACCACCGAAACTCGGGTTGAAACGAGAAAAGGCCACCGCTGTGCGATGGCCCTTGTGGTGGGCAAGATAGGACTCGAACCTACGGCCTCCACGATGTCAACGTGGCGCTCTAACCAACTGAGCTACTTGCCCGGAACGCCCCATAGTATAGCAGATACCGCCGTTCGTGGCAAATGGTGGCCACGTTTCTGGGGGGAGGACCTCGTGTTCAAGCTCAAGCCTGTGCGGCGGACGCTGCTCAGCGCGCTGTATGCATTTTGCATACTTTTCGCAGGCCTGGCCCGCCCTATGCCGGCGGCGGCTGAGCCTGTGGCCCTCCCCCAGGGGCCGCTGCCCACGGGCGAGCTCGCGCCGGTGGAGCTCAGCGGCATCTCTCTAGACGGCACCGTGGCCGCGGCTCCCGGCGGCGTGACTATTGACCTGCGCAGCCGCGCGCGCTTGCGCAACGGCGACAAGAAGGCCGGCTGCGAGCGTCAGATGACCTTCCCCGGCGCGGCCGCCTTTGACGTGCGCGTCGGCACGCAAAACGGCGGCATGTCGCCCGTGGCGGACACCGGCCCGTGGGCGCTCTCGCTGCGCCCCGGAGGCGACGCCATCATCGAGGGCACGCAGCGGGTGACGCTGAGCGGGCCTCTGGCCGATGTGCAGCTCGACTGGGCCGCGCTGAAACCCTGGGGCGCGCCGCTTGCGGCCTCGCGGCTGACCCTGCGTTTCGCAGGCGGGCTCGACTCCGAGCAGTTGCTGCTCGTGGAGCCGGCGCCGACCGTCCGCGACACCACGCAGCTCACCTGGTCGTACGAGAAGCCGCCGCCGGCGGGCCAGGTGCGCGTCACCTTTATTGCGCCCTCCTACTGGCAGCCGGTGCGCGCGGCGCGCCAGGCCGCCTCGGGCGCCCAGGCCGGCGCCGCCGAGCATCTGGCCCTGGCCGAGGCGCTGCGCCCACTGGCCGACGCGCAGGGCCTGCCGGCTTCGCTGGTCACAGCGCTGCGGTCGGAGTTGCTGGCCGCGCTCGAGCGCGCCGTGGCCGCCTCGCGCAACGATCCGCGCCCGCACCAGGAGCTGGCCGCCTACCTCAGTGCGCGGGCCAATGGCGACCCGGCGCTCTTGGCGCGCGCTGTGGACGAACTCAAGGCCGCGCACGACCTGGCGCCGGCCGGGGCGGTTCCCGAACCGCCCCTACTGGCGGCGATCGATGCGCTCACCGCGGCCTGCCGCAGCGCGGGCGATACGCAGGGCATCCTCCACGCGCTCGACGTGCTGCAGGCGGTGGACCCCGGCAACGGCCCGCAGCGCGCCGCCGCCTATGCCGACCTGGCGGTGAGCCAGCTCGACGCCGGCGGCCAGGCCGAAGCCGAGGCCACCATCGTCGCCGGCTTTGGCCAGGCCGCGCTCGATCGCTTCGCCCTGCAGCGGCCCCGTTTCCGCTCGGTGACCGCCGACGTCGAGACCCGCGCGGGCGAGCGCCTCATGCGCTTTCGCCTGGTGCCCGCGCCGGGGATGGCGCTGGCCGCCGAGGCCGATGTGGCCCTGCTGGCCGATGCTCTGGGCCGCATGGGTGGCCAGGTGGCGCGCAGCGCTGCCGATGGGGCACTGGAGCTGGCAGTCACCGTGCCCTTTAGCGATGCTGCAGCCCTGACGGCCGCCGGGCAGGCCGCGACCGGCGTGCTGCCCGCCACGGCCGACCCGGCGCTGCGCCTGGTGGCTGCCGTGGCCGCGCCGCGTAGCATCGACCTGCAGGAGGCGCAGGGCGTGCAGGGCGACCGCCTGGTCTACATCGAAGAGGCCGACCTCGGGCCGGCGCAACAGGCGCTGCAGCAGCGGCTCGACGAGATCGCGTGGGCGCGCAGCGAGGCCGAAATCGGCAGCGACGACCCGGCCGAAGCGGCGCGCCGCCGCTGGGCACTCTCGCTGCTGAACCGCTACGAGGCCGGCTGGCAGGCGCTGGCCCAGGGCTGCCGCGTCACCTACCGCGTGGTGCCGGCGGAGGATATTGTCGCCCCGCAGTGGGCCCTGGCCTGGGGCGAAGCGCGCCGGATCGCCTGGGGCGCCCACATCCCCCGCCCCGAGCGGCTGTGGCCGCTGGCGGTGGGGGCGGCAGGAGCCGTCCTCGTGCTCGTGGGCATCGCCGGCCTTGTTCGGCGGAAGCGCAAGACGTAGGCCGTGTGCAACTACTCAGCCCACCACGCTGAGTCACCTGAACCGCGAAGAACGCCAAGGGCGCGGAGGGAGCGCGAAGTCTCTGAAGGAAGGATTCACCAGCCTCCCTTAGCGTCTCCTTCGCGTTCCTGGCGTTCTTCGCGGTTCAAGGCACCGAATCGCGTCAGCAGGCTGAGCGGTCTCGGCCGTGTTGCGCGTCCCGATCTCAGCAGCGCCACATTCGGGGCCGTGGCGGCGGGCGCGGGGCGCAGGGAATCGTGAAGAATGGGTTCGTTCGGCGTTTTTCTGTTGTTGGCGGGCGGGGCTGGAGCACGAAGGACACGAAAAGGCGCGAAGGACACGAGGGGTTGGCGCCGGGCGAGGGCAGCGGCGGCAATTGTGAAGATTGGGTTCGTTCGGTGATTTCTTGTGTCGCAGGCGGCCCAGGGTGCGCGGGTTGCTGGAGCACGAAGGACACGAAAAGGCGCGAAGGACACGAAGGGTTGGCGCCGGGCGAGGGCAGCGGCGGCGATTCTGAACAATGGGTTCGTTCGGCAGTTACTTGTGTTGATTCCTCTGCGTGCGCTGGAGGGTGCGGCTGGGCTGAGAGATGCGCAGCGATGGCGGCTCGCGCCGCGGCGGCCTGGAGCTCGAGGAGCATGGCGACAGCCTGGTTGAAGCGGCGCCGGAAGGGCGCCTCGTAGCGCAGGATGGCTGCCATGGCGGCGACGGAGAGCGTGGGCGGGTCGGCATCCGCACCGGTTGCAGCGGCGACGATGGCGGCGGCCTCGGCACGGGCGGCGCGGCACAGGCCGAGATAGGCCTCGGCCAGAGAGCGGATGAGCGCCTCCTCGAGGGGCGAGGCGGGGGTGAACTCGGCGCGCAGGCCGGCGACGAGCTCGGCGAAGGCGGCGCGGTCCTCATCGGTTGCGAGCAGGGGCGGGGCGAGCTTGCCGGCGCGCAGGCCGTGCACTAGCGCGTTGCGGCGGCTGCGGGCCTTGCCCTCGGGGGTACGCGGCCCGGTGGAGCGCCGGGCGTTGGCCCGGTTGGCGGCGAGCATCCTGGCCGAGACGAAGAGGCGCGGGGGCATGATGAGCCTCCTGGGCTGCGTGGCCCAGAACATCCGTTCAGTGCTATGATACAGCAGAATGCGCAGGATGTCAAGAGGCTGATGCGGCCGGGCGCATCCAAGATGCGTCAGCGAGTTCACGGCCAAGCCGCCGCCACAGGCGCTCTGGGGCTCGCAACCGGGCTCTACGCTTCGCGCTACCCGGTACCGGGCCTTTTGAGGGGTCTGGCGGGTTCGCTGTCGTGTCTGGCCGCCCCGCGGGGCGGCCAGACACGACAGCGAACCCGCCAGACCCCCCCGGATCGGAGCCCGGTGGCAGCACAGCGGGATAGCCGGCAATGGCCCGGACGAATACGCATCTTGGATGCACCCATGCGGCCTGTGATGATGGACCAGCGCGGGTTGGGGATTGCTTCGCTGCGGCTGCTCAGTGGCGAAGCGCTATGCGAGCGGCAACCCCAGCTCGCTTGATTGGGTGTGTGAGCAGGTTGGCTGCCCTTCCGCTCGCTGGGGAGTCCGTTGGCTGCTCGCACGGAACACGCAGCAGGGTCACGCTTTACGCATCACGCATCACGCATTACGCATCCTTCTCCACCCAGCCCCTCGCGCGCTGCACCGCCTTTTGCCAGCCGTGGTAGCCGGCGGCGCGCTGCTCGCCGCTCCACGCCGGCTCGAAGGTGCGGTCGATGCCCCAGTTGAGGCGCAGGTCTTCGGTGCTCTGCCACACGCCGGTGGCCAGGCCGGCCATGTAGGCCGCGCCGAGGGCCGTCGTCTCGCGCACGGTGGGGCGGATGACCTGCGTGCCGAGGATGTCGGCCTGCATCTGCATCAGCAGGTTGTTGGCCACGGCGCCGCCGTCGACCTTGAGGGCGCTGAGCTTGAGGCCGGTGTCGGCCTCCATGGCTTCGAGCACCTCGCGCGATTGGTAGCAGACAGCCTCGAGCGTGGCCCGCACCAGGTGCGCCCGGGTGACGTAGCGCGTCAGCCCCACGATGGCGCCGCGGGCGTACATGTCCCAATGGGGGGCAAAGAGGCCCGAGAAGGCGGGCACAAAGTAGGCGCCGCCGGCGTCGGCCACGGTGGCGGCGATCTCTTCGGTCTCGGCGGCGTTCTTGATGAGGCCCAGGTTGTCGCGCAGCCACTGCACCGCGGCGCCGGTGATGGCGATGGAGCCTTCGAGGGCATAGGTGCAATTGCCCGGCTGCAGGCCGCAGGCTACGGTGGTGAGGAGCCCGCGCTGCGAGGCGACCGGCGTCTCGCCGGTGTTCAGCAGCAGGAAGCAGCCGGTGCCGTAGGTGTTCTTGGCCTCGCCGGGGGCAAAGCACGTCTGGCCGGCCAGGGCCGCCTGCTGGTCGCCCGCGGCGCCGCACACGAGCACCTCGCCGCCCAGGGGGCCGCCGGCGGGGGTGCGGCCATAGCCGCGCGGGTCGCTGGAGGGGCGGATCTCGGGCAGCATCTGCCGCGGGATGTTGAGCAGGTGCAGCAGGTCGTCATCCCACTGCAGCGTGTGCAGGTTCATGAGCAGCGTGCGCGAGGCGTTGGTCACGTCGGTGACGTGGGCGCCGCCCTGCGGACCGCCGGTAAGGTTCCAGATGAGCCAGGAGTCGATGGTGCCGAAGAGGGCCTGGCCCTGCTCGGCGCGCGCGCGCAGGCCGGGCACGCTATCCAGCAGCCAGGCCAGCTTGGGCCCCGAGAAGTAGGTGGCCACCACCAGGCCGGTGCGCTCGCGGATCAGGGGCTCGTAGCCGCCATCGATGAGCGCCTGGCACTGGGCGAGGGTCCGCGTATCTTGCCAGACGATAGCGTTGGCCAGGGGGGCGCCGGTCTGGGCGTCCCACACGACCGCCGTCTCGCGCTGGTTGGTGATGCCCAGGCCGGCCAAGTCGCGCGGCGTGAGCCCCGCCTGTGCCAACGCCGCGCGCGTCACGCGCACCGTCTTGGCCCAAATCTCGGCGGCGTCGTGCTCCACCCAGCCCGGCTGCGGGTAGATTTGGCGGTGCTCCTCGTAGGCGGTCGCTCGCTGGCGGCCCTGTTTGTCAAAGATGATGCAGCGCGTGCCCGTCGTGCCCTGGTCGATCGCCGCGATCAACTGCTCGCTCCCCACGTTTCCCCTCCTGGCGCATGTGCCCAACCCCAGTGTGCATGAACGATGTTCGCCAACAGCCACGAAAACGGGCTCACCGCAGAGGCGCAGAGAACGCAGAGGGGGATTGAGAGGTCTCTGCGTCCTTGGCGTCTCAGCGGTGCAATGCGAACTGTAGTCGAAGGCTCAACTTCTGTCAAAGGTTCATTTCGACTTGGGTGGCTGTCTGCCTGGCTGTGCTCCCGGAGGCCCGAACTTGCGGTGTCGCAGCGTGGCATGCCAGGCGATCCTCGGCGCCACGGCAGGGCCCCAAGTTGGGGACTCCGGCCCGAACCGGCCCCCACCGGCCCCAACAAGTTGGGGACTCCGGCCCGAACCGGCCCCCACCGGCCCCAACAAGTTGGGGACTCCGGCCCGAACCGGCCCGAACCGGCCCCAACAAGTTGGGGACTCCGGCCCGAACCGGCCCCAACAAGTTGGGGACTCCGGCCCGAACCGGCCCGAACCGGCCCCAACAAGTTTGGGACTCCGGCCCCAAACTTGGCGCCTGGCCGCCTTCTTCGTATAATAAGCCTGCTCGTCGGGGCTTACCGAGGGAGAAGGACAGGTCCATGAGGGTCACGCTCATTTATCCCGGCATTGGAGGCAAAGGCTTCAACAGCCTGGGGCAGGGGATGGATTCCGGCTGGATCGGCCACGGGCTGGCGATCCTGGCGGCATGTGCGCGGCAGGCGGGCGCCGAGGTCGACCTGATCGACCTGCGCGCCCTGCCCGACTGGGAGACGTTCCGCAGCGAGGTGGCACGGCGCCGGCCCGACGTGGTGGGCGTGAGCATGATGAGCGCCGACTATAACCCGGGCATGCGCGCCCTCGAGATCGTGCGCCAGGTCAACCCCGCCATCCGCACCTGCGTGGGCGGGCCGCACCCCACCATCTGCCTGGGCGAGGTGCAGGATAGCCCCCTCATCGACCATATCTTCCCGGGCGAAGGCGAGGTTTCCTTCCCCGAGGCGCTGCGTACGTGGATGAGCGGCGGAGCAGTGCCGCGCATCGTGCCGCCCGTGCAGCCCGACCTCGACGCGGTGCCCTATGCCGATCACGAGCTCTTCCTGGCCGAGTGGCGCCGCTGGGGCTATGCGCTCGACTCGCCCGAGGCGCCCTTTGTGCCCGAGCTGCCGGCGCCCTTTGTGACCATCATCGCCGGCCGCGGCTGCATCTACAACTGCAGCTACTGCCAGCCGGCCGAGCGCCACATCTTTGGCCGCATGGTGCGCCGGCGCAGTGTGCCCAACGTCATCGCCGAGCTGACAGAGCTGCGCGAGCGCTACCGGTTCAACTCGTTCATGTTCCACGACGACTGCCTCACCGAAGACCGCGAGTGGGTCATCGCCTTCTGCCGCGCCTACCAGGAGGCGGGTTTCACCCAACCCTTCTTTTGCCAGAGCCGCGCCGACATCATCGTCAAGAATGAAGATATGGTGGCCCTGATGGCGCAAGCGGGGCTCAGGGGCTACCTCATCGGCTTTGAGTCGGGGTCCGACCGCGTGCTGCGCTTTATCCGCAAGGGCACCAAGGTGTGGCAGAACCTGAGGGCCGCCGAGATCTGCCGCAAGTATGGCATCGCCATCTGGGCCAACTATATGCTGGGCCTGCCGACCGAGACCGAAGACGAGATGCGGGCTACCATCGCCATGCTCAAAAAGATGGACCCCGATTACTATAGCCCGGCCTTTTACACGCCCCACCCCGGCTCGGACCTCTTCGCCTACTGCGAGGAGCACGGTCTCTCGCTGATCACCAGCCACGACTCGTACCGCCGCAACCCCACCGAAGTCAAGATCAAGGGGCACGACGCCGCCTTTCTGCAGTGGGCGCTCGCCGAGTCGCAGCGGCGCACGCTGCCCAACCGCTTGCGGCGCCTGTGGCGGCGCTACGCGAGGCCCGACAAGGTGTGGCGGCGAGTGCGGAGGGCGTTCGGGCGTGAGGCGTGAGGCGTGATGGCTCGCCATGTTGCGTGTTCCGTCGGGATTGTGCCGAGCAAACGGAACACGCAATACGCGACACGGTTACGCATTACGTAGCACGCTCATTGGGAGGACACATGAGAAACCTGCTCGTCACCGGCGGCGCTGGCTTTATCGGCTCGAACTTTGCCCGTTCCATGCTCGCCAAATACCCAGGCTATCGGCTGGCGGTGTATGACAAGCTGACCTATGCCGGCAACCTGGAGAACTTGAAGGACCTGTGGGACAACCCGCGCTTTTCCTTTGTGCAGGGCGATATCGCCGACGTGGCCAAGGTCGACGGCGTGGTGGGCGAGCTCAAGATCGATACCATCGTCAACTTTGCCGCCGAGACGCACGTGGACCGCTCGCTGCTCGAGCCGGGCAGCTTTATCATGACCGACGTCTATGGCACCTATGCGCTGCTCGAGGCGGCCAAGAAGCACGGCGTGGAGCGCTTCCACCAGGTGTCGACCGATGAGGTCTATGGCGCTGTGCTGGAGGGGCGCTCGCTGGAGACGGACCCCCTGGAGGCGCGCAGCCCCTATTCGGCGAGCAAGGCGGGGGGCGATCTGCTGGTCCTTTCCTACTACACGAGCTTTGGCCTGCCGGTGACCATCACCCGCGGCGCCAACAACATCGGCCCCTACCAGTACCCCGAGAAGGTCGTGCCGCTCTTTATCACCAATGCTATCGACGGGCAGCCCCTCCCCGTCTACGGCGATGGCCTGCAGATGCGCGACTATCAGTACGTGCTCGACCACTGCGAGGCCATCGATGTGGTGTTGCACCACGGGGCGCCGGGCCAGGTGTACAACGCCGGTTCGGAGGTGGAGACGCGCAACGTCGAGATGGCGCGGCAGATCCTCGACCTTCTCCACCGGCCGCACTCATTGCTGCAGCACGTCACCGACCGGCCCGGCCACGACCGGCGCTATGCGCTCGACTGCACCAAGATCCGCGCCCTTGGCTGGCGGCCACGCCACACTTTCGCCCAGGCGCTGGAGGAGACGGTGCGCTGGTACGTGGAAAATGAGGCGTGGTGGCGGCCGATCAAAGAGGGCGGCTACTTTCGCGAGTACTATGCGCGGAATTACGGGCATCGAGAGACGATACGGGACGCGTGAGGCGTAGAACGTGAGGCGTGAGGCGTGACGGGCGCTGCGTGTTGCAGGTTCCGTTTGCTTGCCCGGAGGAACGGAACACGCAATACGGGCCACGTATCACGCCTCACGCATTACGTTGTACGTATCACGTTTTACGTATCATGCGTTGCACGCCGGCTGCCGGCCTGTTCTCATGTTGCCGGTACATGCACCGCGTACACGCCGCCCGGCGTGGTGGCGTAGAGGGTGCCGGGGGCGGCGGGGTCCCAGGCCACAGCCGAGACCTTGGCCTGGCCGAGCAGCTCGGCGCCGCAGGGCTGCCAGTGCTCGCCGCGGTCGTCGCTGAGGTAGAGGCCGCGCACCGTGCCCAGCGCCAGCCGTTCGGGCCGCGCGGGGTCGACGGCCAGCGCAAAGAGGCCATAGCCGCGCTGCCAGTCGGCCTCGGGCACCATGTCGGTGAGCGGGTCGACGCTCAACAGCACATCGGCCAGCCCATCCTTGAACTGCTGCCACTGCGCGCCGGCATCGTCGGAGCGCCAGACGCCGGTTGAGTCGGCCACGTAGAGCGCCGGCCAGGCCTGCGCCAGCGCGCCCCGCCCCCAGAAGGTCAGGCCCTCCGCGAGGTCCCGCGTCAGCCGGCCGTCTTCGTCGAACCAGGCCAGGTGGCTGCTGCCGCCTTCGCTGGTGAGCACGGCCAGGAAGCCCAGCGGCTCGCCCGGCAGCGCCAGGATGCTGGTGATATCCCAGCCGGTGGTAGGCCCGGTGACCTCCCAGGTCTGGCCGCCGTCGCGCGACACGCTCATGCCCGCGCAGGAGGTGCCATAGAGCAGGCCGGGGCGCGCCGGGTGTTCGGCCACCGGCCTGATGCCCTCGCCGCCCGGCAGGTCCTGCCAGGTCTCGCCGCCGTCGCTCGAGGCGCGGAAGAGGGGCGCGGGCTCGTCTTTGTAGCAGGAGGGCGAGGCGCCGGCGTAGAGGGTGCGCGCGTCGTGGGGCGAGACGAGCAGCCCCGGCACGACGAGCCCGCTCACCACGTGCCAGCTCGCGCCGTCGTCAGTGCTGCGCGCCACACCGTCGGCGAGCAGGGCATAGCGCACGGGGGAGCCGGGGGCCGCCAGGGCCAGCGCCTTGATGGGCTCGCCGTCCGCTGCCAGCGGGCCCTTCTCGCTGGGCTGCGGCGAGGAGGAGGCGGCGGGCGTGGGGCTCGCCATGGCGGTGGGCACGGGTGTGGCCGGCTCGGCGCCCGGCGACGTAGCCACCGCTTGCGGCGACAGCGCTGCAGCATTGCGCGTGACGGCGGCCGGCGTCGGCGTGCAGCCGATGAGCACCGCCAACAACACCCCGGCAAGACCTATTCTCAGCTTGTACATCGCGGCTACTCCTTCGCTGGGCGCCTGCTGTTTGCCCTCGCATTGCATTGCTGCTACTATAGTCGTCGTAGTCTGGGCGGCGCCTTTGCGGCTGCGGCGGCGTGGCAGCCGCCTCTGATGCTTTTGGGTTGGGCTCTGTGGGCCGCCGATCGCCAAGAGATGTAAACGGAGGTACTCAATGAAGCTCGTCGCTGCCGACTATGCCGCCGAGATGCCCGACCTGATGTCGCAACTGGCCAGGCCCGGCTTACTGCTGGTGGTGCCCGACACATCGCGCCCGGCCAATGTGATGACCATTGGCTGGGCCACCTTCGGGCGGGTCTGGAGCCGGCCGATGTGCATGGTGATGGTGCGGCCGTCGCGCTACACCTACGGCCTCATCAACCGCGCCGGGGTCTTTACCGTCAATCGCATGCCGGCCGGCTCGGCCAAGGCCGTAGCGCGCTGTGGCGCCGTCTCGGGCCGCGAGGTCGACAAGATCGCCGAGCAGGGCTGGACGTTGCAGCCGGGCGAGACGCAGCCGGCGCCCTACCTGGCCGAGGCTGCGCTGCACCTCGAATGCCGCACCGTGTTCACCAGCGAGGTGACCGCCGAGCTGGCCGAAGAGCTGCGCCTCGCCAGCTACCCCGAGGCCGACTATCACACCCTGTACTTTGGCCTGGTGACTGGTGTCTATCGCCACGAATAGCCACGAAGAATCGGCGCCGATGGCACCGCAGAGGTTGTAGGGGCGAGGCGACCTGGCCCCTACAACCTCTGCGGTGATTACGGCTCGCCGGTTGTAGGGGCGAGGTGACCTCGCCCCTACAACCTCTGCGGTGATTACGGCTCGCCGGCCTCGACGTCGCTCTCGGCCAGGATGCGCCGCGCCTCCTCGGCCTGCTCGGCGGGCACGAGCACGCGCGTCTCGCCCCAGCCGTCGATGATCAGGCCCAGCATGCGCCCGGCGCTCTCGTACTGCAGGGCCGCGCGCAGGCCATAGTACTCGAGCTTGGCCCGCACAATCTCGGCCGCCGCCGGATTCGGCGCCGTGTAGACTATCACTGGGGCCGAAGCATCTTCCCTTGCCATGTTCATCCCCCATTGCGGTTCAATGGCGGCGCTCACAACCTCTCGAGGAGCGCTCGTCATCCGCAGCGTCCTGGTGATAGCCGGCACTTGGCTCCGCTGCCGCCCGGCCCTGCCCCAGGATAGGGTTTTTTGCGGGTTGGTTGGCCCTGCTGGCTGCCCTGGCGCGCCCGCGGGCGCGCCAGGGCAGCCAGCAGGGCCAACCAACCCG
>JAKPJZ010000069.1 GCA_029553955.1 Chloroflexota bacterium
GGGGCTCCGGCCACGGCGTTCCCCACCGGCCCGAACAAGTTCGGGACTCCGGCCACGGCGTTCCCCACCGGCCCGAACAAGTTCGGGACTCCGGCCACTACAGGTACTCGCGCTGCCAGATGGGGTCGGCCAGCGCGGCGAGCTCGCGGTCAAAACGCACCATCCCCTCGTGGTACTCGGGGTCCAGCAGGGCGGCCTCGGCGTTCTCGTCGGTTGGGTCGGGCTCGTGGCGGCGCAGGATCTCCATGAACTGGGCGTGATGGTCGCGGTAGGGGCAGGGTGTGAGCAGGTTGCCTCTGGGGTGCGGCCCGGGCAGGCCCATGCCGGGGTTGTACTGCTGCTGCCAGGCGCGCAGGTCGGCGAAAAAGGGATGCGCCCAGACGTCGTTCAGGCTGCCGCCCCCGGCGTAGACGTCGTGGATGTTGAGCGGCGAGTAGGGCACAAAGGCGCACGGGGTGATGGCGCCGTTCCAGTCGATGTACAGGTAGCCGCCGCGCCCGCCGGCCGAAAGGCAGCCGTCGGTCAGGATGCCCGAGCTCCAAAAGTCGGCCAGGAAGTAGTGCTTCTCGGCCACAATCTGCCACATGCGGTCGAGCATCCACAGACGCTGCTCGGGCGTGGGCATCATGGCGATCGAGATGGCGCGGCCGATGGGCATGTACTGGAAAATCCAGCCGTACATGGCCTGCATCTGGCCATAGAAAAAGTCGATGAACTCGTCGGACATGATCTCGCGATAGTTGTGGCTGGTGGCGGTGATCGAGAGGCCAAAGGGCACGTGCTCGCGGCGCAACAGGCCCATGGCCTGCACCACGCGGTCAAAGACCCCGGCACCGCGCCGGGCGTCGGTGGTCTCGCGCAGGCCCTCGACCGAGACGGCCGGGGTCACATTGCCGAGGGCGCCCAGGCGGCGCGCGATGGCATCGTCGATGAGGGTGGCGTTGGTGAAGAGCAGAAAGAAGCAGTCGCGGTGCTGCTCGGCGATGTCGATCATGCGGTGCCCCTGGTCCTTGTAGAGGAAGGGCTCGCCGCCGGCCAGGATGAAAAAGTGCGCGCCCCAGAGCTCGCGGGCATCGCGCACGATGCGCGAGAAGACGTCCCACTCGAGCTTTTCCCGCGCCGGGCCCGAGTCGGTAAAGCAGCCCTGGCAGCGCAGGTTGCAGGCCTTGATGGGGCTGATGGCCAAAAGCCCCGGCGGGATGCTGTGATGCTGCGCCTGAAAGCTGCGGCGCGCATCCTGGCCGAACTGGGGGAAGAGGATCTCGCGGGTGATGATGTTGAGCACGCCGCGCATCGTCGCCGCGCCCAGCAGGCCATACTCCATCGCCCGGTCCATCGTGTGCAGGATGGCCAGCGCGATGTCGCGCTTTTGCTCCACGATGCGCGGGTTGGGCCCGGCGGCCATCTGGCGACCGTACTGGGCGTGCAGACGCCGCTCGTAGCGGCCGACGATGGCGCGCCGCAGCGGACCGGCGCGGCCCACCGTCAGCGCGCCCCACTGCAGCGCACCGACGGCCGCGTTGAGCGCTGCCTCCCTCGCAGCCTGGCCGGCCGGCCTCACCCGTGCCGAGGTGCGATCGCTGCCATCGCGCTCCGTTGTATCTCCGCCCATGCCCGCCCCCTCCCGTGCGGCCCGTGCCGCACCTCCTTGTGATTGGCCGCTGACAGTGCCCGGCATCGGCCGGGTCACCTGCTCCGCGCCCCCGCCGGCCCTGACTCCCCAAAAGGGATGCGTTCCGGCCGTATGCCAAGCTTGCAGCCCCGATACCCCTGGTCCTCCAGGCGGCACGCGCGCCTATGGCGTCACGCCCCTGGGCGCCTCGGGCGGCAGGTACTCCGCTTCCCACATCGGATCGGCCAGCGCCGCCAGTTCGCGGTCGAACTGCTGCATCCCCGCATGGTACTCTGGGTCCATGAGCGCCGCGCGCGCGTTCTCATCGCTGGGGTCAGGCTCGTGCCGCGCATAGATCTGCATGAAATCGGCATGATGGTCGCGGTAGGGGCAGGGCATGAACAGGTTGCCGTTCGGGTGCGGCTGCGGCGCGCCCAGGCCGGGGTTGTACTGCTGCTGCCAGGCGCGCAGGTCGGCGAAGAACGGGTTGGCCCAGACGTCGTTGAGGTCCTGGCCCCGGGCATAGACGTCGTGGATGTTGAGCGGCGCATAGGGCACAAAGACGCAGGGGCTGATGGCGCCGTTCCAGTCGATGTGCATGTAGCCGCCGCGCCCGCCCGCCGCGATGCAGCCGTCAACCAGGATGCCCGAGTTCCAAAAGTCGGCCAGGAAGTAGTGCTTCTGGCCGACGATCTGCCACATGCGCTGCATCATCCACAGGCGCTGCTCGGGCGTGGGCATCATCTCGAGCGTGATGGCGCGGCCGATGGGCATATAGTGGAACAGCCAGCCGTACATGGCGCCCATCTGCTCGTAGAAAAAGTCCATCACCTCGTCGGAAAGGATCTCGGCCGTATTGTCGCGCGTGGCGGTGACCGAGATGCCAAAAGGCACGTGGGCCTGGCGCAGGCGCACCATGGCCGCGACGACGCGGTCAAAGACGCCCGCGCCGCGCCGCTCGTCGGTGGCCGCGCGCATGCCTTCGATGGAAATGGCCGGCGTGACGTTGCCGACAGCGCCGAGGCGTCGCGCCATGGCGTCGTCGATGAGGGTGCCGTTGGTGTACATCTGGAAGAAGCAGTCGCGGTGCTGCTCGGCCAGGTCGAGCACGCCCCGGCCCTGGTCGTGGTACGCCAACGGCTCGCCGCCGGTGAGGATGAAGAAGCGCAAACCCCACAGCTCGCGGGCCTCACGCACAATGCGCTCCACAATGGGCCACTCGAGCTTCTCGCGCGCCGGCCCCGAGTCGGCATAGCAGCCCTTGCAGCGCAGGTTGCAGGCCTTGCCAGGGCTGATGGCCAGCAGGGTGGGAGGGATGGCGCCGAAGCGGGCCTCGAACACCTTCTTGGTCGCATCGTCGCCGCCGGGCAGCAGGATCTCGCGGACGATGATGTTGAACACGCCGCGCATGGTCGCCGTGCCCAAGAGCCCGCGCTCCATGGCGCGATCCATGGTGTGCAGGATGGCCAGGGCCATGTCGCGGCGGTGCTGCAACATCGCCGTCGGCCCGGGGGCGGCGGCCTCGGCCCGCGCATAGTCGGCGCGGAGGCGCCGGTCGTAACGGTTGATGATGACGCGACGCAGCGGCGTCGCCCGGCCCACGGTGCCCGCGCCCCACTGCAGGGCGCCGACCAGGGCGTTGATCGCGGCGTTGGTAAAGGTCTGTTGCGCCGAGTTGGGGCGGCGGCCAGGCCCCCCGTTCGCTGGAATCTGTGGGTTCACTGCGCATCTCCTTTCGCTCTGCGTACCATCGCGCGCCCGTGCCTCTGCATGCTGTCATTGCGAGCACGGCGAAGCGATCTCCAGCCACGACAAGGCAGGCCTTCCGCATGGGAGATTGCTTCGCTGCGCTGCTCAGAAACTTGCACTGTCACTGCGAGCCGCAGCGAAGCAATCCCCAATGCCCGACGTGGAGTTGCATCGCTTCGCTCGCAACCTGGGGCTGCTGCGCTGCGCTTGCAGCTATGAGATTGCTTCGTCGGCGGCTGCGGCCGCCTCCTCGCAATGACAGGCCAAGGTTCTGTGCTGGGCACAGGGTTACGAGACCCTGGGTCACTCGCAATGACAGTCGCAGTTTCTGTGATGGCATAGGCTGCACCGCGGCCTGGGGTACTCGCAATGACTGTCTGACGGTTCGGCGTGCCACCGGGATCCTGCATCCGCCTAGCAACTGCCGGGCCAGGGGCGAGCTTTTCGTGCAGCGGGACCCTCAAGGCCGAGCCGGGCGAGGGCGAACCTGGCCGCCCACTCCGTGAGTCGTACTGGCAAAGTTATGCTGGCCCCCTTGGCCGCCACAGGCCCCTGGTGGGCGTCGGAGCCCATCAATATCAACGCGGCGGACCACTCGTTGCTGGCGCGCTTCTTGCTGAAGAAGAAAAGGAAGGACAGGTAGCCCACGCCCCAGGCGTTCTGATCCATCACCGAAGCAACATCATGAAGGAGGAACGACAATGAGGCGGGCCCTGCGTATGTTGGCCGTGGTGGCCCTGTGCGGCCTGTTGCTGAGCTCCTGCTACTCGCTCCAGGGCGGACAGTTGGGGTGCAACGGCGAGCCGGTGCCGTTGGGGATAGCGTTCGGCGATATGGGCGAGGCCGATCTGGACCCGCTCCTCGACGTGGCGTCGGACCTGGGCATCACGGTCTCGGATGTCGTGTGGTATAGGGATGGCGCGCCGATCGCCGGCGCCAGCGGCACGCAGTACCTGGCGACCGAACCCGGCACGTACTGGGCGACGCTCAACGCGTCGGCCAGCGAAGAGACGCTGCACTGGCTCCTGGAGCATACCTTCTTCCTGCCGACGCCGGGGTCGGGGCCGGAGGAGGGCTGGATCTACATCCCCGATGATGACCCCATGTTCGGCATCATGCTGCCCATCGAGTGGCCGTTCGCCGGCGAATCCATCCCCAGCGAGGGCAGCATCACGGCCCCCAACGACGCCACGATCGCCTGGTCCTGCGCTGGGGGCAGTTGGGCAGTACAGTTGCAGACGAACCGCGTGCTGGTGACGCCGTGCGGTGCATCGCCCCGCGCCGACGTGGCGGTGGTCATCTACGGCGGCTGGAACGGCATCCCGGTCAATGCCTCTGTGGGCGGCACGCCGCAGCCCACGCTGTACACCGCGCTCGACGCCTTTGGCGAAGCGGCTGTCCTCTGGACCTTCTATCCACCCGATGGCGTGGCCTGGCCGGTCACGGTGGCGCCCGAGATCCCTGCGGGCCTGGATGCCACGCGCTGGCAGTACAAGCCGATCCGCATCGCGGCCCCCAGGGCGCAGGCCAGCATAGAGGACCCCGACACGGCCACGGTCACGATCCGCCAAGGCGACGAGTACGTCTTCTACTTCCAGCTCATCGACACGGCCTGCTTTTGAGGTCTGACCCCCTTGACGGGCGAGAACATTTGTGCTATACTACTCCTGCCCCTCTACCCTCCCGTGAGGGGATGGGGGAGAACCTGGCGAAGGCTCTCCCCCATCCCCGGCCCCACCTCCGAGGAGTGCCCACATGCAAGCGCTCAGCCCAACTCTGTTGGCCGCGCAACGACGCCTGGGTGGCGCGCCCACGGTGCGCGTGCGCATCGAGGATCACGAGCTGCGCTGGCAGCCGCTGCTCGACGACAACACCAGCACCTGCCAGACGGCCGGCTGCGCGACGCCGGGGGGGGTCGTGCGCGTGCGCATCACGGCCGCCGGCGCGCTCGATGTGCAGCGCATCGCCGCTCCCGCCAGCCCTGGCGCCTGGCTCGCCTGGGCGGCGCTGGCCGACGACGCGCACCCGGCCTCCGACGTGGCGCTCTCGTGCCTCGCCGGCGACCCCACGCACCTGCGCCTCTTCTACGTGCGCTCGGGCGGTGGTGCCTATCATCTCTGCTGCCGCCAGAGCAGCGACGGCGGCGAGAGCTGGTCGCCGGCGCTGGATTGTATCAGCGGCCTGGCCGCGCCCGGCGTGAGCCTGGCCTCGGCCAACGCCCAACTCGCCTACCACGACCCGGCCGCCGGCCTGCTCACGCTGGCCCTGGCCGATGCCTGGGAGGGCGGCACGTGGACGGCGCACGCCTGGGCCGAGGCGGGGGCGCTGGCGGCGCGGCACGGTGTGGCCGCCGCCTATGAGGGCGGCCGCTACTACCTGGCCTCGTGTGACGAGGAGGCGCCTGACGTGCACCGCCTGCGCAGCGGCACCTTCGACGAAGCCACCGGCGCCCGGACAGGCCCCACACCCCTGGTGCCGCCGGGGCTGCCCGCGGCCGGCTTTGTGCCGCGCTACCCCAGCCTGGCGCGCGCCGGTGGCCTGTGGCACCTGGCCTACCTCGAGACGAGCAGCCCTGCGCCGGCCTACAGCGAGCCGGTCGTGCTGCACTCGCCCGATTGGGCGCACTGGTCGTTTGCCTGCTGGGTGCCGCTGGAGGGGTTTGGCGCCGCCCGCCGGCCGCTGCTCGTGTACCATGACGGCGCCTACTACCTGGCGCTCGAGCGCGCCGTGTGGCGCGCCGCCGCCTACAGCCCGCTGGACCCCGAGAAGCACCGCGAAGAGAGCGCCGTGGCCGGCTACCTGGTGAAGGAGGAGCCCTGGAGCGGCCGCACCCTGGTCGAGCTCGCCGACGCCGAGGGCCGCCATGCCGCCCTCGATGGGCCGCTGCAGCCCCTGGCCAGGGTGACGATCGTGCGCGGCTACCGCACAGCAGCCGGCGAGGAACGGGTGGCGCGGGCGCCCTGCTACATCATCAGCGCCGCCGTGCGCCGCGGCGGTCCGCGGCCCGCCGTGCAGCTCGAGTGCGAGGACGGCTGGGGGCTCCTGCGCCGCTGGCAGCCCGACGCGCTCTACCTGTGGCAGGGCCAGACGGTGGCCTGGCTCATCGCCGAGCTGCTCTACCGCGCGGCCGGGCTCACCTGCAGCTTTGACGGCCTCACGGCCTGGGGCACGGTGCTCGATACCTTTGCCGTCGCCCCGGCGAACTGGAATGAGGCGACGGGCGAGAGCCGCCGCGCCTGGCTGAGCCGTGAGCTGCGCGCGGCGACAAGCGCCGGCCTGGGCAGCGCGGGCTCGACCGGCCTGGCGGCGCTGCGCACGCTGCTCTCGGGCGTGGGCGGCGCCGCGTACTGGCGGCCCGACGGCTCGCTGCACTGCATTATCCCCTGGGCGCAAGGCCTCGGCGGGGGCTATGCCATCGGCAGCGGCGGCGAAATCCTCGACGCGCTCTACGGCCGCGGCCTGATGGCGCCCACGCAGGCGCGCGTGTTCGGCAACGGCGCATTGGCCACGGCGGTGGCGCCTAACGCCCGCGGTGCGCCGCGCCGCTCCCTGGCCACCTGTGTGGACGAGCGCCTGCAGAGCAGCGCTGCGTGCGCCGCCCGCGCCTGCGGCCTCGTCTACGACGGCCAGGCGCGCGGTCGGCTCGGCTGGGTCGAGACCCCTTGCCAGTGTGGCCTCGAGCTCTACGACCTCGTCACCATCGACGACAGCCGCGTTGCCGCCCTGGCCGGGGGCACGCTGCGCGTCGCCGGCATCGTCGAGCGCTACGACCCGGCCGCGGGCGTCTTTATCACTCGGGCCACCATCGAAGGGGCATAGGCCATTATCCGGGCCAGGGCCGGGCGCACGCGCAGCAGGCCAGCCGGCAGCCACCCGGCCGGGCGGGGAACCTTGCGAAGGTTCCCAACCTTCGCAAGGTTCCCCGCCGTGCAAGTCAGGCGTTACTTCTTGGCTTTTGGCCCCACCTTCTTCGGCCCGGCGCTCTTGTAGCCGAACTCGTAGCCATAGTCAACGTACTGGTTGAGGCCCTGCGGGGCGGCAAAGGTCACGAGCATGGCGGCCCTGTCGGAGGCCTTGAGCACCTCGTTCAGCTCGAACAGGCCCTCCTCGGTCACATCGTTGAGCTTGAGCGTCAGCACCTTGTACTGGTTGCCCTTGCCGTTGCCCTTGAACCCCACAAAGTTGTTGTTGATGGGCACGATCTCGGTGAGGCTCCTGAACGGCGCGACGCTGGAGCCATCGGAGATCAGCGTATCATCCACCTTGACGTCGTCGATGAACCAGCCGGCCTCGGTCGTCGCCCAGTCGGTCACGTAGCGGAAGGCGATCAGAATGTTCTGGCCGGCGCAGGCGCTGAGGCTGAAGGACATGTTGACCCACGCGCCGCCGGTGGACCCCGTCAGCCCCGGCACGTTGGTCTTGACCGTGGGGTAGGCGTTCGGATCATAGTCGCTGGTGGTAGTTGACCCCGGCGATGCCGTTCTCCTGGTTGTTGAACACCGCACTACTATATCGCATATTGGTACCATTGTCAATCATGTTATAACAATGCTGATATTGCGCACTCTCGCCCAGCCCTGATCCAGGAGGGCTCGTACCGGGCTGGGGCGGGCCTGTAGGCTGGTTGTCAGCCCAGGCCGTTGCCCCTTGCCAGGCTGCCAGGGGTAATAGGCATTGGGCCTACCCCCGCATGCGCAGCCAGAGCAGCGCCGACACGGCGGCGGCGGCGAGGATGACGACGAGGGGCGCGGCCGCATCGCCGACGATGGGGCCGGGCGGCGTGGGCCGGGGTGTGGGCGATGGGGTGGGCGCCGGCGTGGGCACGCTGCTGGGCGTGGCCGAGGGCAGTGGCGTGGCGGTCGGGGGCGTCGTCGCCGTGGCGCTGGGCTGTGCGGTGGCCGTGGCGCTGGGCGCGGCCGTGGGCGTGGCGCTGGGCTGCGGAGTGGCCGTCGCCGTGGCGGTGAAGGTGGGAGTGGCGGTCGCTGTGGCGGTGGCCTCCTCCGTAGGCGCGGGCGAGCCGGTGGCATCGGGCGCGACGGTGGCCTCTGTGGGCGCCGGCGAGCCGGCGGCGTCGGGCGTGACCGTCTCTTGGGCCGCGGCGCTGCGGGCGAAGGGCAGGGCCCCGGGCAGGAGCAGGAGGGCGGCCAAGATGAGGACGCAGGGCCGGTGCATGCGGCTGGGCATCGTGTGACGTCTCCTCCATGACTGGCCGGCACCCGTTGATGACCAGGGGCAGACCAGCAAGTATCCGACTAGTAGACGGTTGAGCGCCGTGCAGGTTACGGCCCTGGCATGCCACTTGCTCTTCCTCCCCTTTGTAGTGGCGGCTTTAGCCGCTCGTTCTTGGTTCGTAGTTGCGGCTTTGGCCGCTCGCGCACTATGGGCGGGCCGTCCGACGAGCGGCCAAAGCTGCCGCCACAAAGGGGGGCGGGGAGGTCGCCGTGGGCCTCGACATCGACGAGGACGCGCGCTTTGAGCGGCGCTACTACCGGGCGCAACGCATCGCCTGGGTGGTGATGCTGGCCATCGTGGGCCTCGCCCTCGCCGGACTCTTTGGCGGCGGGCCCATCAGCTCCTACGTCGTGCAGGGCCGTGGCCCCCTGGCGCTCGATGCCGTGCTGCCTCGCTTCAGCCGCTACAGTCAGAGCGAGACGGGCACCATGCGTATCTCGGCCGATATCCCGCGCGGTGCCACGCAGATGGCGGTCAGCATCTCGCGTGGCCTGCTCGATCTCATTGGCCCGGTACGCATCGAGCCGGCGCCGGGGCAGGCGCGGCAATCAGCCGCTGTCGTGACCTACGTCTTTGACCTCGACGGCGCTGGAGGGCGGGTCGGGGCCACCATCACCTTCCAGCCCCACGCCGCCGGCCTGGCCTGGGGCATTGTGCGCGTCGAGGCGGGCGGCCTGGCGAGCGAGGTAGGGCCCTTGTGGACCTTCGTCTTTCCCTAGCCGGCACCTGTCCAAACAGGTCTTGCGAAGGCTCGCCACGGCGCGCCAGAGCGCCCACAAGGGGCTATTACTACTTTGTCACCAACCGCACAATATGCGACGACTGGCCCTTCGTAGTGACGGCTAAGGAGGCAGAGTGCGTTGCTGAACGTGGTCGTGGCCGGGGTCGTGACCTATCTGATCGTGCTGGCGCTCTTTCGCATCGCCGGCCACCGCCAGATGGCGCAAAAGACGCCGTTCGACCTGGCGCTGGTGCTTCTGGTGGCCCAGGCTGCGCAGTACGGCCTGCTCGGCATCGGCTCGCTGACCCAGGCAGGGGTGTTGGTGGTGACACTGGTGGGCACCGACATCTTGACCGGCATCCTCGCCCAGCGCTTCCGCGGGTTTCGGTTGGTCGACGAGGGCAGCCCGGTCCTCCTGGTGGCCGGCGGCCGCGCTCTGCCGGATCGGCTCAGCGCCAACCGCATCTCGGTGGACGACATCCTCGAGTCGGGGCGCGAGAGCGCCGGCATCGAGCGGCTGGAGCAGATCCGTTACGCCGTCATCGAGAAGAGCGGGCAGATCACCATCATCCCCTACGAGCGGCCCGGTGCATCGGTGCCGGCCTAGTAGCAATACCGTTCAAATAGGGCGGCGCGCTGGCCGAGGTTGCCCGAGGCTTGCCACGGGAGCCTCGGGCTACAGAAAAAGCCCCTATGGGGCTGGTGTCGCCCCTGAACACCGTGATCTCGGGAGACACGCGCCCACGGCGGCAAGCAGCCGAGGTCAAGCGTAGACGAGTCGAAGGGCACGAGCCCGTAGGGCTTTGTCTCTGTAGCCCGAGGCTTACCACGGGAGCCTCGGGCAGCCCCTACGCCGTACGAACCTGGCCGGCCGCTTCGTACGGCGTAGTGCAGGTGCTACGAGGCGGCGTCTTGCGCGGCAGCCAGGGGCAGGGTGAAGGCGAAGGTGGAGCCCCGCCCCTCCTCGCTCTCAACCCAAATCTCCCCGCCGTGCGCCTCCACCAGACCCTTGGCAATCGACAGGCCCAGCCCGGTGCCGATGGTGCCGGCGATATCGTCACGCTCCAGACGGCTGAAGCGGTCAAAGACGTGGGGCAGGCGCTCGCGGGGGATGCCGATGCCCGTGTCGGCGACGTGGACCCGTACCATGGGCCGCGCTTCGTCGCGGGTCACGGTGACGGTTACCCGGCCCGTCTCAGGCGTGTACTTGACCGCGTTGCTGAGCAGGTTGACCAGCACCTGCGCCACGCGCCGCGTCTCGCCCATGACGTTGGGCAGCGTGGGCGGGGCGTCAACGCGGATAGCGATGCGCTTCTTTTGGGCCAGGGGCCGGATCACGTCGAGGGCCTGGTCTACCGCCTCCATGAGGTCCATCGGTTGCGCCAAAATGTTGAGGCGGCCGTTCTCGAGCCGCGAGATGTCGAGGAGGTTATTGACCAGCTCGAGCAGGCGCCGGCCGTTCTCGTGAATCAGGTGCAGCATCTCGGCCTGGTCGGGCGAGAGCAGCGGGCTCGCTTGCAGCATCTCGGCATAGCCCAGGATGGCCGTCAGCGGGCTGCGCATCTCGTGGTTGACGACGGAGAAGAACTGGTTCCTGGTGCGATCGAGGTGCGTGAGCTCCTCGTTGGCCTGCCGCAGGTCCTCGGTGCGCTGCGCAATGAGGTCCTCGAGGCGGCCCATTTGGCTCTTCGACTGGGCGATGTAGAGGCGGAAGGCATAGATCGTCAGCACGAGCGGCAGGAAGAACACGCCAGCGCCGATGATACCGGCGATGTGGTAGCCCATGGCCAGGCCGCCGCCGCCCACGACCATGCCCAGCACATTCATCGGCGTGGCCCACGACATGTTCTGTTGCCACACCTTGCGCGCTGGCTCTTGCACCTGCAGCGCGACCGCCAGCGCGACGATGCCGCCGTTGACGAGCTCCGACACCGTCGCCGCCACCAGCATCGGCAGCAGGTTCGTGGCGAGGAGCGGGTCGCCTGCCCGGCCGCCGAGACCCCAGTAGATCAGCCCCGCCGTGATGATGCTCAGGCCAAAGGCCGCCATATTGAACAGGATGCGCCGCAGCAGGGCCGCGCCCGGCCGCCGGCCCTGACGCCGGTCGGCAGCATCCTTGACCAGCGTGGTGGCCAGGCCGCCCGCCATGCCGACGATCACTGCAGCGACGGGGTGGAACGAGAGCACGGCGGCAAAGCCCACGGCCGACGACATGGAAATGGCCAACTGGGGCGCAATGGCCTCGCTCGTCGTCAACTCGGCTGCGACGCAGAGCGCGACAAAGATGAATATCTCTGGCGAGGTCTGGCGCAGTTGCCATAGGGAACAGAGCAGGAGCGCGATCCCGAGCAGCGACACCGCGGCCGTATAGACCTGCAGGCGCCAGAGCTTGCCTTTGCTTTGGGGTGTAGCCATGCCGCCTTTTCTCCTGTGCAGGTTGCCGCGCCGGCCTTGCCGCTGGTGGGTCGGGCACTCTGATAGACGCTACGAGCATTCCAGATACTATGTCGTCTGGCGCCGCCCCTGGCCTGCGCGCCAGGGGCGGCGACCAGCCCCATTCCCCCGCGACGGGGGAACGGTAGGGGGCTCCCAACCCACAAAAAAAAGGGGAGCGGCCCGCGGACCGCCCCCAAGTTACTGTTGTGTGCCAGGTATCAGGGCGCATCGACCCAGGGGCTGGTCGATACGCGCGTCGCGTCGCGCTCGATGGCGCCCCAGGGGACGTCGCCCGCCCACGACCACGCGCCCGCCCACGACCAGGCGCCCGCCCATGACCAGGCGCCCGCCCATGACCACACCCCAGCCCACGACCATCCGGCGGGCAGCGGGTTCTGGTCTATGGCCAGCCACGTCTGCCCGGTGGGGTCGCCCAGGGCATTGCGGTCGAGCCAGGTGCGGTCGCCGGCACGGGCCGCGCCGAGGCCATAGATGCTGCCGTCGGGCCCGGCGCAGTAGTACAGCACGCGCTCGCCGCCGGCATCGACGGCCTGGCGGATCGGCCCCTGGTAGTGGTGGGCCAGCTCCTCGTCGCTGCCGCAGCCATGCGCCAGGTCGGCGGCGATGTCCATGCCGGCGTTGGCGCTGCCTTCAGGGGCGTTCAGCACGGCGTCGGGCGCCCAGATGCGCCCGGCCCCCTGCTGCAGGGTGTTGTAGACCGCCTCGTTGGCGTCGGTCACTGCGGACCGCGCCGTCGCCATCAGCCGGTGCTTCACCTGGTTGGGCGTGAGCTCAGGATGGGCCTGCAGCATGAGCGCCACCACGCCCGAAGCCACCGCGGTCGACATGCTCGTGCCGCTCATGCGGAACAGGTGGGCCGTGGCCGAGTAGCCAGGGTGTAGCTGCGCCAGCACCTGCGTCTCGGCCGGGTCCTTCCGGCTGTTGTGCATGAAAGAGACAACCTGGCTGCCCGGGGCGAGCACGTCGGGTTTGGCAAAGCCATCGCGCGTGGGGCCGCAGGCCGACCAACTGGGCAGCAGGTCGTCGGCCCAGCAGCCCGCGGTGCGCCCGCCGTCGACGGCGCCCACGGTGATGACGTAGGGGTCATTGCCGGGCACGGTGATCGTCTCGGCCGCCGGGCCACTGTTGCCTGCCGCGGCGAGCACCACGATGCCGAGTGCCCATGCCTGTTCCACAGCCCGGTTCAGCGGGTCGGCAAAGTAGGGCACCGTGGCCTGGGCGCTCAGGCTCAGGTTCAGGATGCGGATGCCGTAGGTGTCTTTGTTGGCCACAACCCACTGTAGGCCCTTGATCACCGTCTCGTAGGAGCCGGTGCCGTCATCGCCGAGCACGCGCACGCTGATGATGTTGGCCTCGGGCGCGACGCCCAGCATCAGGCCGGTATTCTCATCGATGAGGTTGTTCCAAATAATGCCCGCGACGTGGGTGCCGTGGCCGTAGCGATCGCGGCTGAGCATCTTGTCGCTGATGAAGCAATAGTCGGCGTACTGGGTGCCGCCTTTGCCCTTCGGCAGTTGGGTCTCCACAAAGTCGGCCTGGCCGAGGAACTGCCGGTTGAGGTGGCCGCCGAGGGTGCTGACCGTCTCGGGGCTAAAGTAGATGCCGCTATCGACCAGGGCGATGGTGACGTCGCGGCCAAGCTTCTTGCTGGACTGCTGCAGCGTATCGGCGCCCACATCGGCGATCACGGGGTAGGCGATGCGGTAGCGCTTGGGGTTGTTGGTCGGCTCCACGTCAGGCGGGCCGTCGAGGCGGCGCGGCGGCAGGCTCGCGGCCGTGACGCCATCTGCGGCCGGGCTGGGCCCTGGCGCCACCGTGACCCCCTTGTTGGCGGTGACGGTGCGTACGCCTGGTTGGGCGGCCAGCGCCTCTACCTGCCCGGCCGGGATGGTGGCGGCGACGGCGTCGATCAGCCACAGATCGCTGGTGACGAGCCCGCCCACGCGCCCCACGGCGCGCGCGGCGGCCTGCGAGCTGGCTGCGGTCACGATCACCGACTGGCCGGCATCGCTGTGCGCCAGCGCGGGCTCGACGTAAGCCTTCCCGCTCGCCGTCACTGCGGCGGGCAGGGCTGCGCCGGCCAGCAGTGTGGCCGCCAGCACCAGGGCCAGAAGCAAGCGCAGCTTGTTCATCGATGTTGCCTCCTGGGTCGATAGCCTGCGACTCGCTCTTCGAGCCTCTCCGCGAAACCAGTTACGTCGCGCACGCCCACAAACCGCCTGCGGCGGCCAAGGGGGCTAGTAGTCTGTCGCACTGATTTTGATGGGCGTAGCCTAGCCCCCCTTGGCCGGAAGGGGGTTTTTTGGCAGGTTGGCCAGAGCCGTGGCCGCCCCATGGGGCGGCCACGGCTCTGGCCAACCTGCCAAAAAACCCCCAAAAGGCTCCGTTCCGGCTACGCGCGAAGCGTTGTGCCCGGATCACACGCCTTCCCAGACAAGTACAGCTGCAGTACTGGGCTACGGCCTTTCAGAGAGGCTCTTCGCCGATGGCGGCCGACAAAGGGCTCGTTTGTAGTATATCAGGTCTCAAGCAGGTATGCATAAGGTAAACGTAATGGTAACGTAAAAAGGCCTAGGCTCGCAGCTCGAACTGGTCGAACTCGATCACCGCCTCGTCGCCGGCCTTGTCGAGGCCCACGAGCAGGCCGGTGCGGCCCTCGGCCAGCGTGTCGTCATCGAACGTGCCGACGACCTGGTCGTTGATCAGCAGGGTAAAGTGCGCGCCGCTGGCCACCACGGTCAGCCGGTTGGCGGCGCAGGGTTCGATGGCCGGCGTGGGGCGCCAGCCGAGGAGCACGCGGGTCTCACCCTGGTACTCGAGGTAGGCCGTGCACTGCTGGTCGTTGCGGATGCTAAAGGTATAGTGGTCGTCGCCGTCGGCGCGGAAGACGAGGCCGTGCTCGGTGGTCCAGGGGCCGCGCTCCTGGCGCGCCTCGACGGTGACGTAGAGGTCGGCGGTGGGGGGCACGTCGGGGCAGCACCACCACGAAAAGCCCTCCAGCGCCTTGGCCTGCCAGCGATAGCGGCCGCCGGCAATCTCCTGGGTGGTGATCGAAAGCTCGTCTTCGGCCTCGCCGGTATCCCAGCCGGAGCTGTCGGCGTCGAAATCGTCATAGAGGACGAGCGGCGCATGCGATGCCGCCAGGATGGGCTGCAGGCCACCACTCCAGAGCGGCCCGGCCGCCCCGGGCGCCATCTCGGCGGCCAGCATCAGGCGCATCTCCGCCATACCGTGGAAGCGCTCCTGCGGGTGCACAGCCATGGCGCGCAGCACAGCAGCCTCGACCTCGGCCGGCAGGTCGGGCGCCAGATCGCGGGGCGCCGCCAAGGCACCACCAGACGTTCGGTCGCGACCGGGCACGGGCGCGCGGCCGGTGAGCAGCGTGTAGAGCGTCGCGCCCAGCGCATAGATGTCGCTGGCCGCTGTGGGGTCACCCCCGCCGGCCAGCTCCGGCGCCAGGTAGGGCGATGCCTCCGGCAGGCCCAGGCCCAGGCCCACCAGGGAGACCTTGCCCCCCGGCAGCAGCACCAGGTTCTCGGGCGCGACACTCTGGTGCGCCAACTCCGCCTCGTGGCAGGCCGCCAGCGCATCCATCACCGGGTCGAGCCAGGCCAGCGCTACTGCCGGGGCGACCTGGCCGCCCTGCCGCTCCTGCAGCAGGGCGGCCAGGCTGCGGCCGCCCACCAGGTCGGCCACCAGGTAGCCGGCCTCGCCCAGGCAAAAGGCGTCGCCGGCCCGCGGCAGGTGTGGATGCTCCACCTGGGCCATCTGGCGCAGTTGCCGGCGCAGCTCATCCGGCGCGGCCGAGCACACCTCCTGCACGGTGCAGGCCCGGCCAAAGAGCGTGTCGAGTGCGCAATAGAGCGCGCCATTCTGGCCCTCGCCCAGCTTGCCCTCGATGCGATAGCGTCCGATCAGATCGTCACCCGGTTTCAGCGACACAGCCATCCCCCTTTTACGCTAGAGCACATCGCTTGTTGAGAAGCACCTACTATACGCAGGCATTATACACCGTTTCCGCCCGTCGTGCATGGGCAGCCGTGGGGCGGGGTATGTCCCATCATCGTTGGCGACCGGCTCTTGGGCTTCGCACGAACCCGGTGCTGGCCCTTAGGGTAGGGGTTTGGCGGGCAGGCCGGCGTTGCTGGCTGCCCCGCTGGGCAGCCAGCAACGCCGGCCTGCCCGCCAAACCCCTACCCTAAGGGCCGGGTAGCAGCGGAGCGGAGAACCCGGCCAGCACACGGGTGCCCCACAACTGTGGGATATGACGCAGCAACCCTTCTTGCCGTGGCACCATTTGCGCCTATAATCTGACCTGGTGAATCGTGCGTTCAATCTTGGCCAGGGAGCGGGCAACGTGGGGCAGGAGATAGATCTCGGCAACTGGAAGAGGGCGTTCTTCCCAATCTGGGTGGGGCAGGCTTTTTCGCTGCTTGGCAGCCAACTAGTCCAGTTCTCCCTTGTCTGGTGGTTGACGGCCAAGACCGGCTCGGCTACCGTGCTGGCGACGGCGACCTTGCTGGCCCTGCTGCCGAGTATCGTCCTCGGCCCGTTGGCCGGGGCCTATGTGGACCGCTGGGACCGCCGCCTGGTGATGATCGTGGCCGATGGCGTCGTCGCCGTCGCCACGGCGACGTTGATCGTGCTCAACCAACTGGGCGCGATGCACCCCTGGCAGGTCTATGTGATCATGTTCATCCGCTCGCTCGGGGGCACGTTCCATTGGCCGGCCATGCAGGCCTCGACCTCGCTGATGGTGCCCAAGGAGCACCTGTCGCGGGTAGCGGGGCTCAATCAGGTGCTGCAGGGGGCGATGAACATCATGGCACCGCCGCTGGGCGGGCTCTTGATCGCGACCCTGCCCATGAGCGGCGTCCTGGGCGTCGACGTGGCCACGGCAGCGCTGGGCATCCTGCCGCTCGCTTTTGCGACTATCCCGCAGCCGGTGCGTCGCCCCAACAATGGCGCCAACGGCCACATCGGCTCCATCGTGGAGGATCTGCACGAGGCCCTGCGCTACCTGCGCACCTGGCCGGGGCTGTTGGCGGTGGGCGTCATGGCCGTGCTCTTCAACATGGCCTTCCAGCCGGCCATCTCGCTGCTGCCGATCCTGGTGAGCAAGCACTTTGGCCGCGGGGCGCTCGAACTCGGCTGGATGGAGTCGGCCTTTGGCGTGGGTGTTGTCGCCGGCGGGCTGACCTTGAGCGTGTGGGGCGGCTTCCGCCGGCGTGTGTTGACGGCGCTGAGCGGGCTGATTGGGCTGGGTGTGGCCTCAGTCGTGATCGGGTTCATGCCGCAGGCCGCCTTCATGCCGGCCGTGACGGTGACCTTTGTGGCCGGCTTTATGCTGCCCATGGCCAGCGGCCCCCTCTTTGCCAGCGTGCAGGCCATTGTGGCGCCCGAACTGCAGGGGCGCGTGTTCAACCTCATGGGCTCGGGCGCTCAGGCGGCAGCGCCCTTGGGGTTGCTTATCGCCGGCCCTATTGCCGACCTGTTCGGGGCCAACACCTGGTTCATCATCGGCGGCCTGATCTGCACCCTTATGGCCGCGACCTCGCTGTTCGTGCCGCAGATTATGCACCTCGAGGACCACGAGGCCATCCGCGAGGCGCTCGGCCACGAACGGGAGCCGGAGCCCGAGCCCGAGACGACCCCGGGCCAGTAGCCGCCCTACCCGGACTCCCGAACTTGTTCGGGGGGTGGTACGCCCTACCCGGACTCCCGAACTTGTTCGGGGGGGTACGCTCCACCCGGACTCCCGAACTTGTACGGGGGGGTACGCCCCACCCGGACTCCCGAACTTGTTCGGGGGGGTACGCTCCACCCGGACTCCCGAACTTGTTCGGGGGGGGGTACGCCCCACCCGGACTCCCGAACTTGTACGGGGGGGTACGCTCCACCCGGACTCCCGAACTTGTACGGGGGGGTACGCCCCACCCGGACTCCCGAACTTGTTCGGGGGGGTACGCTCCACCCGGACTCCCGAACTTGTACGGGGAGGGGGTACGCCCCAACAAGTTGGGGAGTCCGGGCTGGAGTCGAATCATCGAAGGGGAGGGATCATGACTGACAGTGTGCTGCCTCCCGAGCTGGAGGCCATCCGCAGCCGGCTGCCCGAGATGGTGGCCGATCTCGAGCGGCGTGCTCCCTACGGTGCGGCATTGGCGACGAGCAGCGCGGGCCTGCAGGTGGCCGTGAGCGACCGCGAGTCGCGGGTGAGCGAGGACCAGCGCAGCCAGGGCGCGGTCTTGAGCGCCTGGAACGGCGCCTTTCTGCAGGAGCGCGCTGTGGGCAGCCTGGCCCCCGAGGCCCTGGCCGGCGCCGCGCACGCCCTGGCCGCCGAGCTCGAGCTGCGGCCGGGCCCCGCGCCCGAGCCCGGGCCACCGCGCGACGAGCACCTTTCGCGGCCCACCGAGATCGACCCGCGCACACAAACCCCGCGCGACAAGCTCGAGCTCTGCCAGCGCTATCACGCCGCGGTGCGCGGGCTCGATCCCCACATCGTCAACGCCATGGTCACCTACAATGAGACCGCCGAGGCCAAGGTCTTTGCCGGCCGCGGCCGCCTCCTCTCGCAGAGCATCACCCGCATCCGCTTCCAGATCTTGCTCATCGTCTCTGATGGCCAGAAGGTACAGCGCGATTGGCTCATGCGCGATGGCACCGGGGGCCTCGAGATCGCCCACATTGCCGACGACGAGCTGCGCGCCCTGGCCGCCGAGGCCGCGGCGCTCTTGGGCGCCGGGCGCATCGAGCCGGGCTTTTACGACGTGGTCTTTGACCCCACCGTCTCGGGCGTGATGGCCCACGAGGCCTTTGGCCATGGCGTCGAGGCCGACATGTTCGTCAAAGGACGGGCGCGGGCGGCCGAGTACTTGGGCAAGCGCGTGGGCTCGCCGCTGGTCAACCTGCTCGACGACCCCACCGTGCCCGGCGCGTACGGCTCGTACCTGCTCGACGACGAGGGCCAGGTCGCCGCGCCCACCACCATCCTGCGCGAGGGCGTCTTCGAGCGGGGCCTGACCGATCTCTACTCGGCCTTCCGCTTGGGCATCCCGCGCACCGCCAACGGCCGGCGCCAGGGCTACGAGCGCAAGGCCTACGCCCGCATGTCGAACACCTTCTTCGCCCGTGGCACCACGCCGGTCGACGAGTTGATCGCCGGCGTGGAGCGTGGCGTGTACCTGCGCAAAACCTCGAGCGGCATGGAGGACCCCAAGGGCTGGGGCGTGCAGGTGGAGGCCAATATCGGTGAGGAGATTGCGGGCGGCCGGCGCACCGGTCGCCTCTTCTCGCCGGTCGGCATCACCGGCTATGTGCCCGATATCCTGGCTTCGGTCAGCGCCGTCGGCAACGATTTTGCCCTTGATGGCGGCAACTGCGGCAAGGGCTGGAAAGAGTGGGTGCCGGTATCGTCGGGCGGGCCGCACCTGCGGTTGAAGGCGAGGTTGGGCTGATGCACGATCATCTGCTGCAGACACTGGGGCACACGAGCGGGGTCCACGATTGGCGGCTGCGCCGCGTCGTGACCGCGAGCACGCAGTACTACCTGGCAGGGCGCGAGCCGGAGAACGAGCGCTCGGTGAACAGCGAGCGCTTTGAGGTCGAGGTCTACAACGACCACCCTGCCGCGCAGGGCGGCGAGATGCGCCGCGGCTCGGCTGCGGTGACCTTGCTGCCCGGCGACGAGGCGCGCATCGATGCGCGCATCCGCCAGGCCGTCTTCATGGCCGGCCTGACCGATAACCCGCCTTTCGACCTGCCCGGCCCGGCGGTCTATCCCCAGGTGCTCACCGCCGACCGCCTCCTGGAGGCCGAGCCGGCGCGTGTGGCCCGCGACCTGGCCGGCCGGCTGCTCGAGGCCGTGGCCCACGAGCCCGGCATCTCGCTGGCCTCGGCCGAGTTCTTTGTGGACCGGCACGAGATGGAGCTCGAGAACAGCCGCGGCGTGAATGGCCGCGAGGCGCGCACCTCGCTGCTCGTCGATTTCGTGCTGCTGGCCCGCGACGAGGCCGGGCACGAGACCGAGTCGCACGTGGAGGTGCGCCGGCGGGCGCTGCAGGGTGTGGACCTGCCGGAGCTGGTGCGCCGCCAGGCCCAGTACGCCCGCGATACCCTGCGCGCCGGCGAGCCGGAGACAGGGCGCTTCCCGGTCATCATCTCGGGCGATGCGCTGCACCAGTTGCTGGGTGGCTCGTTCATGTCGCCCCTGGCCTTCCGCTCTAGCGCGCGCTTCAAGTATGAGGGCGTCTCGCGCTGGGAGCTGGGCGCGAGCGTCTACGACGGGGCCACACCGACGGGCGACCCGCTGACCGTCTACGCCAATGCCATCCTTCCATGGGGCTTGGGCTCCGGCGCCTTTGATGAGGATGGCGTGCCCGGTGCCCGGCTGCAGGTGATCGAGCACGGGGTGCTGCGCAGCTTCTGGGCGCCGCAGCGCTACGCCCAGTACCTGCAGGTGCCGCCTACCGGCGCCTTTGGCAACCTGGAGGTGCTGCCCGGCTCGCTCGCGGTGGCCGACATGTGGCAGGGCGTAGGGCTACTCTACCACGTCGTCGCCTTTTCCAGCATGATGCCCGACCCCGTCACCGGCAACTTTGTGGGCGAGATCCGCCTGGGCTACGAGCGGCGGGGCCACGAGGTGCGGCCCATCAAGGGCGGCTCGCTCAGCGGCAACCTCTTTGTCGGCCTGGCCCACGCCCGCCTCTCGCAGGAAACGGTCATGCTGGGCGACTATCTCGGCCCGCAGGCCGTGCGCTTCCCCGAGTTGACAGTCAGCGGCAGGTAGGGCGCGAAAAGGTCGCGAAAGCGGCGCGTCCCGCCTTTCGTGCCCCTTTCGCGCCCTTTCCCGTCTTTCGTGCCCTCCCCGTTTGGCCCCCGAGGTATCTTTGTGTATACTCTGTGAGAACCACACTGCCGGCGGCGACGACCGTTGCCGGCCGCAGCATCTCGCACTCTACCTGGGAAGGACCCGGCCATGGACGAAACCCTGCGTGTTCGTCTTCTGGGTGGCTTCCGGCTCGTCCATGGCGATGTGCCGGTCGAGGGTCTCGACGCACCGCGCCTGCAATCGCTCGTGGCCTATCTCCTGCTGCATCGCGAGGGCCCGCAGCCGCGGCGCCATCTGGCCTTCCTCCTCTGGCCCGATTCCGACGAATCGCAGGCGCGCACGAACCTGCGCAACCTGCTGCACTACCTGCGGCGCGCGCTGCCCGAGGCCGCGCGCTTTGTGCGCCTCGACGCCCAGGCGCTGCAGTGGCGGCCCGATGCCCCCTACGTCTTCGACGTCGCCGAGTTTGAGCGTGCGGCGTGCGAGGGCCGGCTCGAAGAGGCCGCGGCCCTCTACGCGGGCGACCTCCTGCCCGATTGCTACGACGATTGGATCATCCCCGAGCGCGAGCGCCTGCAGGCGCTCTCTGTCGATGTGCTCCGCCGGCTGCTGCAGCGCCTCGAGCAGGCGGGCGACTATCGCGCGGCCAGCGAGCAGGCGCGGCGCCTGATCCAGTGCGACCCGCTGCGCGAGGAGCCCTATCGCGACCTGATGCGCCTCTACGCCCTAAACGGCGACCGTGCCGCGGCCGTGCACGTCTACCATACCTGCGCCGACACTCTGCAGCGGGAGCTGGGTGTGGAGCCGGGACCGGCCACGCGCCAGGCCTACGAGCGCCTCCTGAGCGCAGCGAAGGACCAGGGCGCGGCGGTGGCACAGGCGCTGCCGGGCACGCTGCCCCTGGTCGGCCGGGCGCAGGAGTGGGCCCAGCTCCTCGCTGCCTGGCGCGCCGCATCCGATGGGCAGCGGCGCTTTGTCGCTCTGCAGGGCGAGGCGGGCATCGGCAAGACCCGGCTGGTCGAAGAGCTCATCGCCTGGGCCGGCCGGCAGGGCCTGCTCACGGCCAGCGCCAATTGCTATGCCCCGGCAAGCTCGCTGGCCTATGCCCCCGTGGCGGCCTGGCTGCGCGCCCGCCCGCTGCCCACCCTGCAGCCGCTCTGGCTGAGCGAGGTGGCCCGCTTGCTGCCCGAGCTGCTGGCGCAACGCCCCGACCTGCCCGAGCCTGGGCCACTGGCCGAGGAGTGGCAGCGCCAGCGCCTGTACGCCGCCCTGGCGCGGGCCGTGCTGACGGGCCCCCAGCCGCTGCTCCTGGTGATTGAGGACGTGCAGTGGTGCGATGCCGATACCCTGGCCTGGCTGCACTACCTCATGCATTGCGAGCTGCGGGCGCGCTTCCTGGTGCTGGCCACGCTCCGCCTGGGTGAAGTCGAGCCGGACGGGCCGCTCGCCGCGCTCTCGAATGCGCTGCGCCACGAGCAACTGCTGACCGAGATCGAGCTGGCCCGCCTCGATGAGGCCGAGACCGCCACCCTGGCCAGGCACGTCGCCGGCCGTGAGCTGCCCGCCGGCGACCTGGCGCAGCTCTACCAAGAGACGGAAGGCAACCCCCTCTTTGTCGTCGAGACCGTCCGCTGTAGGGGCGGTTCGGGAACCGCCCCCGGTCCGGCGGTGGAGGACGGTCTGCGAACCGCCCCTACGGTGCCGCCGCGGGTGCAGGCGGTGCTGGCGGCACGCCTGGAAGCCCTGACCCCCGCCGCCCGCGAGCTGTTGGGCGTGGCGGCTGTCGTCGGGCGCGAGTTCACCTTCGACGTGCTGCAGCGCGCCTCGGGGGGCAGCGAGGAGGCCCTGGTGCGCGCGCTCGACGAGCTCTGGCAGCGCCGCATCGTGCGCGAGCGCGGCCAGCATGGCTACGATTTCGGCCACCAGCGGCTGCGCGAGGTGGCCTACGAGGCCCTGAGTGCGGCGCGGCGCCGGCTGCTGCACCGCCGGGTGGCGGAGGCGGTGGAGGCCGTTGCGCCCGACCGCGCCGGCACGCTGGCCTACCACCTGGAGCAGGCACAAGATTGGGAGCGGGCGACCCACTACCACCGCCTTGCCGGCGAGGAGGAACGGCGCGTCTACGCCCACGAGGCGGCCCTGGCCCACTTTGACCAGGCGCTGAACCTGGCCGGCCGCGCGGCGCTGGGCGCCGAGGCGCGCTTCGAAATCCTGGCGGCGCGTGAGGCGGTGCTCGAAGTATTGGGCCAGCGCGAGGCCCAGGCCCGCGATCTGCAAGCCATGGCAGCGCTGGCGCGTGAGGTGCTGGGGCCGGCCCGCCTGGCGCAGGTCTATCGGCGGCAGGCCCAGCTCTTGACCGATACCGGACGCTACGATGAGGCCGAAGCAGCGGCGCAGCAAGCCGTGGCCCTGGCCGAGGAGGATGGCGCTGCGCTGGGCCGGGCTGCGGCCCTGGTGGCGCTGGGAAACGTCCTCGACCTGCGCGGCGACCCGGCGCGCGCTATTCCACATCTGCGCGCTGCGGTGGCCCTGTGCGACGCCGAGGCGGAGGGCGGTTCCCGAACCGCCCCCACAGCGGATGGGGCGAGGCAGCAGAGCGCCGCGGCGCATTATGCCCTGGCCAGCGCGCTGGTGGCCGTCAGAGACTATGATGCCGGCCGCGCCGAGGCCGAAGCGGCCCTCGCCCTCTACGAGGCGCTGGGCGACCGGCTGGGCCAGACCCAGGCGCTCAATATCCTGGGCATTATCGGCATGGAGCAGGGCGCCTTCGATGGCGCCGTGAGCTGCTATCGGCGCGCGCTCGATATTTGCCGCACCATCGGCTACCGCTACGGCGAGGCGCGTGCCCTGGGCAACATGGGCAATATCTTTTACGTCGGCGGCCAACTCGGCGAGGCGCTGGCCCGCTACGATGACGCTGCGGCCATCTTTCGCGCCATCGGCCACCGCCGCGGCGAGACGATCGTCCGCCTGAACACCGCCGATATTCGCCTCACCGTCTTTGGCGACGCCGAGGCCGCCCGCCGCGACACCGAGGCCGCCCTTGCCTACGCCCTAGAGGCCCGCGAGCGCACGAACGAAGGCCAGAGCCTGACCATCCTCGGCAGCGTCGCGCGCCAGATGGGCCGCCTGGCCGAGGCGCGCCGGCTGATGCAGGCCAGCATCGCCACCCTCGAGGCGACCGGCGAGCGCTGGCTCGAGGCCCAGGCGCGCATCCAACTGGTGCATGTGGAGCTCGACGCGGGCCGGCCCGAGGCCGCCCTGGCCAGCTGGGAGGCCGCCGAGGCCCTCTGCCGCGAGCTGGGCATGGCCAGCCTCGACGGCGACCTGCTGACGGCGCGCGGCGCGGCGCTCCTGGCGCTGGGCCGGCATGAAGAGGCGCTCGCCGCCCTCGAGCGGGCCGAAGAGCAGCCCGGCTCGGGGGTGCAGCGCACCTACCTCGCGCCCTTTGTGCGCAGCCGGGTGCTGCAGGCGCTGGGCCGCGAGGCTGAGGCGGCGGCCGCCCTCCAGCGCGCCTACCAGGTGGTGCTCGACCTCATCAAGGGCCTCTCGCCCGCAGAGCAGCAGGTGTGCCTCGCACAGCAGCCCGAGTTCCGCGCCGTCGCCGAGGCCCGGCAGGCGCGCCGCGGCTAGGGCGTGTTTGCAAACCCGTAGCATAGCCCCCCTTGGCCGCCGCAGGCGGCTTCGTGGGCGCCTTGGGCGGCGAGACTGGTGCCACAGAACGGCAAAACGGGCACAAGGCCCTAGGCTACGACGGTCTGCAAACACGCCCTAGTACTGCAACGCCAAGCCTCGAACGCGGGTCACTGCTCAGCCTATCATTGCGAGTATCCCAGGCCGCGGTCCAGCCTGTGCAAGCACAGAAACTGCGACTGTCATTGCGAGGAGGCCGCAGCCGACGAAGCAATCCCCAAGTGCGCCAGCACCCCAGATCGCGACGTGGAGTTGCCTCGCTCCGCTCGCTACCAAGGGATTGCAAGGCGCCGTCAAGGCCGAGGAAGTGCGCTTCGCCCCTACACTCACCCACGAAACGCCTTGGAAACGCCTGCTATGCTATGTTGGCCATGTCAAGCGGTCTCTGCGGCCGAGCGCGTCCGCAGCGGAGCCATCAAGTGAGGTAAGACATGGCGCACCGGCTGCTCACTCTCTTCACCCTGGCCCTTTGCTTCGCCCTCGTCCTCGCCGGCTGCAGCGCGCCTTCCTCGCCCGGCGCGGCGCCCACGGCTGCCCTGAGCGCGACGACGGCCCCCGGCGGCCCACCGCCCACAGCGACGGCTGCGCCCGACGCATCTGTACCCCCTACCGCTGCGATGGCTGCCAAGGCGACGCCTTTGCCTTCCGCCACCGCCGCGGCCGACGGCGATGCCCTGCCGGCCCTCGCGCTCGCCGTCGAGCTGCCCTGGGCGCCCATCTACGCCGGCGACCCGCTGCGGCTCGTCGTCCGGCTCTCCAGCCCGCGCGCCTGGGAGGCCCTCTATGCACAGTACCTGGCCGCGGAGGCCGGGCAGCCCGCGCCCGAGGCGGCCACCGCCGCGCCCGCCGTGCCCAGCGATTGGGAGCAGGGCGTGGCCCTCACGCTCGACCGCCTCGACTCCGGCGGCGCGCACCAGGCCGTGCTCACCGCTGCCGCCTGGGCGCCCCACCTGCGCCAACGCGAGGCGGACCTGCCCGAGATTGGCCTGACGGTGTGGATGCGCGAGTGGCTCGTGCCCGCCGAGGCGGCGTCACTTCAGGAGGGCGAGTACGCCCTCACCGCCACCTGGCATGGCCAGGGCCCCGAAGGCGCCGTCACCGCCGAGGAGGTGCGCTTCAGCGTCACAGCCCCGGCCAACGACAGTGAGAAAGCGGTGCAGGCCGGGCGGCTGGCCTACTGCGCCTTCGCCCGGGGCGACTATGCCGAGGCGCGCACACAGGGCCAACAGGCGCTCGAGATGGGCGTCGAAGACGGCACCCCCGAGCGCTTTGAGCTGCACTTCCTCGTCGCCGGCGCCGCCTTTGGCCTGCAGGATTACGAGGCGGCCATCGCCACCTACGAGCGGATAATCGCCCTGGCGCCGCGGGGGAGCGACCTGGCCCTGCTGGCGCAGCAATGGATCGACATCACCAAAGAGATTCAGGCTGCGAGCTGAGCGATGCCCAGGCCCATGGCCCTTTGTAGTAACGGCTTTAGCCGTTTGCTTTTGGTGGCCGCGCCATGCCAAGGCTAGTACTACAACCGTACTTGCCTGGGAAGGCGTGCGTTCCGGGCACAACGCTGCGCGCATAACCGGAACGGAGCCTTTTGGGGGGTCTTTTTGGCGGGTTGGTCAGAGCCGTGGCCGCCCGCGGGCGGCCACGGCTCTGACCAACCCGCCAAAAAGACCCCTTCCGGGCCAGGGCCGGGAGGCTGCGGAGCGTGTCAGCCGGCAGCTACCCGG
>JAKPJZ010000071.1 GCA_029553955.1 Chloroflexota bacterium
CAACTCGGTATCTAATCGTCTCTTCCGCGCTCTGCACCCTTTCTTCAACTCCTGCAGTCCCCCGCCAAGCGCGTCTCCCGTCGAAACCCCCGCCGCCACTTGTCGCTGGCTCGACTTGTTGCGCCAAATGACCCCCAGAACCTCCCTCAACCCATCCCCGCCCAAACGCCTTCCTTATATGCCCACTCAATCTACGCACTGGCTTATTGCGCTGCCCCCATTGGCCCGCGGTTGACTCGCCCGGGTTTTGGTGATAGAATGGCGCGCAATTGAACGAGAGTGACGATGACGGAGACGAGTAGGCGCTCGCGCGCTCGCAGAGAGTCGCCGCTGGTGGGAAGGCGATAGCGACGCGGCGGCCGAAATCCACTCCCGAGTCGCCGGCGGAAAGGCGTAGCCTGAGTATGCCGGCCGGGTGCTCCCGTTAGCGAGCGTACAAGGCCGCCTGGCGCTTGGGGGCGGCGAACTGAGGTGGCACCACGTGGAGTCGTGCTCCCCGTCCTCTTTGGACGCGGGAGCGTTTTTTGTTGGCGTACGGTTCGTGGCCCGCTCCCTACTGCGTACTACGTAATGCGTACTGCGTAACCTCTCGCCTGGCCCTACATGTCGTCCGCGGCGACGTTACGTATTACGCAGTACGTAGTACGCAGTACGCGGGCCGATCGCTGTTCGAGAGGAGCGTGTCAAAGTGATCGACCTGAGGCTCATCCGCGAGCATCCGGACCTGGTGCGGCGCGAGATCGCCAAGCTGAACACGACGGCGCCGATCGACGAGATTCTGGCGCTCGACGCCAAGCGGCGCGACCTGCTGCAGGAGGTGGAGGCGCTGAAGGCGCAGCGCAACGCGGCGTCGAAAGAGATTTCCAAGCAGCAGGACCAGGCGGCGCGCGAGGCGCGCATCGCCGAGATGCGCGCGGTGGGCGAGCGCATCGGCCTGCTCGACGCCGAGGTGCGCGCGGTCGACGAGCGGCTGAACCAGCTCATCCTCGAGGTGCCCAATCTGCCCCACGCCGATGTGCCGGTGGGCAAGGACGAGACGGAGAACGTGGTGGTGCGCACGGTGGGCACGCCGCGCGCGTTCGACTTTGAGCCGCGGCCGCACTGGGAGCTGGGCACGAGCCTGGGCATCATCGATTTCGAGCGCGGCGTCAAGATCTCGGGCAGCCGCTTCTACGTGCTCAAAGGCGACGGGGCGCGCTTGCAGCGGGCGCTGATCGCCTACATGATCGACCTGCACGTGCAGCAGCACGGCTACACCGAGGTCTACCCGCCCTACTTGGTGCGGCGCGAGTGCCTGGTGGGCACGGGGCAACTGCCCAAGTTCGCCGAGAACCTGTACCTTGACGCCGAGGACGACCTGTGGCTCATCCCCACCGCCGAGGTGCCGGTGACCAACCTGCACCGCGAGGAGATCATCGAGCCGGGCACGCTGCCGCTGTACTATGTCGCCTACACGGCCTGCTTCCGCCGCGAAAAGATGGCGGCGGGCAAGGACACGCGCGGCATCAAGCGCGGCCACCAGTTCGACAAGGTGGAGATGGTCAAGATTGTGGAGCCCGAGACCTCGGACGCCGAGCTGGACTCGCTCCTGGCCGCGGCCGAGGACGTCTGCACGGGCCTGGGCATTCCGCATCGCGTCGTGCAGATGTGTACCGGCGACCTGAGCTTTACGGCGGCGATGAAGTACGACGTGGAGCTGTGGGCGCCGGGCGTGCGAGAGTGGCTGGAGGTCTCGTCGTGCAGCAATTTCCGCGATTTCCAGTCGCGGCGCGCGGGCATGCGCTACCGCCGCAGCGCGGGCGCGCGGCCCGAATACCCGCACACGCTCAACGGCTCGGGGCTGGGGCTGCCGCGCGTGCTCATCGCCGTGCTGGAGAACTATCAGCAGGCCGACGGGACGGTCGTGATCCCCGAGGTGCTGCGGCCGTACATGGGCGGGCAAGAGGCGATACGCGGGGGTAATGCGTAACCCGGGTTGGGGGTTTGGCGGGCTGGCTGGCGTTGCTGGCTGCCCCGCGGGGCAGCCAGCAACGCCAGCCAGCCCGCCAAACCCCCAACCTAAAGGCCAGCACCGGGTTCGTGCGAAGCCCAAGAGCCGGTCGCCAACGATGGTGGGATGTACCCCAGCCGGGCCAAAAGTTTGACAAGCGTCCGCACCGGGTGTATACTGTCCGGTGCTCGCGCTAGGGACGAACCCGTGAACGTCCGGCGGCAGCCGGAGGGATGGCAGAGCGGACGATTGCGGCGGTCTTGAAAATCGTTGTGGGGGCAACCTCACCGGGGGTTCGAATCCCTCTCCCTCCGCCATCAAAGGCAGCTCGGGGAGATGCCAGAGAGGCCGAATGGAGCCGCCTGCTAAGCGGTTGAGGGGCTTAATCGCTCCTCCCAGGGTTCGAATCCCTGTCTCCCCGCCATGTGCCCCAGTAGCTCAGAGGATAGAGCGCAGCGCTGCGGACGCTGAGGCCACAGGTTCAATTCCTGTCTGGGGTACCTTGTCAGTTGTGTAGGCCCTGCAACCGGGTGGGAGCGAACCCGTGCAGGGCCTCTCTGTATTTCGGCTGCGCCGCGGCAGCCCAGGGCATACGATGGAGCGCAGCACCGGGGGCTGGGCGCTGCACGTGCCGCTCAGACTATTCGCCAGAGGGCCATCCGGGTACCTGTGCCGGTGGTTGTGATCCGGTGGAGGACGTCTGAGCGTGGCCCGCCAGCAGGCAGGCGCACTGCGCTTGCCAAGGAGGGCCGCCGTGGCATCCTCGAGCCCCCCTGGTACGCTGCCGATCCTGATCCTCTACAGTCAGGTCGATGCGGTGGTCAAGGGCGAGCAGGCCGATGTGCTCGCCGATTGGGAGACGGTTGAGGCGGCGGTTGACATACGCCGGGCACTCGAAGCGGCGGGCCACCGCGTGCGATACGCGGCGGTGACCTGCGATGTGCGCGCCGCGCTGGCGCCCTACTCGCCGCGAGAGTGGCTGGTCTTCAACCTCTGTGAGAGCGTAGGCGGCGATTCGACGCTGGAAGCCACGGTGCCGCCGATCTTGGAAGAGCTGGGCTTTGCCTACACCGGCGCCTCCGGCGAGGCCATGGCCCTCTGCCAGCACAAGGCCAGGGCCAAGGCGCTGTTCGAGCGGCATGGGCTGACGACACCCCGCTACGCGGTACTGGATTCGCCGGACCAACCATGCACTGTGCCTCTGCCGGCCATCGTCAAGCCGGTGGCGGAGGATGCTTCGCTGGGGCTCAGCGAAGACTCGGTTGTGCGCGACGCTGCCGGCGTCGCACGCCAGGTGGCCTACATCCTCGAGCGCTACCGCCAGCCTGCACTGGTGGAGGAGTTTATCGCCGGCCGCGAGTTCGAGGTGCCGGTATGGGGCAATGATCCGCCGCAGGCGATGCCGATCATCGAGATCCGCTACGTGGGGATCGAGGACCCGCTGCGCCGGTTCCTGACGTATGAAGGCAAGTGGGTGGAGGATTCTTTCACCTACAACCATACGCAGTTGGTCTGCCCGGCGCCGATCGAGCCGGGGCTGCAGGCGCGCCTGGAGGCCGAGGCGTTGGCCGCCTACCGCCTGACCGGCTGCCGCGATTACGCTCGCCTGGATGTGCGGGAGCGCGCTGGCGTGCCCTACATCCTGGAGGTGAACCCCAACCCTTCGATCTACTCGTTCACGCCTGTGCTGCAGGCCGCCGGGTTTGGGCGGCCGCAGTTGGTCGATTGCATCGTCAGGTTCGCCATGGAACGTCGTAGCGGCCACATGGGGCGCCGGCCCTGCGCCGGGGCTGACAGGCAGGCTGGCAACGCTGCGAGCCCGCTGCTCGCCCCGTTGCCCCGCGAGGAGTAAGAGCATTTCAGCAGACGCTATGCCAGCAACACGCAGCCTGTTTCCCGCAGCCAGCGGACGTGGCTTCCACGCCGCCGGCTTGCCCGACGCGGCGAGCCCCGTCGATGATGTCGCCCCGTCGCTGCCTCCGGCGGCGTGGGAGCCGCCTCTGCTGGCTGCGGAGTCGGGGCTCAGCCTCGCGGCCGAACAACGCCAGGTTGCGATGGCCGTTCTGGTCCTCTACAGCCGGGTGGACGAGCTTGCCCGCGGCGAAGAGCTCGACATGCTGTCGGAGCTCGAGACGGCGCAGGTCGCCGAGGAGATTGTTGCCGGCCTGCGCAGCCTGGGCTACCGCGTGGCGCTGGCCGGGGCCTCGGCCGATGTGGCGGCGGCGCTGGCCCCGTACCCGCCCGATGCGTGGCTGGTCTTCAACCTCTGTGAGAGCCCCGGCGGCGACACTGCCCGCGAGGCTGCGGTGCCGCTGCTGCTCGAAGGGCGCGGCTATGCCTACACCGGCGCCGGCGCCGAGGCGATCACCTGCTGCCTCGACAAGGCGCGGACGAAGGCCCTGCTGGTGCGGCACGGCATCGCCACGCCGCGTTACGCCGTGCTCGCTCGGCCCAACGCCCCCTGCGATGTGCCGCTGCCGGCGCTGGTCAAGCCACTGGCGGAGGATGCGTCGAAGGGCATCAGCACCGACTCGGTGGTGCGCGACCGCGAGGCGCTGGCGCGGCAGGTGGCCTACATCCTCGAACGCTACCGCCAGCCGGCGCTGGTGGAGGAGTTTGTCGCGGGCCGCGAGTTCAACGTCGCCGTCTGGGGCGATGGGCGCCCCGAGGCGCTGCCGCTCTCGGAGATCCACTACGACGGCTTTGCCGACCCGCTGCAGAGGCTCCTGACGTACGAGGCCAAGTGGGTGGAAGACTCGTTCGCCTGCCGGCATACGACGGGCATCTGCCCGGCCGAGGTGGACGGCCTCCTGGCGCGTCGCCTCAGAGAGACTGCGCTGGCCGCCTACCGCCTGACCCACAGCCGCGGCTATGCCCGCGTGGACATGCGCGAGCGCGACGGCGTGCCCTACGTCCTCGAAGTCAACCCCAACCCCTCGTTGGCCTCCGACGCCGGCTTTGCGCGCGCCGCGCGCGTCGCCGGCTACGACCACGCCCACATGGCCGAAAGGATCGTCAGCTTGGCGCTCGCGCAGGGCCGCCCGCCATTCGGGTAGGTAGCATCCCCCAGGCGTGTTCGCAACGGCCACGTTGGAGACCGCCTCGTTGCGCTGCTCATGACGTAGGCCGCCGGACCGTAGCCGCGGCACGTTGCCGCGGGGCTCTCCTGCGCGGCACGATGCCGCGGCTACAGTGCGACGTCATCCGCCTGCCCCAGGATTGCGGCAACCCTGGGGTATTGCTCAGAAACTTGGTCCTGTCATTGCGAGCGTAGCGAAGCGATCTCCACGTCGGGCATGGAGTTGCATCGCTCCGCTCGCAACCTGGGACTGCTGCGCTGCGCTTGCAGCTATGAGATTGCTTCGTCGGCGGCTGCGGCCGCCTCCTCGCAATGACAGGCCAAGGTTCTGTGCTGGTCACAGGGTTCGGAGACCCCGGGTTACTCACAATGGCAGTCGGAACACTAGCCGCGTGGAGGCCGTGGGTATGCTCACGTTCACGCCCGAGTTGCAGCAATTCATCGGTAATGACGAGTTGGGCAGCTTTGTGCGCCGCCGGGAGCTGGTGGACCTGGACGGCGTGCTGGTGGATGTGGAGGCCATCCTGCGCCGCCGCTACCGTTGCGATTGCACGAGCTGTCTGCAGGTGCGCGCCGACGGCAAGCTGGCCGGTGATTGCTGTGATGGCGCCGAGGTGCGCATCTCTGCCGGCGAGCGGCGGGCCATCCTGGCGCACCTGCCGGGCATGGTGCCCTACATGGAGGCCGCGCCGCGCCAGGCGCTCGAGGCGCGCCTGGTCCGCGCTCATCGCGACCCCTCACGGGCGTATTGCGCCCCGGTGCAGGTCGAAGGCCAACCCAGCGACCTCGTCGCCCTGCGCAGGCAGCCCGGCGGCGCCTGCATCTTTCGCTCCATCCAGCGAAAAGGCGGCCGCAGCTATGCCGTCTGCGCCATCCACTCCTACCTGCTGGAGCGTGGGCTGCCGCTGTGGGGCATCAAGCCAATCACCTGCCTGGTCTGGCCGCTGGCCGTCGCGCCGCTGTACGACGGCCACATCCTGCTGACGGTGCATTCGCCCGAGACCTATCTGTTCACCTTTGAAGGGTATCGGCACGCCTCGCGGCCCTGCCTGCTCAACCCGCCAGAGGATGCGCCCTTGGTCTACCAGAGCTGCGGGCCCGACCTGCGCCATCTCTTCGGCGCTCGTTTCTACGAGCGCCTGTGCGCTATCGCCGCCGGCGAGCCCGCCGCGCGCTGGACGCCGGCCTGGGGCCAGCCGGCGCTGTGGCCTGCGTAGAACAGCGGGCAAGCAGTCGCTAGACGGCGTAGCCTAGTAGTCTGTCGCACTGATCTTGATGGGTGTAGCCTAGCCCCTTGTGGGCGTCGGAGCCCATCTCCAACATGGCGCCAAGTGCGGATGCCGCGCCAGTCCGCAGGGTCAAGGCGCTCAAGCGCCAACTACGAACCTGGTCAGCCGCTTGGTATGGCGTAGTGGCAAAGTAATACTAGGCTCGGGGCCTTCCATAGTACCAGAGAGGTGGAGATGATCGACAGACCGACGGAAGCCGATATCCCCGGGATCCTGAGCATGGTCGCGCACGCAGGCGTGTTCACGAGCGTGGATGTGGAGTGCGTCGGCGAACTGCTCGACGACTATGTGCACAAGCCCGGCCACGGCGGCTACGAGTTCATCGTCGACCGCGAGGACGGGCGCCTGCTGGGCCTGGCCTGCTACGGGTCGACGCCGCTGACGGAGGGCACGTTCGACCTCTACTGGCTGTGTGTGGCGGCTGAGGCGCGGCGCGGCGGCGTGGCGCGCCGGCTCGTCGCCGAGATGGAGGCCGACCTGCGCCGCCTCGGCGCGCGGCTCCTGGTGGTCGAGACCTCGGGCAGCGATGGTTACCGCCCGGCGCGCGCGTTCTACCTGGCCAACGGCTTCCAGCGCCAGGCCACCATCCCCGACTATTACGCCCCCGGCGATGACCTCGTCGTCTATACCAAGCGATACGGGGAGGCTTAACCGCAAAGGCGCCAAGACGGCGCAAAGAGGAAGGGGGGCTTGCCCAGCACAGCAAAGGCGAGTCTCTCTTCCTCTTTGCGTTTCCTTTGCGTCTTCGCGCCTTTGCGGTTAGGGCTCCCTGGCCTCGCGCAGGCGGCCGTCATAGTCGGCCACTTGGGCGGCCTCGCGCTCCCAGAACGAAGGCGACTGTAGGTCCTCGAGGTACTCGCGGCTGTAGCCGAGCCGGGTCCACGTCGCCTCCTTCTGTTGGAAGAGGCGTTCCTTTTCCTCGGGCGTGCGCAGGTCGTGCAGGCCGCGGCTGCTGGCCCCACGGAACACTTCGACCGCCCAGTGGCGCAGTATCTGGCGGTCGATCGTGCCCGAGCGCGCTTCGAACGCGGCCAGAGCCGAAGGGTAGCGGTCAAAGCCGTCGGGCGCCACGGTGACGACGTTGTGATCGGCGCCGATGCCGAGCGCCCTGGCCGCGCCCATGGCCCCGAGGATGTTGCAGATGCCGGACGGGCCGAAGAGGTCCACCAACCCCTGGGCCGCCGCCTCGGGCACCCCCAGGGTGTGGCTCAGCAGCTCCGGGCCTTGCTGTACCACGCGGAGGCCCCGCAGGCACTGCTCGCCATAGACCTGGATGGCATAGTCGGTGTTCAGCACGTTGTGGATCAGGTTCACCAGCCCGTCGGCGATGCCTTCGACGGGATGGGGGCCACAGGCACCGCCGACAAGCGTCGGGCACTCGACGGGCTCGACGGCGACGACGGCCGCATCGGGGAAGCGGGCCTTGATCTCATCGCCCGCGGCCAGCGTGCCGGCCGTGCCGGGCGCTGAGACAAACGCGGCCACGCGCCCATCGCCAAAGCCGGCCGCCGCCTCGAGGATGTTGCGCCCGGTGACAAAGCGGTGGAAGCGATAGTTGGCCATGAGGGCGAACTGGTCGAGCACCAGGTGGCCCGGCCGGCCCTCGTAGCGCTCGCGCATTTTCTGTAGGATGGGGCCGATGCCGCCCTCGCCGCCGGGGATGACCTCCACGTCGCCGCCACAGGCAGCGATGCGCTCGTAGCGCTCTTCGCTGCGGCCTGTAGAGATGAGCACGCGGGCGCGGTAGCCCTTGAGCCGGGCCACCCAGGCCACGCCGATGCCAAAGTTGCCCGAGGTCGGCGCGACGAGCGTCGCTTCTCCTGGGCGGATGGTGCCGTCGAGCTCGGCCTCCATCACCGCGGCATAGGCCGGGCCCACCTTCAGGCTGCCCGATGGAAAGTACTTGCCCACCAGGACCAGGATGTTGGCCGCGACGCCCGTCAGTTCGGGTGGCAGCCTGAGCACGCGCACGCGGCCGAGCTCATCGCTCCAGGCGATGTTGAACAGGCCGGCCGGGGCGAGGTCATTGCCGCGGGCGCGCCGTGCCTCCTGGCGCGTTGCCGACGGCAGCGCCGAAGGGTCGAGCATTTCACGATAGGTTGGTCCCCAGACGAATTCTCGGTTGGCTGTCACGCGATACCCTCTCTATTCGCAACACTCACGGTCACGCTCCGCGCAACTGGGCGCGCAGCCTGTCGATGGCTGCGGCCTCGCCGGCGGTCGGCCCCGCCGTGGCCAGTTGGTGCTTCTTGAAGGCCAGCTCGGTGGCCCAACCCGCACGGCGGCCCCAGGCGCGCGCGGCCGCCCAGCCCTGGCGTGAGAGCAGCGCCCAGCCGCGCGCCAGGCGCCGCACGGGCGAGCTGAGGATGGCATACTCCTCGGCGGTGACCACGCCGCGCGCCACCTCTTCGCCGAGCTGGCCGGTCAGCCAGCGCCGCTCCTCGCGCCAGCTCAGCACGATAACGGCCAGAATGACGGCAAGGCCGCCCCAATCGCTGGCCAGGCTGATGAGGAACGACCAGCAGGTCACCGCGGCCAGCGCGCTTGACAGGTTGTGGATCGCATGCAGCGCCACTGCCCCGGCGAAGGCGGCCAGGGGCAGCAGCCAGCGGCGCCAGGCCTGTTGTGAGAGGCGCGCCAGGCCCAGGCCCGCCCCGGTGACCGAAGTGAAGAGCGAGTGGTTCAGGCCAAAGACCAAGGCGCGCAGCGCCCAGAGCACGACGAACGACGACGACTCCGCCTTGCCCAGCTCGCCGAAAAAGTAGAGCACATTCTCGGTCATGGCAAAGCCAAAACCGATGGCGGCCCCATAGATGATGCCGTCGAGCACGCCGTCGAACTCGGAGCGGTAGAGCCAAAAAATCGCCAGGAGCGCCGCCCCTTTGGCCGCCTCTTCCACGAGCGGCGCCACTATACTGGTGGAGGCCATCTGCCCCAGGCCGCCGAACACGGAGAGCGGCACGAGCGCGATCAGCTCGACGATCAGCGAGGCGACGAGCGCCGGCAGCGCGCCCCACAGGAAGGCCAGGGAGAAGAGCCACAGCGGCTCCTTCTCGTAGCGGTCGAGCCACCAGAGGACGGCCACGTAGACAACGGTCGGCAGCACCGCCGCCACCACCGACAGCGCCAGGGCAGAGAGTATCGGCATCGGCGCCTCCCGCGTGTGTCAACAGCGCCATGGGCCCTCATGGGCAGGTGGCCAGGGGCATATCCCATCATCGTTGGTGACCGGCTCTTGAGCTTCGCACGAACCCGGTGCTGGCCTTTGAGTTAGGGGTTTGGCGGGCTGGCTGGCGTTGCTGGCCGCCCCGCGGGGCGGCCAGCAACGCCAGCCAGCCCGCCAAACCCCTAACCCGGGTCAGGGTCGGGCGCGTACACAGCGCCCAGCGACCGGCCTGCAGAGCTTGACCAGCGTGGTCATGCCATGGATGAATGGCGTCGTCAGCACACCGGCGGTGCGGCCATGGCGCAGGGCGGCCAGGAACGAGGCCGCATCGTCAAAGCCGTCGATCTCCACATAGGCCCGGCCGATTTCGTAGGTGGTGTGGGCATCCGAGCCCGCGCCCATGGGCAGCCCGTGGGCCTCGGCGATCTGCCGGGCCAGGGCATTGTCTCGGGCGGCGAGCGTGCGCGCGTTAAAGACCTCGATCGCATCGACCTGGGCGATGATGCGCTCGAGCACGCGCCGCCCCATGGCCTCGCCGCGCCAGCGATCGAGGGGATGGGGCACGTAGGCGAGGCCCCCCTGCTCGTGGATGGCTGCGATGGTCTCTTCGGGCGAGAGCCGCGGTGGGATGGGCCGTTGCAGGAAGAGGCCGATGATCTCGCCTTCCGTCGTTTTGACCTCTTCGCCGACAATCACGGGGAATGGCGCCGCCGCGCGCACTTGCAGCGCGCCCTCGATCGAGTTGTGATCGGTGACGGCCACGGCGTCGAGGCCGTGGCGCAGCGCCGCGGCGATGATCGCGGGCGGCGCCATCAGAGAGTCGGGAGAGTGGTGGGTATGGGTGTGCAGATCGACTCGCATAGCCTCCACCGGCGAAAGAAGCGCCGCCACATGGCGGCGCAATGCTTGTTCAAGTATACCCTGCCCGGCGGGCGCTGTCCAACCAGGTGAGCGGGCCATCCTTGCCCCGGTGCGATGGGAGGAACCGGCTCTCACGCTCCGCACAATTCCGGTGCAGCGGCCCCTGAAAGGGGTATGGCGGGATGCGGGGCAGCCGGCGACGCCCCGCATCCCGCCATACCCCTTTCAGGCTGGGACCGGCCGCAGGCTCACTTGCGTGAAAAGAGGCGGCCCAGCAGGCCGCGCAGCCCGCGGGCCGGCGGTTCGGCAGCCGGCGGTGCCTGAGGCTCGGGCTCAGCTTGCTCGGGCACGCCATCGGGATGCAGCAAGTGCATGTGCGTCTCCAGGCGCTCGCGGCGCACCGGGCGGTGGCAGGCCGGGCAGGTGACGTAGGCTTGCTGCCAGGGGGGCACATCCGGGTCCTCGGCGGAGGGGAGCTCTTGGCCGTGCGTCGGGGCCAGGGGTTGGGCCGGCATCGAGCCTCCTTTGCGGTGCATCCATGCGTGAAGGTGGAACACCGAGCCTGCTGTGGGGGCAGCAAACCCCACGCAGGGCGAGCGTGTGGCCGGCGGCGCCAGAGCACACCAGCCTCAGGGCTGCGGGCCAGAGAGTCGCTTGCGGGCCCGCGCCGGCGAAGGATGATCCGGCGTGGGCCGCGCGTGGAGCCACGGCCGACCCCTCCCACAGGCCCGGAGGCTGCAGTCAGCGCCGCGCAGACGGCCAATAGCGCTCAGCGAGCATCGACTACAGAATATACACCGAAGCGGCAGAGGGGTCAAAACCCGAATGCCGGCCGGCACACCTGCCCCCGGATTGCATCATTGGCGAGCCTACCCGGTGTTGCCAGTTGCTTGTAGTGCGGGAGAGGGAATGTCCCACGCGGCCGTACAGCGCTGTGCGGCTGCGTGGGGCATTCCCTCTCCCGCACTACAGACGACTGCCGGAGGTTGACAACCGCGGGCACAGCCACCATACTGTGCTGGTGAGGGAGGAGCGTATGGCAGAGTGTGAACGGACCATCCAGCTCGACCAGTTCCTCAAGTGGCAGGGGCTCGTGGCCACGGGCGGCGAGGCCAAGGTGCGCATCCAGGCCGGCGAGGTGCAGGTGAACGGCCAGGTAGAGACGCGCCGCAGCCACAAGCTGCGCGCCGGCGATGTGGTGACCTTTGAGGGGCGCCCCTACACCGTGCACTGGGACGAGCCTGCCCCATAGCGCGTTGCTCTCGCAGTTTCAGGGGTTTCGGAGAATGCGCAGTGCCGTTGCCCGACCGCGGTCGGGCAACGGCACTGCGCATTCTCCGAAACCCCTGAAACTGCGAGAGTAGAAGTGGCACGCTTCTTGCTATCCTCGGTCTTGCGCAAGCATGCGAGCTTTGTGGGGAGGAGAGCGTGAGGCAGAGGCGACCCTCACGCGCGATCGTGTTGGACCGCGACGGGACCCTGATGCACAACTGTCACTACTGCCGCGACCCCGAGCAGGTGCAGTTGCTGCCGGGCGTCAGCGCGGCGCTCGGCTGGTTGAGCGGAGCAGGGTACCGCCTGGTGGTCGTCACCAATCAGTCGGGCGTGGCGCGTGGCCATGTGAGCGAGCGCCAGTTGGCGCGGGTGCACGAGCGGCTGCGCCGCATCCTGGTTGCGGAGGGTATACCCCTCGAGGCGATCTACTACTGCCCACATCACCCCGAAGGGAGCCGTAGCGGCTATGCGGAGCACTGCCTCTGCCGCAAGCCCGAGCCGGGGCTGCTCTTGCGCGCCGCGTTCGAGTGCGGCTTTGCCCTGGCCGCCTCCTGGTTCGTCGGCGACATTCTGGCCGACGTCGAGGCGGGTAATCGGGCCGGCTGCCGTACGGTGTTGCTGGACCTGGGCACGGAGCCTCGGCCCGAGACGGCGCTGCAGACGCCGGCCTACGTGGCACGCAATCTGCCCCACGCGGCGCGCCTCATCCTGGCTGCCGACGGCCGGAGCCGGCGCAAGGTCGAGCCATTGCCCCTGGCGGCGCTCGACCGGCCTTGCCTGACCCAGGGAGTTCTGAGGCCTGGCGACCCGAGCCCCATTCCCACTGCACAATGGGTGACCCAGGCTGCGCTGGAGGGAGCGCAATGAACGGTGCCATTCCCGCGGTGCGCCGCTTCACAGGCCGGCGCATGCTCGTCGTCGGCGATGCCCTGCTCGATGCCTATCTGCACGGCCAAGCCACCCGCGTCTGTTCCGAGGCGCCGGTTCCGGTGGTCGAGGCACGCTACAAGACGGTGGCTCCCGGCGGGGCCGCCAACACCGCGGCCAACGTCGCCGGCCTCGGCGGCTGCGTCAGCTTTCTGGCCGTCGTCGGCACCGACGAGGCCTCGGACACGCTGCGCCGCGAGCTGGCCGCACGTGGCGTTTCCGACGAGCACCTGGTGGTGGATGCCGAGCGCTCGACCGTGCACAAGCTGCGCATCCTGGCCGACGGCCAGTACCTGGTGCGCTTTGACGAGGGCGATGCCCGCCCGCTCGCACGTGAGACACGGCGCCGTTTCCTCGAGCGCTTCCGCGAGCTCTTCGATGGCCACGATACCATCATCGTCTCCGACTATCACTCGGGCGTCGTGGGCCCGGCGCTGATCGAGACGCTGGCCGAGCTGAACGCGCGCGGCGAAAAGCGCGTCTTGCTCGACTCCAAGAAGCTGCTGGCGTTCCGGCGCTGCCCGCTGAGCGTCGTCAAGCCCAATCACCGTGAGGCCGCCGCCACACTGGGCTGGCGCCCCAGCCGCGCCGACAATCACCTGGTGGAGCTGGGCGAGCAGCTCGTGCGCCGCCTGCTGGCCCAGTGGGTGGTCATCACCCTCGGCGAGGATGGCTCGGCCATCTTTGGTCGCGACGGGTCCTACTATCGCGTGCCGCCGCGGCCGGTGCTCAACCCGCAGCCGGTGGGCGCCGGCGATACCTACATCGCCGCCCTCAGCCTGGCCCTCGACGCGGGCGCCGACATCCAGACCGCCGCCGAGATTGCTGCCGAGGCCGCCGCCGTGGCCGCGACACGCGCCGGCACGGCCTGCGTCTCGCAGCAAGAGCTGCTGCAGCGTCTGAGCCAACGGGGCGACCCCCTGGCCGATGCGGCCGACCTGTTGGAGCAGGTGTACGACTATCGCCAGCGGGGCAAGCGCATCGTCTTTACCAACGGCTGCTTCGACATCCTGCACAGCGGCCATGTGGCCTTTTTGCAGCAGGCTCGCTCGCTGGGCGACGTGCTGATCGTCGGGGTCAATTCCGACGCCAGTGTGCGCCGCCTCAAGGGCGAGACGCGCCCCATCAACAGCCAGGCCGACCGCGTGGCCGTGCTGGCCGCCCTCGAGGCGGTGGACCACGTCGTCCTCTTTGGCGAAGACACGCCCGAGCGCCTGATCAGCCAGATCCGCCCCGACGTGCACGTGAAGGGGAGCGACTATACCCTCGAACGCCTGCCCGAGGCCAAGATTGTCCAGTCGTACGGCGGCCAGGTCGTGATCCTGCCACTGGTCGAAGGCAAGTCGACCACGGCCATCGTGCGCAAGATCGCCCGGCTGTCGCGCAAGCCCGCGGCGCAGGGCATTCCCAGCGAGCTGCCCATCGAGGCGCTGCCCGTGGGCACGACGGTCCAGGTGGTGTGAGGGCTGCATATGAACGTTGTCGCCTGGCAAGCGCGCAAGCGGGCCCACCTCGATGCCTGGGGCGAAGCACGCCGCATCCTGCTCGTCCGTCTCGACAGCCTGGGCGATGCCATTCTCATGACGCCGGCCTTTCACGCCATCAAGGAGACGCAGCCCGGCGCCCACCTCACCCTGCTGACCAGCCCCGTGGGCGCCCAGCTCATGGGGCTCGACCCGGACCTGGACGACGTCTTGGTCTACAACTCGCCGATGAGTGACGCCTGGTTGGAGTTGCCACACACGCCCGAGCGTGAGCTCGGCCTCGTGGCCACGCTCCGTGAGCGCGAGTTCGACGGCGCGATCATCTGGACCAGTTATCACCAGAGCCCGCTGCCGGCGGCTATGCTGGCCTACCTGGCCGGCATTCCGCTGCGCGCCGGCGCCACCGACGACGGCGCGGGGTCGCTGCTCACCACGCGCCACCACTGGCCGCCCGGACTCTACCACGAGGTCGATCGGGCGCTCAGCCTGGTGGGCGCGCTGGGCTACCACACGCGCGATGCCCAGCTCGTGCTGCGCGTGCCGGCGGCGGTGCGCCGGGCGGTGTGGCGCCGCCTCAAGGCGGCCGGCGTAGACCCACTGCGGCTGCTGGTGGTGCTGCACCCGGGCTGCTCGATGCCCGCGCGCACCTACGATTGGCAGCGCTTCGCTGCTGTGGCCGACCTGCTGGCTGCCCGGCTCGACGCGCAGGTCGTGTTGACCGGCTCAGCCGCCGAGGTGCCGCTGGTCGCGCGCGTGCAGTCGCGCCTGGCGCATCCGGCCGTGAGCTGGGCCGGCCAGAGCAGCCTGGCGGAGCTGGCGGCGCTGATCGAGATGGCCGACCTGGTCATCACCAACAACACCGGGCCGGCGCACATCGCCGCGGCGGTGCGGACGCCGGTGGTGGACCTTTTTGCCTGGACCAACCCGCCGGAGCAGTGGCGGCCCTGGCGCGTGCCGCAGCGCCTGCTGAACCGGCCGGTGCCCTGCCGCCTGTGCTACCAGCGCATCTGCCCCTACGACCATAGCTGCCTCGATCTCTCGCCGGCGCAGGTCGTCGAGGCGGCCACAGACCTCCTGGAGGAGGTTCGGGCACCGGCGAAGGCCGTGGGAGCGACGTGATGGGTGCAAGCACTGGGTCTGTCATTGCCAGTACCCCAGGGTCCGCCGAACCCTGTGCCCAGCATAGAACCTTGGGCTGTCTGTGGCACCTGGGGCCGGTGACCGGCTTGCACGCCCCGTGCCCTGCACGAGGCACAAGCCCAGTGCGGGCCCCTCAAGAGGGGTTTTGGGAGGCTGGCACCGTTGCCCGGCCCCCCTGCGGGGGGCCGGGCAACGGTGCCAGCCTCCCAAAACCCCTTACCCAGGGCTTAGGGCCGGATGGGCGCGCAGCGAAACGCCCGGCTGTCGGCCTGGGCCGCAAGCCCAAGTTCCTCTGCCTGGCACAGGGTTCGGCGAACCCCAGGGTACTCGCGATGACAGACGGGGCAGTCCGTTGCTGCAAGATGGGCAGTTGCCGATGAACAGCATCCTGTTCGTCGAGCTGCTGGGGGGGGTGGGCGATCTGGTCATCGCCCTGCCGGCCATCCATGCTCTGGCGCTCTCGCACCCCCAGGCCCGGGTGGCGGTGCTGACCTTTGCGCCCGGCGCCGAGCTCCTGGCGGCCGACCCGCTCGTGGCGCAGGTGTACCATGCCGTGCGCGGCGACGCGGCGCAGCCCGACCGGCCGCGGCGGGCGCTGGAGGCGCTGCTGGCCGGCGAGCCGTTCGACCTCATCGTTTCCGACACCACGTACAGCGGGATCGATGCGCTGCTCGAGGGCTCTGGCGCCCGCGTGGTCAGCAACCTGTGGCGCAGCTCGCCGCCCGGCCGGCTGATCGAGCTGCGCTTCCTCGACATCCTGGCCGAGGAGGGGTTGATTGCCCCCTGGGCCTGCGCGCTGCAGGGCCGCCTGGCGCTCGATGCTGGCGACCGTCTGTGGGCCGCGGCGCAGTTGCCTGCCGACCGGCGCCGGGCGCTGCTGCACCCCCATGTGGGGATGCCGATCAAGCGGTGGCCGCTGGAGCGCTTTGTGGCCCTGGGCCGGGCGCTGCACGATGAGCTGGGGCTGGAGATCGTCGTGTCCGCGGGGGTGGGCGCCGAAGCGGCGCAGGCGCGCGAGCTGGTGGCCGCCTTGGGGCCTGGGGCCACGTTGCTTGCCCCCGGCACCCTGCGCCAGTTCGCCGCGGCGGCGGCGCACGCCGGCCTGGTGGTTGGCGCCGATACCGGGCCGGTACGTCTGGCGGGGGCTGTGGGCGCGCTGACCATCACGCTGTTCGGCCCGAGCTGGCATGGGCGCTACGGCCTGCGCCCACCCAATGTCAACCTGCAAGGATACCCGCAGTGCCCCGAGCGCCATGTGCCCGATTTCACCCGCCAGCGCTGCTGGTATGCGGGGCAGTGCCCCCTGGGCCACCGGCCAAGCTGCCTCGAAGACATTGCCGTGGGCGACGTCATCGAGGCCGCTCAGCGCCTGCTAGAGAAGACGGCCTGGTGGGGCAAGCCATTGGCCGGGAACTGAGGGAACTGGGGGAACTGAAGGAACTGGCATCTGCTTGGACTGTGCCGGCCTCAGTCCCTTCAGTCCCCAGTTCCGTCAGTTCCCCCAGTTCCCTTTGGACAAGGAGGCGTTCGTGAACGAACCCAACGAGCGCTGGCAGAGCGTTCGTCGCATCGTGGCCATGCGCCTCGACAATCTCGGCGATGTCATCATGACTGGGCCGGCGCTGCGCGCGATCAAGGAGACGGTGCCGGGCAGCCATGTGACGCTGATGGTCAGCCACGGCGGCCAGGGCGCGGCCCAGCTCTTGCCGTGGGCCGATGCGGTGCTGCCCTGGCGCAGCCTGTGGCAGGATATGGGCGAGCTGCCGTTCGACCCTGCCCGCGAGCAGAGGCTGATCGAGGCGCTGCAAGCGTTGCACGCCGATGCTGCGATCATCTTCACCAGCTTTGCGCAGAGCCCTTACCCGGCAGCCTATGCCTGCTACCTGGCCGGCATCCCCCTGCGGCTGGGCGAGCCTAAGGACTTTGGCGGCGCGGTGCTGAGCGACATGCTGCCCACGCCGACGGCGCTGGCGCTGCATCAGGTGGAGCGCAACCTGCGCCTGGTGGAGGCGGCCGGCTACCACACCACCGAGCGCATGCTGGCGATCCGCATCCCGCCGCAGGCGCAGGCGCAGGCGCAGGAGCTCCTGACGCAGCGTGGCCTGGTGCCGGGCACGCCGTATGTGCTCCTCTGCCCATGGACGAGCTGCCAGGCACGCACCTATGGCCGCTTTGGGGCGGTGGCGCGGCGCCTGCGCCGGGCGCTGGGGCTGCCCACCGTCGTGGTGGGCTCGCCGCGTGCGGAGGCCGAGGCGATTGCGCTCTTGGCCGAGGTGGGGCCGGGGGCGATCAACCTGGTGGGGGCGACGACGGTGCCCGAGCTGGCGGCCCTCGTGGCGGGCGCCGGCCTGGTGTTGACCAACAACACTGCGGCTATGCACCTGGCCGATGCCACGGGCACGCCCCAGGTGGTGCTCTTTGCGGGCACCGAACTGGAGGAACAGTGGGCGCCACGCGCCGGCCCGGCCCGACTGCTGCGCCGCCCTACCCACTGCCAACCCTGCTTCAAGCTCGCCTGCCCGCACGACCAGGCCTGCCTGGATTTTGATCCCGATGAGGTCGTGGCAGCGGTCCTGCAATTGCTGGGCATGCGCCGTCGCAGCGAGCCTGCACTTCAGCCGCAGGAGGCGCTGTGATGGTGCGCCGCATCGCCGTCCTGCGCGCGCTCTATGTCGGCGACTTTGTCTGCGCCCAGCCGGCGCTGCGCGCCCTGAAGACCCGCTTTCCGACGGCGCAGATCACCCTGATCGCCCTGCCCTGGATCGAGCCCTTCTTGCGTCGCTACAACTGCGTGGACCGCTTCTTGCCCTTCCCGGGCTGCCAAGGGATCAAGGAAGTCTCCTACGAACCCGCGGCAACCGAGGCCTTTATCAGGGCAGCCCGTGGCACGTTCGACCTGGCCGTGCAGATGCAGGGCTCGGGACCGGCGTCGAGCGATTTCGTGGCCGCGCTGGGCGCGCGCATCAGCCTGGGCTACACGCCGCCGGGCGTCGCCAGCCCGCTGACGCGCCCCATCCCCTACCCGGGTGACCACGTGCATGAAGCGCGCAAGTGGCTCACCCTGGTGGCCCATGTGGGCGCCCCGGGCACGCCGCAGCCCGAGGTGCCCACGCTGCCCGAGGAGGAGGCCGTGGCCAAGACGTTGTTGGCCACGCTGGACCCCAAGCGCCCCATCGTGGCCCTGCACTGCGGCGCCCGCGAGCCGGCACGGCGCTGGTCGCCCGAGCGCTTTGCCGCCCTGGCCGACCAGGCGTGGGATATGCGCAACGCCCAGGTCGTGCTCACCGGCTCGCAGGGCGATGCCGAGGCCGTCGCCCTGGTGCGGCGCGCCTGCCGGGCGCCGGTGCTCGACCTCTGCGGCAAGACCGACCTGGGGGTGCTCGCCGCCACGCTCGGCCATGTGGACCTGCTGGTGACCAACGACTCGGGCCCGTCGCACATCGCCTGGGCGCGGGGCGTGCCCTCGGTCGTCCTCTTTGGGCCGAGCGACCCGGTGCGCTGGGCGCCGTTGGAGGGGCGGCTGCACCGGGCCATCCTGGCGCCCGAGCACGACCTGCGCCGGCTGTCGCTGCGCGACGTCTGGCCGACGGTCGATATCATGCTCGCCAAGGCGCGTGCCAGGCGGCCGCTGGCATGAGGGTCGCCTTCGTCCCCGGCTCGTTCCGCCCCGACCGCTGCGGCGTCTCGCACTATACGGCACGGCTGATGGCCGAGCTGGAGGGCCGCGGCGCTGCCTGCCTGGTGCTGACGACCGAAGCGGCCGCCGCGCACCACGCCCGCCGCGACGTCGTAGCCGGAACGCGGGGCTGGGGCCCGTCGATGCTGGCCACGGTGCCGGCCGCCGTGCGCCGGCTGGCGCCCGATATCCTGCACATCCAGCACGCCGGGGGCAGCTTTGGCTTTCGCCGGGCCGTCTTTGCGCTGATCCCGACGCTGCGCGCTGTGGGCTGGCGCCGGCCGGTCGTGGTGACCATCCACGAGTACGGCTGGTGGGAGTGGTGGCCGCCGCTCGTGGGCCGCCTCTGGCGACGGCTTGGCCCGTGGGGCGAGGCGCGCGGCCTGTGGGACCGCGAGGATCTCTGGCTGCTCACCGGCGCCGATGCCATTATCGTGACCCACGAGGGGGCGGCCCGCGTGCTCGCCGAGCGCCTGCCGCGCGTGGCGCCGCGCGTGGCGCGCGTGCCCATCGGCTCGAACATCCCGGTGCTCGCTTGCAGCGCCGAAACGGCCCGGCGCGACCTGCGACTGCGCTTCGGCTGGCCACCCGAGGCGCCGGTGATCGTCTACTTTGGCTTTGTGCACCCGGTCAAAGGGCTGGAGACGCTGCTGCGCGCCTTCCGCCGCGTGGTCGACGCCGAGCCGCGGGCGCGGCTGCTCTTGAGCGGGGGCACGCAGAGCCTGGCCCTGCACAGCGACGATGCCGAGCGCTATAGCAAAAAGCTCAAGGCCCTGCTACGCGAGCTTGGCCTCGACGACGCAGTGCGCCTGACCGGCTATCAGCCGGAGGCGATCATCTCGCAACACCTGGCCGGGGCCGACCTGGGCGTTTTGCCCTTCAACGACGGCGTTACCGCCAAGAGCGGCTCGCTCCTGGCCATGTGGGCGCACGGGCTGCCGGTCGTCGCCACACGGCCCGCCGTCGTGCCGCCCGAGTTGGAGCGCGCCGCCTGGCTGGTGCCCGGGCGCAACGCGGAGGCTCTGGCGGCGAGCCTGCTGCAACTCCTGGGCGATGCCGGCGCGCGGCAGGTGCTCGCCGCCCGCAGCCGCGAGGCTGCCGCCGGCTTTGACTGGCCCAGCATCGCCGAGCGCCACCTGGCGATCTATCGGCGGCTGCTCGAGCAGCATGGGCAGTAGGGTAGCCGGCCATCGGCTCAACCGAAGGGAGAGCGCGTATGCGCGACGAGCGCTTGAACATACTTACCTGGCACGTCCACGGCACCTATCTGAACAACCTCTGCCAGGTGCCGCACAACTGGTACCTGCCGGTGAAGCCCGGCCGCCCGGCGGGCTATGGCGGCAGGGGGGCCACCTTCGACTGGCCCGACTATGTCCGCGAGGTGCCGGCCGAAGAGGTCAAGAACCTGCGCCTGGACCTGGTGCTCTACCAGAGCGTGGCCAACTACACCGAGGACCAGTACGAAATCCTGAGCCCGGCGCAGCGCGAGTTGCCGCGCATCTACCTGGAGCACAACGTCCCCCGGCCCCACGCGGTGGCCACACAGCACCCGGTCGACGACCCGGGGGCGCTGCTGGTGCACGTCACGCACTACAACCGGCTGATGTGGGATGCGGGCCGCACGCCCACGGCCATCATCGAGCACGGCGTGCGCGTGCCTGAGGGCGCGCGCTACACGGGCGAGCTGGAGCGGGGCGTGGTGGTGGTCAACGGCATGCAGAACCGGCCGCGCATCACCGGCCACGACCTTGTGCTGCACCTGCGCGGGCGCGTGCCGTTCGACCTCATCGGCATGCAGACCGAAGAGCTCGGCGGCCTGGGCGACATCCCGCATCGCGAGCTGCACGCTATCGAGGCGCACTATCGTTTCTTCTGGCACCCCATCCGCTATACCAGCCTGGCGCTGGCCATGCTCGAGGCGATGATGCTGGGCATGCCGGTGCTCTGCTTCGCCGTCACCGAGCACCCACGGGTCATCCAGGATGGGGTGACCGGCTTTATCTCGTGCAGCGTGGAGGAGCTGGTGGAGCGGATGCGCGCCCTGCTGCGCGACCCGGGCCTGGCCGCCGAGGTGGGCCGCCGCGGCCGGCAGGTGGCCGAGGAGCGCTACAATATGCGTCGCTTTGTGCGCGATTGGGATGCGGTGCTGCGGTCGGTCGCCGGCACGCCGCACGCCGTCTTCACAGTCGCACCAGGGGCAGCGCCTGACACACTGATTTCCCTGGCGGGCGATCAGTACCCGCCTTCTGGCCAATACTCAATACCGCAGGCGCCGCGATCGACGGGCGACTCCTCCGTCTGCAGGGCGGGGGCCCCCCTACCGTTCCCCCGTCGCGGGGGAATTGGGCCGCAGGACCGCGGCCTGCCTGGCAAAGAAACGGCAAACGAGCCGTGCAGGAGGGCGGAAGCCAACCCAGTTCCCCCGCGACGGGGGAACGGTAGGGGGGGCCACCCGCCGGCATGGGCAGACGTGTGGTTGGGTTCGTGCCAATCGCCTTCCTGTCAGGTGTCGCCCCTGCAGGCGCCGGAGGTGGCCGGATGAGCGAGCGCGGCCGTGTGGCGATGATCAGCGAGCATGCCAACCCGCTGGCGTTCTTGGGCAGCGAGGATGCGGGCGGGCAGAACGTCTATGTCTACGAGGTCAGCACAGGCCTGGCGCGGCTGGGCTATCGCGTGGACGTCTTTACCCGGCGCGATAGCCCCGCGCCGCCGCAAATCGTGCGCCTGGCGCCGGGGGTGCGCGTGGTGCACATCGCCGCCGGCCCGGCCGAGTTCATCAAGAAGGATGCCCTTTGGGCGCACATGCCCGCCTTCATGGAGGGCTGCCGCGCCTGTATCGCCGCGCAGCGCCGGCGCTACGACGTCATCCACAGCAACTTTTGGATGAGCGGCTGGGTGGCGTGCGAGCTCAAGGCACGGTTGGGGCTGCCATTCGTGCACATCTTTCACGCCCTGGGCGCCATCAAGCGGCTGGAGCAGGGCGCGGCCGACACCAGCCCCGCCGGCCGCCACGAGATGGAGCTGCGCATCATCCGTGAAGTGGACCGCCTCATCGCCCAGTGCCCGGCGGAGGTCGATGACCTGCGGCGCTACTATACCGCCAGCCTCGCCAACGTCTGCGTCGTGCCCTCGGGGGTCAACATCCGGCGTTACCGGCCGGTGCCACGGCGCGCGGCGCGGGCGCGGCTGGGGCTGCGGGCCGACGAGCGTATCGCCGGCTATGTGGGGCGGCTCGTGCCGCGCAAGGGGGTCGATACGCTCATGGCCGCCTTTGCGCGCGTGGCGGTCGCGCGGCCCGCGGCGCCGCTCCGCCTGATGGTGGTCGGCGGCGAGACGCGCGACCCCGAGGAGGACCCCACGCCCGAGATGGCCCGCTTGCGCGGCCTGGCCGCCGAGCTGGGGGTCGCGGAGCGGGTATGGTTTGTGGGCAAGCGCCAGCCCGACGAGCTCGCCGAGTACTATGGCGCCGCCGACGTCATGGTCAGTGTGCCCTGGTACGAGCCCTTTGGCCTGACGCCGCTCGAGGCCCAAGCCTGCGGCCGGGCGTTCATCGGCTCGGCCGTCGGCGGCATCACCTACACCGTCGACGAGGGGGTCACCGGCCTGCTCGTGCCGCCGAGGGACGATGCGGCGCTCGCCGACAAGCTGGCGCTGCTGCTCAGCGACGCGCCTTTGCGCCACAGGCTGGGCCGCGCCGGCCGCCGCCGGGTGGAGCGCGAGTTCACCTGGGCGCGCGTGGCCGAGCGCACGGCGGCAGTCTACGAGACGCTCAGGCCGGCGGTGCTACCGATCGCCATCGGCGGCGTTCCGGTGCCATCGCAGGAGATGCAGTGAGCGGGGGCTCCCTCACCCTAACCCTCTCCCACTGCGGGGGAGAGGGAATGGGCAGAGCGACGGATCTTCCCTCTCCCTCCGAGGGAGAGGGAATGGGCAGAGCGACGGATCTTCCCTCTCCCTCCGAGGGAGAGGGCGGGGGTGAGGGTGAAACGTCGCCAGAGCGATCGATCGGCTGTCTCGGCAAACCGCGCCAAGCACAGCCAGGCGTTCGCCACGCCTTGGAATCCCCCCTCACCCTAACCCCTGCGGGCCAAGCCCTCGGGGCGCAGGCCCTCTCTCCCGCGGGGGAGAGGGAACAGGTCTGCCTGGTCGCCCCTGAGCAGAGGAACGGCAGGGCGTCTCCCACCCACAGCTCCGATGAGGCCCCATGGCCCTCGTAGACGTCCTCATCCCCACCTGCGGCCGCAAGACGGCGCTCGCCGTGACCATGGCGGGCCTGGTGGCGCAGACCTTTCAGGATTTCGACGTCACCATCGCCGACCAGACCGAGGGCGCACCCTACTTGGAAGACGGCGAGCTGGCGACCCTCTACCGTGCCTTGGCGCTCGCCGGCCGGCGGGTGCGGCGGCTGAGGAACCTGCCGCGGCGGGGCATGGCGCAGCAGCGCCACTTTTTGCTGCAGCAGGCGCAGGCGCCCCTGGTGCATTACCTCGACGACGATGTGCTGCTGGGCCCGACGATGCTCGAGCGCATGGTGCGCGTGCTGCAGGAGGAGGGCTGCGGCTTTGTGGGCGCGGGGGTGAGCGGCCTGCGCCACCTCGACGACACGTTGCCCGACGACGTGCCCTTTGAGCCCTGGCGGGGCCCGGTGCGCCCCGAGCCGCACACCTGGGCGACCATCCCCTGGCCGCGCTACCGCCTGCACATCCGCGACCACCCGCTGCTCTTGACGCGCCGCTACGCTGCGGATGGGCTCACCGTGCGCTACAAAGTGGCCTGGGTGGGGGCCAACGTGGTCTATGACCGGGAAAAGCTCGAGAGTGTGGGGGGCTTTGGTTGGTGGGAGCGGCTGCCGCCCAACCATTCAGGCGAGGAGGTGCTGGTGCAGCTCCTGCTGGCGCGGCGCTACGGCGGCTGCGCCATCCTCCCCGCCGAGGCCTACCACCTCGAGCTGCCCAGCCAGGTGCCCGACCGCGAGGTCAAGGCCGACCACATGTTTGAGGAATTGGCGCCGGTGTGGGCGCCGCTGGCTACAGCCCCGTAGCCGCGCCATCGTGGCGCGCTCTCTCTTGCGCGGCAACATGCCGCGGCTGCTCGCCACACGGCACCGTAGCCGCGCCATCGTGGCGCGCCCTCTCTTGCGCGGCAACATGCCGCGGCTACTCGCCACACGGCACCGTAGCCGCGCCATCGTGGCGCGCTCTCTCTTGCGCGGCAACATGCCGCGGCTACTCGCAATTGTCGTCGGACCGGTTCCGCAACGTCGCTGGGGGAGCCTCGACGCCCCAATCGGGTTCATACCAACCGCGGCGCACGTACTCTCCCAGGCTGGTGTGCGGATAATCCAAAGGCCGGCGCGTCAGACCATGCTTGACAGGATTGTAGTGGATGTAATCCATGTGCCATTGCAGGTCATCCTCGTCACGGATGACGTGATCCCAGAAACCGCGCTGCCACAGGTGTAGGGACGCCCTGATGCCATGGGTGCGCTTGTAGTTGCGCGTATAGTTCCACTCGATCGATTGCATCACCGCGCTGATGTTCGAGTTTTCAGGCACGAATAGGAGCAGATGCAGGTGTTCGGGCATGAAGGCATAGGCGCGCATGGCGAAAGGATGCAGCACCTTCACCCGGCGCATCGTGGCGCGCAAGAGAGTCACATTGGCCTCCTGCGCAGAGAGAGGCCGGCGGTCCTGCGTCACGGCGGCGATGAAGTAGACGGCGTTCGGCACGTACCAGCGTCGGATCACGGCCCGGATCGGTGGTTTCTCGTCCATACTTCCTCCGCCTCTACGACGCATGCAAGGGCGCGGCACGATGCCGCGGCTACATTGCTCCTTCTATCGCCTGGATCACGCACTTCCTCCTTTGACACGGAGCGGAGTACCCCTATCCGCATTATGCAGGCCTCGACCGGCTCGGGCAAGCGTCAGCTCGAATCTTGGCCTGCTTAGTACTACTACCGCACTTGCCTGGGAAGGCGCGCGATCCGGGTACAGCGCTTCGCGTATGACCGGAACGGGGCCTTTTGGGGGGTCTTTTTGGCGGGTTGGTCAGAGCCGTGGCCGCCCGCGGGCGGCCACGGCTCTGACCAACCCGCCAAAAAGACCCCTTCCGGGCCAGGGCCGGGAGGCTGCGGAGCGTGTCAGCCGGCAGCTACCCGG
>JAKPJZ010000123.1 GCA_029553955.1 Chloroflexota bacterium
TGGCTAGCGTTTTCACCTAGTGCCCTATGGTACACCGGTTTGGTTCTTGCCCCGAGAATCCCGGCTGACCCTCCATTGTCCCCGACCCATTCAACAAGGAAGAAAAGACATGTTCAAGGCCCTCCTGCTCGAAAAAGGCGAAACCTTCAACGCCAGCATCCAGTCACTCGACGAGGCGGCCCTGCCACCGGGCGACGTGCTGGTGCGCGTCGACTGGTCCACGCTCAACTACAAGGACGGCCTGGCCATCACCAACAAGGGGCCGGTGGTGCGGCAATGGCCGATGGTCGCCGGCATCGACGGCGCCGGCGTGGTGCTCGAATCCAGCCACCCGGCCTGGAAAGCCGGCGATGCTTTCATCCACAACGGCTGGGGCGTGGGCGAGACGCACTGGGGCTGCCTGGCGGAAAAGGAGCGCCTCAACGGCGACTGGCTGGTCAAGCTGCCTGCGGCGTTCTCGGCCCGCCAGGCGATGGCCATCGGCACGGCCGGCTACACCGCCATGCTCTGTGTGCTGGCGCTCGAAGACCACGGCGTGAAGCCCGGCGCTGGCGAGATTCTGGTGACCGGCGCCACCGGCGGGGTCGGCAGCGTTGCCGTGGCGCTGCTGGGCCGCCTGGGCTACACCGTGGTCGCGGCCACCGGCAAGGCGGCCGAGGCCGACTGGCTGAAGGCGCTTGGCGCCACCGCCGTCATCGACCGGGCCGAGCTGGCCGCCCCCGGCAAGCCTTTCCAGAAGGAACGCTGGGCTGGCGTGGTGGATGCGGTGGGCTCCCACACCCTCGCCAATGCTCTGGCGCAGACCCGCTACGGCGGCGTGGTGGCCGCCTGCGGGCTGGCCCAGGGGGCCGATCTGGCCACCACGGTGATGCCCTTCATCCTGCGCGGCGTGACGCTGGCCGGCGTCGATTCGGTGATGGCTCCACTCGCCAGGCGCCAGCGTGCCTGGGACCGCCTGGCCCGCGATCTGGATCCGGCGAAGCTGGAAACCCTGATCGAGGAGATCCCCCTGGGCGGCGCGATCGACAAGGCCCACGCCCTGATGGCCGGGCAGGTGCGCGGCCGGGTGGTGGTGCGCATCGGCGGCTGAACGGCGGCGCCCGGCCTTCGCACCGCCTGGTGCGTTGCTGACATCCTGAACTAGGCCGGGGAGGGCGTCCGCCCCTGTGGCACACTCCCGCGCTTCGCCCGAACCCGGCGCCTTCTTCTTTCTCTCTCTCCTTCATGCAGACGATCATTTCGCAGATCGCGGCCGAAATCCGCGTCAACCCGCAGCAGGTCCAGGCGGCCGTCGACCTGCTGGACGGCGGCGCCACCGTGCCCTTCATCGCCCGCTACCGCAAAGAAGCCACCGGCGGGCTCGACGACATCCAGCTCCGGGAGCTGGAATACCGCCTGGGCTACCTACGCGAGTTGCAGGACCGCCGCGCCGCCATCCTGAAAGCCATCGACGAGCAGGGCAAGCTCACGCCCGAGCTGCGCGCCGCTATCGAGGCCGCGCCCACCAAGCAAGAACTGGAAGACCTCTACCTGCCCTACAAGACCAAGCGCCGCACCAAAGGCCAGATCGCCCGCGAAGCCGGCATCGAGCCCCTGGCCGAGCGCCTGTTTGCCAACCCGTCGCTGAACCCGTCCGCCGAGGCCGAAGCCTTCGTGCGCCCGGCCGGCAGCGTGGAGGGGGGCGATTTCTCGACCGTGCCCGCGGTGTTCGACGGCGTGCGCGACATCCTCAGCGAACGCTGGGCCGAAGACGCCCAACTGGTGCAAGGCTTGCGCGAATGGCTGTGGGCCGAGGGCCTGCTGCAAAGCAAGCTGGCCAGCGGCAAGAACGAGAACGACCCCGAAGTCGCCAAGTTCCGTG
>JAKPJZ010000164.1 GCA_029553955.1 Chloroflexota bacterium
CGGTAGATGCCGGGCACGCCGAGTTCCGCCATCCAGCTGCCCCAGGTGCTGTTGGCCAGGATCATGGCCTCGGCCACGATCAGGTCCAGCGGCGCACCGCGCTGGCGGGTGGTGATCTGCACCGGCTCTTCGCCGGTGGGCGCGTTGCCGTCAGTGCCGACGAGGCGGAAGTTGTAGTCCGGGCGGTTGAAGGTCTCGGGCTTGCCACGCACCAGCTCCCGTCTGGCCTTCAAGTCTTTCGCAAGACGGTATAAAAAGGATAGCACCCCGTGGTCTATGGAAGCGGGAATCAGGCCTTTTTCATCCTCAAAAACGGAGTTTTCGAGCCATTCGGCGGTGATCAGGCCGTCCAATTGGTCGTGGCGCAGGTTGGCGGCAATGGGCACGCGCTCCAGCCGGGTGTCGGTGGCCTGGATCGTGAGGGTTTCCTCGTCGAGTGCCACGTACAGCGACACCGCCGGCACGTCGCGCCCCTCCGACAGGGTGTAGGTCTGCACCACGTCGTCGGGCAGCATGGTGATCTTGTAGCCCGGCATGTAGACCGTGGACAGGCGCTGGCGCCCCAGCAGGTCGATGGCGCTGCCGGGCGTGATGGCCAGGCCCGGCGCGGCGATGTGGATGCCGACGACCACCATGCCGCTGCCCAGGCCCTGCACCGAGAGCGCGTCGTCGATCTCGGTCGTCTGCGAGTCGTCGATCGAATACGCCTGCACGGCGGCCAGCGGCAGGTCGTCGGTGATGGGCGGCGCCTGCAGAGCCGGAAAACCGGTGCCCTTGGGAAAATGGTCGAGCAGAAAGCGCTGCCAGTGGAACTGGTAGGGCGATGCGATGGCGCCGGCCTGCTGCAACAGCGCCAGCGGCGGCAGCCGGGTGGCGCGCGAGGCCTCGACCACGGCCTTGTACTCGGGGGCGTTCTTGTCCGGGCGAAACAGGATCTTGAACAGCTGCTCGCGGATCGGCTCCGGGCAGCGGCCGGCGGCCAGCTCGGCGGACCAGTCGGTGATCAGCTGCTGGATGACTTTTTTCTTCTCGATCGCGGCCAGCGCCTGTTGCAGGATCTCGGCCGGGGCCTTCTTGAAACGGCCCTTGCCGGCGCGGCGGAAGTAGTGCGGCGCCTCGAACAGGCGAAACAGGGCGCCGGCCTGCTGCGCCAGCGTGGCGTCGGCGCTGAAATAGTCGCGCGCCAGGTCGGCAAAGCTGAATTCACCCTCGGGCGCGAACTCCCAGGCCAGCTCCAGCTCAATGGTCTGTGCCACGGCAGCGGCCTGGGCCAGCAGCTCGGCCGGGGCCGGCTTCTCGAACTTGATCAGGATATTGGCGGCCTTGACCTTGACCCGTTTGCCGCTGTCCAGCTCCACCTGCGAGGAGGCCTCCGCCTCCGACAACACCCGCCCGGCCATGAATTTGCCGGCTTCTTCAAACAATACATGCATGGCCGGGATTGTCCCAGCAATCCGGCAGGCCCCTCAGCGCAGGCCCAGAAAGGCAAAAAGCTCGTCGAGATGGTCGCCGAAGTCGCTCAGGGCGTGATCGCCGCCGCTCAGCAGCTTGATCCGGGCACCGGGGTAGCGGGCGGTCATCTCGCGCCAGTCCAGCACCTCGTCGCCCTTGGCGACGATGGCGAAAAGCCGCTCCGGCTGCCGCAGCGGGCCGGCGTCCAGCGCGCGCAGTTCGCCCACGAAGGCGGGTTCGAAGAAGAAATGCTCCTCCGGGGCGTGAAACTGCGTCTGCTCACCGATGTAGGCGGCCAGGTCGCGCGCCGGATCCACCGCCGGGTTCAGCAGCACCGCCGGGCAGCCGGTCTGCTGCGCCACCCAGGTGGCGTAGAAGCCGCCCAGCGAGGAGCCGATCACCGCCATCGAGTCGCGCGGCCAGCCCGCGATGCCCTGCATCACCCCGTCCATCGCCTGGCGGGGCGAGGGCGGGAGCTGCGGGCACCACCAGGT
>JAKPJZ010000166.1 GCA_029553955.1 Chloroflexota bacterium
GGCTACCCCCTGCTGAACTCGCCGACCTGTTGCCAGGCCGTCGAGGTGGGCTCGAAGCGGTAGAGATCGGTGAGCTGCACTTCGCCCCCACGCAGCTGCCGGCCGACCTCGGCGATGTGGGTCACCCGGCGCAGGCCGGCAGCATCCCACTCGAGCTGCACCACGACATCCACCGCCAGAGCGATGAGGACCTTGATCGCCTCCACTTTGGGGAACTGGCCGCTCTGCAGGCAGCGCAGGATCAGGGTCTGCACCGTCTCCCATGGGGAGCGGGCGTGGATGGTGGAGAGGCCGGCGTGGCCCGAGATCTGAGTCTGCAGCAGGGCCGCGGCGACGTCGCCGGCCCGCACCTCGCCGACGATGATCCAGTCCGGCGTCATGCGCAGGGCGGCGTTGACCAGGTCCAGGGCAGTGACGGCGTAGCGGCCCTCTATCGAAGGCGGACGCGTCTCCAGGGGCACCCAGTGGGGAACGTTCAGGCGCAGCTCGCAGGTATCCTCGATGCTGACCACGCGGTCGTCGCGCGGGACAAAGTCAGAGACCATGTTGAGCAGCGTCGTCTTGCCCGTCCCCGTGCCGCCAGCGATGAGCAGGCTCCGGCGGGCGCGCACGGTCTGGGCCAGGAACTCGACCATCGCCGGGTCCAGGGCGCCCCAGGCCAGCAGCCGCTCGGGGGTGATCGGCGCCTCCTCGAACAGGCGGACGTTGAGGGCGGGGTAGCCGGCGCCGGAGACGATGGGCGGCAGGACGATGTGCACGCGCGCTCCGGCCGGCATGCGCTCGGTGCGCGGCAGGCGGGCCGAGACGATGGGCTCCGCCTCGCTGACGCGGCGACCGAGGGGGCCCAGGATGGCGTGCATGACGCGCTGCACCTCGGCCGGTGGCGGGGGCTCGAAGCCTGCCACGCGCTCGAAGCGCGCGGCGCCCTTGCGCTTGAGGTAGAGCGCGCCCGACGGGCTCAGGGCGATCTCGGTCAGGTCGTCCCGCGCGGGCGGCAGGTAGGCCTCCAGGAAGCCAAAGCCGAGGAGGAGGTGCTCCACCTGACGAGCCAGGCCGTCCTCCTGCGCCGTGCTCAGGCGCAAGGCCTGGCGCTCGGAGAGGCCGGCCACGTGGGCCAGGATACGCTCGCGGATGCGGCTGCGCACGGCGTCGCTCGGATCCAGGATCTCCTCGGGGCGGAACTCGGCGGTGACGGCCGCGCGCACACCCTCGATCAGCGCGGCCTGCGCCTCTTCGGTCAGGCTGGGCGCCTGCAGTCGCTCCGGCCGCACCCGGTTCAGCAGGGCCTGGTTGCTCATGTGTTCCCCCTCATCCCCACTCGATGCGCGGCAGGCGCCAGATGGTCCGGTGGTTGGCCCTGGGGCGGTCGGGCAGCGGCACGATGGCCTGGGCCAGCCGTTCGATAGCTTCGGCGAAGGGGCCGCCGCGCACCAGGGGCAGGCGATAGTCCACCTGCTCCTCGCGCACGTACTCGTCGTAGGGCACCAGGC
>JAKPJZ010000170.1 GCA_029553955.1 Chloroflexota bacterium
TACTCGACCTCTCCTAGCCGGTGTGTAAAGCAGCATTCCACGTGACCTCATTTTCATCCTGCGTGGCGCCGACAGCGTCGGCATGGGGGACTGCCGACAATGCCTTCACAATGGCGTAGCCTGCGCCCGCCGCCACTATCGTCACCACGGCCATGGCGATGAGCGCGTTCAAGTTACTCTTCATCGCCCTCTGAGGGTTGTCCCAGGTGAGGTAGGGGCGCATCATGTCGATATACAGCGATATGAGCGACGCCCACGTCGACCCCGCCGCGCCGATCAGCACGCCCATTGCGAGCGCCGCCAGATCAAGCCGGAGAATCAGCTGCATCACCACTACGAGCGGCAGCACAGACACGAGCTGAAAAGCCAGCGTAAACATGATTTTCCCGATCACCTGACGCTGGTACGATACAGGGATCACTTTGTACACCCAGTATTGCAGCCCGTCGCGGGAAAACCCAGATGAAGCCACTGCGTTGAGCCCGGACACAGAGACTATTGCGGCGGCGAAAACCAATGCGCGGGCGGCCGCAAGCTCAGGCCCCGCCATGAAGGCGGCAAACCCGGGGATCTCGGAGAATGGATTGCCCGCGCCCCCTCCTGCAATGAACCACACAGCCATAAGGCCCGGGAATACCAGCACATTGGCGAGGCCGTTCAACAAGAACGTCGGCGTGCGCACAAACAGCCACATGTCCTTGAGAGCTATGGCAACCTCCGGCGACCGCTGCACCCACCACGCAGCGGGCAGAGCCAGATCCTGAGCGCCTGCCCCGGCGCGATCGGCCCGCGCCGGCCCAGCAGCCTCCGTCGGCTGTTGCCCGCCCCGGCGCGCATATCTGCCCACACCTGCGCCCACACCCCTTGCCCCCGCCCGCGGTACCGCCACCTCGCCGCCGGCCGCGAGGGCCGAGTAGAACAGCCGCGAACCCAGCGCCACTGCTAGCATGAGCGCGCCGGCCGACACAGCCACCAGGATTGCTAGGTTCCCCAGCCCTGCGGCAGTGCCCGCCTTCGACAGCGAAAACGAAGCCCAGAGGCTGGGCGGAAAGCGCATGGCCACCGACCGCGAC
>JAKPJZ010000187.1 GCA_029553955.1 Chloroflexota bacterium
TGGCCGTGCATCGCCTGGCTGCTGCAGAAGCGGCCGGAACACGCCGGCGAGCCGCCGGTGCACTACCCGCTCTTCACCGCCGCACCCCGCACCTTCGACGAGCTGAACCAGACCACCCTCGTGGCCTGGCGGGCGACGCCCTGGTACGAGCGCGTGGTGCTGCCCTACAGCGAGGCGCTGGAGGTGAAGGAGGAGCCCAGGACCGTGCCGCCGCAGGTGGACGAAGCCGGCCGCTGGCGCGTGATCTCGCCCCTGCGCTGGAAGCATGGGGTGTTGGTCAACGAGGCCAGGGTCCTGGAGCGTGCGCCGGCCGGCCCGGAAGTCCTGCACGCCGTCTGCGCCATCGGTGTGGACGAGTACTGGTGCATGACCTGCCGCAGCGAGGGCTGCGGCGCCATCCAGGCCGTGCTGGCCCAGAAGCCGGGCCGGGGGTCCAAGCTCGCCAAGCCGGCTGCCGTGGCGCGCACCGCCATCAAGGCGGTGCGCAAGCGCATCCGCTGCCTGGGGGACGTCCCCGACCTGCCGGAAGACGTACGCCGCGCCCTGCGGGCCAGGCTGCTCGAGACCCAGAAGCGCCTGGCCGAGCAGTACGGCGTCCGCGTCGGCTGGCAACGGCCGGGGGCGCTGCAGCAGGTCCGGAAGGAGCGCAAACGGCTCCCCAGCCGCAGGGTGGACCTCGCGGCCCTGCCCCTGCGCTGCGAGGGCGCGGGCCTCGCCCTGCGCCGCTCGGGTAAGGTGCTCGTCGTGGAGCCGCGGAGCGTCCTTGACGCCCTCAAGCTCCTGGAGACGGTCGATGCCACCCGGCACACCGTCACCGTGCCCGAGGCAGTCATGGGCGGCGAGCGCTGGCTGCCGGTCGGCGTGAGCGAGCGCAGTGGCCGGCTGGAGCGGCTGACGATGGCCGGCCTGCATCCGCAGGCGGAAGCGGCCCTGGAGCCCGCCCTGGCCCGGGCGCGGCGCCGCCTGGCCTGGCAGCTGATCCCCCGCCCAGAAACGGCGGAGGCGATCCCGGCGGCCGTGGCCGAGGCGCGCCAGGCCCTCGACGGCACCCCGGTGCTGGACCACGTGCCAAGCGCCGAGTCCTACGAGGAGCGCTACTGGTACTGGCGCGGCAAGATCGCCGAGACGGGGATCGAGCTGTACGAGTACCAGGC
>JAKPJZ010000226.1 GCA_029553955.1 Chloroflexota bacterium
GGTGCGGCCCATTGAGCGGCGCCACTACGGACTGGTGCTCGGGCCGTCCTGATCGGCGGGCGCCTGCAGCACCGCCAGCAGCTCCTGGCCCCAGGCCACCTCGCCGGTCTCGTAGAGGATGCCTTTTTTCAGGATCATGGACTGAATCTGCTGGGCGCGGCTCAGCGGCTTGCGGGCGGCAAAGTCGCGCTCTTCGATGGCACGGTACTGCGCGAGCCGCTCCTCGTGCAGGGCGATGTGGCGGCGCAGTTCGGGGCTGAGGTCCACCTCGCCGAGCACGGCGTCGGCGCGCAGCTTCACAGTGAACTCGTCGCGCAAATCCATGGGCTGCGCGGTTGTCTGGGTCCAGCGCTTCAGTTCCAGACGGCCTGCGGGGAGCACGCGGTATTCCTTCTTGCGGGTATTGCCGGCATCGGCAGGAACGCTGGACTCGATCCAGCCAGCCGCCTCCATGCGCGCGAGTTCGCGGTAGATCTGCTGGTGGGTGGCGTGCCAGAAGTAGCCGATGGACTTGTCAAACCGGCGCGCCAGGTCGTAGCCGGACGAGGCTTTTTCAAGCAGCGAGGTGAGCACGGCGTGGGCGAGCGACATGGGTGGAAGTCTACGCAGGGCGGTTCAACTATGCAACCAGTTGCATAAAAACCCGAAGCCCACTACACTTTTGTGCAACTGGTTGCATAGTTGCGCCGTTGTCCGAATTTCCGCCATTCCAAGGAGTTGCCATGTCCGCTGTCGCCTCACCCTACCCCCACCTGCTCGCGCCCCTGGACCTGGGTTTCACCACCCTGAAGAATCGTGTGCTCATGGGTTCCATGCACGTGGGGCTCGAAGAGGCCAAGGATGGTTTCGCGCGCATGGCCGCGTTCTACGCGGAGCGCGCCCGTGGCGGCGTGGGCCTGATCGTGACGGGCGGTATCGCCCCGAACGAGCGAGCGCGCCCCATGCCCGGCGGCGCGGCGATGACGACCCCGGCCGAGGCGGAAAAACACAAGGTGGTCACGCAGGCCGTGCACGAGGCCGGAGGCAAGATCTGTATGCAGATCCTGCACTTCGGCCGCTATGCCTACCACCCCGAGCTGGTGGCGCCGAGTGCGGTGAAGGCGCCGAT
>JAKPJZ010000228.1 GCA_029553955.1 Chloroflexota bacterium
GAAGGTGCCTTTCATCCTGCGCACCCGGCCTCGCACGCGATTGGCCGCACGGCCGAAACGCTGCTGCATCTCGCTCTGCAACATCGCCACACCCAGGTCGAACGGAATCGAATCGAAGCCACACGAGAACACGATGCGCGCGCCGCTGGCCTTGGCCTGCGCCTCGTGCGCATCGATCATCTGGCGCATCCAGGCCGGCTCGCCGCAGAGGTCGACGTAGTCGACGCCGCTGGCGGCGCAGGCGGCCACCAGCTCGTTGCCATAGAGCTGGTAGGGGCCCACGGTGGTCAGCACCAGGCGGGTCTGCGCCGTCAGCGCCTGCAGGCTGGCCGCGTCGGCGCTGTCGGTGACGACCAGCGGCGTGTCTGCTGGGGCGCCCACTTCGTCGCGCACGGCAGCCAGCTTGGCGGCGCTGCGCCCGCCCATGGCCCAGCGCAGGCCGGAGCCCGCGGGGTAGCGCTGCAGCAGGTACTCCACCACCAGCCGGCCGGTGAAGCCGGTTGCGCCATGGACGACGAGGTCATACGGTTTGGTCATCAGAAAATTCCTTTGTCGGTGGATGCGCCAGCGTTCAGGACGTGCGGGCAGCGGGTCAAGCGGCGCATTGTGGGCCCGCCAACCGTCTCGCCCTTGTCGCCTCGGTAACGACCCAGCCGGCAACGCGGACAAGCGCCGTTGCACCCCAGGCACCGATCGGCCCGCGCCGCAGAACGTTTGCCCCGCCTCAAGCCGCCCGCAGGCCGTCGACGATCTTCAGCCGCGCCGCCCGCCAGGCCGGGATGAAGCCGCCGACGAAGCCCATGGCCAGTGCAAACAGCAGCGTCTGTGCTGCGATCGCCGGGGTCAGGCGGAACTGGAAGGCAATCTCGCTGAAGGTCTGGAAGTTGGTGGTCGAGATGTCCACGGCCTGCATGCCGGAGGCCGCCGCCAGGCCCACCACGCCCCCCACCAGCGACAGCAGCAACGACTCCGCCAGAAAGGCCACCAGCACCGCCCCGCGCCGAAAACCCAGCGCGCGCAGGGTGCCGATCTCGCCCACGCGCTGCGCCACCGCGGCAAACATGGTGATCATGGCTCCGACGATGGCCCCGATCGAAAAGATCACTGACAGGCTCAAGCCCAGGATGCGGATGAAGGTGGCCAGCGCCTCGCTCTGTTCGGCGTAGAACTGGGTCTCGGGCTTGACGTCGAGCTGCAGGCGCGGGTCGGCCTCGATGGCGGCCTTGAGCCCGGCCAGCGCCTCGCGCTGGTTCAGGCGCAGCACCAGCGTGGAATAGACCGGGCGGCGGAAGGCCGCCATCATCTGCTCGGCGTCGCCCCAGATCTCGCTGTCGAAG
>JAKPJZ010000254.1 GCA_029553955.1 Chloroflexota bacterium
CAGCGAGGGCGTGCTGGTGATGGGCACGGGCAGCATGACGCACAACCTGGGCGAGTTCTTCGGCGGCGGCCGCGAGCCCTCGCCGTATGTGCTGGAGTTCAGCCGCTGGGTGGAATCGGCCGTGGCACGCGGTGACCGAACCGCCTTGCTGAACTACCGCGAGCTGGCGCCGCATGCGCAGCGCGCGCACCCGAGCGAAGACCACTTCCTGCCGGTTTTCTTTGCGCTGGGCGCGGCCGGATGGGGTGGTGAGGTGCCACTGCAGACCGACTACATCAGCCGCGAGGTGATGTACAGCATGCTCGCCATGGACGCCTTTGCCCTGTCAGGCCCGGAAAGCCTTCCATGAGCCGAAATATGAATCAAAATGGCACGATCCCAGCGTCGGATGGTCACAAGCTGCTATCACTATTGCATCGTCCAACCGCGCCCGGGGTGACGCTGCCCCGGCTGCTGGTGCTGATGCACGGCGTCGGCAGCAACGAGGACGACCTGTTCGGCCTGGCCGACTTCGTGCCGGCGCCGTTCCATGTGGTGAGCCTGCGCGCGCCCTTCGTCCTGGGGCCAGGTAGCTACGCCTGGTTCGAGTTCAGCGTGGCGCTGGATGGCTCGCGCCGCATCGACGCGGCCCAGGAGGCTGCCAGCCGCGAGGCCATCGTGCGCACGGTGCAGGCGGTGGCACGGAAGCTCGACGTTCCGCCGCAGCACGTGGTGCTCGGCGGTTTCAGCCAAGGTGGCATCATGGCGCTGAGCCTGCTGCGCACGCAGCCGGCGCTGCTGCGGGCCGCGATGGTGATGCACAGCCGCCTGCTGCCCGAGGTGGATGCGCTGGCCGCGCCGGCGCAGGCCTTGAACGGCAAGCAGCTCTGGGTCAGTCATGGCCTGCAGGACGGGGTGATTCCCATCGCCAACGCCCGCGCCATCCGCGATCTTGCGAGCACGCTGCCCGTCGCCCTGACCTACCACGAGTACCCCGGCGCGCATGAGATCCGGGCGGCGGAGCTGCAGGCGGCGATGCAGTGGCTCGGGGATCTGGCGGGCTGAAGCACCCCGGGCGTCACGCCGCTTGCCGCGACCGTCCGGTGTCGTACGCATGCAGGAGCCGATGGTTCAAGCCCCAGTGCGCCATGGCGGCCAGCAGCACGCCGGATTCCCCCTCGGCGACGAGATCGTCTGCCTCGGCCAGGCGGACACACAAGCCCAACACCTTTCTGCGCAGGGCCGGGTCATCGATCTCGCCCATCAACTCGGCCAGGG
>JAKPJZ010000259.1 GCA_029553955.1 Chloroflexota bacterium
CTGTTGGCCGCTCCCCGCGGGGAGCGGCCAACAGCCCCAGGCAGCCCGCCACAACCCCCTCCGGCCAGGCTACTTACTTCTTGGCGGTGGCCGCCGCCGCGGCAGCCGCCGCCTGGCGCTTGGGCCGCAGGTAGATGAACCAGTAGACCAGGCCCACCATGCCCGCGCCGCCGATGATGTTGCCGATGGTCACCGGCAGCAGGTTGCCGATGAGGAACTTGACCATGGTCAGGTTCGCCACCTTGGCGCCCTTGCTCACCGCATCGGCCGTGAACGCCGGGTCGAACCACTGGATGAAGAGCCCGATCGGGATAAAGTACATGTTGGCGACCGAGTGCTCGAACCCGGCGGCAACAAAGGCTGTGATGGGGAACACGATCGACAGGATCTTGTCCGTCGTCGAGCGGGCGCTGAAGCACAGCCACACCGCCAGGCAGACCAGGGCGTTGCACATGATGCCCAGGCCCAGCGCCGGGAGGAACTCGAGGCCGCACTTGTAGTTCGCCACGTTGAGCGCGTTCAGGCCCAGGGCGCCGCCGCCGATCAGCGCGTACTGCTTGCTGATGAACATAACGGCCGCCGTGGCCACCGAGCCTACAAAGTTGCCCGCGTAGACGATGCCCCAGTTGCGCAGCAGCTTGCTCAGGGGCACTTTGCCGTTGGCAAAGGCCATGATGATCAGGTTGTTGCCGGTAAAGAGCTCGGCCCCGGCCACGACCACCAGGATGAGGCCGAGGCAGAAGACGAGGCCGCCCAGCAGCCGGCCCACGCCGAAGGGCAGAGCGGCAGCGCCGGTCGTGACCGTGGTCATAAAGATGGCGCCCAGGCCGATGAACGCGCCCGCCAGGATAGCCAGCGCGAACATGACCAACCCATCAAGGTTGGCCTTGGCCACCCCGACGTTCTCGGCCCGCTCGGCCATTTCGGCCGGCGTAAAGGGATCGATACGGATTACCTGGTCTGCCATCGTAGGCTTCCTCCTTGCTCTGTGTCCTTGCTCGGTTAACAATGGTCCGCCTGGCACGGCGGGGATGCAGGCCCGCGCCCGCATCCCCGCCGTACAACCCTCCTGCCCCTACGCCGGCTCTACCTTGACGGCGCAGACCTTGTACTCGGGGATCTTGGATACCGGGTCCAGCGCGGCGATTGTCAGCATGTTGGCCGCCGCCTCGGCAAAGTGGAAGGTCATAAAGACCAGCCCCGCCTGCGTGCGCTCGGTGACCTCGGCCTTGGCGGTGACACTGCCGCGCCGCGAGCTGACGCGCACCATGGCCCCATCGGCGATGCCCAGCGTGCGCGCGTCTTCGGGATGGATCTCGACCTTACCCTCCGGGTAGATCGCCGCCAGGCCCTTGGCTCGCCGCGTCAGCGACCCGGTGTGATAGTGGTAGAGCACCCGCCCCGTCGTCAGCACGAATGGATACTCCTCATCGGGCTGCTCGGCCGGCGGCAGCCAGTCGACCGGCATAAAGCGCCCCAGGCCACGCGAGAACTTGCCCACGTGCAGCACCTTGGTGCCCGGATGGTCGGTCGTGGGGCACGGCCACTGCAGCCCCTGGCTGCCCAGGCGCTCGTGGCGGATGCCGCCGTAGCTCGGCGTGAGCGCCGCGATTTCTTCCATGACCTTCGCCGGCGAGGCATAGCAAAAGCCGGCGTACGGCGCATCAGGCGGCGTGCCCTGGATGCGCCGCGCCAGGTCGCAGATGACGTCCCAGTCGGCGCGGGCCTGGCCGGGCAGCGGCACCGCAGGCACCACCATCTGCACCCGCCGCTCGGTGTTGCTCAAGGTGCCGCTCTTCTCGGCAAAGGACGCGCCCGGCAGAACGACGTCGGCCAGCTCGGCCGTCTCGGTCAGGAAGATGTCTTGCACCACCAGGAAATCCAGATGCTCGAGGCAGCGGCGCACGTGGTTCACGTCGGGGTCCGAGAGCATCGGGTTCTCGCCCAGCACGAACAGGGCCTTGATCTGGCCCTCTTCGGCCTTGTTGAACATCTCGACGACCGTCAGGCCGGGCTCGCGGCCCAGCGGCGCCCCCCAGGCGGCCTCGAACTTGTCGTGCGCTGCGTCGACCGCCACGCTCTGGTAGCCGGGATAGTAGTTGGGCAGCCCGCCCATGTCGCAGGCGCCCTGCACGTTGCTCTGGCCGCGCAGCGGGTTGACGCCGCCGCCCGGCACGCCCATGTTGCCCAGCAGCATCTGCAGGTTGGCGCACGACATGACGTTCTGGTGCCCGGTGATGTGCTGCGTGATGCCCATGGCATACAAGAGCGCCATCGGCTTGAGCGTGGCCATCAGCCGCGCCGCCTCGCGCACCTGCTCGGCCGGCACGCCGGTGATCTCTTCGGCCGCCTCGGGCGTGTAGTGCGCCACCTTGGTCTTGAGATCTTCAAAGCCCTCGGTGCGCTCGGCGACGAACGCCTTGTCGTAGAGCTCTTCGGCGATGAGCACGTGCATCAGCGCGTTGAGCAGCGCGATATCGGAGCCGGGCCGATGCCGCAGGTGGATCGTGGCATGGTCGGCCAGCGGGATGCGCCGCGGGTCGGCCACGATCAGCTTGGCGCCCCGCTGCTTCACCGCTTGGCGGATGCCCATGCCGATGACGGGATGCTGCTCGGTGGTGTTGGAGCCGATGACAAAGAAGCCCTGTGCTTCCCCAGTGACGTCCTGGATCGAGTTGGTCATGGCGCCGGAGCCGAACGATGTGACCAGACCGGTCACAGTGGCGCTATGTCAAAGCCGGGCACAGTGATCGACATTATGGCTCCCCAGCACCGCCCGCGTCAGCTTTTGCAGCAGGTAGTTCTCTTCGTTGGTGCACTTGGCCGAGGCCAGCACGCCGATGGCCTGCCCGCCATGGCTGTCGCGGATGCCCTTCAGACGGCTGGCCACCAGGTCCAGCGCTTCGTCCCAGGTCGCCGGCTGCAGTGTGCCGTCGCGGCGGATCAGGGGCGTCGTGAGCCGGTCGGGGTGATGGACAAAGTCAAAGCCAAAGCGCCCCTTGACGCAGAGCGCGCCGCGGTTCGCCGGTCCATCCCAGGCCGAGGCCACCTCGACGATCTCATCGCCCACAATCTCCAGGTTCAGGCGGCAGCCGGTGCCGCAGTAGGGGCAGGTCTCGGTCACGGTGCGGCGCTCCCAGCGGCGGCCCTTGCCCAGCGCCAGCTTGGAGAGCAGCGCCCCGGTGGGGCAGACCTCGACGCAGGTGCCGCAGAACTCGCAGGGCGAGTCTTCCAGGTTGCCGTCACCGGCGGTACCGATCTTGGTGTGGAAGCCACGCCAGACCAGGCCGATGGCCTCGACGCCGTTGATCTCGGCGCAGGCGCGCACGCAGCGGCGGCAGACGATGCACTTGTCATAGTCGCGGTAGATGAAGGGGTTGGGATCATCGACGGCGTAGTGGTGCCGCGCCCCCTGGTAGCTCGACTCCTTCACGCCATACTTGTAGGCTAGATGCTGCAGCTCGCACGCCCCAGCACGCTCGCAGGTCAAGCAGTCGAGCGGGTGGTCCGAGAGCAGGAGGTCCAGCACAAAGCGCCTGGCGGCGACGACTTTGGGCGACTCGGTCTGCACTTCCATCCCTTCACTCACCGGGAAGGTGCAGGCCGGCTGCAGTGCGCGCTGCTTGGCCACCTCCACCAGGCACATACGGCAGGCGCCGATGTCGGCCAGGGCCGGGTGATGGCAGAGGGTGGGGATGTCGATCCCGCCCTGCTGTGCCGCTTGGAGCACCGTCAGCCCCGCATCGACTGTGAGTTCGCGACCGTTGATGGTGATGTGAACCATCGCCATCTTTGCAACCTCCTTGTATGAGCGATCAGCGGTCAGCGGTCAGCCATCAGCACTGATTGCTGAAAGCTGATAGCTGACAGCTACTCCTCCGCTTCCTGCTTGGCCATGTACTCCTCGTACTCCAGGTCGCAGCGCAGGCAGCGACAGGCCTCCTCGCGGGCGGTCTTCTCGTCGAACCCGAGCTCGATCTCCTGGTAGGTATGCGCCCGCTCGTCGGGGTCGCGGGTGGGCATCTCTGAGCGATGCGCCTCGGCATAGTCATCGAGCTTGTAGGTCAGCTCGGTGGTGTGGTACTCTGACATGCGCCGCGCGTTGGCCGGCTTGCTGCCGCGCAGGTAGGCGTGGACCGCGAGCGCAGCCTGGTTGCCTTGCGCCACCGCCTCGATGACCGTGGCCGGCCCCAGCACCGCGTCGCCGGCGGCAAAGACGCCAGGGCGGCTCGTAGCCAGGACCTTGTCGACCTTGAATGTGGAGTCGCGGTTGGTCTCGGGCGCATCGCCGTTCAGGCACGAGAGGTCGGTGCCCTGGCCCACCGCCGGCACGACCACGTCGGCCTCAATGACGAACCCCGAGCCTTCGACCGGCTTGGGCCGCCGCCGCCCGCCGGCATCGAACTCGCCCAGCTCCTGGACAATCAACTCGACGCCAGTGATGTGGCCCGGCCCGAGGATGCGGCTCGGGTTGACCAGGAAGTGGAATTGCACGCCCTCTTCGGCTGCCTCGGCCACTTCGAGGCCCTGGGCCGGCATCTCGGCCTGCGTGCGCCGGTAGACCACGTGCACGGCGCTGGCGCCCTGGCGCAGGGCGGTGCGTGCCGCGTCGATGGCCGTATTGCCGCCGCCGACCACCACCACCTTCTTGCCGGCCAGGTCCACCTGCTGGCCCATGGCCACACTGCGCAGGAAATCGGTGGCATGCAGCACGCCATCGAGCTCCTCGCCCGGGATACCCAGCTTGCGGCTGCGCTGCGCGCCGATCGCCAGCACGACGGCCTTGAAGCCCATCGTGCCGGTCAGGTCGTCGAGCGTGAAATCCCTGCCCAGCGCCGCATTGGTGCGGATTTCTACGCCGGCGCGGGCGATGGCGTCGATTTCTTTCTGCAGGGTTGCCTTGGGCAGGCGGTACTCTGGGATGCCGTACTGCATCCAGCCGCCGGCCTTGGGCGCCGCCTCAAAGACCGTCACCTGGTAGCCGCGCTCGGCCAGGCGCAGCGCGGCCGTCAGGCCGGCCGGTCCACCGCCGATCACGGCCACCTGCTCGGCCCGCTTCTCGGCCGGCACCTTGGGCGTCCAGGGGATCTCGGCTTCCTTGTCGGCCATAAAGCGCTTGAGCTGGCGGATGGCGACGGGCTGGTCGATGTCGCTGCGGCGACACCGTTCCTCGCAAAAGGCCGGGCAGACGCGCCCACAGGCCAGCGCGAAGGGGTTGCGCTCGCGGTGGATAGCCAGGCCCTCGGCGTAGCGGCCCTGGGCGATCAGCGACACATAGCTGGGCACGTCGACGCCCGCCGGGCAGGCGTTGATGCAGCGTGCCCGCACCAGCGCCTTGCAGACGCCCGCCGGGCAGTACTTGTCTTCGATGTGGGCCTTGTATTCATCCATGAAGTAGCGCAGGGTGGCCTTCACCGGGCCGGGCGTCAACTGCCCCAGGGCGCACAGCGAGCCGCTGTTCATGCCCTCGGCCAACACCTGCACGGTGTCGAGGTCCTCGGGGGTGCCCTTGCCGTCGCAGATGCGGGTCAGGATCTCGAGCATGCGCTTGCCGCCGATGCGGCAGGGCACGCACTTGCCGCACGACTCGGCCTGGGCGAAGGTCAGGAAGAACTTGGCCAGCTCGACCATGCAGGTATCTTCGTCGGCCACGATCATGCCGCCCGAGCCCATGGTGGCGCCGGCCGCGGTGAGCGACTCGTAATCGACCGGGGTGTTCAACTGCGAGGCCGGCAGGCAGCCGCCGAGGGGGCCACCGGTCTGCACGGCCTTGAACTTTTTCCCGTTGGGGATGCCACCGCCGACGTCAAAGATGATCTCACCCAGAGTGATGCCCATGGGCACCTCGACGAGGCCGGTATTGTTCACCTTGCCGGTGAGGGCAAAGACGGCGCATCCCTTCGAGCGCTCGCTGCCGCGCTCGGCGAACCACTCGGCGCCACGCAGGATGATGGGCGGCACGTTGACGTAGGATTTGACGTTGTTGACGCTCGAGGGCTTGTTCCACAGCCCTTCCACCGCCGGGTAGGGCGGCCGCGGCCGCGGCTCGCCGCGCCGGCCTTCCACCGAGGCCATCAGCGCGGTCTCTTCACCGCAGACAAACGCGCCGGCGCCCTCTTTGATGTGCAGCCAGAAGCTGTGGCCGCTGCCCAGGATATCGTCGCCCAGCAGCCCATACTCCTCGGCCTGCTGCATAGCAATCTCGAGGCGCTGGATCGCCAGGGGATACTCGGCACGACAGTAGATATAGCCCTCATGGCAGCCGATCGCATAGCTGGCGATGACCATGCCTTCGACCAGGCTGTGCGGGTCGCCCTCCAGGATCGAGCGGTCCATAAAAGCGCCGGGGTCGCCTTCGTCGGCATTGCACAGCAGATACTTGATCTCCCCTGGCGTCCTGCGGCAGAGCTCCCACTTCATGCCCACCGGGAACCCGGCGCCGCCGCGGCCGCGCAGGCCTGCTCGCTTCACGGTGTCGATCACCTGCTCGGGTGTCATCTCGGTGAGGGCCCTCGAGAGGCCGGCGTAACCGTCGCGAGCGATATACTCGTCGATGCTCTCGGGGTTGATCAAGCCGCAGTTGCGCAGGGCAATGCGGTATTGCTTGCCATAGAAGGGAATGTCTTTGTACAGGGGGACCGCCTTGTGGGTGAGCGGCTCCTTGTACGTCAGCCGCTGCACCACGCGGCCCTTGACCAGCGTCTCCTCCACGATGATCGGCACATCGGCTGCGGAGACCTGGCAGTAGAAAATGCCTTCGGGGTAGATGATCATCACCGGGCCCATGGCGCAGAAGCCACGGCAGCCGGTCTCCACGAGCCGGACCTCGTCGGTCAGCCCACGGCGTTTCAGCTCCTCGGCCATCGCCTCGAGCACGGCAAGCGAGCCCGAGGCCGTGCAGCCGGTGCCGCCGCAGACCAGGACGTTGGCCCGGTACAGGGGTTCAGCCATGTTAGGTCCTCCTGACGTCACTTCTCAAAGCGGGCCATCATCCGTGGCCAGTTGCCGGCAGCCCGCTGCCGCGGCGCAGCGCCAGCCGCAAGCCACGGACTGCTGACAACGGACCACAGACTAGGCATTCGGCAAACGGCCGACGACCCATTCCTGCACCACGCGTCCATTGATCAGGTGCTCCTCGATGAGGCGCGCGACCATGTCGGGCTTGACGTTACCGTAGGTGACACGTGGCTGGCCGGCCTGTTCGATATCGACCAGAGGCTCGCGGACGCACATGCCGATGCAGCCCACCGTCTCCACATGGGCCTCGATCTTGCGCTTGTCCAGCTCTTCGAGAATGGCGTGCATGACATCGCGGGCGCCCGCAGCGATGCCACACGTCCCCATGCCGACGATGATGCGGGTCCCCGTTTCCAGGCGCACCTTGAGGCCCTGTTGCGCCTCTTCGCGGATCCTCTTCAGATCCTCCAGGCTCTTGAGCTTGGGCATTGCACTCCTCCTAGAAGCGAACGACGAATCGCGTACTACGTAATGCGTACTGCGTGACGCGTTGGGCGTACAGCGCAACGACTATCCAGTGCGCGATTCGTATTACGCAGTACGCAACCGGCCAACGGCTGACCCTACGGATACGGCCGCTCCAGGCTCGCGATCCCCTCTTGCAGGTACTCACGCAGCCAACTGCGCACCTGCGGCTGCGAGAGGGGCACATCGCCGAGGGCCTCGCGCAGTTCGGCCGTGTCGCAGACGAACTCGCGCCCATCGACGCAGTGGCGATAGGCCAGGTCGACCGGTGGCTGCCCCAGGAGCACAGCCAGCACTGTCGCCGGCAGGTCGCCCAGAGGCGCCCGGTCCCAGTGGCGAAGCTGGAAGACAGCCATGATCCTGGTGCCTGCCCCCGGCGTCGACTGCACCAGCACCTGACCGCCGGCGCGCTCTGCGGCCGCCGCCAGCAGCGGCAGGCCCAGGCCCACATGGCGCGTCTGGCGTGTCGTGACGAACGGATCGAGCACACGGGCGACGAGTTCGGCGGGCATGCCCTTGCCGTTGTCCTCCACAGTGATGGCCAGGCGATCCAGGGCGCTATCCTCTTCAACGGTCAGAGCAATCCGCGTGGCCCCCGCCTCGATGGCGTTCTCGAGGCAATCGAGGATGTGCAGCGAGAGCTCACGCACTGCCGGCCCCTTACTTCTGGCGCAGATTGCGGATGATCTGCACCATCTTCTCGGGCACCAGCCGGCCCACGACCTGCTCGTCGACGACGGCGACCGGCGAAAGGCCGCAGGACCCGAGGCAATAGACGACTTCGAAGGTGAACTCATAGTCGGGCGTGGTCTCGCCTGGAGTGATGCCCAGCTCTTTTTCGACGGCGTCGATGACCTTCGCTGCCCCGCGCACATGGCAGGCGGTGCCATCGCAGGTGCGGATCACGTGCTTGCCGCGTCGTGTGAGGTAGAACTGGGCATAGAAGGTGACCACGCCGTAGACCTGGCTGAGCGGCACGCTCAGGCCCTTGGCGATGCCCTGCAGCACCTCGGGCGGCAGGTAGCCGTAGGCCTCCTGCGCGCGCTGCAGCACCTGGATCAGCACCCCGCGCTGCCCTTTGAACTCGTCGATGATCTCGTGGAGAGGCGCAAGATCCAGCGTCTCTTCCGCCATCACGTCGCTCACCTTTGCTTCCTCCTTGTCCGTGATACGTGACACGTGATGCGTGATGCGTACTACATAATGCGTAATGTCGTCAGGACCGGCAGGCGTCGCCATGAGACAGGTCACGCATCACGCATTACGCAGTACGTATTACGCATTACGTATCACGCAGCACTACGCCACAGCCACCCTCGTCGCGCAACGCCCGTACGAGCTCGGTCACTGCCGTCCCCCGGCTGACGATCGCCGTGCGCCGCAACATCTCACTCAAGCGGTGTGCATCGCCCGACGAGATGAGGCCATGGCTCGCCAGATCGGGGTGGGCCGCACGGAACTCGCTTTCCGTGGCCCAGCGCGAGATCTCGAGGCCTGGGATGTCGAGGCCCTGCGGCACAAAGCCCAGGTTGGCCAACAGGCTGTTGTTTGGCCGGTCCACATGGGCGGGGATCGCGACTCCCCCTGCCGCCGCCGTCCCCTGCACGATCTCCTCGACTGTCAGATCCGTCGAGGTCAGGAGCAGGCGCTCCTCTGTGCGCAGATACTCCCCCTGGGCATCCACCAGGTATTGGGCACCAAAAAAGCGCTCATCGTTGCGGCCCGGTGGCAAGTGCGCAGCTATGAGCGCCCCCCAAGCTTCGGCCTGTTCGGCGGTGTCGAAGAGGCATACCAGGTGCACCTCCTCGCGGCTCTCCACCTCCAGGCCCGGGGTGACGGCGAGCCCCGTCCCCTCAGCGGCGGCCACCATCGCCCGCACATTGCCCGCACTGTTATGGTCGGTGACTGCGATCCAGTCGAGCCCGAGCGCCAGGGCCTGCCGCACGATGAGCGGCGGGATCATCTCCACCTCGGCGCAGGGAGAGAGCACCGTGTGCAGATGCAGATCGGCCCAGCGCGCGCGCAACATGGTTCAAGCCACCCTGTCGACTGCTTTCACTTCATGCCACGGGCATTGGGTTCGTAGGTGGCGCTTGAGCGCCGTGATCCTACGCCGTGGCGCCGCATCCGCAATCGGCGCCAAGCTGAGGCCTTCAAGGCGCTCAAACGCCGACTACGAGCCGGGCGCGATGCCGAGCTGTGTCGCCGCGCCCACCACTGCATAGGTCGTCTGCGAGGCCGACAGGAGCACGACGCCCTCAGCCTCGGCCTTCTCGCAGGTCGCCGTGTCGGGCTGGATACCTTCGGCGATGATCACCGCGGCCAGATCGAGCAGGCTGGCTACCGCCACCACGTTGGCATGGGCCTGCAGCGTCACCCAGATGTTGCCCGCACGCGCTTTGGCCATGACGCAACTCAGGAGGTCCGAGGCATAGCCGCCGCTCACTTGACGCTGCAGGAGCGCCTGCCCTGCCAGCACCTGCAGCCCCAGGGCCGATGCCAGCTCTCCGACGTTCACGCGGCCTCCTTCTTGCGCTCCATGGCCAGGTGGAAGATGACTTCCAACCGCGTGCCGGTGCCCAACTGCGACTCGATGCTCATCTCATCGGCGCAGGCCCGGATGTTGTTCAGCCCCATGCCGGCCCCAAAGCCCAGCTCGCGGATCCAGTCGGGCGCCGTCGAGAATCCGGGCTGCATCGCCCGATCGATGTCGGCAATGCCCGGGCCGGTGTCGAGCGCTACCACGCGGATGCGGTCGGGCTGCACCTCAGCGATCAACTCGCCGCCCGAGTCGGTATGGATGATCAGGTTCGTCTCGGCCTCGTAGGCAGCGACGGCGACGCGGCGCACCACTGGCGGTGGCGCCCCCAGGCGTTCCAGCGCCCGCTTCAGTTTGCTGGAGGCCTCGCCGCCGCGTACGAAATCGCGCGCGGCCACTCTATAGCGTAACACAAGCCCTGTCTGGTCGGATTCAATATCCTCGAAGATATGGCTGGCCCGATAGCGATGGATCTCTTCTTCCTGCCACTGCACGTCGAGCTGGCGCAAGAGCCCGCGCACCACGTCACCCTGGGTCACGATGCCGACCATGTGCCCGGCGCGGTCGACGACGGGCAAGCGGCCGTAACCAAAGCGGGCGAACTTGGTCACCGCCTGGATCACCGACTCATCGGCATAGACCACCTGCACCTGCCGCGTCATGTGCTCGCCGACGCGCGCCCCGGTCAGGCCACGCTCCAACGCCAGAATCAAGTCCTCGATGCTGATGATACCGACGAGGCGGCCCGCCTCCACCACAGGCACGCCGGAGATGCGTTTGACCCTCAGGATCTCTTTGAGCTCACTCATGCGGCAATCGGGCCCGACCACGATAGGATCGCGCGTCATGATGTCGCCGATCTTGAGCTCGTAGACGAGTTCCTGGCTCTTGCTGATCGAGGGCTTGCCCGCTGCCGCGGGCTGGTCGCCCTTCGCGCCCTCGGCCACCTCTGCTTACCCCCAGAGCTTCGTCTATGGGTTCTCGCTATCAGGCCAGCCGTCTTGGATCACGCTAAACACGCCACAACCAGGCAAGCCCGCGTTGTAGAGCCGCCCGCACGCTTCATAGAGGGTGTAACGCGTAGCGAGGAGAGGAATGCCTTTCTCCTCGGCCAGTGCGATTGTCTCTCGTGGAGGGCGCTTGCCGCGCACAAAGATTATCGCCCGGATGCCGGCCATCTCGGCGGTGCGCACGACTTGGGGGTTGGTGAGGCCGGTGAGAAGAAGGGTGCCTGCGTGGGTAAAGGCGAGCACATCGCTCATGAGGTCGGCGCCACAGGCCATAGTGATGTTGCCGGTCAGATCGACGTGGCCCGAAACCGCCCTGCCCTCGATGATCTTCAACACTTGCTCGAGCGTCATAGGTGACCTTCCCGAAACGGCCCGAACGGAGCGAGGCCGCGGCGCGGGCCAGGCCTGCCGTCGGAGCCAGAACACGGAAGCGAACGACAGGGTGGCGGGGCACGCCTGCACAGCGGCGCTCCCTCACCATCACCCTTACCACAGGCAACAACAGGGGTTCGTGATTTTCGTCACGTGAATTGTATCACGAATGGGTAAGGTTGTCAATTCCTCTATTGTGGGGCCTTTTCGTCCTATTGCAGTGCGCCGCCGGTGAACACATCCACACGCAAGTACGACTCAAAGCCCAGCCTCCGGTAGAGGCGCACGCCCCCCGGCGGCGCCTGCAGCACGGCGTGGCGAAAGCCCAGGCCGGCCGCATCGTTGATGGCCCGCACCATCAGGCTGGTCGCCACCAGGTGCCCGCGATAGTCGGGCAGCGTCCCCAGCCCGTAGAGGCCGGCCACACCTGCCTTCAGCACCAGCATGACACTGCCCGCCGGGATGCCGTGCAACCGCGCGAGGTACACGTACACCGCGGGGTCAGAGAGGGCAGTCATCATCACCGAGCGCATGTACGCGGCAGCGCCCGGCGGCAGATGGTAGGCGCCGGCGTGGACTTTGGCCGCCGTGTCGAGCGCAGCGACGTCGCTGGCGACGTCGATCTCGAGGCCCTTGTTCGTGTGCACGGTGGGGTTCAGCCGCTCCAGGGCCATGCCATCTTGGATGCCCCAGTGCTGCAGGCCATGGCGCTCGAGCCGGATGCCCAGGTCGCTGGGCTGTGCCGAAGGGTGCAGGTAGACCAGGAACGGCAGGCGCCGTTCTCGGTAGTAGGCGACGATGGCGCCAATGCGCTCCTCTGCCTGGCGCGGGTCGAAGCGCGGCCGGGCAACAAAGTTGAGCAGCGGGTAGGCCACCCCCGAACTGACCCGCATCATCTCCCTGTTGACGAGCAGCTCCGACTGGTCGCCCTGAGCAAGCTCACGGAGGACCGCAAAGTGGTTCAGCTCGATGGCGGCGGCAATCTGCTCGATCTTCGACACGGTGGCCTTCTCCTTCCTAGAGCCTATCCGAAAAGTCGTAGCATAGCCCCCCTTGGCCGCCGTAGGCGGCTTCGTGGGCGCGGGCAGATTCGGCGCCGCAGCGTGGGCAAACGGGCACAAGGCCCTAGGCTACGCGACTTTTCGGATAGGCTCTCAGACAGCAGATGGAAAAGAACCCAGTCCTATTATCCACCCAATTCGGGGGCATGTCAACGGTCTCGCGCCGGCGCGAATCGTTAATCAATGCTTAACGCGCTTAACAGCACCTTCACTGGTCCATGCTACAGTAGAAGCGCTGCTAAAGAGCGTACGGCGGTGGCCATCTATTTGTCACTGCTTCGCTACGCTGCCCAGGAACTGGGCCCGTCTGGCACACCCGGGGCCGGCGACCGGCTTGCACGCGTTGCACGGGCCCGGTATAGGCCCTTTTTGAGGATTCTTTCGGGTTGGCTGGCCCAGCCGGCTGCTACCAGGATGCTGAGGGTAACGGGATGGTTCTCCGACAGCCTGCCAGGCCACAGGCCCAAGTTCCTCTGCCTGGCACAGGGTTTCGGGAACCCTGGGGTACTCGCAATGACAAGCGAAAGCGCAAGGCAGCCGAGTTGACAATATCGCACGACAGACATAAACATATGATTGCCGGCCGCACCGACCCCCTGGAGCGCAACGTCGCTCTGGGGCCGACACAGGAGGTCACCCATGTCCACAGGTCCATCGACACGCAGGGGCAGCAACTGGTTCGCCATCATCGCCCTGGTGCTGGTCTGCACCATACTGGGCTCGCTGGGCGGCACGCTCGCCGGCGGCGCCGCAGGCTACTTCCTCGGCCGGCGCGCCGCGCGCCATGAGGTCGCCCAGGCCACGCCGGCGGCGCGAGTGCTGCCGGCCCCCGACAGCCAGCCGCGGCAGATCGTCCCGCCCCAGGGCAGCGATGAGGAGTGGCCCTGGCAGGTCCCCTTGCCGGGCGTGAACGCGTGGGCCCAAGTCGCCAGCGTCGCCGCCGGCGCGCCGGCCGAGCAGGCGGGCATCAAGGCCGGCGACCAGATCACCGCCGTCGACGGCAAGGCGCTCACCTTGCGGCGGGACCTGGCCCAGGCCATCCGCAGCCACAAGGCCGGTGACCAGGTGGAGCTGACCTTGGCGCGGGATGGCGAAGAGATGAAGGTACAGGTCACGCTGGGCGAGAACCCCGACAAAGCCGGTGTGCCCTACCTGGGCCTGACCTACAGCATGGCAGCGGGCGCCGCCGGCCGGTTCCCGAGCAGTTGATGGCGCGAAAGGGCGCGAAAGGCGCGAGGAAACCGTCATGAGGCTTAGCCCAGACTCCGCACCCAGCAGAGGCGGCTCCCACGCCGCCGGAAACAGGGACGGGGCAATATCATCGACGAGGTTCGCCGCATGCGGCAACCCGGCGTGGGAGCCGCCTCTGCTGGGTGCGGAAAACCGGCTTAGCATCCGCTGGAAACTGATCGGCAGTTACGTCCTGGTGGCCTTGCTCATCGTCGCCGTGCTGGGCCTGCTGCTCTCGGCCATCCTGGGCCGCTCGTTCGAGCTCAGCGAGCGCCAGGCACTCGAGCAGAACGCGACCGTGATCGCCCGCCAGGCCGGCCAGCTCTGGCATCCGGAGCCCGACCTGTATCGCCTGCGGGCGCTCCTGGAGAACTATGGCGCGCTGAGCCAGGCGCGGCTGACGATCCTCGACCGTTATCAGAGGCCGCTCATCGACGTGCGGCCCACCGACCGCTACTGGGCCTCAGTGGAGCACAGCGGCGATGCCGGCGCCTACCTCTACTATTATGTCGCCGAGCTGCAAGGCGGCCCGCCCATCCTGCGTTTCAGCCGCGGCCAGCCAGCAGCCACAGGCGTCTGGGTTTACGTGGCCCGCGCGCCACTGGTCTCGGGCTTTTACTTTGAAGAGAGCCCTGGCCCGCAGCACAGCGCCCAGGGGACGAAGGCACAACGGCCGCCCGATGTGTCGCCGCTCGAGGCCATGGCGCCGATCACCGGCCCCTACGGCATAGATGGCTATGTGCGCATCTCCGAGATGGCCTCCTACCGCTCGCAGATCCTGGCGAGCGTCAGGCAGGCGTTCCTCTGGGCCAGCTTGGTGGCGGTAGTGCTCGCCGTCGGTGCTGGGCTCTTCATGAGCCGACGCCTCTCGGCGCCCCTGAGCGTGCTCGCCTGGGCCACCGGCCGCATGGCCGCCGGGGACCTCACCGTGCGCGCGCCCGTGCGCCAGCGTGACGAGATCGGTGCCTTGGCCAGCCGCTTCAACGAGATGGCCGCCCGTCTGCAGCAGAGCTTCCAGGCGCTGGCCGCCGACCGCGACCAGTTGCGTCGCTTCGTGGCCGACGTGTCGCACGAGCTGCGCACGCCGATCACAGCGCTGAGCACCTTCATCGAGCTCCTGCAGGCCACCGACGACGACCCGGCGGCCCGGGCCGAGTTCCTGGCCGAAAGTGCCGCTCAGATAGAGCGCCTCGACCGGCTCACCGTCAACCTGCTGGAGCTGTCGAGGCTCGACGCGGGGCTGCTGCCCATGGAGCTCGCTGCCGAGGACGTGGGCGACCTCGTGCGGGGCACCCGCGGCCGCTGGGCGCCACGCGCCGCGCGGCGCCAGGTCGTGCTGCGCCTCGAGCTGCCCACCACACCACTCACCGTCCGCTGCGACCGGTTGCGCATCGAGCAGGTGCTCGACAACCTCGCCGGCAACGCCGTCAAATTCGCGCCCGAAGGCGGCACCGTCACCATTGGCGCCCGCCCCTGCCCGCCTGATGAGAGCCGCGCCTCCGCCGCCGCCGGCTCCTGCGAGGTCGAGTTCTGGGTTGCCGACGCCGGCCCCGGCATCGCGCCCGAGGACCTGCCCCACATCCTCGATCGCTTCTACCGTGGCCGCGACACAGGCCGCAGCGACGGTTCGGGCCTTGGCCTGGCCATCGTGCGCGCCATCCTTGCAGCGCACGCCAGCACCATCCAGGTCCAGAGCGAGCTGGGCCAGGGCAGCCGCTTCTCCTTCGTGCTGCCTGCAGCATAGCCCCCAGCCCGTTGGTAGTGCGGGAGAAGGTGCGGCGGGCTTGCCGCTCGCGCCCGCGGGCGCGAGCGGCAAGCCCGCCGCACCTTCTCCCGCACTACGAGCATCCGCATTTGCCCTGGGCCGCTCCCCGCCTATAATGCTACGAACGGTTTGGAGCACGCACCCAAGGCAGGCCCAATGGCCCCCAAGGAAGAACTGCCCCGGCTTCGCTATCGCTACCCGGCCCGGCTGATACTCCAGCTTGCCTGGGCCTTTCTCTGTGGCCGCGAGCGGTCCTTCCCTGGCGACGCCGCCCGCCTCTATGGCACCATCGCGCCCCGGCCGCAGGTCGAGGGGCTCGAGCGGGTGCCCGAGCGCGGCAACATGGCGTTTGTCTTCAACCACTACTACAGCCGGTCCTTCGCCTCCTGGTGGAGCCCGATTTCGATCACGGCGCTGGTGCAGGGCCGGCGCTCGCTGGCGCCGGGGGGCATTTCGTGGATCATGGCAGGCGCGTGGACCTACCCCGACGCGCTGCGCCAGCGCATCATCACGCCACTGACGCAGTGGGCCTTCAGGCGCCTGGCGCACGTCTACGGCCTGGTCGTCATGCCGCCGATGCCGCCGCGGCCCCACGAGGTCGAGGCCCGCGCCGGCGCTGTGCGCCACATGCTCGCCCTGGCCCGCCGCGAGTGCCCGCCGCTGCTCGGCCTTTCGCCCGAGGGCCACGATGGCCCCAAGGCCAACCTGATCGAGCCGCCTTCCGGTGTCGGGCGTTTCCTGCTACTGCTCGGCACCTCGTTGGCGTTCGTGCCGGTAGGCGTGTACGAGGAGGGCGACCGGCTCGTCGTGCGCTTTGGTGAGCCGTTTGCCCTGCAGTCGCCCGAGGGGCTGGCGCCGGGCGACCGCGATGCCTGGGCCAGCACCGAGGTGATGCTGGCCATCGGCCGCCTGCTGCCGCCCCGGCTGTGGGGCGCCTACCGCAGCAGGCTGGCCGGCCGCTGATACAGAAAAGGCAAGTGCCCCATGAGGCTTGATCGCTACGCCGCACCACGAGCGCCCTCCGCAGCCCGGCGGCGCCTGCTGTGGCACGCACTCGTAACCGTCTTGGTCGTGGGCAGCCTCTGCTCGGGCTATCTCCTCTATGCCAGTGTCCGCGATATCGTCGCCTACGGGGGCCTGCCCCTCCTGACGGTCCGCGCCGCCTACGAAGGGCCGGGCGTATCCGGCCCGGTGGCCACGCCGCTGCCCTCCCCGACGCCCGCCCCACAGCGCATGAACATCCTGCTCTTGGGCAGCGACGAACGCGAAGAGGCGCAGGGCGCAGCGCGCACCGACACCATGATCCTGTGCAGCATCGACCCGGCCGCCAAGACGGTCACCATGCTCTCCATCCCACGTGACCTGTGGCTGCCGCTGCCGCCAGGCTTTTCCCGGGTCCGCGAAGACCGCATCAACACCGCCTACCTCTATGGCGAGCTGTACAAATACCCGGGAGGCGGCCCTGCCCTGGCCAAAGAGGCGGTGCAGTACAACCTGGGCGTGCCGGTGCAGTACTATGCCCGCATCGACTTTGCCGGCTTTCGGCGCATCATCGACGAGGTCGGCGGCATCGACGTCGACGTGCCGCGCGACATCACCGACACGGCGTACCCGGCGGGCGGCGACGAGGTCATGACCATCCACTTTGACGCTGGCCGGCAGCACATGGACGGCGATCAGGCCCTCAAGTACGCGCGCACGCGCCACGACTCCAACGACATCGACCGCGCCCACCGGCAACAACAGGTCATCATGGCCGTGCGCAGCAAGGTACTGAGCCTGGATATCCCCATCACGCACATCCCGGCCATGCTGCGCATCCTGGGCTCGAGCGTGCAGACCGACCTGAGCCTCGACAAGATCCTTACCGCCGCCCAGGTCGTGCGCAGCGCGCAACAGGGCGGCATCCGCCAGGGTGTCATCGACGAGACCATGACCACGCCCTGGCTCACCCCCGGCGGCGCCGACGTGCTCTTGCCGCAGCGCGACAAGATCCGCCAACTGATCGAGGAGCTCTTCGTACTGTAGCCGCGGCATCGTGCCGCGCAGAAGAGCCACGTGGCACGATGCCGTGGCTACAGCATTATCAACCAGTGCCACGCAGAAGAGCCACGCGGCACGATGCCGTGGCTACAGCACTATCAACCAGTGCCGCGCAGAAGAGCCACGCGGCACGATGCCGTGGCTACAGCACTATCAACCAGTGCCACGCAGAAGAGCCACGCGGCACGATGCCGCGGCTACAGCACTATCAACCAGTGCCGCGCAGAAGAGCCACGTGGCGCGATGCCGCGGCTACAGCACTATCAACCAGTGCCACGCAGAAGAGCCACGCGGCACGATGCCGCGGCTACAGCACTATCAACCAGTGCCACGCAGAAGAGCCACGCGCCACGATGCCGTGGCTACAGCACTATCAACCAGTGCCACGCAGAAGAGCCACGCGGCACGATGCCGCGGCTACAGTACTATCAACCAGTGCCGCGCAGAAGAGCCACGCGGCACGATGCCGCGGCTACAGCACTATTGGCCGGAGTCGACCTCCTGCAGGTGTACCTTCCCCTCGTAATCCAGGAAGCACAGCAGCAGGCGTGGCGCCTGGCCGAGGAGCGCCGTCGCCGCCTGGCCGTAACGGCGCAGTTGCGGGGCATACTTCTCGACCCTGGCGCGCAACTCGGCTTCGCCCTGCAGGCGGTCGGTCTTGAAATCGAGCAGCCACCAAGCGCCGTCGGGGCGCTGCGCGAGCAGGTCGATGCGGCCCCAGGGGTCCGCCGGCAGGCCGTAGGGCACCTCGTGGCGCCGTTCCCCAACCTCCAGCTCGCGGCAGAGCTCGCTGCGGCGGAAGCGCGCCAGCAGCCGCGCGGCCTCCGCGGCGGCGCCGGCGATCTGGCCCTCGTCGGCCAGGCCAGCGCTGCGCGCGGCGGCCCGCAGGGCCTCGTCGAGGCCCGGCTCGCCGGGGAAGCGCCACAGCCGCAGCCCTACGTGCACCAGCTTGCCCACCAGCCAGGCCGGCGCGTGCAGCCCCCGGCGGCGTGGCACCACGCGCCACACTCGGTCGGGCGCCTCGGGCACGCGGTCGCGCCCGGCCTCGCCGGCGGGCGCCGCGCCGTAGGGCCGCGCCAGGGCAAAGGGCGAAGGGGTAGCCAGGCGGGCCAGTTCCCTCTCCCCCGCAGGGGAGAGGGTGAGGGTGAGGGGAGACTCCTCAACCTGGCCAGCTTCTGGGCCAGCAGGAAGGGGCTCGCTGGGGCGCGCAGTTGGCCGCTCACACGGCGTTTCACCCTCACCCCTGCCCTCTCCCTCCGAGGGAGAGGGGGCAGTTGTCGCCCTGCCGGCCCCGACAGATGGCTCGGCGCCATAGAGGGCGCACGCCACGCGGCCCGGCCACAGATCACTCGCGCTCTGTGCGCCGGGCTCGGGCATGGCCACCGCCGCCAGGGCCTCCTCGCCCAGCGCCCCGGCCAGCCGCCGCAGCCAGCCGCTGAGCCTCAGGCCCTCCTTGCCGCGTTGCGCGTGGCCGCTGACCAGCAGCTTGTCGCGTGCCCGTGTCGCCGCCACGTAGAGCAGCCGGCGCTCCTCGGCGTCCTCCAGCTCAGCCTCGCGCGCGCGAGCCAGCGCGTGCAGCAGGCCCTCGCGTCGCTCGGCGCCGTCGGCGCGCGTCACGCGCAGCAGCGGCCCCCATGCGGGGTGCACAAGCAGGGCCGGTGTGCGCCCGCCGCCCTCGTGCCCGGCATCGGCGATGACGACCAGGCCGAATTCGAGCCCCTTGGCCTTGTGCACGCTCATCAACTGCACCGCCTCGCCCGCCTCAGGTGGCGCCTCGCCCTCACGCGCCGCCACGTCGCGCAGCGCCTGCACGTAGGCCAACAAGTCGCCGACGCTCACGGCGCCGCTGCGGTGGGCGTCGGCCAGCAGCTTGTCGACATTGCGGCCTGCGCGCCTGCTCTGCGGCACGAGGCTGAGCATCGCCGGGTAGGCGCTCAGGTCGAGAAAGCGCTTGAGTACCAGCGCCACCGGCTGCCGGCCGACCTGCGGGTGCAGCTCGGCCACAATCGCGGCCATGCGGCGGGCGCGGGCCTGCTCGGCCGCTTCGAGCGCGCGCAGGTCGCCCTGCAGCGCCGCCCACAGCGGCTGCGGCCCGCCGCCCGTGCCCCAGCGCAGGCGGTAGAGGCTGGCATCGGCCAGGCCGCAGGCCGGCGAGCGCAGCAGGCCGGCCATGGCCAGGTCATCGCTGGGGTGCTCGAGTGCGCGCAGGGCGTTGAGCAGGTCACGCACCTCGGGCCGCTCGTAGAAGCCGGCGCCGGCCACGGTCACGTAGGGGATGCCGGCGCGCTCAAGGGCCTCCTCGTAGACGCCAAAGTTGGTGCCGGCGCGGAAGAGACAGGCCACATCGCGCCAAGCCAGGCCCTCCGTGGCGTGGAGGCCAAGCAGACGGCCGGCCAGCGCCTGCGCCGCCACCTGCCGGCCCTCATCGGCCGAGGCGCCCACGCCCAGGTGCAGCTCTACGTAGGGCGCGGCCAGGCGCGGCGCCCGCCCGCCGGCAGCGGTGAGCGGCGCAAAGGGTACGGCATAGGGGCGCGCGGGGTCATCGCCATCGCCCAGCACCGCCGCCAGCAGCTCGTTCAGCAGCTCCACCAGGGCGGCATGGGCGCGCCAGGTGCGCTCCAGGCGCACGATGCGCCCGCCGGCGCGGTCGATCTCTTGCTCCACATTGCGAAAGACGGTGACGTCGGCGCCGCGGAAGCGATAGATCGACTGCTTGGCATCGCCCACCACAAAGAGCCGGCCGGCCTGCCCTGCCGGCGCGCCCAAGAGCGCCTCGATGAGCCGGCGCTGGCGCTCGTTGGTATCTTGAAACTCGTCGACGAGGACAGCCTTGCAGCGCGCGCGGCGGTAGGCAGCCACCTCGGGGTGCGCCTGCAGCAGGCGCAGCGCTCCGGCCTCGAGGTCATCGAAATCGAGCGCCTGGCCCTGTGCCTTGAGCGCCTCATAGTCGGCTAGCGCACGTTGGCAGGTGGCCGCCAGGCCCGGCCAGGCCGCAGCGAGCTCCTGGTCGAGCGCACGGTCGGCCTTTTCAACGAAGCGCTTGACCCGGCTGTGGTAGAGGTCGCAGAGCGTGCGCAGCGTAGCGCGCACCTCGGCGGCGCGCTCGCCCCAGGCGCGCTTGCCGCCCGCGCTGCCGGGCCGGCGCAGGCGGTCGCTCAGCGCAGCCAGCGCCGCCTCCCAATCGCCCTTCTTGACGGCCTCGCGCGCCGCCGGCACGGCGTCGATGGCCCCACGGCGACAATCGTCGAGCGTGTCGCCCGGCTCCAGCGGCTCGAGCGCCTGCAGTCGTTCGAGGCACTCGGCCCAGGCGAGCGCGGCGAGCACTGCGGCCAGCCACTCGAGCGGCGCCGCCTGCCAGCGGGCCTGCAGCTCTGCGGCGTCGAGCGCCAGCGCCGGGCCGGCCTCCAGGCGCCGGTGCAGCAGCTCGGCCACGATATCGCGCAGGCCGCGCGGGCCAAAGAGCCGGAAACCACCGGCCACCTCCTCGCGCCCGGCAGCCCAGACCAGCGCCCGCTCGACCGCTTCGGCGGCCAGCATGCCCGCCTGGCTCTCTTCGAGCACGACGAAATCGGGGTCGAGCCCGGCCTCGGCGGGGTGGCCGCGCAGCAGTTGGGCGCAGTAGCTGTGGATGGTGCCGATGGGCGCGGCGTCGAGGGCGATATAGCGTTCGAGCCAGCCATCGCGATCGGCCGGCTGCGTGGCCAGATAGCGGCGCAGCGCCTCGCGGATGCGCGTGCGCATCTCGCGGCCGGCGCGCTCGGTAAAGGTGATGGCCACAATCTCGCTGGGGTCTACGCCGCACGCCAGCAGGTAGAGGTAGCGCGCCACGAGCGTCGTCGTCTTGCCGCAGCCGGCGCCGGCCAACACGGCAATATCGCCGCCCTGGTAGAAGGCAGCGTCCTGCTGTTCATCTTGCAGGGTCAAGCCGGAGAGAATGGAGTCATCCATGGGCTCAACACCTCAAAGAGCGGTCAGCTATCAGCGTTCAGCCTGGTTTCGGGCGTTGCAGCCGCCCGCCCAGCGCCCAGGCCGCCAGCGCCAGTGAGCTGCAGACCCTGTCGACTGGAAGCTGAAGGCCAACAACTGAATGCTGAAAGCTGTCGGCTATTTCGCCCGGTACCGCCAACAGAACGCTGTGCCCAGGCAGTAGTCGGGGCAGGTGTGGCCATTGGGCTCGGGCGCGAAGGCGCCGGCGCGCACGCCTGAGACGGCGCGCCAGGCATGCTCCGCCGCCCATTGCATGGCCCCCTCCGCGCCGCCATCCAGCCCGTCGAGGGTCAGGCTGCTCCGCTTGGCCTGGCGCAGGTGCCAATAAAAGCCGCCGGCCACCGCGCCCAGGCCGAGCACGCCCTGCGCCGCCCAGGCGTAGAGCGCGAGCTGAATGCGGCGCCCTTCCAGGAGGTCGCCTGCCGTGATGGCCTCACCGGTCGTCTTGTAGTCGATGAGCCGCACGCGCCCCGAGGCATCGCGGTCCGCCCGGTCAATAACGCCGTGCAGCAGCAGCTCGCCCCCCTCGGCCGCGCGGATGCGCTGCGGGGGCGTCGGGTCGCCCACCATGCCGAAGCGCAGCTCCAGCCCCACCGGTTGCCAGCCCACAGAGACGTCGGCCAGGGCGCGCAGAGTGTTTTCGACGTCGCCCGTGATGCGCGCCTGCTCCTCGTGCCAGAGCCGCCCCGGCCTGAAGCCCTGTCTGCGGGGCGCCTCGGCCAGCACCTCGGCGGCCACGCCCGGCAGCGCCGCGAGCAGCTCTTCGAGGCCGCCGCCAGGCGCGGCGCGGTAGACCCGTTCGAGTATCTCGTGGTACATGGTGCCGAGTTGGGCAGCATTGTAGCCGAGGGTGGGCTCGGCCGGTTCGGGCAGCTTGAGGGCATAGCTGAGGAAGAAGCGCAGCGGGCAGCCCAGGTAGGCCTCCAGGCGGCTAGCGCTCCACGGCCGGGTGGAACCGTAGCGCGTGTGGAGCGCGGGCGCGAGCGCAGCGCAGTCGCCTTCGAACGGCCCAGCGGGCGCCACGGCCAGGCGCGCGGCGAGCACCACAGCCCCGTGCTGCGCCGCCTGCCACAGCGGCGCCACTTCCGGCTCGGCGGCGACCGCCGCAGCCGCAGCGGGCTGCTGCCCCGCCGCCGCGAGCGCCTCGGCCCACGAGGCGGCCCGTTCGAGGGGCAGGGGATCGGCCGAGCGCACCCGCACCACGCGCGCCGCCTGGGCGCCGCCCGAGAGGCGCAGTGCCTCTTCCCAGAACGGCGAGGGCTCCCACGGCTGCCCATCCGCGGCCAGGTAGGGACGGGTGAGGAGCAGGCGCTCGCGGGCGCGCGTGGTCGCCTCGTAGAAGAGGGTAAACTCGGCGCCCACCGGCGGCGGCTCGAGCGGCAGACCGCGGCCCGCCAGGCGCTCGCGGTCGCCGTCGCGCAGCAGGGGGTCGCCGGCCGTCGCGCGGGGGAACTCGCCCTCGGCCAGGCCGAGGAGCGCCACCGCCCGGAACGTCAGGCCGCGGGCATCGTGGGCCGAGGCCGCACAGACGGCCTCGCCGGCTTCGGGCTGCGCCTCGTACTGCCCGGCAGCGACGATGCCCTCCAGCTCATCGAGGAAGCGCTCGTAGGCCACCGGCTCGCCCGGTCCCAGTGCCGCGTCGGCCCACACCAGCCCGCGCAGCGCCTCCTTGAACTGTCGCAGCGCCGCCGCATCGCGCACGGCCAACTCGGGCGGGCCACTGCGAATGCGCTGCAGCAGGCGCAGGCTCTCGGGATCCCCGTCCTCGGCGTTGTCGCCATCATCGCCGATCAGGTCCTCGACAAAAGCGGTGTAGCCGGCCACCGTATCCGCGGCCGGCGGCGTCACCCGCGCCACCAGTCGCTCGAAGCGGGCGGCGAGCGCGGCCCGCACCTCTACCGCCGGCATGCCGGTCGCCTCGCCGTTGCCGTCCTCGGCCGCTGGCGCAGGCGTCGCCTGCAACGCCAGCGCCTCGCGCCACTCTGCGAGCCCGCCGAGCAACCGGGCCGCCTGTGCGGCCCGTTCGAGCGCGGCCACGTCGCCATCGCTGAGGCCCAGCGGTTCGCCGGCGACGCTGCAGCGCTGCCAGTCGAAATAGGGGCTGCGCAGCGCTTCGAGCGTCGCCCGCACCGGGAAGCGGCCGTCGGGCAGCGAGGCCGAAGAGCGGTCGCGCCGCGCCAAGCCCAGCAACCGCAAGAGCGCCGCCACGGCCGGGTTGGCCGCCAGCGGCCGGCCGCCCAGGAGCGCCAGGGGCAGGCCGAACTCGGCGGCCACTTCTTCCAGGAAGGGGGCGTAGGGGGCGAGGTCGCGCGCCAGGATGGCCACGTCGGCGGGCGCATAGCTGTCGCATACCAGCCGCTCCTTGGCCCAGCGCAGCGCCGCGCGCGCCTCCAAGGCGCGATTGGGCGCCTCGACAAAGCTCAACGCCGCGCCGGGGTCGCCCGCAGGCGCTGCCGGCTCGAAGAGCCCGGCCTCCAGCGCGGCCAGCGGCGCCTCGAGGCGCACCCGCGCCCCCACGAGCGGTTCGGCCGCCACGCCCAGCTTTTGCTCGAGCCGTTCGAGCGCCTGGGCGAAACGACGGTGGGCCAGCCGCGCCGGCCCCACGCTCCAGGTCAGCGTGATGCGCAGCTCGGGCACCTGGCGCGCCAGCTCGGCCAGAAAGGCTACCTGGGTCTGGTTGAGCTGGTCAAAGCCGTCGACGGCCACGAGCCCCCAGCCGGCCAGGAGCCGCGGCGCGCGCGAGAGCGCAGCCGTCGCCAGCCACCCCAGCCCCTCGGCGTCCATCCACTGCCCCACGCGCAGGCGGCGCTGGTAGCCGGCATAGAGCATGGCCAGCTCCTCCAGCCGGGGGCCTTCGCCGTGCAGCGCCACCTCGAGCTGCGCCGGCTGCACCCGCGCCTGCTTCAGCTCTTCGATCAGATGGTGCAGGGCGCGCACAAAGCCGGGCTTGTCGCGCAGCGGCGCATAGTGCTGCAGGCGGCCCTCAGCGGCGGCCTCGTCGACCACCGCGCGCAGCGCCCGGTGCTGCAACGGCTCATCGAGCTCGGCGTACACCTGGCCGGCGGCGCGCAGCGCCTCGTGGTAGAGGGCGAAGAAGGTGCCCACCTCCACGCCCAGGGCGCCGCCACGGGCCGCCAGCCGGCGGCGCAAGGCGAACACCTGGGCGCGATTGGGCAGCACGGCCCACACCGGCTGCAGCGGCCGCTCGTGGGCGGCGGCGCGCAGCCGGCCGATGGTGGCCTCGGTCTTTCCGGCGCCTGCGGGAGCGATGAAGAGGTGGACGGCCATCGATATCCTGCGTCGGCGGCGGGGAGACACCTGACAGGTCTTCGGAGACCTGTCAGGTGTCTCCCCGTCACGCTGTAGTTGAGCGATCTACGATGCTAGGCCAACCGCGCCAGGGTCCAAATTGTGCGCAAGGTTGGCCCATTATACACCATCCCTGCCGCTTCGGCTACCCTGGGGCGGGGAGACACCTGACACACCGATTTCCCTGGCGGGTGGTCAGCGCCCGCCTTCTGGCAAAAACTCGACCCAGCCTGGGCCGCGGCTGACAGACGGTTTCTCCTGCTGCAGGGTGGAGCCCCCCTACCGTTCCCCCGTCGCGGGGGAATTGGGTCGCCCGACCGCATCCTGTGCGGCCAAGAAGTGGCAAGCGACCGAGGCTGTGCGGGCGAAGACAGCCCAATTCCCCCGCGACGGGGGACGGGCAGCGAGGGGGCCCACCCGCGGGTATGGGCAGGCGTCTGGCTGGGTTTTTGCCAATCGCCTGCCCGCCATGGGAATCGGTGTGACAGGTCTTCGGAGACCTGTCAGGTGTCTCCCCGCTCGACCCCTTGAATGGAGTCGAGGCGGCGCTTGACAAGCCACAGCAATGGCTTATGATGCAAAGAAGACACAGAATGGAAACAAGGAGCAACAGATGGCCGCACACTGGAACGCCTCGCTACGCGCCGACCCTCTCCCCTGGCTGCTGGCTTCGGATGATGCGGCGCTGCGCTACCGCGTGCTCGTCGACCTCCTGGGCCGCCCGGCGGATGACCCGGAGGTCAGCGCGGCGCACGAGGCCATCCCCGGCTCGCCGCTGGTCGCGGCCATTCTCGCCGCGCAGCAGCCGGAGGGACACTGGGCCGGCGCCGAGAGCAGCTACTGGCCCAAGTACCGCGCCACGCACTGGCAGATGATCCTGCTCGCCGAGCTCGGCCTGGCGGGCAACCACCCCGCCGTGCTCGCCGGCCTGCGCGTCATGGCCGCGCGGATCGCCCTCATCGGCGCTGACGATGCCGTGGCGCAGGGCGAGGTGCTGTGGTGCTACGCGGGCAACACCCTGCGCTACCTTTCACGCTTTGGGCTCGGCGGCAGTGAGGCGGCTCGCCGCGCCGCCGCACGCCTGGCGGAGCTGGGAGAGCGGGACCCGCAGTGGACCTGCGAGCACGCCTACGACAAGACCTGCCCCTGGGGCGCCATCAAGGCGCTGCGCGGCCTCGCGGCCATGCCCGCCCAGGCGCGCCCGGCGGGCTGCGAACGCCTCATGGCCGGCGCCGCCGAGCTCCTGCTCGAGCACGACTATGAGGCCAATCGCGCCCACGCCGGCGTGACCAATCACGGCTGGGATGCGGACTGGTTCAAGTTCGGCTTTCCGTCGTTCTACGAGTCGGACCTGCTGGAGGCGCTCGACGCCCTGGCCGAGGCCGGTTACGCCCACGACCCGCGCTATGCCCGCCTCCTCAGCACCGTGCTCGAGCGGCAGGATGCGCAGGGTCGCTGGACGATGGAGAACTCGTTCAACGGCCTGATGCACGCCGACGTCGAAACCAAAGGCGCGCCCAGCCGCTGGCTCACCCTGCGCGCCCTGCGCGCCGCGAAGGCCCGAGGCTGAACCGCAAAGGCGCGAAGGCGCCAAGACGACCCCAAGGAGAAGTCTGGCTTCTCTTCGCGTCGTCTTGGCGCCTTCGCGCCTTCGCGGTGAACCGTGCCTACGCTCTGGCCTCGGCGATTTGGCCGGCGATCCAGTCAAAGGCTTCGAGGGTGTGCTGCAGGTCGGCTTCGCTGTGCGCGGTGGAGATGGCGCCCAGGCCGTGGCTGACGTTGACGCCGCGCAGCACCAGGCCCAGCCGCAACACCTGCTCGCGCAGCACGGTGTCACTCTGCTGCGGGTCCCACACCATCTCGGGGCAATCGAGGCAGGCGTCTTCGCGGTAGGGAAAGTGCACCTGGATGAGCGAGCTGGCAGTGACGGCCTCGTTGGGCCCGCCGGTGCAGCGGGCGAGGACGCCGTGGTCGGCAAAGGCCCGCTCGATGCCGGCGCGCAGGCTGGCGCCGAGCTCGCCCAGGCGCGGGTAGATCTGCGCCGCGTTCTCGGCCAGGTGCTGCAGGTTCATCTTGGCGGCCAGCAGCGAGGCGGGGTGCGCCGAAAAGGTGCCGCCGTTAAAGAGCACGCGCTTGCTCGACGACTTGCTCGCGAGGTCCATGACCTCGGCGCGCCCAACCACCGCCGAGAGGGGCATGCCGCCGCCGATGACCTTGCCGTAGGTCGAGAGGTCGCCCTGCACGCCAAAGAGCCGCTGCGCGCCGCCGGCGGCGAAGCGGAAGCCGGTGATAATCTCGTCGATGACAAGCAGCGCGCCATGCCGCTGCGTCAGCTCGCGCGCCGCCCGCAGGTACTCGGGGTCGGCCATGATAAAGCCGCCATTGCCCAGGCAAGGCTCGATGATGAAGCAGGCGATGCTGTCGCCATACCGGCGAAATGCGACATGGAGCGCGTCGAGGTCGTTGAAGCGGGTCACGAGGGTCTGCGCCACGCCGTCATCGGGCACGCCGAGTGAGTCGACCCCGCCCAGGCCCTGCGCGCCATAGCGCACGCCGCGAATGGCCAGCGGATGGGCGCCGTGCCAGCCGCCGCCGATCTTGAGCACCAGCAGCCGCCCGGTGTAGGCGCGGGCCAGCATGATGGCGTACATGGTGGCCAGGCTGCCTGCCGTGGTAAAGCGCGCCCGCTCGTCGCCGGTCTGCCGCAGGAGCAGCTCGGCCAGATCGCTCTCCGCCTCTTCGGGCAGCCCCGTCTGCAGCCCCCAACCCCCTTGCAGCGCCGCGGCCAGCGGCTCGGTGACCACCGGCGGGTTGTGCCCCAGGATGTTGGCATAGTGCCCCTGCCAATAGTCTACGATATCGTGGCCGTCGAGGTCGCGCAGGCGCGCGCCCTGCGCCGCCACCGCACGGAACGCATAGGGGTCATAGAGCCGCTGGGGGTGGCTGCCGCCATCTACCAGCGAGCGCAGCGCCCTGGCGTGGGCCTGCCCCGAGCGCGGGAACTGGGCCTGGTATTGCGCCTGCAGGCGCGCCAGTAACCCGTCGCGCCAGGTCTCAGCCTTGCCTGCCATGGTCTCGCCTCCGCATTCAGATCTCATTCCGGCGGCATGGGAGCCGCCTCTGCTTTCACAGAAGACAGAAAAGCCGATGGCCGCTATTATAGCCATCGGCGGGATGGGCACAACTCGGCATCAACGATCGGTTATGCGCCGGTCGCTCGCATTACTGTGCCAGTACGACTCACGGCAGGGGCAGCCAGGTTCGTAGTTGGCGCTCAAGCGCCACCTACGAACCTGGCTGCCCCTGCCGCAGGTCAAGGCGCTCAAGCGCCAACTACGAACCTGTGGCACATGGCGAGAAGCGGCAAAAACACTAGCCGTTGGTGGGTTCGGCTACCAGCCTGAGATAGGCCTCACCCACGCTAAAGAGCGCAATGTGCACGATGCGCCACTGATGCGACGGCCGGTAAAAGTGCAGCGTCTGGCGCAATTGCTCGCGCGCGCCACCCGAGTTCCATTGGTGCCGGTCGATGACGTGACCACGGGCCGCGTCGCCGACGGCCGTGACCTTGGGCTGGCCGCGCAGCACCAGGTCCTTCTCCATCGCCGCCACATCGCCGCTCTGCTTGGCCCTCAGGTAGATCTCCTCGCCGAGCCCATCACGCCGCGGGCCCCATGCCGAGATGGTGATCATGAAATCATTGATCCCCAGCGGCGTGGGCAGCCCGGCGATCTCTTCCTGCATCTGGCGGACCAGGCCGCTGATATCGGCCTCTGTGGCCTCCTGGCCGAGCCAGATCCACGTCCAGCGATGCTCCCCAGCGCCTCGCTTGCCCGCAGCGCGATCATCTCGTGCCCACATGCACTCTATCCGCTCCATTCCCAGGCCGACCCAGCGTTGCAGATGCCGCCAGCACGACTGCACGATCACCCTCCGCCTTCTTCCTGGGCGACATACGTCGTTCAAGCCTCAAATCGCTGCTCACGAATTAGTCGCAGGGCCAGCCGTTTGCACTTCGCAAACCAGGTTACAATCGCGCAACTTGCCGCTGCACGTCCCTGGCGGCCAGTTGGGGTTTTGGACGAAACCGAGCGCCGCTAACCCGCCCCGCGGGGCGGCCAACGGCGCTCGGTTTCGTCCAACACCGCCTGCCCGTGTCAGGGCCGGGTGGCAGCGGAGCGGCAAGCCCGGCCATCGCCTGGCTTGCCCACGCCTGTGGGCCATGCCCCACTGCGGGAGGTGAACTTGTCGTTCTGAAGGACAGAGTGTACACTACACAGAGAAGGTTCCGCATCCATACACGCTGGCAGAGGCCAGGGAGGTATACCGTGCCCCGCAAGAAGACGATCTATGACTTTTACCAGATGAAGCATAAGGGCGAACTCGTGGCCTGGATCACGGCCTACGATGCGCCCACCGCCGCCTATGCCGAGGCCGCCGGCATGGACATGCTCCTGGTGGGCGACTCGCTCGGCATGTGCGTGTGCGGCCTCGACGGCACCGTGCCGGTGACCATGGAGCAGTGCCTGCACCACACCCGTGCCGTGCGCAACGGCGCCCCCAACACCTTTGTCATCGGCGATATGCCCTTCCTCTCGTACCAGGTCTCCATCGAGGAAGCGGTACGCAACGCCGGGCGCTTCCTCAAGGAAGGCCTGGCCGACGCCATCAAGCTCGAAGGCGGCAAGCGCGTCACGCGCCAGATCCGCGCCATCGCCGAGGCCGGCATCGTCGTCTTTGGCCACATCGGCCTGACCCCCCAGAGCTCGGGCCAGCTCGGTGGTTTCAAGGCCCAGGGTCGCACCATCGAGACCGCCCGCCTCGTCATCGAGGATGCGCTGGCGGTGCAAGAGGCCGGCGCCCACGCCCTGCTGGTCGAAGCCGTCTCGCCCGAAGTCACCCAGATCATCCGCGAAAAACTGTCTATCCCGGTCTACGGCATCGGCGCCGGGCCGCACACCGACGGCCAGCTCCTCATCGTGTCGGACCTGCTGGGCATCTTTGAGGCCTTTACGCCCAAGTTCGTGCGCAAGTACGCCAGCCTCGGCGAAGAGATGAAGCGCGCCTTTATCGCCTACCGCGACGACGTCAAGGGCGGCGGCTTCCCCGGCCCCGAGCACGTCTACCCCATGGTCGAGGGCGAGGCGGAAAAGCTGGACGAACTGCGGGACGAAGAGTGAGACGTACTGCGTGATGCGTGATGCGTAAGGCGTGATGCGTGAAACGTGTTGCGTCGGCCGTGTTGCGTGTTGCGTGTTCGTTCATGACGCCAAGCCAACGGAACACGCAATACGCAACACGACTCACGCATTACGCAGTACGTATTACGTTCTACGTCTCACGCATCCCGGAGGCCCCCATGCTGCACGGCTACATCGGTCGTTGGCTCGAGGTCGACCTCACGCGCGGCACGTTCGTGACGCACGCGCTCGACGAGCGCGATGCCGAGCGCTTTGTGGGGGGCAGCGGCCTGGCGGCGCGCCTGCTAGCCGAGCGCGTGGCCGCCGCGCCCGACCCGCTGGGCGCCGGCAACCCGCTCGTCTTCACCACCGGTCCCCTGGCCGGCACACCCGTGCCGGCCTCCAACCGCTTCACCGTGGCCGCGCGCTCGCCGCTCACCGGGCTGTGGGGCGAGGCCGACTGTGGCGGTCGCTGGGCCGCGGCGCTCAAGGCGGCGGGCTACGACGCGGTGCTCGTCAGCGGCCGGGCCGCCAAGCCGGTCTACCTGCGCCTCGAAAACGGCGCCGCCGAGCTGTGCGACGCCGGCGACCTGTGGGGCTGCGACACCTATGAGCTCGACCTGGGCGGCCCCACCGTCTGCATCGGCCCCGCAGGGGAGCGCGGCGTGCGCTTTGCCGCCATCATGCACGACGGCCGCGCCGGGCGCGCCGCGGGGCGCACCGGCCTGGGTGCGGTGATGGGCGCCAAGCTCCTCAAGGCCATCGTGGCCCAGGGCAGTGCGCGGCCCACTGTCGCCAAGCCCGAGGCGCTCCGGGCCGCGGTCCGCGGCGTCATCGGCCGCATCGTGGAGGGGCTCCAGGGCTATCGCACCAACGGCACGGCGGGCGGCGTCGAGCGCTATGAGCAGCTCGGCAACCTGCCGACCAAGAACTGGCGTCAGGGCGCCTGGCCCGAGGGCGCGGCCAAGATCACCGGCGCCGCCATGACTGCGAGCATCCTCACCGGCCGTTACGCCTGCGGCGGCTGCCCCATCGGCTGTGGGCGCGAGGTGGCCGTCGCCGAGGGGCCGCACGCCGGGGTGCGCGGCGCCGGTCCCGAGTACGAGTCGGTGGCCAGCCTGGGCTCGCTGTGCCTGATCGACGACCTGGCAGCCGTGGCGCACCTGAACGACGTCTGCAACCGCCTTGGGCTGGATACGATCAGCGCCGGCCATGCGTTGGCCTTTGCCATGGAGGCGCGCGAGCGCGGCCTGTGGGCCGAGGGTCCCGTCTGGGGCGACGGGGAGGCCGCTGTGCGCCTGCTCGAGCAGATCGGGCGGCGCGAAGGCGAGGTGCCCACGCTGCTGGGCGAGGGCACGCGGCGCGTCGCCGAAGCCTGGGGTGGGCTGGCGCGCGAGTTTGCCATCCACGTCAAGGGCATGGAGCCGGCCATGCACGACCCGCGCGCCTACGTGTCGCTGGCCGTCGGCTATGCCACTTCCACCCGCGGCGCCGACCACCTGCAGGCCATGTCGCATGCCTACGAGCGCATCGCCTCGCTGCCCAGCCTGGGCTACCCCGCGCCGCTGCCGCGCGACGTGGCCGAGGGCAAGGGCGCGCTGGTGGCCACGCTGCAGAACCTGATGGCCCTCGCCGATAGCCTCAAGTTCTGCAAGTTCCTCTTCTTCGGGGGTTTGCAGCCAGAGCACGTGGCCGAGTGGGGCAACGCCGTCACCGGCCTCGAGCGCGACCTCGCGGGCTGGCTGCGCACCGGCGAGCGCATCTGCAACCTGCGCCGAGCTATCAATGCGCGCCTGGGCGCCTCGCGGGCCGATGACACCCTGCCCATGCGCCTGCTCGTGCAGCGCCGTGGCGAAGGCGGCGCGCCGAGCAGCCTGCCCCCCTTCGGCCCCATGCTGGCCGACTATTACGCCGCCCGCCGCTGGAGCGACACCGGCCTGCCCACCCCCGAGCTCATGCGCGAACTCGACCTGGCCGAGTACTCAGGGTGGGTGTAGAGAATCCGCATTGGAAAGAGAGGGAGGTCAGGGGTTGCCTGCGCTCGCGGGCGCAGGCAACCCCTGACCTCCCTCTCTTTCCAATGCGGATTCCTATTTCAGGGGCCGAAGAGGGAGCGGAAGTTGAGGGTGTAGAGCAGGGCGCTGCCGTGCTCTTCGACGAGCTCAAAGCCGGCGGTGTTGGCCCAGCCGACGACCTCGGCCATGAGCATATAGTCGGGGTCGGCAAAAGCTTCGGTGATCGACAGGCGCCCGTCCTTCTTGAGCACGCGCCGCAGCTCGCGCATGGCGTGACCCTTGTCAGCGATCTCGCCGAGCACGGTAACGATGAACGCCAGGTCAAAGGTGCCATCGGGGTAGGGCAGGCGCCCGGCATTCGCCACCTGCGCCTCCACATTCTCCAGCCCCTCGGCCACCAGCTTTTCCTGCGCCTGGGCAATGGCGCGCGGCTCCACATCCACCAGCGACAACCGGCCCTCGGCCCCGATCGCCCTGGCCGCCTCCACCGTCAGCGGGCCCGGCCCTGGCCCCACCTGCAGCACCTTCATGCCCGGCGCCAGGCCGATGTGCTCCAGCGTGATCGCTGCCGGCAGCGTCCACTCGCGCACAGGCGAGTGCAGGAAGCGCCAGCCGGGGGGGACCGGGAAGAGGAAGAGCCGGCGCAGCAAGCGCACGGCCGCCTGGGCGGCGACGAACAGGCCGACCAGCCCCAAAAGGAACTTGACAACGCGCCACACATGCCGCATAAGCTCACCTCCGACAAGGACGCAGCGCCGAGCGCAGACACCTGACCCCATTATAGCCCAGGATGCTGCAGAGGCCAAGCATCCTGAGCCTGGCGACCGGCTCTGGCGCTTCGCCTGACCCCGGCGCGGCCCCCTTTTGGAGGGTTGGTCTGCGCTGCCTGCCGCCCCCGAGGGGCGGCAGGCAGCGCAGACCAACCCTCCAAGACCCCTGCCCAAGGCCAAGCGCCGGTCGGCGGCGGAGCGAACTGCCCGGCTCTCCACTCGGCAAACCTGACAGGTCTGCGCAGACCTGTCAGGTTTGCCGCGCAGGCCAGTTGACTTGCGGGCCGCGACGGCTATACTCCCTGCGCGGGCGCTCTCCGGCAGCGCCAACCGTTCGCACGTGGAGGTGAGAGATGGCATCCCTCGAGCGCCAACCCGATTCGAGCATGTGCTTCGTCTGCGGGCGCGACAACCCCATCGGCCTGCACCTGACCTTCTACATCGAAGACCAAAAGATCAAGGCCACCTTCACCCCCGGCCCCGAACATCAGGGCTGGCCGGGCATCATGCATGGCGGCATCGCGAGCACCATCCTCGACGAGACGGTAGGGCGCACGGCCTTTCTCGTCGACATGTGGGCCGTCACCGGGCGCTTTGAGCTGCACTACCATCATCCCGTGCCTATTGGGCAGCAGCTCACGGCCATTGGCGAGATCGTGCGCGTGCGCGGCCGCATCCTCGAAGCGCGCGGCCGGATTGTGCTCGCCGACGGCACCGTCGCCGTCGAGGCCAAAGGCATGTACATCCGCCTCAGCGACGACAAGCGCCGCCAGATGGAGCAAATCCTGGACCTGCGCTAGTACGACAACCGTGCTTGGCGCTGCCACTGCTTGCCATCCGGGTAGCTGCCGGCTGACACGCTCCGCGGGCTCTCACGCAGGGCGAGATACAATGGGAGTAGGCTCTTGGCATCCGTCATCCTGAACGCGTTCGCACTCAGCCTGGTTTCCGGCCTGGCCACGGGGCTGGGCGGGGGCATTGTGGCCTTTATGCCCAAGCTCAGCATGCGCACCTACGACCTGCTGCTCGGCTTTGCTGCGGGCGTGATGGTCGCCATCGCCACGCTGGGGCTGATCCACGAGGCTGTGAGCACGAACGGCGTGCTGCTGACGGTGGCCGGCGTGGTCCTGGGCGCCGCCGTGCTCTTTGCCTTCGACCGCTACCTGCCCCACGAGCACGAAGAACTGCCCTTCGCCGTGGCCAACTCTGCGGCCTACCGTCGCGGCCTGCTGCTCTTCACCGCCATGACGCTGCACAACGTGCCCGAGGGCCTGGCCGTCGGCACCAGCTACGCCGCAGCCCCGCACCTGGGCCTGCTCCTGGCCGTGGGCATCGCCCTGCACAACATCCCCGAGGGCATCGCCATCGCCGGGCCCTTCCGCGCCTGCGGCATGTCACGCTGGCGGGCCGCGGCCTGGGCGGCCATCTCGGGTCTCTCGGAGCCGCTGGCCGCCCTCGCCGGTGCCGCCTTTGCCGGCCTGGCTGCGCCGCTCTTGCCGCTGAGCCTGGCCTTCGCCGGCGGCGCCATGCTCTACGTTGTCTCCGACGAGCTCATCCCCGAAAGCCACAGCCACGGCTACGAGCACCAGGCCACCTTTGGCTTCATCGCCGGGTTCCTGCTGCTCTTGGTGCTGCTTCGCTGGCGGTGATCCCCCACTGGCGCGTCCTTCGCGGTGCCAAGGCACCTCCAGCCCATCACCCTGCACCATCGCGCGCCGTGCTGCGCCCTGCAGTTGCACGCTTTGAGCTGAACTCCCCACACTCCTTGCTGTGGGGTGTAGTTCAGTTTTGGGGCAAGTTGTAGACAGTCTCCCAGACACCGTCGAAGCGATTGCTGAGGATAGCTGCCCGGACTGGGATCACGCGCTCGGCACCTTTCCTGTTCCAGCGCATGCCGGGTCCAGCCATCCGTG
>JAKPJZ010000025.1 GCA_029553955.1 Chloroflexota bacterium
TTCTTCTTGTCGCGTCCCATGGTCCACGGGCCCACCAGGGCCGGCTCGGCCTGGCCGTGCGCGGTCATGGCCACGGCCCAGCCATCGTCGTCCTCGTTCTTGATCACGCGCGCGGTCCAGCCGTTGTCGCGCCACAGGCGGGGCTCGGTGATTTTTTCGTCGGGGTCTTCAAGGTCGGTCATCAGGTTTCCAGGGAACAAGGCAGCGGGCAGTTTACGATCGATGCCTTCGCGCCGGTCCGCAGGCGTGCATCAACCACTCAAGGAGCCTCCCTCATGGGCGCGCAATGGAAAGCAAAAGGCAAGGCCGCAGCCGCGGATGCACGGGGCAAACTCTTCGGCCGCCTGGCCAAGGACATCATGGTGGCCGCGCGCAACGGGGCCGACCCGGCGTCCAACTCGCGGCTCCGGCTGGTGGTGGAGCAGGCGCGCAAGGTCTCCATGCCCAAGGAGACGCTGGAGCGCGCCATCAAGAAAGGCGCCGGCCTGACGGGTGAGACGGTGCACTTCGAGCATGTGATGTACGAGGGATTTGCCCCGCACCAGGTGCCGCTGATGGTGGAATGCCTGACCGACAACGTCAAACGCACCGCGCCCGAGATGCGCGTGCTGTTCCGCAAGGGCCAGCTCGGTGCCTCGGGCTCCGTGGCGTGGGACTTTGACCACGTCGGCATGATCGAGGCCGAACCCGCGACCCCGGACGTCGACGCCGAAACCGCCGCCATCGAGGCCGGCGCGCAGGACGTGGAGCCGGCCGACGACGGCGCCACCCTGTTTCTGACCGCGCCGACCGACCTGGACCTCGTCAGCCGCGCCCTGCCCGCCCACGGCTTCACCGTGCTCACCGCCAAGCTCGGCTACAAACCGAAAAACCCGGTGGACCCCGCCAACCTGAGCGCCGAGCAGCTCGAAGAGGTGGAAAGCTTCCTGGCCGCCATCGACGCGCACGACGACGTGCAGAACGTCTTCGTGGGCCTGGCCGGATAGGCTCACGGGAGACCCCACCGTGACGAGCTACTGGCTCATGAAGTCCGAGCCCGCCGAGTGCTCGGTGGACGACGCACTGGCCGCGCCGCGCGCCACCGTGCCCTGGGTGGGCGTGCGCAACTACCAGGCGCGCAACTTCATGCGCGACGCGATGCAGTTGGGCGACGGCGTGCTGTTCTACCACTCCAGCTGCGCCGAGCCCGGCATCGTGGGCCTCGCGCAGGTGGCCTCCGCGCCCTACCCCGACCCGACCCAGTTCGACCCCAAGTCACCCTACTTCGATGCCGCTTCCAAGGTCGAGGCCCCCCGCTGGCTGCTGGTGGACGTGCAGGTGCGCCGCAAGACCCGCAACCTCACCCTGCCCGAGCTGCGCGCCACGCCCGGGCTGGAGGAGCTGCTGGTGCTGCGCAAGGGCAACCGGCTGTCGATCACACCGGTGGAAGCGCACCACTGGCAGCTGATCCTGCAGCGGCTGGGGCTGGACGGGGACGCCGCGCCATGACACCCCGCCTGCGAACCTGGCTGCTGCGGCTGCTGGCCGCGCTGGTACTGCTGCCGGTGCTGGTGATCGCGGCCGGGCAGCTGGGCGCCTTGGGCGGCACGCCCCCGGCCGACCTGGGCGTGAAAAACGGCCGCCTGACGGCACCCTCCGCCACGCCCAACAGCGTCACCAGCCAGGCCGCGCTGTGGCCCGACCACCCCCAGGCCGCCCGCGCCGCCATCGAGCCCCTGCGCTACCGCGGCGACGGCCCCGCCGCCCTGCGCACGCTGGCCGGCATCCTGCGCGGCATGGAGCGCACCACCGTCGTCACCGAACGGCCCGGCTACCTCTACGCCCAGGCCCGCACGCGCCTGCTGCGCTTCACCGACGACGTGGAGTTCAGCCTGGACGAGGCCACCGGCGTGATCCATGTGCGCTCCGCCAGCCGCATCGGCCATGGCGACCGCGGCGTGAACCGGGCGCGGGTGGAGGCCATCCGCAGCGCCTTCATGGCAAGCCCCGCAGGGCTGCCGGCTGGCGCC
>JAKPJZ010000027.1 GCA_029553955.1 Chloroflexota bacterium
CCCGGAGTCTCGAACTTGTTCGGGACGGTCTTGGGGCACGCCCCAACAAGTTGGGGACTCCGGGCAGGTTCCCCGGAGTCTCGAACTTGTTCGGGACGGTCTTGGGGCACGCCCCAACAAGTTGGGGACTCCGGGCCACGCTCGGACGGTGCGGCGGCTATTCGGTCAGGGCCTCGACCGGCGCTTCTTCCTCGTCGCTCTCGCGGGCGCGCACCCAGGCGAATTTGCGCTGCAGGGTGGTGGGGTAGTACTCCGCGAGCACGTCGTACTCTACCTTTTGCCCCCAGTGGTAATAGACCCGTGGGTCGATGTACGATTTGAGGCTGGTGCCCAGGTTCCAGGTGCGCGTCCGAGCGGCCATGCCGGCCTGGCTCTTGAAGCGCGCCAGCGCCTCCCTGGCGCGGACGAGCCTGGCCTGTGCCATGTCGCGCCGCTTCTGGGCCTGGGCCACGCGCTTCTTGCCCGCGGCCTCGGCCTTCTCGCGTGCCTTGGGCGTGGCCGCGGCCTCGGCCTTGGCGTGTGCCTGCTCGCGGGCGGTGGCGAGCGCCTCGTCGAGCGCCTTGACGTCCGCGCGTGCCGCATCGACCCGCGCGTCGATGCGGCACGCGCGCTGCTCGGCCTTGGCGCGGCGCGCCTCCCAGTTGGCCGGGGCCTGCTTGTAGTGGTTACACAGCTTGGCCGCCGCCAGGTTGGCCTCCGTCACCGCCTCACGCTTCTTGTACACCGGGTGGCGCGCCTGCACGCCCGAGTGCTCGAGGCTCTCGTACACGGCCTCCGTCGCATGGTGCGTGCGGAAGACCTTGGCGGTCAACCCTTTGAGCGCTTTGCCCAGGAAGGCGTTGACGTCGCGGCTCGACACGTCGGGGAAGAGCTGCGGCTTGTCGCCCGCGGCGCTGCGCTGGCCGTTGCGGCTGGGCCGCGCGTTGCGCACGAGTTCGGCCAGGTTCAGGCGCACCGCTTCGGGGAGGTCGACGCGCCTGTGCCAGAGCACCGAGTCCTTGCCCAGGAAGCGGAACTCGACGGTCTCATCCTCGTGAAGCTCTACGTGCTCGGGGCGCAGTGTCGTCGCGCCGACGGTATCGGCCTCGTCGGGGTCCTTCTCGTCGCCCACGCGCAGGCACAGGCAATCGATCAGGTAACAAGCCGTGGCCACCATACGTTGCTGCGCGTTGCAGCCCTTGAGCCCCGCCTCGATGTGCCGGCGCACCGCTTCCAGGTTCAGGTCGAGCTTCTGGGCCTTGTCGAACTTGGCCTCTTCCTTGCTCTGTTTGATCGAGGCCGTGTCGGCCAGCCAGATGTACTTGGTCTTGCCCGAGAGCTTGTCTTGCCAGCGGGCGATCCACATCGAATCGGGCTGCCACACGATGTCGGCCCAATCGCCAGCGAGTTTCGGCGCATCGGGGCTCAGGTTCAGGGTGATGTCGCGCTGCGTTGGCCCCGGCTTCCAGCGGCCGCGCAGCGGGTGCGTGCCGCGGCCCATAAAGATGCTGCTCGGCTCTACCAGGTAGGTGCCCAACTCGGTCTCTTGGCCGTCGACGATCGCGTGGCCGTACCTGGCGCGCAGTTCCTCGCGCTGCGCCTTGCGCTCGGCGGCCAGCGCCTTGCGCGCCTCCTTGGTCAGGCGCTCGCGCGCCGCGCGCTCGGCCTCCACGATGCGGATGGCCGGGGTGAAATCGACCTCATCGGGCCGCAGCGGCGGCTCGATGCCCAACGCGGCGCTGAAATCGCCCAGAAAGTTGCGCACAAAGACCGGGTCCTCCACGTAGGGGGTGCCCTGCTTGCGCGCCCAGGCCATGGCCATCTCGGCCTGCGCCGGTGTCAGCCGCCGCGCCTGGCCGCGAACGGCCAATATGAGATTGTCGGGCACCGGCGTTACCGGCACCACCACGCCGTTGTGTACCAGTTGCTTCAGCAAAACGAATCCGCGCTCCTGTCCCTTGTCGTCATCATCCCCGGCAGCCACTTGGACGCCTGGACCCCATATGTTAGTGCAGGAGGCGAGTATTTGCAAATGCTATCGGCGCTGCAACTGCTCAGCCTGTCATTGCGAGCCGCAGCGAAGCAATGACAGGCTGAGCAGTGACTCGGCGTTCGTAGTACCGGAGATCGCCCGGAGTTCCCAACTTGTTGGGGCACGGCCCCAGCGGCCCGAACAAGTTCGGGAGTCCGGGGGCGGGCGGCCCAAGTTCGGGAGTCCGGGGGCGGGCGGCCCGAACAAGTTCGGGAGTCCGGGGGCGGGCGGCCCAAGTTCGGGAGTCCGGGGGCAAGCGGCCCAAGTTCGGGAGTCCGGGGGCGGGCGGCCCGAACAAGTTCGGGAGTCCGGGGGCAAGCGGCCCAAGTTCGGGAGTCCGGGGGCGGGGGCGCGCAAGATTCGCACTATTAGACTAGTTATGGTATAATCGGGGCATGACGGTGTGGGGCCTCGGCCCTGCACCCCCTCACCCCATGCGTGACCATGGGCCGGACCGATGAAAGGAGCAAGATACCATGGCCAAGCTTTCACTGGAGGAGAGCGTCCTCACCATCACCGCGGATAGCCCAACTCCCAAGCCGGCCTCGCTGCGCCTCGATGCACTCCGCCTCGTCTTCCTCGTGGTGCCAGCCGGCCATAGCCTTGGCGGCAGCATCTCGCAGCGCACGTTTGTGGACCTGGATGAGCTCGGCAGCAGCGAGTATGCGTGCCTGACGGAGCGCATCGCTGCAGCCCCGCTGGATGGGCTCGCGCTCTTCCTCAACGACTATATGGGCCGCTACGCCACCATCACCCTGCAGGATGCCACGGAGAGCGGCCTCGATCTGCTGGCAGAGCTGCGTGCCCAGCGCGATGCCCGCCGCAAGCGGCTCGCCGAGTGGTCGCGCAATGCGCCTGGGCTGATTATCAGTGGGGTCGAGGGCGATCAGGCCACCTTTAACCTCGACGGTGTGCGCGCTGGCGCGCGCTGCTTTGTGGCCTGGGAGGATGTGGAACGGCTCGACATGCGCGCTGGGTCTGTGGGCCAGCCCAACGTCTACCGCTTTGTGGCCAAGCCGGGCCGGGGTGAGGCATTTTCGGTGCGCATGCCGCAGCCCAAGGCCGATCACTTTCGCGCCGAGTATGCCTTTTGGCGCTCGCTGGCCGAGCGGCAGGCCGAGAACCCGCTGGGCCGCGCCGGCGTCTCGCCGGTCGCGTGGCAGTGAGAGCCAGGCGCCTTCAGAGATCAGATGCTCGGCGATTGAGGCAGGGTCTCACCGCAGAGGCGCAGAGGGCGCGGAGGTGGTTGGGGGCGAGTTCGCCCCGACCACCCCCGCGCCCTCTGCGCCTCTGCGGTAGATGCTCTCGCCGGTCTGAGGCGAGACTTGGCTAGGCGCCGGCCGGGCTCTGCCACTTGGGGAGGCTGAAGGAGAAGGTGCTGCCGCGGCCGGGCTGGCTTTCGACCCAGATGCGCCCGCCATGCATCTCGACCATGCCCTTGACGATCGAGAGGCCCAGGCCCAGCCCGCCTTGCTCGCGGCGCAAGGAGTCGGCCACCTGGTAGAAGCGCTCAAAGATGCGCTCGCGCTCGCCGTCGGGGATGCCGATGCCGCTGTCGCGCACCGAGACAACGACCTGGCTGCGATCGGGCAGCGCCTCGACTGTGATGAGCCCGCCGTTGGGCGTGAATTTGATGGCGTTAGAGAGCAAGTTGAGCAGGATGATCTGCAGCTTTTGGGGGTCGGCAAAGACCTGCGGCAGCTCGGGCGGCAGTGCGAGTGAGACCTGCTGCTCCTTCGCCTGTGCCAGGTGCACCAGGGCGCCCAGCGCCTGGCCTGTGGCCGCATCGAGCGCCACCGGCTCGGGGTGCAGCACGGCCGTGCCTGTGTCGAGGTTGCGCAGGTTGAGCAGGTCGTCGAGCAGGAGGTTCAGCCGCATCGCCGCCTCGAGGATCACATGCAGGTGGTCGCGCGCCTCGTCGCTCAGGTCGCCCTCGATGAGGGTGGCGTAGGTAATGACGGCCGCCAGCGGCGAGCGCAGTTCGTGGGCGGCCAGGCTAATGAACTCGCTCTTGCGGTGGTCGAGCTCGGCCAGGCGTTCATAGGCGCGCTGCAGGTGGGTGAAGAGCTGGGCGTTGGCGATCGCTGCGGCCGCTCCGCCCGCCAGGATAGTCAGCAGATCGGTGTCGGCCTCGGTGAAGGGTGGCGCCCCGGCCGCTTTGACCAGGCTGATCACGCCGATCGCCCTCCCTTGGGCCAAGAGCGGCAGGCAGACCGAAGAGGCCCCTTCGCCCGCGCACACCACGGCGCCATCCTCAGCCAGCGCTCCCTGCAGCGCCATCGTCTCGCCCGTCTTCGCCACCCAGCCGGCGATGCCCTCGCCCAGCTTCAGGCGCCGCGTGGCCTTGGATCCGGCGCCGCTCGTCGCGGCCAGGTACAGCTCCTGGGCCTCATCGTCCAAAAGCAGCAGCGAGCAAAAGCTGGCGCCGGTCTCGCGGGCGGCTAGGCTGGCCACCTGTGTGGTCAGGCGCTCGAGGTCGGTGGTGGCCACCAGGGTGCGGCTCAGCTCGTGCACCGGCAGCAGCGCGCGCAGCCGCGCGTTCTCGCGCGCCAGCCGGCGGCCCTCCAGGGCGCGCGCCACCGTGGCGCGCAGTTCATCAGGGCCGAATGGCTTGAGGATAAAGGCGTTGACCCCCAGGCGCACCGCCTCGATGGCCATCTCCATCGTGCCATAGCCGGTGATAATCAGGCCGATGGTGTCGGGCGCGGCCTCTTTGATCAGGCGGTAGGCGCGCAGCCCGCTCATGCCCGGCATCTTGACGTCGGCAATGAGCATGTCGTAGTTGTGGCGTTGGGCCTCCTCCACCGCAGCCACGCCGCTGGGCACGCCTGTGACCTCGTAGCCGCCCTGCACCAGGGCACGGGTGGCTACGGCCAAGACGTCGGGCTCATCGTCGGCGATCAGGATGCGCTCTCCGGCCATGACGCCGTCCTCTCTTCACTGCAGAGTAATCACGGATTCTCGCCACCGCGCATGAGCACGAGGATCACCGCAGAGGCGCAGAGAACGCGGAGGGGGATAGCCACGGCAGGGCGGTTCGCGAACCGCCCCTACTGCGTCCCCCGTGCTTGCGCGAGGCGCCTCTGCGGTGTATCTTTGCTTGCTGGAAGGCGGCCTGTTCACTGATCTACGGCGACGGAATAGCCGCGCCGCGGGATGTTGCGGATGTAGCGCGGGCGATGCGGGTCGGGCTCGATCTTTTCGCGCAGGTTCCTCACGTGCACGCGCACCAGGTCGGTCGTGCCCATGCCGGGCGGGTAGCCCCACACTTCTTGTAGGAGCAGGGCCGCCGAGAAGACCTGGCCGGGGTGGCGCATAAGGAACTGCATCAGGTCATACTCCACCGGTGTGAGCAGGACCGAGCGCTCGGGCGTGCGCAGCTCGAAGGTGCGCGCATCGAGCGCGATCGGCCCCACTCTGAGCTGGCCCGCCGCGGCCCCCTCGGCCTGGCGTGTGCGGCGCAACAGCGCCTTGACGCGCAGCTCCAGTTCCCGCAGGTCAAAGGGCTTTGTGATATAGTCGTCGGCCCCCGCCTCGAACCCTTCGAGGCGGTCGTTCACCTCGCTGCGCGCCGAGAGGAACAGCACCGGCACGCGGCTCAGGTCGGGTGTGGCGCGCAGCATACGGCAGACCTCGATGCCGCTCAGGCCGGGCATCTTGATGTCGAGCACGACAAGATCCGGGCGGCGCTCGCGGGCGGTCTGCAGGGCGTCGGCGCCACGGTAGGCGATGAGGGTTTCAAAGTTGGCGCGCTGCAGCGTCCGCGCGACCGTTTCCGCAACGTCGACGTCGTCGTCGACCACCAGGATCGTCGTGACCATCCAAATGCCTCCAGGGGTAGTGGTATCAAAAGCCCGCGCTTTGTGGTATAATTGTGTCAGCCTTACAAGGGAGGAACCTTCGACTCGGGATGATTGGACTCGATCCGCTTCGTCTCTTCGCTGTGGCTATCGGCCTCTTGGTGGGCATCACCGTGCACGAGTTCAGCCACGCCCTGGTGGCCTATCGCCTGGGCGATACCACAGCCAAGCGTATGGGCCGGCTGTCGCTGAACCCACTGGTCCACCTCGACCCGTTGGGCACGCTCATGATGGTGATCACGGCGCTGGGCGGCTTTGGTATCGGCTGGGGCAAGCCCACCCCCGTCTCGCCCTGGAACCTGCGGCCCGGCCGCCAGCTAGGCATGGGCCTGGTAGCGGCGGGCGGGCCGGCGTCGAACATGATCGTGGCGCTGTTCCTGGCGCTGGTGCTGCGCCTGGTGCCGGCGTTGCCGGTTGTGGCGCAGGCCATCATCTATGTCGTCCTGTCGATCAACCTGGGCCTGGCCGCGTTCAACCTGCTGCCGCTGCCCATGCTCGATGGCTTTCACATCCTCAAGGGCATCATCGCCAGCTTTCGCGCGCGTTGGGCCTACGACCTGGGCTACCAGTTGGAGCGCATCGAGCCGCACGGCCCGATGATCCTGCTCGTTCTTATCTTGCTGCCGCGGGTGCTGCCCTTCATACACATTGACCCCATCAGCTTCCTGGTAGGGCCTATCTTCAACGCCTTGGGGGCACTCGTCAGCCTCGTGCTGCCGGGGTAGTGCGGGTGAGGCCGGCCTACCGCGCCCTGCAGTTCTGGCACGCGCTGACGGCCATGCCGCCGCGCCAGCCGCCGTGTGACCTCGGCCCGGGGTTGTGCGCCCTCTACGGCGCTATGCCCCGGGCCGACCGCGCTCACGGCCTGCGCACCTACAGCCGCCTGCGCGCCGCCGGCCCCGTGCCCGCCGACCTGGCCGCCGCGGCGCTGCTCCATGACGTGGGCAAGGCCCGCGCTGGCATCTACCTCTGGCACCGCGTCCTCTTCGTCCTCGCCCGTGGCCGGCTGCCCGAGTGGCTGGCGCGCCGGCCCGGTTTTGCTGCCCTGCGCGCCCATGCCGAGAACGGTGCGGCGCTCGTCGCCGCGGCCGGCGGCACCCCGCGCACCGTCGAGCTCATCCGCCGCCATCACGACGCGCACGCCGGCGATGATGTGCTCGCCGCGTTGCAGGCGGCGGATGAGGAGTCGTAGCGCGGCATCTGGCATCCTGCGTTCAGAACAAGGTTTCACCATAGTACATATCGTACGCTTGACCCCCAGCGCCTTTGGTGCTATCCTTCCTTGCGTTGCACCAGGCTGCTGTGATTCGAGACGTGGGCCGATGGGGCTGGCCACGAATGACACGAATTGGCACGAAGGGCAGAGACATTCGTGATCATTCGTGTAATTCGTGGCTTCGTAGCCTCCAGCGCATGCCTGGTGGCCGATGGGGCGGCCACGAATGACACGAATTTGGACCAAGTCCAATTCGTAGTCATCCCTGAAATTCGTGGACTCGGACCCTCGATTCCGGCAACGAGACGTAGCGCCGAATCGCTGATGGGGGTGTATCCCACAATCGTCTGTGCAACAGGCATACGTTGCGCACGCCGCTCCGCCCGAGGCTCCCGTGGTAAGCCTCGGGCTACAGAGACCAAGCCCTACGGGCTCGTGCGCTTCGAATCGTCTACGCCTGACCTCGGCTGCTTGCCGCTGCGGGTGCGTGTCTCCCGAGAGCACGGTGTTCAGGGGCGACACCAGCCCCATAGGGGCTTTGTTTCTGTAGCCCGAGGCTTACCACGGGAGCCTCGGGCGCGGGCGGCAGACGCCGAGGCCATACGCATCATTCGGGCCTGAAATACACAGACGATTCTGGGATATACCCCG
>JAKPJZ010000033.1 GCA_029553955.1 Chloroflexota bacterium
TACGACCACCTGTTCCACGGCTGCTCGGCGCTGGAGACGGCGCCCACGCTGCCCGCCGAGACGCTGGCCGACTACTGCTACAGCGGCATGTTCCGAAGCTGCAAGGCGCTGACGGAGACGCCCGCGCTGGCGGCGACGAACCTGGCCGACGCCTGCTACGCCTACATGTTCACGGGCTGCACGGGGCTGACCAACGCCCCGGCGCTGCCCGCCACGACGCTGGCCTCCATCTGCTACCAGAACATGTTCACCGGCTGCACCAACCTGACCGAAGCGCCGGTTCTTCCGGCGACGAACCTGGCCGGCTACTGCTACGCCGCCATGTTCGAGGGCTGCACCGGCCTGACGCGCCTGCCGGAACTGCCTGCCACGCAGCTCGCCAACAACTGCTACGAGGAGATGTTCAAGGACTGCACCGGCATCGCGCTGAGCAAGGTCGGCCCCGGCGAGGAGTGGGGCATTCCCGCTGGCGCGAATCCCGCAGAGGACTGGAACAGCGGCATGCTCGCGGGCACGGGCGGCAGCTTCACCGGCGACCCGGTGATCGGCCGGACGTACTACTACGCGCCGCCGCCGCCCCCGGGGCTGACGCCATACCTCACGTTCTCGAGCATGAGCGCCTTCACGATCAAGCCGCAGGTCGCGTCGTGGGACGGGACGCTCGAATACTCGACCGACACGGAGAACTGGACGGCCTTCACCACCGCAGGCGCGACTGCGGAGGCCGACGCCCCCAACGACTACCGCCTCCACATCCGCGGCACGGACAACACCCGCATCTCGGATAACAACATGATGGCCCCCGGCTGGACGCTCGCCGCCACCGCGCCGGTGGCCTGCTCCGGCAACATCGAGACCCTGCTCGACTACGCGACGGTGATGGGCGGCGGCCACCCGCAGATGGCCGACTACTGCTTCGCGAGCCTCTTCCGCTACTGGAGGGAGCTCGTCAGCGCCCCGGCGCTGCCGGCCAAGGTGCTGTCCGAGTCCTGCTACGACCACCTGTTCCACGGCTGCTCGGCGCTGGAGACGGCGCCCACGCTGCCCGCCGAGACGCTGGCCGACTACTGCTACAGCGGCATGTTCCGAAGCTGCAAGGCGCTGACGGAGACGCCCGCGCTGGCGGCGACGAATCTGGCCGACGCCTGCTACGCCTACATGTTCACGGGCTGCACGGGGCTGACCAACGCCCCGGCGCTGCCCGCCACGCAACTGGCCAGCATCTGCTACCAGAACATGTTCACCGGCTGCACCAACCTGACCGAAGCGCCGGTTCTTCCGGCGACGAACCTGGCCGTCTACTGCTACGCCGCCATGTTCGAGGGCTGCACCGGCCTGACGCGCCTGCCGGAACTGCCCGCCACGCAGCTCGCCAACAACTGCTATGAGGAGATGTTCAAGGACTGCACGGGCATCACGCTGTACGCCGAGGGAACAGCCCCGACCTGGGGCATCCCCGCTGGCGCGAATCCCGCAGCGGGCTGGAACACCGGCATGCTCGCGGGCACGGGCGGCACCTTCACCGGCAATCCGGTGATCGGCCGGACGTACTACTACACGCCGATCCCTGTGCCGGTCGTGTTCGACGCCACGGGCGGCACGTTCGCGGACGGCTCCAGCGTCATTACGCAAGTTCACGTCGCAGTCTACGGTGCGCTTCCGGACGCGGCGCGCGACAGCTACACGCTGGTCGGCTGGTTTGACGGCTGCACGAACGGCGCGGCGCAGGCCGTGACCGGCGAAGTGCTGCTCTACAACGCGCCGCACACGCTGCACGCGCGCTGGACAGCCGCCCCCGACGGCACGCCTGCCTCG
>JAKPJZ010000047.1 GCA_029553955.1 Chloroflexota bacterium
GAAGGGGTTTGTGGGGGTTGATCGGCCCTGCTGGCCGCCCATGGCGCGCCCGCGGGCGCGCCATGGGCGGCCAGCAGGGCCGATCAACCCCCAAAAACCCCCCTTGAGGGGCCCGAACCGGGCGTGTGCTACGTGCCGGGCACGGGCCTGCGTAGCTTGAAGCCGCGCAGCCGCAGCGAGTTGGTCACCACAAAGACAGAGCTCAGGGCCATGGCCGCGGCCGCGACCATGGGGCTCAGGAGCCCCAGCGCCGCTACCGGGATGCCGACGACGTTGTAGAAAAAGGCCCAGAACAGATTCTGGCGGATGGTGCCGAGCGTCCCCTTGGAGAGCGCAATGGCCCCGGCGACGCCCTGCAGGTCGCCCGCCATCAGCGTGATGTCGGCGGCGTCGATGGCGATGTCGGTGCCGGTGCCGATGGCGATGCCCACATCGGCCTGCGCCAGCGCGGGCGCATCGTTGATGCCGTCGCCCACCATGGCGACCACATGGCCCTCGGCCTGCAGCGCCTTGACCTGGTTGACCTTGTCTTCGGGCAGCACCTCGGCCAGCACCCGCTCGATGCCTGCCTGCGCCGCGATGGCCTCGGCCGTCTGCCGGTTGTCGCCGGTGAGCATGACTACCTGCAGGCCCAGCCGCTTCATCTCGGCCACCGCTGCCGGAGAGGTGGCCTTGAGCGTGTCGGCGATGCCAATGGCGCCGCACAGCCGCCCATCAACGGCGACGGCCACGGCCGTCTTGCCCTGGTGGCGCAGCGATCGCAGCGCGGGCTCCAGGTCGCCGAGGGCAACGCCCTCCGCCGCGAGCAGCGCTGTGCTGCCCACCAGCACGCGGTGCCCGGCGACGCGGGCGATCAGCCCCTGGCCCACGACGGCCTCGAACTCTTCCGGCACCGTGGCGGCGAGCCCGCGCTCCTCGGCCAGGCGGGTGATAGCCTCGCCCAACGGGTGCTCCGAACCGCGTTCGGCGCCGGCCGCCCAGCGCAGGAGCTCGTCCTCGGCCACGCCGGCCGCCGGCAGCAAGTCGGTGACCGCCGGCTCGCCGCGGGTCAGCGTGCCCGTCTTGTCGAGCACCACCGCCGTCACCTGGCCGGCGCGTTCGAGGCTGCCGCCACTCTTGATCAGGATGCCCATCTCGGCGCCCTTGCCCGTCCCCACCATGATGGCGGTCGGCGTGGCCAGGCCCAGGGCGCACGGGCAGGCAATGACCAGGACGGCGATGGTGTTCAGCAGGCTGCGGGTAAAGCCCAGCGGCATACCGAAGACGAGCGCCCCCGGCCCGAGCACAGCAGGCAGCACGAACGTCCACACCACAAAGGTCAGCGCGGCGATCGAGACGACCGCGGGCACGAACACCGCCGCCACGCGGTCGGCCAGGCGCTGGATCGGCGCCTTGGAGCCCTGCGCCTCCTGCACCAGGCGGATGATCTGCGCCAGGACGGTGTCTTTGCCGACCTTGGTGGCCACAAAGCGCAGCAGGCCCTGGCGGTTCACCGTGGCGCCGATGACGCGGTCACCCGGCCCCTTGAGCACCGGCAGGCTCTCGCCGGTGATCATCGATTCATCCACCGTCGAGCGCCCCTCGCGCACCATACCGTCGACCGGCACCTTTTCGCCGGGGCGCACCAGCACCACATCGCCGGGCACGACCGTCTCCACCGGCACGTCGACCTCGGCGCCGTCGCGCAGCACGCGGGCGGTGCGCGGCTGCAGGCCCATCAGCTTGCGGATCGCCTCGGAGGCGCGCCCTTTGGCGCGCGCCTCGAGGTACTTGCCCAAGACGATCAAGGTGATGATGGTCGCCGCGCTGTCGTAAAAGAGCGGGCCGGGCAGCAGAAAGGTGGTGGCCAGGCTGTACAGGTAGGCCGCCGAGCTGCCCAGGGCGATGAGCACGTCCATGTTGGCCGCACGGTTGCGCAGCGCCTTGTAGGCGCCGCGGTAGAACTGGCGGCCGATGATGAACTGCACCGGCGTCGCCAGGGCCAGCAGGAGCAGTGGCCGCAGGGCAAAGTCGGGCAGCAGGCCCATATCGGGCAGCATCGAGAGCAGCATCACGGCCAGGGTCAGGGGCACGCTCCAGAGCAGCTTGCGCCGCTGGCCACGCACCTCGCGCTCGCGTGCTTCCAGCTCCACATCGCGCGCCGGGCCATCGGCCGCCGCTTCGATGACGCCATAGCCCGCATCCTGCACCGCGCGCACCATCTGCGCCCGGCCGGTGATCGTGGGCACGTACTCGACCGCCGCCCGCTCCGTCGCCAAATTGACCGTCGCCGTCACCACGCCGTCGAGCCGGGCCAGCGCCCGTTCGATGGCCAGTGCGCAGTTGGCGCAGGTCATGCCCTGGATGGGCAGCTCCATATGCTCAACCACGACCCGGTAGCCGGCATCCTCCACCGCACGGATCAGACCCGAGAGTGGCTGCGCGGCCGGTTCGTAGCGGATGGTCGCTTGTTCCAGCGCCAGGTTGACCGCGGCCTCGTGCACCCCTGGGAGCTTGAGCAGTGCGCGCTCGATCGCCAGGGCGCAGTTGGCGCAGGTCATGCCCAGCACGGGCAAAGATGCTTGCTTCTCCATGAGAACCTCTTCTGTCATGGAACTGAGGGAACTGGAGGAACCTCCGGAGCACGAAGGTCGCGAAGCGGCGCGAACGACGCGAAGAGGAAACGCGCTCAGTCAGACATCACCGAAGGGCGTACGTTGCTCTGAAGAGGCCTCAGACGGCCAGGAGGCCGTCTTCGCGCCCTTTGGACCGCCTCGTATCCTTCGTGCTCCCAGTTCTCTATCCCACCGCCGGGTAGCCGATCTCCTCCAGCGTCGCGCGCACGCGGGCCGGCGTGTCGGCGCCCTCGTAGCTCACTGTGACTAGCCTCGTGGCGGCGTCGGCCTGCACGCTCTGCACCCCGGGGACCTCTTCCAGGGCCTGAGTGATGCGCCGCACACAGTGCATGCACGAAATGCTGGGGACGTTGAGAATCTCCTTGGCCATCTAGTGCCTCCTCGAGAATGATCCAAGTAGTACTTTGTCACTATGCCGTACGAAGCGGCTGGCCAGGTTCGTACGGCATAGTGACAGCACCACTAGAGCCGGTCCGACAGCTCGAGGATGTCGAGCAATTCGCGGACCGTACGCTCGCGGGCTTGGTCAACGCCATCCTCCGCAGCGGCGCACAGGCAGCTACGCAGGTGGCTGGCCACCAGCAACTGGCTTACCCGATCGAGGGCACGCTTGACGGCGAGCGTCTGCCGCACCACGTCGGCGCAGCAGCGCTCCTCTTCCAGCATGCGCTGGATCGCGCGGATGTGCCCTTCGATGCTGCGCAGGCGCCGCAGCGCATCGTCTCTGACTTGCCGTTCCATCTGACCCCTCTACCCCTGGGGGGTATCCTTCACGGGCATTGTACGCCAAAAAGTGCCCCTTGTCAATGGGCCATAATTGACCCCAGGCGGCGCCTGGCCTAGAATCGCAGGCGGCGGAGAGAGTACGCTTCCGCTGACCCGGCGGCACTGCTGCGGCCGGGCCTCCACGGGGTCAATGTCGACTCTACACAGGAGGATCCGCAATGCCAATCCCCTTCGTCGAGCCATTCCGCATCAAGATGGTCGAGCCCATCCGCCGCACCACGCGCGAGGAGCGCGAGCGCATCCTGGCCAGGGCCGGGCTGAACCTGTTCAAGATCCCCGCCGAGGACGTCCTGATCGACCTACTCACCGACTCGGGCACGGGCGCCATGAGCGACCGGCAGTGGAGCGCGCTGTTGCGCGGCGACGAGTCGTACGCCGGAGCGCGCAGTTTCTACGCGCTGCAGGAGGCCGTGCGCGATGTCTTGGGCTTTCCCTACTTTGTGCCCACGCACCAGGGGCGCGGCGCCGAGAGCGTGCTCTTTGCCGCGTTGGTGCGGCCCGGCCAGGCCGTGCCCAACAACCGCCACTTTGACACCACGCAGGCCAACGTCCTGGCCCTGGGCGGCCATCCGGTGGACCTGGTGGTGCCGGAGGCCGGCGATCCGGCGGCGGACCTTCCCTTCAAGGGCGACATGGACCTGGCGGCGCTCGAGGCGTTCATCGGCCGGGTGGGCCCGGAGCGCATCCCCGTCGGCCTGACGACCATCACCAACAACTCGGCGGCGGGCCAGCCGGTCTCGCTGGCCAACATCCGCGCCACCGCCGAGGTCTACCACCGCCATGGCATTCCCTTCTTCATCGACGCCTGTCGTTTCGCTGAGAACGCCTGGTTCATCAAGCAGCGCGAGCCGGGCTGCGCCGCCAAGTCGGTCAGGGAGATCGTCGCCGAGGTCTTTGCCTGTGCCGATGGCTGCATCTTGAGCGCCAAGAAGGATGCTATCGTCAACATCGGCGGCCTGGTGGCCATGCGCAGCGAGGCGCTCTACCAGCGGGTGTCGCAGCAGTTGATCCTGCACGAGGGCTTTATCACCTACGGCGGTCTGGCCGGGCGCGACCTGGAGGCTATCGCCGAGGGTCTGCGCGAGGGGATCGACGAGGAGTATCTACGCTACCGCGTGGCGCATACGCGCCACCTCGGCCAGGCGCTGGTTGCGGCGGGCGTGCCCATCTACGAGCCTACCGGAGGCCACGCCGTGTACATCGACGCCGGCCGCCTGCTGCCGCACATCCCGCCGGCGCAGTTCCCCGGCGTGGCGCTGGCGGCCATGCTCTACCTCGAAGGCGGCGTGCGCACCGTCGAGATCGGCAGCCTGATGTTCGCCCACGATGACCCGGCCGGCGGCGAGACGCACCACCCGCCGCTCGAGCTGGTGCGCCTGGCCATCCCGCGCCGCGTCTACACGCGCAGTCACCTGGATTATGTCGCCGAGGTGGCCGGCCAGGTGGCCAGACACGTGGAGGCCCTGCGCGGTGTGCGCATCACCCAGGCACCCGCGCTCCTGCGCCACTTTCTCGCCGATTTTGAGTGGGTGTAGGCGCAGCCCGGAGGCCCGGACTCCCGAACTTGTTCGGGCGGCACGGCCCCAACAAGTTGAGGAGTTGGGGAATCCGGTGCTTGCTTTGCCGTCCCCAACATGCTAGAATCAAGTAATGAGACAGGTCAGCTGACGAAAGCATCGCAGGGACAGCAAGCCGGCGGCAACGATGGGAAGCGGCAGAAGGCGCGTATGTGATGGCAGGAGGGCACAGGCACCATGGCGAATAGGACAATTGTACTCGATGACCTCAGAGGGCGCTCCCTGGAGGAGGTGCTGCGAGACGTGGTCAAGCGGCAGGAGGTGCTGATGGTGCGTCTGCCGGAAGGCGAGATGGTTGCCATCAAGCCTTCGCCTCGCCTCAAGCCGTTGCCGACACTTGAGGGATCCGTGCCAGAGGGCTGGAAAGATGCAGTCTACGAGTAGTCCGTCAGGCCCGGCCCTGTTCGATGCAGGCATGTTCATCGCCGCTCTCCTCAAAGGAGACCCGAGGCATGCCGAGGCACTTGCTCTGGTGGAGGCGGCGCGACATGGCGCTGTAGAGGCTTGCACAACGCCGGGAATCCTGAGTGAGGTGTACGGTGCGCTGACATGGGAGAGAGCACTGCCGCGTCACCGACCAGAGGAGGCCAGCATCGCCGTCCGTCTTCTCGTCGAGGATCCATCTGCGATCCGGGTGCTCAACGAAGGGCTCGATGTCGCTCTGCGCGCACTCGAGTTGGCCACGGCATACAGGCTTACAGCGCGGCGCATCCACGACGCGCGCCATGCGGCCGCCGCATTGATGGCTGGGTTGTGCTCCGTATACACCTATGACATCGAGGACTGGAAAGCGTTCGAGGCGGCCGGGCTGCAGATTGCAGGACCGAGATCAACGCTCACGCGGCTGCAGCGCTAGCGTAGTGAGTCCCAGCTCGCAGCCCGGGCTCCCGAACTTGTTCGGGCGGCACAGCCCCAACGACTTGGACTCCCAGCCCGGGCTCCCGAACTTGGTCGGGCGGCACAGCCCCAACGACTTGGACTCCCAGCCCGGACTCCCGAACTTGTTCGGGCGGCCTCAGCCCCAACAAGTTGGGGAGTCCCGGCCCGGACTCCCCAACTGGTCGGGCGGCACGGCCCCAACAAGTTGGGGAGTCCGGGCTCACCACTCGCCGGCGACTTCGCGATCCAGCCGCGCAAAGAACTCGGCCATGAAGGCGTGCCGCCCCTCGGCGAGGCGGCGCGCGGTGGGGGTGAAGAGGGTATCCTTCAGGCGCGCGAGCTTGAAGACGTACTCGTGCACCGGGGTATGCTCCTCGGCGGCGAAATCGGCGCGCCCCTGGTCAGGCGTGCGACCGGCATAGCCGGCCGGCACCTCGGCCCACAGCCGTTGGCCCATGGCGCCGGCGAGTGCATAGGCGCGGGCGATGCCAATGGCTCCCATGGCGTCGAGCTTGTCGGCGTCAAAGAGCACGCGCGCCTCCAGGCTCTGCGGCGGCCGGCCCGAGCGGAAGCGGTGGCTGGCGATGGCCGCCGCGACCACCTCGACGCGCGCCGGGTCGTGGCCGCGCAGGATCTCCCGCGCCCGCGCGGCGCCCGCCTGCGCGTGGCACGGCCCGCCGGCGTGCTCGGCGGCGCGGGCCACGTCGTGCAGCAGCGCCGCCGTGCGCAGCAGCACCATGTCGGCGCCCTCGGCCGCGCCGATGCGCTCGACCAGCCGCAGTACGCGCAGCACGTGCTCGAAATCGTGCGCCGCATCGGCGCCCTGGTAGTATGCCCGCGCCTCTTCAGCCGTGATCATGGCCGCGCCGCCGCCGGGGTGCGCCGCAGCCAGGCGAACGCCGCCACGGCCACGGCCAGGTCGCCCACTACGATGGCCGCGCCCAGGGTGTAGAAGAAGCTCATCCAGAACTGCACGGGGTAGAACTGGATCAGCGAGTCGGCATAGTCGAAGGTCCAGGTGTCGGCGGCAAAGAGCACCTCGTGGAAGCGGATGAAGAACGTGTCGAAGGCCAGCAGGGCGGCGATCAACAGCCCCGCCAGCACCGCCAGCAGGGCCACGCTGCCCCAGAAGGTCGAGCGCGCCAGCGACCGCCGCCAGGCCGGCCTGGCCAGCGCCACGCCGAGCGACCCCAGCCAGATGGCGCCGGTCACGGCCAGCAGCCAGCGCATCGCGCCCAGCACCTTCATGACGTCCACGAGGTGGCCGACCTCACGGTCGTTGTACACCAGCTCGCTGCCGCGCCGCAGTGCTCGCAGCCCCTCCTCGCCATTGGGCGAGGTAAGGAGGCGCACCGTCTCCTGCGCCAGCGCCAGGCGCTCAGCCGGCTGGTAACGCTCGGCTGGGGGAAAGCCGGGCTGGGCGTACTGCTGGGCCACAAACCACGGCCCCAGCGCGTGGAAGCCCAGCAGCACGATGGCCGCAGGCACGGCCAAAAAGACCGACAGGGCCAGGAAGGTGCGGCCGATGGGCGCGGCGACTCTCATGGTTGATACTCCTCCGCTTGCCCGCGCAGCCATGCCATGGCGTAGCGGGCGATCATGCCGTGCACCGTCTGCTCGACCGGCGCGCGGTCGTCGGTAAACACGGCGCGCTGCGTGGGCCAGGGCTCGATGCGGTCGACGACACGCGCCGCAACCGAGGCCAGCGTTGGGTCGCGGAGCGCCCGCAGGTGGGCGCGCACCGTGTCCACATCGGTGGGCTGGGCCGTGGCCACGAGCAGGTCATTATAGTCCTCCGGCGCGTCGATCAGATAGACCGAGGGAAAGACGGCGTGCACCGTATCGGCCAGGGCCTCGCTCAGCGCCCGGTCGGCGCCGGTATGGCCCACGTTGATCGCCAGCACGCCGTCATCCGTCAGGTGGGCGCGCACCTCGGCAAAGAACTCGCGCGTCGTCAGGTGAAACGGGATGTAGGGCGGGCGGTAGGCGTCGACGGCCACCACATCGTAGCGCTCGGCGCTGTGGGCCAGGAAGTAGCGGCCATCCTGGGCCACAGCGCGCACGTTGGGCTGATCGAGCCCGAAGTAGCGGCGCGCCACGTCGATGATCGCGGGGTCGAGCTCCACCCCGTCGATGGGCACCGGCCCATACACTGCGGTGTACTGCCGTGCCACCGTGCCCCCCGCCAGGCCGATGATCGCCAGCCGCGGCTGCGGGCGCTCAGCGGGCTGCGCGGCACAGTGCGGCGCGAGCAGGAAATAGTCGAAGAGGTGGCCGGTGAGGATAGCGCCGGGGTCATAGATCGAGTGCAGGCCGAGCCCGTCGTTGAGCAGCAGGTGCGTCTCGGAGCCGGCCTGTTCCACGCGGATATAGTTGTACGACGACTCCCCTTCGTACACCAAGTCGGCCGCAGCGCGCACCGCCCCGCCGGCGCTGAGCCACCACGCCGCCGCGAGGCTGGCAATCAACCCGGCCGTGAGCCAGGCCCCCCGCCGCTCCCAGGCCCAGCGCGCCGCGCCGCCCAGCAGCACCAGGCCCAGGCCGATGGCCAGCAGCGTGCGCCGCGTGCCTACGAGCGGGATGAGCAGGAACACCGGCGCCAGCGTGCCTACAATGGAGCCGGCCGCCGCCAGCGCCGAGATCTGCCCCGCGGTGCGCCCGGCGTCGTCGACCGCGGCGATGGCCACGCGCACGGCATAGGGCGACACCGCCCCCAGGAGCAGCACCGGCGGGGCAAAGAGCGCCAGCGCGCCGATAAAGGCGCCGGCCAGGAGGCCCACCTGCAGCCCTGCCCAGCCCGCCGCGGCCACGCCGAGCACCGGCCGCGCCAGCACGGGCACCAGCCCCACCCAGGCGCCCGCCCAGATGACCACCTGCGCCAGCGCCGCGGGCTGCGGCCGGCGGTCGGCCCAGCGCCCGCCCAGCATCGCCCCCACAGTCAGGTAGAGCAGGATGAGGCCGATGAGCACCGCCCACACGAGCTGCGAATCGCCAAAGTAGGGCGCGAGCAGCCGCGACGCACACATCTCCACGGCCAGCGACGACGCGCCCGCAACAAAGACCAGCGCCTGTAGCAAGGCCGAACGCTTCACCGGCACGCCTCGCTGGCTGACAGGACAGTAGTCAAGTAATAGGAAGGCGGAGCTGTCAACCGATCTCCGGAACGGAGTGAAGGGATTGCTTGTCGCCGCGGCGGGCGCATCCGTTCAATCCGCTCCTCTAATCCGTTGACAGCTTCCCTGTCATCAGTGCTTGGCCGATGTTCCAGCGGCCGCCAGTAGCGCTCAGCGGCGCCGCTGCTGCCCGGCACCAGCGACCGTGCGTAGGCGCTCACCCGCGCACGCATCTCTGCCTCGCCGCCAAATAGCACGCCGAGCTGCGAGCCGTAGCAGGCCACCGCGTCGAGCTTGGCTGCGAGGTCGGCCTCGGAGAGCGCCTCGAGTTCGGGCCGCCACTCACCGCCTGCTTCGCGGAGCGCCGCCTCCAGGCAGGCGGGGTCCTCGACGTAGGGATAGTCCTCATAGTAACGCAGGTCCCAACCCGCGCCCTCGAGGCGGCGCGAGGCCCATTGCAGGAGCTGGTGGTCCACATGATGGCCAGCGGTGAGCAGCGAGTAGACCGCTTCGGGCTGCCACTCGCGGCACGACTCGGCCAGCCGCGCCGCCAGCTCATCGACCAGCGCCGCGCGCTCGGCGGGGTGCACCTGGCCAAAGATGGCGTCGCGGATGGGGTAGCAGAACTCGCCGCTCTCCGGGTCGCTGCGGAAGATGCAGTCGGGGTAGGCCCAGTGCTGCCAGCGGGCGCCCAGCGACGCCAGGGCGGCCTGGTCCTCAACGCGGCGCACGGCCATCGGCTCCTCGGGCGCCTCCCAGAGCTGGGCCAGCAGTGCGGCAAAGCCCGAGCGCGGGCCGGGTGGCGGGTCGCCGGCAAAGACGGTGAGCACGAGGACGTCGTGGCCGGCCTGCGCCTGGCGGTGGATGAGCCCACCACAGGAGAGGACGGCATCGTCGAGATGGGGAGCGAGGTAGAGCAGCACCGGGAAATCCTCCAGAGGTTGGGCGAAATCCGACGGCGCGGGCATTATACACTCGCCGCGGTGAAGGGGCAAGAAAGAGGGCGGCTCGGGGTATGTCCCAGAATCTTCGGTAACCGATGGGGGCCGATCACCACGAAGGGCACAAAGGGGGCAAGGGGAGCGCCCAGAGCCCTTTGTGGCCTGCTGTGAAAATGCGGCGGAACCCCACGTAGCCTAGCCCCTTGTGGGCGTTTTCCTGCGCAGTGGTGAGCGTCGCGCTCATGAACACTTTGTGGTTCAAGAGCTCCCGTGGCCAGGATAGCCTTGTCGGTCAGGCGGCTCCATTGCCAGAGCAGAGGCGGGCCATGAGCTTGAACGAAAGGTCGTAAAAGATCACCGGTCCGCCGATTGTCAGGTCGGGGCGGGGCCAGTGCACGGCGTTGAGGCCGCGGGCCAGGGCGCCCAGGGGCACGCTGGGCCAGCCGGCATCGCCATGGTCGGGAGGGTTCTCTTCGGTGATGCGCAGGGCCTGCACGGGGCCGCCGGCCTCGCATTCCCAGTAGCCCAGCGCGTCGGTGGCGCGGGTAGCCAGGCGTTGCCAGCGGTCGCCCACCTGGCGGTAGATGCGCACCACCGCCCCCGCGATGCCCGCGCCGCTCCCGGGCTGCAGCACATAGCCAAAGACCTTGAGTGCCCCCTCATCCGCCATCGCCGGCCTCCAGACCCACCTGTGGTTTCCTCACCGATTAGACAGGCAGCGGCCAAGTATTGTTTCATTCTGCCCACCACCGGGCCGTGCGCTCGGCACGGGTCTCAGAATCGTCGGCAACCGACGAGGGCCGATCACCACAAAGGACACAAGGGGCGAGGGAGGCACCCAAAGCCCTTTGTGGCCTTTGGTTCAAGAGCTCCCAACGGCTATGGGACATACTCGCTCGGCCAAGAACCCTTTGACAGTGCATACTTACTGTGCTATACCACACGCAGGCCCGCGCCTTTCGTGCCGCCTGCTATCCGCCGTTTGCCAGAGAGAGGTTTGGCCATGTCCACCACAGAATCCTGCGCCCTCTCCGCCGAGGAACTATGCTGGCGCTGCGACCCCGCCCAGTTCGCCTTCGAGACCACGGCCGACCTGCCCGACCTTAGCGAGATCATCGGGCAGCCCCGCGCCGTCGAGGCCATTCGCTTCGGCATCCAGGTGCGCTCGCCGGGCTACAACATGTTCGCGCTGGGGCCCAACGGCATCGGCAAGACGACGACTGTCGACCGCTTCCTGGTGCGCGAGGCGGCGCAGCAGCCGGTGCCCGATGATTGGTGTTATGTGCACAACTTCCGCGACCCGCGCCGCCCCCGCGCGCTGCGCCTGCCGGCCGGCATGGGCACCGCGCTGCGCGCCGACGTGAAGCAGCTCATCGCCGGGCTGCGCACGGCCATCCTGGCGGCGTTTGAGAGCGAGGATTACGAGGCGCACACGCAGGCCATCCAGCAGAAGGTGCGCGGGCGCCAGGAGGAGGTCCTTGGCAAGGTGCGCGCCCTGGCCGAGCAGCGCGGCATCGCCATGGTCAAGACTCCCGAAGGCATCGGCTTTGCGCCGGTGGCTGGCGGCAAGCCGATCAGCCCGGAGGAATTCCACAAGCTGCCGGCCGAACAACGTGAGATGATCCAGCGAAACCTGGCCTACCTCGAGGAGCAGTTGGGGGCCGCGGTGCGCGAGCTGAGCCAGGCCGAGAAGGCCATCATCGCCGAGGCCAGGCAGCTCAACCGCCAGGTGGCCGCGTTCGCCGCCGGTCGCCACGTGCAGGAGCTGATCGACAAGTATGCCCGCTACGAGGACATCGTCGACTATTTCAAGGCGTTGCAGGAAGACGTGCTCGACAATGTGGAGGACTTTCGCCCCGCCGAGCAGCAGGAGCAGGCGGCTGAGCCGTCGCTCGAGCGCTACGAGGTCAACCTGATCGTCGACCGCACGACGACCCAGGGCGCGCCGATCGTGATCGCCGACAACCCCACCTATCAGAACCTGCTCGGCACCATCGAGTACCGCTCGGAGATGGGCACGCTGGTCACTGACCTGACCCTCATCAAAGCGGGCGCCCTGCACCGCGCCAACGGCGGCTACCTCATCATCGAGGCGGCGCCGCTGCTGCAAAAGCCCTTCGCCTGGGAGGCGCTCAAGCGCGCCCTGCGCACCGGCCGCATCGCCATCGAGTCTCTGGCCCAGGAGCTGAGCCCGGTGTCGACCGTCACGCTGGAGCCCGAGCCCATCCCGCTGCGGCTCAAGGTGGTGCTCATCGGCGAGCCGCTGCTCTACTACCTCCTCTACGAGCACGACCCCGACATGCGCGAGCTGTTCAAGGTGCAGGTGGACTTTGCCGAGGATATGCCGTGCACCCCCGAGAACATGGCGCTCTATGCGCGCTTTGTCGCCACCATCGCGCACTATGATGAGCTGCGGCCGTTCACTCGTGACGGCGTGGCGCGGGTCGTCGAGCAGGCGGCCCGGCTGAGCGCCGACCAGGGACGGCTCTCGGTGCACTTTGGCGCCGTGACTGACCTGCTGCACGAGGCGAACTATTGGGCCGGCCAGCGGGGAGCCAGCGCAGTGGCCGCCGTCGACGTGCAGCGGGCCATCGACGCCGGAGTCTACCGCGCCGACCGCGTGCGCGAGCGGGTGCAGGAAGAGATCGCCTGCGGCACGATCATGATCGACGTCAGCGGCGCGGTTGTGGGCCAGGTCAATGGCCTCTCCGTCTCGCAGCTCGGCAGCGCCTGTTTCGGTCGGCCCAGCCGCATCACCGCGCGCACGCGCCTGGGCCGTGGCCAGGTCGTCGACATCGAGCGCGAGGTGGCCTTGGGCGGCCCCTTGCACTCCAAGGGCGTGCTCATCCTCTCCGGCTATCTCGGCGCCCGCTACATCCCCGAGCAGCCGCTTTCCCTGGGCGCCAGCCTGGTCTTCGAGCAGTGCTACTCTGGCGTCGACGGCGACAGTGCCTCGTCGGCCGAGCTCTACGCCCTGCTCTCGGACCTGGCGCAGCTCCCCATCAAGCAGAGTCTGGCTGTGACCGGCTCGGTCAACCAGAAGGGGGAGGTGCAGGCCATCGGCGGGGTGAACGAAAAGATCGAGGGCTTTTTCGACGTCTGCCGCCACATGCCCGGCGGGTTGAGCGGCCAGCAGGGCGTGCTCATCCCGCGCGCCAATGTGCGTCACCTGATGCTGCGTGGCGATGTTGTCGAGGCGGTGGCAGAGGGGCGCTTCCACATCTATGCCGTGTCGACCATCGACGAGGGGATCGAGATCCTCACCGGCACGCCCGCCGGTGCGCGCGGCGACGATGGCCAGTCCCCCGAGGGCACGGTCAACCGGCGCGTGGAGGACCGCCTGCGCCACTTTGCCGAGCGTGCGAAGGGGGAGGAGAAGGGGGAGGAAGAGCGGTCCTGAGAGTCGCATGGAGCACTACCATCCACACCACCAACTCTGTTCAGGCCATACGGCGCACAGGCGTGCGCTACCCGCGACATGGCGCCGAGTCCGTCTGAGCAGGCCAACTGCCGAGCAAGCTCGTAGTGCGCACGCCTGTGATTGTGTAGGTTTTTGTTGCACCTTGACAATAAGATAGGTGTACTATCAGGCATATCCTTTGGTATGAGGTTTGTCATGTCGCTGCAGTGGTATTTGCCCCTGGAGGTGCCTGAAGAT
>JAKPJZ010000051.1 GCA_029553955.1 Chloroflexota bacterium
CGGGGGCGGGGAAACTGGAGGTTAGGGGGTTCAGCGGGCGCTTCGCGCGTCGCGCGAAGCGCCCGCTGAACCCCCATTTAAGGGCTCCCCCTTCCCGCCGCAGCGGGAAGGGGGCCGGGGGGATGGGCTCTATGCGATGGCTCTGCAGCGCCCTGCACGACCGCGTAAGTACTATTAATGAGCGGTTCGGCGGCTTTCTTCCGTGCCTGCGACGTTTTCGACCTGGGCTGTCCCTGCGAGGCGGCCGTCGCCTCGGCTCTCGCCACCGTAGAAAGCACGCATCGGTTTGATGGCCGGCAAGCCGGATGAGGGGTGAGACGGGGCACGGGCAGGCGAGACGCCTGCCCCACTGGTGTGGGGGCCGGCAATCGCGGGAAGGGGGAGAAGCAGTAGGTAGGGGCGGTTCGCGAACCGCCCCTACAGGTTTGACGGCCGGCAATCGCCTATGGGTGGTTGAAATGATGGGGAAGGGCGGGCTGGAAAGCCCGCCCCACGGGTCTGGTGGCCGGCAACCGCCTATGGGTGGTTGAAACGATGGGGAATGGCGGGCTGAAAAGCCCGCCCTACGGGTCTGAGGTGGGGCGACGGGGGCGGGCTGGAAAGCCCGCCCTACGGGTTTGGCGGCCGGCAATCGCGGATGATTGAGGCGTGGGGGCGGCGGGGCGCTCAGGCCTCGAATACGAGCACGGGCAGGCCTGCGGCGTCGCAGCGCGAGCGGGCGAGGAAGGGCGGGTCCTCGGGCCCCATGGCCAGCAGGCGGGGCAGGATGAGGCGCAGGTCGGGCAGCAGGTCGAGGCGCTGCGCCTCCTCGTCGCCAAACCAGCCGGGCGTGCCCTCGGGGCTCTCGCGCAGTTCGCTGCACGTGCAGGTGCCACTGAAGACAAACACCATGACGCCGTGGTCGCCCTCGGTCTCGTGGATCACGCCGCGCAGGCGGAGCGTCGCCGCCGTCAGGCCCGCCTCCTCCTGCAGCTCGCGCTGCGCCGCCGCCAGCAGCCCCTCCTCCGCCTCCACGTGGCCGCCGACGCCGTTGTAGAGGTTGGGCCACAGCCGCCGGTCGGCGGCGCGGCGGATGAGCAGCCAGCGGCCCTCATGGCGCAGCAAGCAGAGCACGCGGGGGATGGCGGTGTAGCGGGGTTGCGACATGGTGTGGCTCCTTGGCGTGATGCGTGATGCCTAAAACGTGATGCGTGACCGTGTTGCGTATTGCGTGTTGCGTGAAACGTGAAACGTGATGCCTGACCATGTTGCGGATTGCGGGTTCCGTTGTCATTGGCGCCGGCAAACGGAACACGGTTACGCATCACGTTTTACGCATTACGTTTCGGGTCTCACGCCCTACGCCCGCGTGATGAGCTTGACCAGCGGCGGCCGCTTCAGTTCGACGGCGTGCTGCGGGCAGAGCTCGTGGCAGCAGTAGCAGCGGATGCAGTGCCCCAGGTCCATGCGGGCGCGGCGGTTCTCGACGCTGATGGCGCCCACGGGGCAGTTCTCGGCGCAGACGCCGCAGCCGGTGCAGCGGCCAGAGGCGTGGGGCCGGGCGACGAACTGGTTGGTCAGCCAGCGGCGGATGCCCGGCGGGATGAGCGTGACGTCAAAGCTGCCGTGCGAGGGCGCGTCGAAATCGGGCACGCGCACGTCGCCTAGGCGCTCGCCGAGGATCTCCAGGTCGGCGGCGCGGCCACTGGTCAGCCCACGCGACAGGGCGGCGCGCATGGTGGGCACTGTGGCCGGGTCCATGCCGATGATGTCGAGCGCCGCCAGGTCCAGTGCTGTGCAGTCCTCGCCGGCCAGGATCAGCCCCATCTCCTTCGGCCGCCCCGCCGATGGCCCGTCGCCGTCCATGCCGACGATGGCGTCCATGATCGTCAGCGCCGGCCTGGCCCACAGCACAATGTCGAGCAGCATCTCCGAGAAACGCGCTGCATCCTGCAGTTTGGTGTGATAGCCCAGCTTGACGCGGCCGGGCACCAGGCCGAAAAGGTTCTTCACCGCCCCGGTGTAGCGCAGCAGGCCATGCGTCTTGAGCTTGGGCAGGTTGATGATGGCGTCGACCTGCGTCGCCGGCCGCATGACGTCGAGCATCTTGACCAGGCCGCCCTCAGGGCAGGGCACCTCGAGGCCCTCGCAGTCCATGTTCAGCTCGGCCCCGCTCGCCGCCGCGGCCTGCTCCATGCCCGAGATGCGGTAGAGGCTGCGCAGGCTGCGTGGGTTATGGCTCGTGCCGCCGCCCGAGCTGTCGGCGATGAGCGGCACCGCTCCCGCCTCGCGCACCATGGCGGCCACCGCCTGCACGATGGCCGGATGGGTGCAGATGGCCGTCTCCGGCCCCTTGAGGAGCAGCAGGTTGGGCTTGAGCATAATGCGCTGGCCGGGCTGCACAAAGCGCTCGATGCCGCCCAGCGCGGCCACGGCCTGCCGGATGGCAGCATCGACGCCGGCCTGTTCGTAGCTCCGGCAGCGGCCGATATACACTTGTGGCATATCGAGAAACACACCTCGGAGTCAGACTGTAGGTGCAGATGCCCGCCGCCCCGTCCAACGCCACAACCGTACTTGTCTGAGGAGGGTGCGATCCGGGCTTTACGCTTCGCACGCAACTGGAACTGAACCCTAAAGGCGGGGTTGTGGCGGGGTGGTGGGCCCTGCCCCCTACCCCTTG
>JAKPJZ010000068.1 GCA_029553955.1 Chloroflexota bacterium
GTGTTGACATTGCCCTGGTACACGAGCACGTTGGCCACGACGCAGCTCTTGGTGTCGAGCACCAGCACGCGCAGCGTCTCCTGCTCCAGCAGGCTCATGGTGGGCAGGAGCAGGCTGGCGGCGTCGGCCGGGCTGCGGACCTGCGGCGCATCGCCTGGAGAGGCGCTGACGATGCGCTTCCCCAGCTCCAGCGCCGCCTGGATGCGCGCCGCCCGTGCGACGCCGAGCCCCTTCACGCCGCCCAGCTCGTCGAGGCCGGCGCGCGCCAGGCCGCTCAGATCATCGAAGCGGGCCAGGGGCTCGCGGCCCAGGGCCTCGCCGGTGCCGATGACCACTTCGATCAGCTCGGCGATGCTCAGGGCGCCGGGGCCGAGCTGCTGCAGGCGGTGCAACGGCTGCTCGGCCAGGGGCAGCTCGCGCAAGTGCAGGCGAGGTGCCTCCCGCTCCAGCCAAAAGCCCGTCTGTTGGGCATCCATGGGTCACTCCCCCTTGGGGTCCGGCCCACCAGCGCATGCCTCGGACGCAGTCCGGGGCCGGGGGCAAGACCCCTCACATCGCTTGGGCAGGGATGACCCCCGACAGGGGGTGTTCACCCCTGCCGGGTGGATACTTCGTCAGGCGGCCTTTTTGACCGGAGCCCTGTCCATCGCCAGAGCGATGGCCTGCAGCTCATCCAACGTCAGCTCGGCGAAGGGCTTGCCGGCCTTGCGGGCGGCGGCCGCTTCGCTCTGCGCCGTGCTCCAGCCGAACTTGTCGGCCCCCAGGCGGCGGATCTCGGCCGCCCAGTCGGTGGCCGGCGGCTCGGGCCCGGCCTTGAGGGCGGCGATGGCCCGCGTGGCCTGGGCCTTGGTGAGGCTATCCAGCGGCCGGCCCAGGTAGTCGTCGAGGTCGATGCTGTAGCGCTTGGCCAGGCCGATCAGGTAGCCCCGCTGCGCCTGACTGAGCAATGCTTCCGGCTCGCGAGGTGTGACCGGCACGGCTGCTCGTTCGCCAGGCGCGGGAGAGCGTTGGATCGCTTCAGGTGCTCCTTCGCCGCCGCGGCGCGCCGCCAGCTTTTCGGCCAGGGCGGCCGCGCGCTCGCTGCGCAGGCGCTCGACGTTCGCGGCCAGGTAGGCGTCGAGGTAGGCCTCGACCTCCAGTAGCAGGCGCAGCAGGTCGAGCCGCGGGAAGCGGATGCTCACCCGCGCCGCCGGCTCGCCCGCCGGGGTGATGGCCCCGGTGGGGGTCAGCTTGCCCGGGCCGTTCGTGACGGAGAGCCGCAGGGGGAAACGAGAAAA
>JAKPJZ010000110.1 GCA_029553955.1 Chloroflexota bacterium
CCAGGCCCAGGAGCGCGCCGGCGCCGCCAACGAGCGCCGCGCCCACCTCATCAACATCGTCACCGACGACTGCGCCGCCATCCAGGCCGCCCTCGACGCCGGCGATATGGCCCAACTGCGCCGCGTCCTCGACCCCCAGGGCCTCTACCCCTCCTGTGACACCGACGTCGGCGCCATCGGCATGGCCATCGACCAACTCCAGCGCAGCTACGTCGAGCTCATCCCCGAGCGCGTCCAGGACCCCCAGACCGCCGTCGACCTCGCCTCCATGCCCGACATGAAGACCGCCCTGCGCTTCGCCGCCTACGAAGCCCACCTCATGCGCGAATACCACCACGCCCTCACCGCCCTCCAAGAACACCAGGATTTGCGCCGCCAAGCCGCACCCGTAGGGGCGGGGTCTCCCCGCCCCGTCCCACCGCCCGCCGCAGGGGCACCATCGCCTCACCACACCGCCCCTTCACACGAATTCGAAAAACGAACCCGTAGCGCCCAGCCCGCCGCGCCCTCCCCAACTCCCCCCCGCCGGGGGAACGGTAGGGGGTCACCCTCCCGCCGCAGCGCCGTCCTCCCCATTCCCCCGCGACGGGGGAACGGTAGGGGGGCCTTCCCCCGCCGGGGCAACGCCAGGGGATCCTCCATCCGGACCCCCTCTTGCCCTTCGTGGTTCAAAGCGCCGTCCCCGCCGCCGTGACGCCCACGGCCGCCCCATCGCCAAGGCCAGGCAGAGAAAACCGAAAATCCAGAAACGAACCCATCGCGACCCGCCCAGACCTCGCGCCGGACCACCCGGATGACGCCCACCCAGGCCCGCGGCCCGCCCAACACGCCGCCACCGCGGCCAGACAATTCCTCCCAGCGGCGGGGCCTGACGCGCTCGATAGCCCGTCTCACGGCCCTGTAGGGCGGGCTTTCTAGCCCGCCACCCCTCCCAGCGGCGGGGCCTGACGTGCTCGATAGCCCGTCTCACGGCCCTGTAGGGCGGGCTTTCTAGCCCGCCACCCCTCCCGCCGGCGGGGCCTGATTTGAACCCCGTGGGACGGACGCTGGCCTACCGCGCCAGGTTCATCGGACAGTATGGGTTCACGAACCGCCCCTAAAGGCCGGCGACCAACCCATCCCCCCCGTGGGGGGGACGGTGGGGGGTAGCCCAACATTGACACCTCCCGCCCGCCGTGGCATACTCGCGCCGTCGTTCACTCTTACTCGTGGAGGTCACCCGCCTTGGCCGACAAACCGCTCGCCACCGGCAAGCTGCCCATGGAGTTGCTGCAGCAACTGCTCGCCTGCTGCACGACCACGGACCCTCGCGTGCTCGTGGGGGCGCGCGTGGGCGAGGATGCCGCCGTCATCGACATGGGCGACCGCCTGCTGGTGGCCAAGTCGGACCCCATCACCTTTGCCAGCGACCGTATCGGCTGGTACGCGGCGCACGTGAACGCCAACGACATTGCCACCCGCGGGGCGGCGCCGCGCTGGATGCTGGCGACGCTGCTCATGCCCGAGGGCACAGCGACGTTCGCCATGGCGCAGGAGGTCATGGCGCAGATGGCGGCGGCCTGTCGCGGGCTGGGGGTGTCGCTGGTGGGCGGCCACACCGAGGTGACGTACGGGCTGGCGCGGCCGCTCTTGGTGGGCCACATGCTGGGCGAGGTGGCCAGGGAGCGCCTGGTGACGACCGGCGGCGCGCAGGTGGGCGATGCGGTGCTGTTGGCGGGCGGGGTCGCGGCCGAGGGCGCGGCCATCCTGGCGCGCGAGCTGGGCGACGCGGCGCGGGCGCGCGGCGTGAGCGAGGCCACGTTGGCCGAGGCGCGCGGCTACCTCGACGACCCCGGCATCAGCGTGGTACGGCCGGCGCTGCTGGCGGCGGCGACGGTGCGCGTGCACGCCATGCACGACCCGACGGAGGGCGGCCTGGCCACCGGCCTGCACGAGCTGGCCTGGGCGAGCGGCACGGGGCTGCGCGTGGATGGGGACGCCATCCCGGTGCTGCCGGCGTGCGCCCGGCTGTGCGCGGCGTTTGGGCTCGAGCCGCTGGGGCTGATCGCCTCGGGCGCGCTCGTGGCGGCCGTGGCGCCGCAGGACGTGGCGGCGGTGGGTGCGGCCTGGAGCCGTGAGGGCATCGCCTGGGCGCGCATCGCCGAGGTGCGGCCGGCGGCCGAGGGCGTGTGCCTGCTGCGCCAGGGGCGCGTCGAGCCCCTGCCGCGCTACGACCGCGACGAAATCGCCCGCGCCTTCAGTTAGGGGTTTTGTCTGTCTGGCTGGAGCCGCCGGTCGCCCCCCCGCGGGGGGGCGACCGGCGGCTCCAGCCAGACAGACAAAACCCCTAACCAGGAGAGGGTATTGGACAAGCTGCTGGTAGTGTTTGGGGCGCTCGTTCTGCTGGGCTCGGTGGGCTGGCGCGCCTGGCGCATGGGGCCGTGGCGCTTTGTGGACGCGCTGGGCGCGGGTCTGAGCTGGGACGCGCCCTCACCGCTCGCCGGCCTGGGCGCTATGGACAGCGCGCTGCTGTGGCTGCTGCACGCGGGGGGTGTGGCCTACCTCTGGCGCCTGCGCGGGCAGAACTACGCCGCAGCCCTGCCCCTGGGCCTGGCGACCGCGGCGCTGCTGCTCCTGCCGCAGTGGCCGGCGCCCTGCAGGCGGCAAAAGCTCGACGTAACCGTGCTCAGCGCGCTGGCCCTGCCCTATGCGCTCGGCCTCGCCTGCGGCCTGCACCTGCTGCCCGACGACCCTGGCCTGCTGCTTTTGCAGGGCACCGAGGCGGCGGCGGCCGGCTATGCGCTCCTGGCGCAGGTGCAGCGCCGCTGGGGGGGCAGGGCGGCGCCGCTCGTGGCGCTGGCGGGCACGGGCGCTTGGGCGCTCTGGGCCTACCTGGGCAGCCGCACCCGGGGTGTGACCGGCAGCGACCCCTACTGCTACGCGCAGATGGCGGTGGACCTGGCGCGCACCGGCGATGTGCGCCACACCTTTGGCCTGCTGCCGCTGGTGCGCGATACGGGCCTCCCCTGGTGGCCGCTGGTGCACGTGGGCTATCACGTGCCCAGCGGCGCCACTGGGCTGGCGGCGACGGTGTGGCCCGTCGGCTGGCCGGTGCTGCTGGCGGCGGGCTATCGGCTGCTGGGCGAGACGGGGCTCTACGTCTGGGCGCCGCTGGCGGGCCTGCTGGCGCTCGTGGTGACGGCGGCGCTGGCGCTCGAGCTCTGGCCGCGGGGCCGCGAGCGCTGGCTGGGCGTGGCGCTGGCGCTGTTCATCCTGGCCACCTCGCGCGAGCAGGTGCTGCAGCTCCTCGTGCCCATGGCCGACGTGCCGGCGCAGCTCTTCACCACGCTGGCCGTGTGGCTGGCGCTGCGCGCAGGCCGCCGGGGCTCCGTGCCCCTCGCGGCGCTGGCCGGCCTGGCCCTCGGCGTGGCCTACGACATTCGCCACACCCAGGTCTTCCTGGCCCCCGTGCTCGCCCTGGCGCTCTGGACGACACCCACGGATTCCACCGCAGAGGCGCAGAGGACGCAGAGTAGGGGCGAGGTCACCTCGCCCCTACAACCTCTGCGTTCTCTGCGCCTCTGCGGTGTATTCGGCCTCGTGGCGGCGGCTGCAGCGGGGGCATTGCTGGCCGCGGCGCCGGACCTGTGGTACCACCGGCTCGCCTTTGGCAGCGTCTGGCGGCCGGAGTCGCCGGAGCTGAACCTGATCGGCCTCAGCCATTGGTGGGGCAACGCGCAGCGCATGGCCGCGGCGCTGGCGACGCGCGCCGAGTTCGGCCTGCTCCTGCCCTGGCTGCTCGCCGGCCTGGTGCTCTTGTGGCGCGAACGGCGGCGCGACGCGGCGGTGCTCGTGGCCTGGGTGGCGCTGAGCGCGGGCACGCAGTTCCTCTATGGCCCCCTGCGCTGGCGCGACCTGCTCTCGCTGCTGCCGGCGCTGGCGTTGATCACGGCCTACGGCGCGACGGGCCTGCTGCGCTGGGCCGGCCGGGTGGCGCGGCGGCGGGCCTGGGCGCCGGGCTGGCTGGCCCTGGCGCTGGCGCTCTTGGTGGCCTGGCGCAGCGGCACGGTGCTGGGGTGGCCCTTGCTCAAAGCCGAGATGATCTTTGGCTACATGACCGCCGAGCAACGGCAGGCCTTCGACCGCCTGGGCAGCCTGGTGGAGCCGGCGGCCGTCGTCGGCACCGCGCTGAACAGCGGCCCGGTCGAGCTATACACGGGGCGCTGGACCTTCCGCCCCGGCGACTGGAGCGCGGCGCACCTCGACGCCTTCCTGGCGGCCATGAGTGTGGCCGGGCGGCCGGCCTACATCGTCGACGACGGCAACGAGCACGCGGCTACCGTCGCGCGGCTGCAGCGCGAGGGCCGGCTCACCGCCATCGCCGCGCTCGGCGTGCCCCTCTATGGCGAGCCAGCGCAACTGACCGGCATGCTCTATCGCATCCGCTAAGCCCGGAGTCCCGAACTTGTTTGGGCAGGCCGGAGTCCCGAACTTGTTTGGGCCGGCCGGAGTCCCGAACTTGTTCGGGCGGGCCGGAGTCCCGAACTTGTTCGGGCCGGCCAGAGTCCCGAACCTGTTCGGGCGGGCCGGAGTCCCGAACCTGTTCGGGCGGGCCGGAGTCCCGAACCTGTTCGGGCGGCTGTTCGCGTCGGTACGCCCCAACAAGTTGGGGAGTCCGGGGTTGCGCCTTCCGTGTCTTCAGAGCCCTTGCGGCAGGTCACAAGATATGCTAGAATGGCCACCGGCCGGGCATTCGGCCGCGGCTCTGGTGCAGGAGGGATGCGGCATGAACGACGCGCAGCGCAAGCTGGCGGCGATGATCGATCACACACTGCTCAAGCCCGATGCGACGCCGGTGCAGGTGCGCGCGCTGTGCGCCGAAGCGGTGGAATATGGCTTCTGCTCGGTGTGCGTGAACCCGGCCAACGTGCGGCTGGCGGCCGAGCAGGTGCGCGTCTCGCAGGTGCGCGTGTGCAGCGTGGTCGGCTTCCCGTTGGGCGCGAGCACTTCCGAGATCAAGGCGCGCGAGGCCGAGCAGGCCATCGCCGACGGCGCGCACGAAGTCGATATGGTGCTCAACATCGGCGCGCTCAAGGCCGGCGACCTGGAGCGGGTGGAGCAGGGTATCGCAGCCGTGGTGCGCGTGGCGCATGTTGGCGGCGCGCTGTGCAAGGTCATCATCGAGACCTGCTACCTGAGCGATGCCGAAAAGGTGGAGGCTTGCCGCCGCGCGGTGAGCGCCGGCGCCGATTTCGTCAAGACCTCGACCGGCTTCGGGCCGGCCGGCGCCACGGTGGCCGACGTGGCGCTGATGCGGGCCACGGTGGGGCCTGGCGTAGGCGTCAAGGCTGCGGGCGGCATCCGCAGCTACGAGACGGCCCGCGAGATGATCGCCGCCGGCGCCACGCGCATCGGCGCCAGCGCCAGCGTGCAGATTGTCGAGAACGCGGCCAAGGGATAGCGGGTTGGGTTTTGGTGGGTTGTCTGGCGGCTGGGCAGCCCGCAGGCTGCCCAGCCGCCAGACAACCCACCAAAACCCCTTAGGAAGTACGATGGATCGAGAACGACTGTACCGCACGGAAGGCATCGTCCTCAAACGCAGCGATTTCGGCGAGGCCGACCGCCTGCTCGTGCTCTTTACGCCGGGCGTGGGCAAGTTGCGCGTGCTGGCCAAGGGCGTGCGCAAGGTGCCCAGCCGCAAGGCGGGCCATGTCGAGCCTTTCATGCGCACTCGCTTCCTGCTGGCCCGCGGCCGCAACCTGGATATCGTGACCCAGGCCGAGACGGTGGAAGCCTACCAGGGCCTGCGCGAGTCGCTCGTGCCGGCGACCTATGCCTACTACCTCGTGGAGCTGGTCGATGCCTTTGCCGAGGAAGGCGAGGAGAACGCCGCGCTGTATGACCTGCTGGCCCATGCCCTGGGGCGCCTGGCGGCTGGCGATGCGCCGGCGCTCCTGGCGCGCTTCTTCGAGGTGCGCCTGCTCGGCCTGGTGGGCTACCGGCCCGAGTTGCAGCGCTGTGTGGCCTGCGGCGTGACCCACGAGCCGGCGGCGGTGTTCTTGAGCGCCAACGAAGGCGGCATGCGCTGCCCGCGCTGCGGCCAGGCTGCAGGCGGCGCGCTCGAGGTATCACTGGGCGCCTTCAAGGTGCTGCGCTACCTGCAGAGCCAAGAGTACGCCGCCGTCCGCGCCCTGCAACTGCGCCCCGAGACGGCCCGCGAAGTGGAGCGGGTCCTGCGCCGCTACCTGACCTTTGTCCTCGAGCGCAACTTAAAGTCGTTGAGCTTCTTGAGCCTGGTGCAGGCCGGCCAGAGTCCGTAGAGCGCACGCCTGTATCACCGGTAGACCTGACACACCGATTGCCCTGGCAGGAAGGCAATTGGCAGAAGCCCAATCAGACGTCTGCTCATGCCGGCGGCTGGGCCCCCCTACCATTCCCCCGTCGCGGGAGAATTGGGTCGCAAGACCGCGGTCTGTCTGGCCAAGAAGCGGCAAACAAGCCCTGCGGGATGACAAAGGCCAACTCAATTCCCCCGCGACGGGGGAACGGTAGGGGGGCCCCAGCCTGCAGAAGGGGAAGCCGCCTGTCGGGCGCGGCGCCAGCGGGATCGAGTTCTTGCCGGAAGGCGAGGGCTGACCGCTCGCCAGGGAATATGGTGTGTCAGGTCGGGCGTTGGCTGCGACGAAGCTTGACGCGGCCGCTCAAGTTGTGTAGATTGTCGTGCAGCGATGTGCCTGGCGGCTGAGGACTGGCCCCGCCGCCGTGGGGGAGTGAGGGATTGATGAATTTTCAAGATGTTATCATGCGCCTGCAGGGTTACTGGGCCGGCCAGGGCTGCCTGATCTGGCAGCCGTACAACGTCAAGGTGGGGGCGGGCACGATGAACCCCGCCACCTTCCTGCGCGTTTTGGGCCCGGAGCCGTGGCGGGTGGGCTATGTGGAGCCCTCGGTGCGGCCGGCCGACGGGCGCTATGGTGAGAACCCCAATCGCTGGGGCCAGTACTATCAGTACCAGGTCATCCTCAAGCCCGACCCGGGCAACCCGCAGGAGCTCTACCTGAGCAGCCTGCGCGCCCTCGGCCTGGACCCGAGCCGCCACGACGTGCGCTTTGTGGAGGATAACTGGCAGACGCCCGCGCTCGGCGCCTGGGGGCTGGGTTGGGAAGTCTGGCTCGACGGGCAGGAGATCAGCCAGTTCACCTACTTCCAGCAGGCGGGCGGCTTTGACGTGGATCCGGTAGCGGTCGAGATCACCTATGGCCTCGAACGCATCGTGATGGCGCTGCAGGACGTGCCGGTCTTCCAGGATATCGTGTGGACCGACCAGGTGACCTATGGCGACGTGCTCTTCCGCGGCGAGGTGGAGCAGTGCCGCTACAACTTTGAGGTGGCGAGCGTGCCGCGCCTGCGCGAGCTGTTCGACCTCTACGAGGCCGAGGCGCGCGACGCGCTGGCTGCGGGGCTGGCGCTGCCCGCCTACGACCATGCGCTCCAATGCTCGCACACCTTCAACGTCCTGGATGCGCGCGGCGCCGTCGGCGTGACGGAGCGGGCGCACTTTTTCGGGCGCCTGCGCGATCTGTCGCGCGCGGTGGCCGAGACCTACCTGGCCGGGCGCGAGGAGCTGGGCTATCCGCTGCTGCAGCGCGCGTTCGGCGGGGCGGGCCTGCAGCCGGCGCAGGAGCCGGCACCGGCCCCGGTGCCGGCCGTGCCGCGCACGTTCGTGCTCGAGGTGGGCTGCGAGGAGCTGCCGGCCGGCGACCTCACGACGGCCATCGAGTACCTGCGCGAGGCCGTCACCGAGCATCTGGCGGCGCTGCGGCTGGAGCATGGGGCGGTGACAGTGGAGGGCACGCCGCGGCGGCTCGCGGTGCTGGTGGATGGCGTGGCGCCTGTGCAGCCCGACGAGGAGCGCGTCATCAAGGGGCCGCCGGCGAAGGTGGCCTTTGACGCCGAGGGCCGGCCCACCAAGGCGGCGCTGGGCTTTGCCCGCTCGAACGATGTGCCGGTGGAGCGCCTCGAGGTGCGCGCCTACGAGGGGCGCGAGTATGTGGCGGCGGTGCAGGTCGAGCACGGGCTGCCGGCGAGCCAAGTGCTGGGACCGATGGTCGTGGAGCTGCTCAACCATATGCGCTTTGGCATGTCGATGCGCTGGAACGAGAGCGGCGTCAACTTTTCGCGGCCCATCCGCTGGCTGGTGGCGCTCTTGGGCGAGGCCGTCGTGCCCTTGGTGTACGCCGGCGTGGCCTCGAGCCGGGTCTCACGCGGCATCCGCCCGGAGGGCACGCCCGAGTTTGCCGTCGCGTCGGCCGAGGCGTACGCCGAGACGGTGCGCACGCACCACATCATGCTCTCGGTCGACGAGCGCCGCGCCGCGATCCTCGAACAGGGGCGGCGCCTGGCAGCGGAGGCCGGCGGCGAGATGGTGGAGAGCGCGGAGTTGCTGGCCGAGACGGCCAACATGGTGGAGTGGCCGGTAGTGGTGCGCGGGGGCTTTGCCGACGAGTATCTGCACCTGCCCGAGCCGGTGCTGATCACCGTGATGCGCGAGCACCAACGCTACTTCCCACTGGTGAGCGACGGGCGGCTGCTACCGGCGTTCCTCACCGTGGCCAATGGGCCGGAGCTCGCCTGGGACGTGGTGCGCCACGGCAACGAAGAAGTGCTGCGCGCCCGCTTTGCCGATGCGGCCTACTTTTACCGCTCGGACCGCGAGCAGGCACTGGCCGACTTGGTGCCGCAACTGGCGACCCTGACCTTCCAGGCCGACCTCGGTTCGATGCTCGACAAGGTGCGGCGGCTAGAGCGGCTGGTGCCGGTGATCGCCCGGCTGGCAGGCCTGGGGGCCGAAGAGATGGTGACGGTGGAGCGCGCGGCGTTCCTGAGCAAGGCCGACCTGGCCACCAAGATGGTGGTGGAGCACACCTCGCTGCAGGGCGTGATGGGCGAGCACTATGCGCTGCGCTCGGGCGAGCTGGAGGACGTGGCCAGGGCGATCGCCGAGCAGTACCTGCCGCGCTTCGTGGGCGATGCCCTGCCGGTCACCCGGCCAGGGATGGTGCTGGGGCTGGCCGATCGCCTCGACAGCCTGGTGGGGCTCTTTGCGGTGGGCCTGGCGCCAACTGGCTCGTCGGACCCCTACGCGCTGCGCCGGGCGGCGCTGGGGGTGGTGCAGCTCCTCGTCGGCGGCGGGCTGTCGTTCTCACTGCGCGAGGCCGTCGAGGCGGCGGCCGGCGTGCAGCCGTTGGCGGCAACGTCCGAGGTGCAGGCTGACGTGCTCGCCTTCATCCAGCAGCGCCTGCGTGGGCTACTGCTCGACCAGGCCTATCGCTACGATGTGGTGGATGCGGTGCTGGCCGAGCGCGGCGAGGAGCCGCTGCGGGCGACGCGCGCGGTGGAGGCGCTGCAGGCGGCCGTACAACAGGCGGATTGGGGCAGCGTGCTCGTGGCCTATGCGCGCACGCTGCGCATCACGCGCGACCTGACGGCGCTGCACGAGCTGGACCCCAGGCGCTTTACCGAGCCTGCCGAACGGGAGCTGAACACGGCCTACGCCGTGGCCGTCGAGCAGGTGGCCGAGCGGCGCGAGGTGGATGCGCTGGTCGATGCGCTGCGCGGCCTGGTGGGGCCGATCACGCGCTTCTTCGACGCCGTGCTGGTCATGGCCGAGGACCCGGCGGTGCGCGCCAACCGCCTGGCCCTGCTGCAGCGCATCGCCGCCCTGCCCAAGGGCATCGCCGATCTTAGCAGACTCGAGGGGTTCTAGCGGTAGGGGTCTTGGAGGGTGTCAGGCGCGGCCTGGTGCTCGCCCCGCGGGGCGAGCACCAGGCCGCGCCTGACACCCTCCAAGACCTCAAGAGAGGAGGCAGGAGATGCTGTCGAACGTGCATTGGCTGGGGCATGCGAGTTTCAAGCTGACCGGCGAGAGGGTCATCTACATCGACCCCTGGCAGATCGGCGGCGGCGAGACGGCCGACATCATCCTCATCACGCACGGCCACTATGACCACTGCTCACCCGAGGACGTAGCCAAGATTCGCAGCCCCAAGACGGCAGTGGTGGCCGCGGAGGGGTGCGAGAAGCTGGGCGGCGAGGTGCAGGTGGTCAAGCCCGGCGACCGGCTGACGGTGCAGGGCATCGCCATCGAGGCGGTGCCGGCCTACAATATCGGCAAGACGTTCCACCCGCGGCAGGACAATGGCGTGGGCTACATTGTGACCGTGAATGGGCAACGCATCTACCACGCCGGGGATAGCGATCACACGCTCGAGATGGACGCCGTGCGTGCCGACGTGGTGCTCCTGCCCATCGGGGGCACGTATACCATGACGGCGAGCGAGGCCGCCGCTGCCGCCAACGCCATCAGGCCCACGACCGCCGTGCCCATGCACTGGGGCCGCATCATCGGTGGCCGCGAGGATGTCGAGCAGTTCCAGAGGCTGTGCCAGGCGCAGGTGCAAGTGCTCGAAGAAGAGAAGTAAGGGTCTGTTTTGGTGGGTTAGCTGAGCCATGGCCGCCCCCGCAGGGGCGGCCATGGCTCAGCTAACCCACCAAAACAGACCCTATCACCTCAGTGGTAGCGCCTGACCTCGAAGCGGTAGAGCTGGGCGCGCTCGTGCGGGCTGATGCCGGCCTTGCGGCGCGCGATGTCGACTTGGCACTCGACAGTGTCGACGCCGTCGAGGTCAGGCAGGAGCAGGCCGCGCCGAAAGCCGCTCTGCACGATGACGCCGTAGACCTTGGGGTCGAGCTGGGCCGGCGAAGAGACGGGCTCGGGCGCGGTGAGCACATCGACCGAGATCTCCAGGCCGGCCAGCTCGCCGGGCCTGACCGGCGGAAAGCGCGGGTCTTCGGTGGCGGCCATGATGGCGTTGTTGATCACTTCCGACGCCAGGCTGGCCTGGGTGGGCTCGATGGTGCCGATGCAGCCGCGCAGGTCGCCATGCGCGTGCAGCGAGACAAAGGCGCCCGCGCGCTGCTGCATCTCGGGTGGCAGCGGCTCGGGCGGCGCGATCTGTTTGCCTGTGCGAACGTACGCCTCGATGGTCTGCCTGGCCAGCTCGACCAGCGGATGGTGCTTTTCGGGAGTCATCTTCGCCTCCTCATCATCCGGCATCCCGGCAATAGCCGGGTGCCGGCTTCGCCCTCGCCCGGCTCTGACCAGGAAGGGGTTTGGGCGGGGTTGGTCCTGGCGCGCCCGCGGGCGCGCCAGGACCAACCCCGCCCAAACCCCGCTTTTGGGGGCTCCGGACCGGGCGTGTGCGCAGCATCAAACCCGGTTGCAGAACCGGGGCGAATCGCTGCGACGGCTAGCTCGGCAACTGCCACTGCTCCAGGAATGTAGGATCGATGGGCTGGCCGTCGATCCAGGTCTGCCAGTGTACGTGGGGGCCGGTGGAGAGGCCGGTGCTACCGACGAGCCCGACGGTCTGGCCGCGCGCGACGTCTTGCCCGGCCTGGACGTCGACCTGGCTCATGTGGTAGTAGCCGCTATACAGCCCCCAGCCGTGATCGATAATCACCGCGTTGCCGCGCACCGTGAGTGGCCCCGCAAAGACGACCTTCCCCGCGGCGCTCGCCGCTACCGGCAGCCCCGCAGCGATCCCCAGGTCCAGGCCGTCGTGATAGCTCGAAGCCGGGCCGCCGTTGTAGCTGCGGCGCTGGCCGTAGAGGGTCGTGACCTCGCCAGGCACCGGCCGCAGGAACGGCTCCTGCCAGAGCCGCGTGGGCGTTCGTGGCGCGAGCACCCTCTCCAGCAGGTCGTTCTCTGCCCGCACAGCCTCCTGGTCGCTGAGCAGGGCCAGCACGGCCGGTTCCAGAACGACATAATCGATGGGAAAGTCGCACGCGACAATCGTGAGGTTGCGCTGCTCGTGGGCGTCGGGGCCGCCCAGCGGGTCGGTGGCGGTGATCGTGAGCGGTAGGCTTCCCGCCGCTGCGCCCGCCCAGATGGGGACGAGGCCGTACCAGTGGCCGGCTTCTTCGAAGAGGGGCAGGGGGTGGTCGCCGAGCGTGGCTGCGAGAAACGCCGGGCGACTGGCCTCGATGGCGAGCGTGGCCAACTGCCCCTGGAACACGGCCTCTGGCTCGAGCCGCAGCGTGAGGGTCAGCGGCTGCGGCGTCGGTGTGGCGGTGGGGGTGGGCGTGGCTGTCGGCGAGGGCGTCGCTGTGGGCGTGATGGTCGGCGTGGCCGTGGGCGTCGCCAGGCTGGGCAGCGCGCTGCACGCGGCCAGGAGGACGGCGAGGCCCAGCAGCAGTGCGGCACGGCCGCCGCGGCGGAGCATCTGTAGGAACGGCAGGCGTGGTTGCACCGTAGACATCCTGACTAGGCCAAGGCCCTGGAGCTGAACGACGGAATATGCCAAAGACCGACATGGCGCGAGTGTAGCATCGCGCCTGGGGCATGTCAAGCGGCGCGCGGTTCTTCTCCTCGCGTCGCCCGGTAGACGTGGACCATGCGCTGCAGGGCCGTCAGGTTGGTGAGGATGGCGAGTAGCCAGAGCACCGGCCGCAACCAGCCCACCATCAGGCCCACAGAGAGCCCGATGATGCGCTCGACGCGCGAGAACCAGCCCGCCGTGCAGCGCAGGCCCAGGCCCTCGGCGCGGGCGCGGGTGTAGCTGACGAGCTGCGAGCCGATGATGGCCGCGTAGGTGAGATAGAGCTCCTCCTGCCGGCCGGTCTGCGCGCAGTAGGCGATCAGGCCAAAGTAGATGATGCCCTCCGAGAAGCGGTCGAGCACCGAGTCGAGAAAGGCGCCAAAGGTGGTGGCCCGGCCCGACAGGCGCGCCAGGGTGCCGTCGAACGCGTCCAGGGCACTGCAGACGAGGATGAGCACGCCGGCGAGGGGCAGGCGGCCGGTGGCCAGCAGCGCCGCGGGGATGAAACTGAGCAGAAAGCCGAGCACGGTCAGCACATTGGGCGTGAAGCCCAGGCGATGCAGCGCGCGTGCGATCGGCTCGACGAGCCAGCGGCTCCAGGCACGCAGGCGATCACTGATCATGGGGTTTGGCTCCCTTTGCTTGCAACAGCGCATTGTAGAAGGCGAGGACGCGGGCCGCGACGCTCTCCCAGGCGTAGCCCTCGGCCGTCGCCTTGCCCGCAGCGCCCATGCGCGCCCGCAGGTCGGGGTCGCGCAGCAGGCGGATGAGCGCTGCCGCCAGGGCCTGCGGATCGCCCGGCTCCACGAGCAGGCCCTCATGGCCGTCGGTCACCACCTCGCGGTAGCCGGGGATGCCGGAGGCGACGAGCGGCCGGCCCGAGGCCATCGCTTCGAGGAGGACAATGCCAAAGCTCTCAAAGCCGGTGGAGGGCGCACAGCACACGTCGCACGAGTGGAAGTAGCGCGGCTTGTCTTCCTCGGAGACATAGCCGACGAAATGGACGCCGTGAATGCCCTCGCGGCGCGCCTGGTACACGTAGGGCTCCTTGTCGTCTTTGCTGTAGGCGCCAGCGACGAGCAGGCGGGCATCGGGTATGGCCATGCGCACGCGGGCAAAGGCCTCGAGCAGGTACTGGAACCCTTTGCGCTTCTCGAGGCGCCCGATGAAGAGGATGGTCGGGCGGCCGTCGGCGTACGGGGGCAGCGGCTCCACGCCGTCGCCAAAGCGCTCGTAGGCGATGCCGTTGGGGATGATGGTGTAGGAGCCCGGGAAGTAGCGGGCGACCGCATCGCGAGCGGAGTCGGAGACGGCGATCTTGCCGTCGAGGCGGTCGAAGAAGGGCTGCAGCAGATGGCGCCCGTATTCGTAGCCGGGGTTGCCGTTCTCGCGGTAGGCGTGAAAGGTGCCCACGTTGACCGTGTGAGAGTGCCGCAGCACCACCAGCGGCAGGATCGGCATCATCGGCTCGTGCACGTGCACGATGTCAAAGTCTCTCTCGCGCAGGATGTCTCTGACTCGCCGGTAGACGCGCGGCGACAACGAGATGCGGGCCACCGACCCGCTCGTCGGCAGGGGCACGACCCCGCCGCCGACTTTGAGGACGTTGTGATCCAGTTCGTCGGCATCACGCGTGGAGGCAGCCAGCACCCACACGTCGTGGCCCCACTCGCGGAACACCCGGTCGAGGCTGGCGATGTGCTCCGTGACGCCCCCCGGGTAGGGATAGTCATAGGGCGTGACCAAAGCGATCTTCACCACGCGCTCTCCACAACAGTATTGGCTGGCCAGGTGCGAGTGGTTCGGCAGAGCCCAGACACCGCGCTAGCCAGACTTGCTGGTCGCATGCTCATTCCCACACAGGTTGAAAGTACACCCACTGGTCGGGGTAACGCTTCAGATAGGCGGCAAATATCGCCGTCGCCTTGGCCATGCCGGCGACGATGGCGCGTTCGCGATCAGCGGCGCGATCGAGCTCGATCTCCGGCTCGACAGTGATGACAAAGGTGTTGTCTTCCAGGCGGCGGCAGAAGCAGAGCACCAGGGCGGCCTGGGTGTGCAGGGCGAGCCGCACATAGCCGTCGGGAAGGCGCGCTGGGCAGCCCAAGAACTCGACGAGCCGCCCCGCATCGGTGACGTTGCGGTCGAGGGCCGAGCCGACGATCTCGTTGGCGCGCAGGGCGCGGAAGGCAGGGCGCAGCAACTGGTCGATCGGGACGAAGCTCAGCCCGTGGCTCTCACGCTGCCGGCGCACGTACTGGAATAGCCGCTCGGGCTTGAGGTGTTCGGCCAGGGCTGTGACGCGATAGCCGAGCACCGCCAGGATCTGCCCCGCGAAATCGATGTTGCCAAAGTGGGCGCTGGCCAGGACGACGCCGTGGCCGCGCGCCAGCGCCCGGTCCAGATGCGCGAGGCCACGCACCTCGCGCACCGCCCGCCGGATATCCTGCGAGCTGAGCCTGTCGACGCGCAAGAGGTCGAAATAGTTCTTGGCCTGGTTGCGGAAGATCTGCAGCGTGATGCGCTTCACCTCGGGAGAGCGCGGTGGCAGGCCGACGACGTGGGCGGTATTGTCCTCTACGTGGCGCCGCGAGGCCGAATAGTGGCAGATCACCGTCGCCGCGCGTTCGGCCAGGAAGTAGCCGAGCCGCGGCGGGATGCGTGGCGCCAGCGCGCCCCCGAGACGATAGGCATAGTAGCTGAACTCAGGCCAAGCCATCGATGACGTGGTACCTCACGCATAGTCGATGCTGCACAGGCTCGCGCCCGGCCTCTTCTTGAGAAGATGGGGCTAGTGTAGCGGAGTTGCAGGGGCTTGTCAAGACTACGTGATGGCGCAGAGGCCAACTTTGGAGAAACTCGTGATGCTGGGTACAATACAGACTGGTGCCAGCGGGCACAACTGTTCCGCTGCGCGCCGCCGGGCGGTGGTGGCTATGGTTGTCAAGCGCCTGGGAGGGAGCAACGGTGCTGACCCAGGCCAGGCGCAAATCAAGGAGGATGGGATGGCCAGGAAGACCGAGTTGTACGCACGGCACGAGGCCCTCAAGGGTCGCATCATCGACTTTGCAGGCTGGATGCTGCCGGTGCAGTATCCTACTGGGCCCATCGAAGAGCATCACACAGTGCGCAAGGCCGCCGGCCTCTTCGATATCGACCATATGGCCCAGTTGGTGGTGAAGGGGCCCGACGCGCTCGCCTACCTGCAGTACGTGACCACCACCGACGTGTCGAAGATGGTCATGGGAGAGGCGCGCTACTCGCCGGTGTGCTATGAGGATGGCGGTGTCGTCGACGATGTCTTTATCTACCGCTTGCCCGACCGCTACTTTGTCGCCATCAATGCCTCAAACGCCGAGAAGGACACGCGCTGGTTCAAGGCTCACATCGGCCGCTTCCAGGTGACTGTGGAGAATGTGGCCGACGAGACCTACATGTTGGCGTTGCAGGGCCCCAAGGCCGAGGCCATCCTGCAGCAGCTCACTCCGGCCAAGCTGAGCGAGATGCCGTATCACCGCGGGGTCGAAAGCACCGTGGCCGGCGTGCCCACACTGATCGGGCGCACCGGCTACACCGGCGAAGACGGCTTTGAGCTCTACTTCCCTTGCGAGAAGGCGACGCTGCTCTGGGACCGTATCATGGAAGCCGGCGCGCCGCATGCGATCAAGCCCATCGGCCTTGCCGCACGCGATAGCCTGCGCTTCGAGGCCAAGATGCCTCTCTATGGGCAGGAGATCGGGCCGAACCTGAACCCCATCGAGGCGGGGCTTGGCTGGGCAGTGGCCTTTGGCAAGGGTGAGTTCATCGGCCGCAACGCGCTGCTCAAGATCAGGCTCGAGGGTCCGAAGCGCAAGTTGGTCGGGTTGGAGATGATCGAACGCAGCGTGCCGCGCCACGGCTATCCCATCGTGGTTGGCGGGCAGGCGGTGGGCGAAGTGACGACGGGCATGTTCGCGCCCACGGTGGGTCGCTACATCGCGCTGGCATACGTGCCTGCCGACATGACGGCCATCGGCACCGAGGTCGGCGTGCAGATCCGCAACGAGGTCAAGCGGGCCAAAGTGGTGGAGACGCCGTTCTATATGCCGCCTTACCGCCGCTAACGTGTATTCTGGCTTCTTGAAGCGAGACAACTACAGGAGGAACACACGATGAGAGTGGACAAGGCCGCACGGTACACACGTACGCACGAGTGGGTGCGCGTCGAGGGCGAGCAAGTCGTCTCGGGCATCTCCGACTATGCCCAGGAGCACCTGAGTGACATTGTGTTCGTCGATCTGCCGGGGGTGGGTGAGCACTTTGACAAGGGCGAAGTGTACGGCGTTGTCGAGTCGGTGAAGGCAGCCTCTGACTGCTACATGCCGGTGGCCGGCACGATCGCCGCGGTGAACGAGGAGCTGGCCAACGCTCCCGCGACGATGAACGAGGACCCCTACGGGGCAGGATGGATGATCCGTTTCACCCCCGACAACCCCGACGACGTGGCTGGCCTCATGGACGTGGCGACGTATGAGCAGCACGCGGCGGCGGAAGGGGGGCACTAGATGTCGTACGTTCCCCATACCGACGCCGATCGCAGGGCGATGCTGGCGGCGATTGGGGTCCGCTCCATTGACGAGCTGTTCGCGGATGTCCCGCAGAGTGTTCGCTTGCCGCAGGTGACGCTGCCGGCGCCGCTGTCGGAAGTGGAAGTGATGCGGGAACTGCGCGAGATGAGCGAGGCCAATGCGGACCTCGATCATATGGCCTGCTTCCTGGGCGCCGGTGCATATCACCACTATGTGCCGAGCGTGGTGCAGCACGTGCTGAACCGCTCCGAGTTCTATACGGCCTACACGCCGTACCAGCCGGAGATCAGTCAGGGCACGCTGCAGACCATCTTTGAGTATCAGAGCATGATCTGCGGGCTGACCGGCATGGACGTCTCCAACGCGTCGCACTATGATGGCGCTACGGCCATGGCCGAGGCGGTTATCATGGCGCTGAGCGTGACGCGCGGCAAGCGGCGCAAGGCCATTGTGGCGCCCAGCATCCATCCCGAATACCGGCAGGTGGTGCGGACGTATACGCAGGGCATGAACGTCGAGATCGTCGGCGACCAAGACCTTGAGGCCGGGCTGGATGCCCTCGCCGGGTTCCTCGACGAGGAGACTGCCTGCGCCATCGTGCAGGTGCCCGACTTTTTCGGGCGGCTCGAGTCGCCCAAAGCGCTGGCGGCGCTGGCCGATGCGGCGCACAAGGTCGGAGCGCTCTTTGTGGTGGTGGCCGATCCCATCTCGCTGGGCCTGCTGAAGCCGCCCTCGACGTATGGCGCCGACATTGTGGTGGGCGAGGGCCAGCCGCTGGGCATTCCGGTGAGCTTTGGCGGCCCGTACCTGGGCTTCTTTGCCTGTCGCGAGGAGTATGTGCGGCGCATGGCCGGGCGCCTGGTGGGTGAGACGGTCGACGGCCAGGGCCGGCGCGGCTACGTGCTCACCCTGGCGACCCGCGAGCAGCACATCCGGCGCGAACGCGCGACCTCCAATATCTGCTCCAACGAGGCGCTCTGCGCGCTGGCGGCGGGCGTCTACCTGGCGGCGGTGGGCAAGCGTGGCCTGCGCCAGGTGGCCGAGCTGTGCTATCACAAGGCGCACTATGCGGCGGATGCCATCGCGCAGGTGCCGGGCTTTGAGGTGCGGCGCCGCGAGCCCTTCTTCCAAGAGTTCGTGGTCCGTTGCCCGCTGCGGGTGGCTGAAGTCAATGACATGCTGCTCGACTGGGACATCATCGGTGGCTACGATCTGGGCGAGGCGTATCCGCACCTGGACGATCACATGCTGCTCTGCGTCACCGAGATGAACACGCGGCAGGAGATCGATGACCTGGTCGCCGCGCTGCGGGCCATCGGCGAAGGAGGCGTGGAATGACCGAGCGCGTGATCTATGAGCTCGGCCGGCCCGGGCGGTCAGCCTGTTTCCTGCCCGACCCGGACGTGCCGCGCGCACAACTGCCTGCGGAATGGGTGCGCGGCGATGACCTGCTGCTGCCCGAAGTGAGCGAGGTCGACCTCACCCGACACTATGTGCGGCTGTCGCAGCTCAACTATGGTGTGGACCTGGGCTTCTACCCCTTGGGCTCCTGCACCATGAAGTACAACCCCAAGGTGAACGAGGATGCCTGCCGCCTGCCCGGCTTTGCGAACACGCACCCCTACCAGCCGGAGGAGACCGTGCAGGGCAACCTGCAACTGATGTACGAGCTGCAGACCTACCTGCAGGCGCTAAGCGGCTTTGCGGCCGTGAGCTTGCAGCCCGCGGCGGGCGCCCACGGCGAGTTCACCGGCATCCTGATCATGCGCGCCTACCATCTGTCGCGGGGCGATACCAAGCGCACGCGCGTGCTTATCCCCGACTCGGCCCATGGCACGAACCCGGCCTCGACGACGATGAGCGGCTTTGAGATGGTGCAGCTCAAGTCGGACGAGCGGGGCAACGTGGACCTTGACGATCTGCGCGCGCACCTCGATGATCGCGTGGTGGGCATGATGCTGACCAACCCTAACACGCTGGGCCTGTTCGACGAGCACGTGCAGGAGATCGCTCGGCTGGTGCACGAGGCCGGTGGCCTGATGTACGGGGATGGCGCCAACTTTAACGCCATGATGGGCATCGCCAAGCCGGCCGAGCTCGGCTTTGACGTCATGCACTTCAACCTCCACAAGACCTTCTCCACGCCCCACGGCGGGGGCGGTCCCGGCTCTGGCCCTGTGGGCGTGACGGAAGAGCTCGCGGCGTTCTTGCCTGGCCCCATCGTCGAGCGCATCTTCGACGAGGAGCTGTGTGAGTGCCAGGAAGACGAGGAGCACTGCGCGGGCTGCTACTACTATGCGCTGGCGTGCCCCGAGGAGTCCATCGGGCGGCTCAAGGCCTTCTACGGCAACTTTGGTGTCATGGTGCGGGCCTACACCTACATCCGCATGCTGGGCGCCGCGGGCCTGCGCGAGGCTTCGGAGAATGCCGTGCTGAACGCCAACTATCTCCAGGTGCGGCTCAAGGGCACGTACCCGCTGTCGCACGATCGCGTGTGCATGCACGAGTTCGTGCTCGAGGGGCGGCTGCCCGATGCCCCTGGTGTGCGCGCGCTCGACATCTCCAAGCGGCTGATGGACTATGGTATGCATCCGCCGACCAACTATTTCCCGCTCATCGTGCCTGAGGCGTTGATGATCGAGCCGACAGAGACCGAGAGTAAAGAGACGCTCGATGCCTTTGTCGACGCCATGCTGCGCATCGCCGAAGAGGCGCGTACGCGACCCGAGCTGCTGCACGAGGCGCCGCACAAGGCGCCCGTCGGCCGTATGGACGAGGTGCGGGCGGCGCGCCAGCCGCGCCTGCGCTGGACCCCGCCGCAGACCTAGAACATCGGTCAAGTAGTCGTATAGACGACGTAGCCTGGCCCCCTTGGCCGCCACAAGCGGCTTCGCGGGCGTTGTAGGGCGCCGATTCGGCCGTCTGGGACCCTTGGCAGGAATACTCGAGAGTACTGGCGCCGGTTGCTCTCAGAAAGGAGCCGGAAGCATCTGCCTCCGGCTCTTTTCGTTTGCCAGCCGTGCGCGCCGGTGCTAGAATTGGCGCCGTACAGTAGACTGCAGACACGGAGAGGAAGGAAGGACATGGGCACAGTCCCTGTGGTATCTATCGTGGGTCGGTCCAACGTCGGCAAGACGACATTCTTGGAGAAGCTGATCGCCGAGCTCAAGCGCCGCGGCTACCGCGTGGCCACGGTCAAGCACGACGTACATGGTTTTGAGATCGATCGGCCGGGGAAGGACACATGGCGGCATGCGCAGGCCGGCAGCGACCTGGTTGCCATCGCGTCGCCCGATCGGCTGGCCATGATCGCGCGCACGCCGGGCGAGACGAGCCTTGACGACATTGTGGCGCGGCTGCCGATTGCGGTCGATATTGTCCTGACCGAGGGCTACAAGCGCGGCGACAAGCCCAAGATCGAGGTCTCGCGCGCCGTATGTGGGCGGGAGCTGTTGTGTGAGCCCGAGGAGCTGCTGGCGATTGTCAGCGACCAGGCGTTTCCCGGGGTAGGGGTGCCGCAGTACGGGCTGGATGACGCCGCCGGCGTTGCGGAGCTGCTGGTCGCTGAGGTCACCACCCCTTCGCATAGTCATAATGCCTGAAGATGCCGCCCAGTTCGTTGCGGCTGGTAGGGGAGTATTGGCTATGCGAAGGGAGCGTCCCCGGCTGATTGGGGCCGTAGGGCGGTTTGGTGGAGGACGCGCTGGGAGACACTCCGGGCAATGCAGGGGGAGCGAGGGAGGAAAAGGGCCCGCACGCAGGGCGCAATAGGCGGCCCGGCGGCGAGCCCTGGCTGGCGCGCAACGACTGGGTACTAGCGCAGATACTTGCCGATAATCAGGTCCAGGCGCTCGCGCCGCGCGGCGGGGATGGCCGGCTTTTGCGTGATGAGCGCGTCCTGCAGGGCGAGGGCACAGGGGCAGGGACGAGCGGCACCGATGCGGCCGATGGCCGCGCGGATGATGCGCTGGGCGGTCTGGACGTTCTTCTGCAGGTTGCGCACGACCATCTCGGCGGTGACGGGCTCCTCGGTCGTATGCCAGACGTCATAGTCGGTGACCATGGCCAGAGTGGCGTAGCAGATCTCGGCCTCGCGCGCGAGCTTGGCCTCGGGGAGCGCCGTCATGCCGATGATGTCGACACCCCACTGGCGGTAGATGCGCGACTCGGCCCTTGTGGAGAATTGGGGCCCTTCCATGACGACGAGCGTGCCGCCACGGTGCACATGGGCGCCCACCGTCTGGGCTGCCTGGTGCAAGACGCCGCTCAGCTCTGGGCAGAAAGGGTCGGCAAAGCTGATGTGCACGACCAGCCCATCGCCGAAGAACGTCGCCGGCCGGATGCCCTTGGTGCGATCAAAGACCTGGTCGGGGATGACGACGTCAAGCGGGGCGATGTCTTCGCGCATGGAGCCGCACGCGCTCACGGAGATGATGTGCTCGACGCCGAGCGACTTGAGCGCATAGATGTTGGCCCTCGAGGGCAACTCCGAGGGCGCGAGGCGGTGGCCACGTCCGTGGCGCGGCAGGAAGGCGACACGCTCGCCCTCGAGGCTGCCGATGGTGACGGCGTCGCTGGGCGGGCCAAAGGGTGTATCGAGCCTGACCTCTTGGATGTCGCTCAGCCCCTCCATTTCGTAGAGGCCGCTACCGCCGATCACACCGATACGTGCTGTAGGCATCTCTTCTCCTCCTGGGGTACGCATGAGTTGAGTCCACTGGCTTCGCCGAGGCTTAGGCTGGAGACACTCGGGCCGCGTCGCGGATCAGCAGGGGCACGCTGCCCCGCTGTGGAGGCAATGCACGGCGACGACAAAAGGTGCAAGCCTCGCGCGAGGCTTGCACCCCAGGTGGAGATGGCGGGAATCGAACCCGCGTCCAAGAAGTTCGACCAACGATATGCTACAAGCTTAGTCGGCCTCATGTGTGTCGCTCTGCAGGCGCTCAGCCGACCGAGATCCTACCGAGCCAGCCGATTCCGTGAGCTCATCACCCACGGCTTGAGCCTGCCCATCGGCGTCGGCAGGCCGCACCCCGCTGTATCTGGCGCCCACTCCCGAGCCATCGGGGAGAACCCGGGGTGAGCGTGACCACCCGTAGGTAGTCAGGCGTCGTTTACGCTATGGCGCGGGTTAGGCAGCCATGGCGTACGCGTACGCCGGAGTCTGTGCTTTGTTGGCACTTGTAGTTTTGCCCCTGATTTACGAGGTTGAGGCGCCTCGGCTTGCAATCGCGGGCCAGCCCTCCCTGTCGAGACCTTTCATCCCCAGGTGCCCATAGTATAGCACAGTCTCACAGCCATGTCCAGGGGCACTTTGCTGAATCATGCTTCCTCGGCCCTGCGGCGCACGGCTCGCTCCATGGTCCGCCGGGCCTCGCGTTCGGCCAGGGCGGCGCGCTTGTCGTATTGGCGCTTGCCGCGGGCCAGGGCGATCTCGATCTTGGCCCGACCATCGCTCAGGTACAGGCGCAGGGGCACGATGGTGTAGCCTTTGGCCTGGACGGATAGGGCCAGCTCGTAGATCTGTTTGCGGTGCAGCAGGAGCTTGCGGTCGCGGCGGGCCTCGTGCTGTGCGTAGCCGGCCATCGGGTAGGGCGCAATGTGTGCGTTCACCAGCCAGGCTTCGCCGTTGCGGATGGACACGAAAGCTTCGCGCAGGCTGACGCGGCCATCGCGGATCGACTTGATCTCGCTGCCCTGCAGCACGAGGCCGGCTTCGTAGCGCTCTTCGATGCTATAGTCATGATAGGCCTTGCGATTGACGGCGATGTTCTTCTCGGCCATGCGCTCTCATCCCTTACGGTGTTGTCGCAGGCTGCGGGCTCAGGATGAACTCCCTGGCTCGCTCGAGCACAGGGTCTTGCGTCGTCTCGGTACTCTCAGTGTCGGGTGAGACGGCGATGTCGGGCTCGAGCCCGCCGCTATCGAGTTGCCGGCCCTTGGGCGTATACCAGCGGGCAATGGTGACGCGCACTGCAGAACCATCGCTCAAGGTGTAGGTGGCCTGGACGCAGCCCTTGCCGAATGTGGTCCTGCCGATGAGCGTCGCCCGGCCTGTGTCCTGCAGGGCGCCGGCCACGATTTCGGAGGCGCTGGCCGACCCGCCGTCGACGAGGACGACCAGCGGCACATCGAGGGCCAGTCCCTTGCCGTCGACGCGATACTCCGTGATCTCGCCCTGGCTGTCCTTCTCTGTGACGACCAGACCATCGCGCATGAACTGGCTGGCCACCTGGACGGCAATGTGCAGGTAGCCGCCCGGATTGCCGCGCAGGTCAAAGATCAGCGCGCGGGGCTCGTTCCGCATGAGCTCGCCCAGGGCCGCCTGTAGCCGCACAGTTGCCTGGCTGTTGAACTCGGCCAGGCGCACGTAGGCGATGCCGTCATCCAGCATGTGATAGCTCACCGTCGGCAAGTCGATCCTTTCGCGGGTGAGCACGACCTCAAACGGCTCGGCCATGCCCTCACGCCGGATGAGCAGGCGCACCTGGCTGCCCTTGGGGCCACGGATGAGGGCAATCGCCTGCGTGAGATCCATTCCTTTGAGCGGCGTGCCGTCCACCTCGAGCACGACATCGTTCGAGAGCAAGCCGGCCTTGAACGCGGGTGAGCCCTCCAGGGGCTGAACAACCGTGAGCAGCCCGTCGACCAAGTCGACCGTTGCGCCAATACCTTCAAAGCAGCCCTCCAGGTCCTGCGCGAGGATCTTGGCCTGGGCCGGCGGCGAAAAGGCCGTATACGGATCGCCCAGCGACTGCACAGCGCCGCTGATCGCTCCGTAAACCGCCTTCTGGAGATCGATGGGACCATCGCGGTTGAACTCGCGATCGATAACGCTCCACGCTTCCCAGAAAAGCTGGAAGCGCTGCTGCAAGTCGGCCTGGGAGGCGCTCGCGGCAGGAGCGAGGGGGATGCGGGGGCTCAGGAACCAGCCGGCGGCAAAGCCCGTCCCGCCTGCAGCCACCACGATGGCAAGGACGAGGACGATGACGAGCGCCATACGCGTCCGGTCCTGACTGCTCATGCAGACCTCCAGATTGGGCACCACAAGCGGTGGGGCGCCACGGTCGACATAATATCGTCCGTGCAAACACATAGGCGATTGTAGCACAGGGGGCAGACAGTGGCAAGTTGTTCTCCGACGCCGAACTGGCCGCCGAGGAGAGCCCACCGCGGGTGGCTTGTTCTAGGCAACCCTTTGTCGCGGCGGTGGGGTAGGGCGAGAAGGTCCGTGCGGAGCACGGACCCAACGAACCCACAGGGGCCCGTGCTCCGTACGTGCCCAAGGGGGGGCGAACGGGGGATTGACAGCGAGTGGGAAGTACGCTAGAATGTGTACACAAGGTACGCGGTGTACCACTTGCGGAGGTGAGCTATGGAGGCGAAGATGGACTCGAGGGAGGCCCGGAGCCGCTGGCGGGATGTGCTCGACAGGGCCGGTGCGGGCGAGGCGGTTGTAGTGCAGCGTCATGGGAAGCCCGTGGTGGCGGTGATCTCGATCGGGGACTATGAGGCAGTGCGGGAACAACTGGAGGACCTCCGTGATCTGCGGCGGGCCGAGGCCGTCCTGCGGGAGATCGAGCGCGACCCGTCGCGCCTGGTTCCGTTCGAGGAACTGGATGCCAAGTACAGGAAGCTAGACGCGGAGGCGGAAGACACAGAGGACGAGGGCGATGACCGGCCGACCGCACTGCCAGATTAGTGTCGACCGTTCGGTCGACAAGGTGCTGGAGCGGCTGCCGCGGAACCTGCGCCAGCGGCTGTGGGGAAAGATCGATTCCCTCGGCGACGACCCCAGGCCGCGCGGGTGCGTGGCACTGAAGGGTCACGAGCTCTATCGCGTGCGGGCTGGCGACTGGCGGATAATCTACCAGGTGCGGGACAAGGCACTGCGGGTCTTGGTTGTTGATGTCGGACCGAGCGGTGGGGTGTACGAGGACCTGTAGCTAGGTTATGTCGTCTCCCGTCTCAGTTTCCATAACATGCCTAGTGCGAACCAAAGAATCGCGCCGGGGGAGGGGCCACATGTGACGAGGCGTGCTCCAGCGCGCACGCAGCGGCACCCAGCAGGCCGGCCTGCGCGTTGGCGATCACGGCCACGGGTATGGCTGCGGCGACCGGGCTCAGCCGGCCCTTGGCGCGGAAGGCGCGCAAGAAGGCGCCATCCTGCAGTTTGGGCAGGATCTTGGGCGGAATGCCACCGCCCAGGTATACCCCGCCGGTAGCCATGTACGTCAGGGCCAGGTTGCCCGCCTGAGCGCCCATAATGGACACGAATATGTCAAGCGCTCGGGCGCAGCACGGATCCTCCCCTGTGAGCGCGAGGGCGGAGATGGCCGCACTGGGGTCGCCGGCCGCCAGGCGTGCCGCGACCCAATCGGGAGTGGCCGCGCCTGCAGCACACAGGAAGCGGTGAATGTTGTGCAGGCCAGGGCCAGCGAGCACGCGCTCCCAGCTCACATGACCGTACTCGGCGCGGAGGAACTGCAGGAGCTGGATCTGTAGATCATCAGCCGGGGCAAAGTCAGCGTGACCGCCTTCGCTCGCCCCCGGCCGGTAGCGCCGCCCATCCCAGCACAAGTAGCCCTGGCCCAGGCCAGTGCCTGGCGCCAGAATAGCAATGGCGCCGCCCACTTGGCGCTCGCCACGCTGCAGCGTCACCAGGTCTTCGCCGCGAAGCGCAGGCACCGCATGGGCCAGGGCCGTCAGGTCGTTGATCAGCCGGGATGGAAGGCCGCCCAACGCCTCGGTCAGGCTGCGCTCGCTCATGCGCCATGGCAGGTTGGTGATCGTGGCCTCGCCGGCCAGAACCGGCCCGGCCACGCCGAAGCAGGCACGATCGACAGTCGCGCTCACTTCCTGGCCAAAGCGCTCGACAATCGCCTCCAGGCTGGCGTACTGTTGGCTCGGGTAGCTGTGCACCTCGGCGAGGCGCACGCTGCCGTCCTCTGCAACACTCGCGAGGCTGAGGCTGGTCTTGGTACCGCCGATGTCTCCGGCGAGGATCATGGGTCGCTTCCCCCGTGTGGCATACAAAAGGACTCCCGCAGGCGCAGCCCACTGAGGACTCGCACCTGCGGGAGATGCCGACTAGGCTGGTCTGAGGGCCGCCTGGCGCTCGCGGATGCAGCCAAGCAGGGCCCCGAACGATTCGGCAAAGGCCTGGATGCCGGCGGTCTGCAACTCGGCGTACACGCCGTTCATGTCGATGCCCAGCTCGGCCAACTGCTCGAACACCTGGTAGGCGCGCGCCGCATCCTCTTCGAGGCTGAGGCGCACGCGGCCGTGATCGCGAAAGGCCTCGAGCGTGGCCGGCGGCATGGTATTCACCGTGTGCGGGCCGATGAGCTCTTCGACGTACACTACATCCCGATAGGCCGGGTTCTTGGTGCTCGTGCTCGCCCACAAAGGCCGCTGCACGCGCGCTCCGTGGCGCTCGAGTGCTTTGAAGGGCTCCTCGGCGAAAACCTGCTTGAAGCGCTGATAGGCCGCCTTGGCATTGGCGATGGCTGCCTGGCCTAGCAGGCCGCGGATGCGCTCCTGCGTGCCGGGGTCAGTCGCCCGACGCAGCCGCGCCTCCAGTTCGCGATCCACCGCTGTGTCCATGCGGCTGACGAAAAAGCTGGCCACCGAGGCGCAGCGCTCCAGAGCCGCGCCGCTGCCGGCGAGATGCTGCAAGCCGGCGATGTACGCCCGCGCGACCTGCTCATAGTTGTCAGGCGAGAAGAGCAGCGTGCTGTTGACATTGACTCCAGCGGCGATGAGCTCGGTGAGGGCCGCCACGCCGGCCTGCGTGCCGGGCACCTTGATCATCACATTCGGCCGCCCCACCGCAGCAAACAACCGTTTGCCCTCGGCCACCGTCCCGGCCACATCGTTGGCCAGCGTAGGCGAGACCTCGATCGACACAAAGCCATCGTGCCCCTGGGTCCGTTCAAAGACAGTTGCCAGCGCATCCGCAGCATCACGGATGTCACGGCCGGCGATCTCGTCATAGATGGCGACTGTGTCGTCGTTACTCCGCGCCCGGATCGTGGCATCATAGTCGGCGCAAGTCTGGATAGCCTTCTGGAAGATGGTGGGGTTCGAGGTGACGCCCTGCACCTCCCCCTGCCCTACCAGCCGGCCGAGCTCGCCGCTCGCCAACAGCGTCCGGTCGATATAGTCCAGCCAAACGCTCTGCCCCACCTCGTGGAGCTGCAACAAGGGGTTCTGAGCCATCGAGGCACCCTCCTACCGTTGCCATGCTGTGTGCCCCATTATACTCTATGGATGGCCCGGATGGCAACCGTGGCTCTGCCATTATGTCGACTGCGGATCAGGACGGCCGGGTGGCAAACCGTTCGTACACAAGCAACGGCGGCATGGGAGCCGCCCCTGCTTGTGTACGCAAGCGGCCTAGCCCTCGGCCTGCGGCGCCTCGAGCCGTTGCAGGGCAACCCTGGCCCGCTGCCCGTAGACTGATGACGGAAGCGCCGCCGCCGCCTGCTGCAGCTCCGCGCGGCTGCTCTGCAGGTCCCCCTGCTGCAGATAGGCGAGGCCCAGGTTGCAGCGCACCGCTGCCTCAAGCCTCGGCCCCAAGCGCTGGCAGGCCAGCACTCGCTCCAACTCGGCCACGGCTTCGGCGGCTCGCCCACTGTGCAGCAGGGCTGCCCCCCTATTGATCTGCACGCTGGCGCGATCCAGCGGGTTCAGCGCCACGTGCAGTGCCAGCGTGTAGAGGGCAAACGCCAGTGGATGGCGGCGTGCCGCTATCAGGTTCGCTGCATCAACCAGCAGGCGCGCACGCATGGTCACCAGGTACAGCGCCACAAGATAGACGAACGGTGAGGGCAGGCGCACTGCCCACGCCGCAGCCAGCAGAAGGATGCCCCAGAGCAGGATTTCGCCGGCGCAGCTCCAGGCCAGGCGCTCGCGCCCGAGAAGGCTCGGGCCGGCCGCGGCAGCCGCGAAGAGAAGCAGAACCAGCGCGAGCACCAGGTAGGGATCCATCGTATCGTTGTCCTCTCGAATCGCAGGCGGCGGGCCTGCGGGACTCGCGGCATGTGCGCCGGTCATTGCGCCGGCGCACGCCCGTGTTCCCCGCAGCCCGCCGTCAGCAGTGCTCTTCCAGTCAGGCGAACAGGTGCTCTGCGGTACGGCCAAGCATCACCGTGCCCCGCACCTCCGTCTCGAACAGCGGCACGATGGCCCGCAGGTTGGGGAAGACCTGTTCGATCTGCTGCATGTACTCGCCCTGCATCGCCACCCGGTTGCGCACAAAACCGGGCGTGTCGGCCGCGAGCACGTGCGGATCGATGACCATGTTGGCAATGACGCCACCAACCGGGATGCCGAACTCGTCGAACCAGCCGATGAAGCGCCGGATCACCGCAATCGGCAGGGCTTCCGGCAGAGTCACAAAGTAGAAGGCAGTCTTGCCATCGTCGGTGAGCAACTCCTTGGCCCGCTCCATGCGCTGCCGGAAGCTGAGCAGATACTCCATCAGCGGGTCTTTTTCCTTCTTCTTGCGGCTATACGACAAGAGCTCGCGCAGCGAGACCGCCTCCTGGCGGCTCTCCACCATTTTGTTGACCCACATGCCATAGACCGACGACATACCCAGGAGCCGGCGGGCATTGGCCGTGGGCGCCGTGTCGAAGACATAGATCTCGTACTTGTCTTCGAACATGAGGTCGATCATGTTCTCGAACATGGCCGACTCTTCGAAGGCCGGGTTCATCGTCGCCGACTCCACAAACTCCTCGGCCTTGGTCTTGATCTCGGCGTAACGTAGGAACCACTCGATCTTTTCGCGGATCTCTTTCTTCGACCGCTCGATGGTGTCTTTGGTGTCGATCTCATAGGCACAGCAATTGGGTGCATCGGCCACCGGGGTGTGCCGGCCAAAGACATCCTGACCCAGGAGGCTCGTCAGGCTGTGCACCGGGTTCGTCGAGGCCAGGAGCGTCCGCTTGCCCTGCTGAGCGAACCACAGAGCCGCTGCGCCGGCCATGACCGTCTTGCCGACCCCGCCTTTGCCACCAAAGAACACGTACTTTAGGCCAGGATGCTCGGCCACATGGGCTTTCATGCTCTGCTCGATCATGGCTTGCTCCTACGCCTCAAACAAGGCCTGGGCCACGCGCTCGATCATGGGCAGGCCGGTGATGTCGCGCTCGAACTCGGGGACCTCGGCCAGCACCTCCTGGCCGAATTCGCGCCGGATGTGCGCCAGGTGCCCCCGCTGCATCTCGAGCCGGTGCCGCAGATAATCAGGGATGGCCTGTGTGGCCAACGACTCGGGGATGACCCGGTTGACCACATAGCCGCACAGGGGCACGTCGTACTTGGCGAACAGGCCGGCCGCCTTCTGCGTATCGAGGATGATCATCTCTTCGGGGATGATCACAAAGAAGAAGCCGGTCTTGTGGCGGTCGGTCAGGATACCCGACGAAGTGTTGATGCGCTTCTTGATGTACTGCAGCTCGCGCAGGATTGCGTCTTCCTCGGTCTCCTTCTTGCGCTGCATAACCGCCGCCACCTGGCCGTACTCGGCCATTTCCTGGCGCAGCTGCGTGATCCTGTTGATCCACTCGTCGTACACGGTGCCCATGCTCAGGTAGTACAGGGCGTGGCCCAGCGGCACCAGATCGTAGATGTAGTAGTCATACTCGGCGCTGACGACAATATCGACCACGGCGTCAAAGATGGCGCTCTCCTCCATGGCCGGCTCGCCGGCAGCGGCTTGCATGTAGCGCTCGATCTCGTCGGGGATCTGCTCGAACCCGTACATATCCTTGATCTTTTGCCGGATCTCGCCCTGGTAGGCGCGGATGCGCTCGTCGGCATCGATCTCCTGCGCGTAGAGGTTGGGCATGATCTCGACCGCGCCCTTGCCAAAGATGTCGCGCTGAAAGATGTCGGACAGGGACGCCTGGGGGTCCACAGAGAACACGAGCACCTTGTGGCCCTGGCTGGCCAGCCAGTACGCCGTAGCGGCTGAGAATGTCGTCTTGCCCAGCCCGCCCTTGCCGCCGAACATGATGTAGCGGCGGTCGGGCTGCTCGTCGAAGATGCGTTTCAGTGACAAGGTGGCCTCCACGTGTGATGCGTGATGCGTAATGCGTAATGCGTGAGACAGCCTCGTTCACGCATCACGTGTCACGCATCACCCTACGCCAACGCGTCCGTCAGGTCGCGCTCGCGCAGCATGCGGCGCTTCCAAGTGCTGATTTGGGGCACCACGTAGGGCAACAGCCGCAGCGAGTAGTAGGGCGGCAAGATGGGGATACCCAGGAGGTCTCCCATGGTGATGAGGATGAACAGATGCTCCATGCTGCCGCGAGTCTTGAGGGCGAAGCGGGCCATGTCGTGGCCGGCCATGCCATACAGCACGCCTTTGGCGGCTTCCCAAAAACTGCGACGTTTGGTCTTGTCGTCTTCGGGCATCGACGTCCTCCTACGTGAGGTCCTGTTCACACAGGTCGGCCAGATCGCGCTCGCGCCACAGGCTGCGCCGCAGCGCGGGCAGGCAGGGCAGCGCATAGGGCACGAGGCGCAGGCTGTAATAGTTCGCAGGGACAGGCAGGCCCACAAGGCTGCCGAGGGTCAGCATGGCGAAGCGCTGCTCGGCACGGGCGCGCTCCCGCTCCAGGTCGCGCGCCATCTCGAAGATGGTCATGCCGTAGATGAACTGCCCCAGCGCTCGAACGACCTGGCGCAGGCAGCCATGGCCTGACCCAGGCGAGGGCCCCTGCCGCATGGCAACACCTTTCGCAAGGGGCGGGTTTCCCTTCGCTAGTGAGCCAGGGGAAGGCCGATGGCCCTCCCCTGGCGCCGGGAACGATACTCTGCGGGGCGAACAGCCAAGCACGCCTGCAGGGCTAGGTCGTGTTCGCAAACCCGTAGCACGGCCCCTTGTGGGCGTCTTGGGCGGCGAGACTGGCGCCACAGAACGGCAGAACGGGCACAAGGCCCTAGGCTACGACGGTTTGCGAACACGACCTAGTTCGGGAGCCGCCCCAAGGCATGCCCGGCGCGCCTGAGCCTAGGCCGCAGCCTTGGCGCGCGCCTTCCACAGTGCGCGCAGGCCATCGATGGCCAGGACGAGCGCCGCAAAGAACAGCACGATGGCGACGACGCCGATGATCACCTGGGCGACGGCCCCCTCGCCCTTGGCCACGGGCAGCTTGATGAAGAACGCCTGGTAGATGTTCCACACGAGTGCGCCCATGGTTGTGAGGAACATGAACACGAACGGCCAGAAGGCCCAGGCGTACTGCTTGCCCTTGGAGAGCAGCCACAGCGAGATCAGGAGCAGCGCCAGCGAGGCCATGAGCTGGTTGGCCGCACCGAAGAGCACCCAGATCTGCAGGAACGGCACGAGCCAGATCAGCGCCAACGTGAAGAGCAGCGCGATGGTCGTGCCCACGTGCACGTTGTGCAGCGCCGGAATGCGGTCACCCAGAGCTTCGGCGCTGGCGACACGCATAAAGCGCACTACCAGGTACATGATCGTCAGGCCCATGAGCACGAGGAACACGCCGCCGTACGCCTGGCCCAGCGCTGTGGGCAGGCCCCACGCGTTCATCATGTTGGCCAGGCCCTGCGAGAAGACGCCGACCGCGGTCCCGGCCTTGAGCACCTCCTGGTACTTGGCAAAGCCGCCCAGAGCCACGGTGGCGGTCAGGAAGGCGATGATCGCGAAGAACATCTCGAGGAACATGGAGCCGCCGCCGACAAAGAGGGCATCGCTCTCTTTTTCGATCTGCCGCGCGCTTCCCGAACTCGACACGAGGCTGTGCCAGCCGGAGACGGCTCCGCAGGCGACCGTCACGAAGAGGATTGGCCACAGGGGGCCCAGGCTGGCATTGTTGAAGCCGGTGAAGGCTGGAAAGTCGGCCATGCCTGGGTGCCAGATTACCAGACCGAGCAGGCCGCCCGCGACGCCGAGGAGCACGATCCAGAAGCAGACATAGTTGATCGGTTGCGCCCAGCGCCAGATCGGCAGCACGCCGCCGAGGTAGCAGATGATGGCCACCGCGAGGCTGCCCACGAGCTTGGCCTGGTCGATGGTGAGGAAGATGATCGGTGGGGTGCCGGTGCCGGCCGCACCGCGCCCAAGGACGATGTTGAAGAAGCTCTGCACGCCGGGGAGCGTCCCCAGGTAGATACCCAGGAAGGAGAGCACGACGGTGACGATAGTCGTGAGTATGATGTCCTGCTTCCACTTGTACGTCATCTGGCCGGCCAGCACGCCAAAGCCGATGGCGGCCAGCACGCCGAGGGGCACCACGGCCTTGGTCAGCAGGCCAAAGCCGATCTGGTAGCCAAAGGCGCCCATGATCAGCCAGAGATAGAAGTAGATGAACACCAGTAGGAGGGTGCGGGCGCGGGGAGAAATCAGCCGGTAGCTCAATGCGCCGAAGGTCTGGCCCTCTTCGCGCACGCCCACCACGATGCTGGCATAGTCCTGCACCCAGCCGACAAAGAAGGCGCCGAGCAGAATCCAGATGAGGGCCGGCAACCAGCCATACTGCACGGCGACGATGGGCCCGGTGATTGGGCCGAGGGCGGCGATTGACTTGAACTGATAGCCAAAGAGTACGTTGCGGTTGGTGGGGGTAAAGTCCACACCGTCCATGTACAGCTTGGCCGGGGTGGCTTTACTGTCGTCTGGCTGGATCACCGTGCGGTCGATCCGCTTGGCGTACCAGAAGTAACCGATGACGATGGCGGCCAACGCGAGAAGTAGCACGAGGAGTGCGTTCATACTTGCTCTGCTCCTTTGGTGCTGAACGCGCCAAATCTCAGACTACAGCCGCTTGCGCGCCCCGTGCTCCCTGGACTTACCCCATCACCTCCTCTCTGGGGCCTGTGATTTCTTGCAGGCCGGCGTTCAGGTGCCGTGGGAGCGCATCTGTCTATCGGTTGTCAAGGTGCACCGTAGTGCTTGCCGGAAGGGTCACACCTATTCTATCACTAGCCGAGCAGAAAGTCAATGATAGTCCGTTCTCTCTGTACTACACGGCCAGGCATGGGAGGACACGCAGAAACGTTCAGGTGGCAGATGCCGCGGGGTTGTGGGGACACGGCCTCCTCCACAGCCCCGCGGCGCTGCACATCCAAGGCCCGGCCGCCACACCAACTATACGATGCAGTGGCGGTAGGCCGGCACGAGGCGCTGCGGCAGATAGCCCTCCACGCGCGTGCCCGTGTCGCCATAGTCTTCCTTCTCGACGAGGCCATGCTTGTGGAACTGCGCCACCAGGGCATTCTCCTGGTACGGTATCTCTACCACCAACCACACCATCGACTCGGCGAGGGCCAACTCGAGCCGCGCCAAGAGTTGCTCCAGGCCCAGCCCCTGTGCCGCCGAGACGGCCACACCATGAGGATAGCGCGCCGCGGCTTGCGCCGCCGCCTCGGGGTCGGGCAGGAGGTCAATCTTGTTGAGGGCGATCACCATGGGGCGCCGGTCGGCGTGCAGCTCGCGCAGCACGTGCTCGACGGTCTGCGCCTGTTGCACGGCGTTGGGGTGGGTCACATCGACCACGTGCAACAGCACCTCGGCATCGGTGGTCTCTTCGAGCGTGGCGCGGAACGCCGCGACCAGCGAGGTTGGCAGCTTTTGGATAAAGCCGACCGTATCGGTCAGCAGCACCTCAGTGCCGCCGGGCAGAGTGATGCGGCGCGTCGTCGGGTCGAGTGTAGCGAAAAGCCGGTCCTCGGCGAGCACGTCGGCGTTCGACAGGGCATTGAGCAGCGTCGACTTGCCGGCATTGGTGTAGCCGACGATCGCCACCACCGGCAGGCCTTCCTGCTTGCGCTGCTGGCGGTAGAGGGCGCGGTGTGCACGCACCTTTTCCAGCTCGGCCTTGAGCGCCGTGATGCGCTCTCGGATCTCGCGGCGGTCCACTTCGAGCTGGGTCTCGCCGGGCCCGCGCAGGCCCACGCCGCCCACCGCCTGCCGCGAGAGGTGCGTCCAGCGCCGTGTCAGCCGGGGCAGCCGGTACTCGTACTGCGCCAGTTCCACCTGCAGAGCACCCTCGCGGGTGCGGGCGTGCTGGGCAAAGATGTCGAGGATCAGCGCCGTGCGATCGAGCACGGTGACGTCGAGCGCATCCTCCAGGTTACGGATCTGCCGCGGCGAAAGCTCGTCGTCAAAGATGGCGAGGTCATAGGCGAGCTCGGCGCGCAGGTCGCGCAGCTCCTCCACCTTGCCCTTGCCCACAAAGGTCGCCGGGTTGATCGAGTCTACGTGCTGCATGGCCTGGCCGACGACCTGCACGCCGGCAGTATCGGCCAGGGCCGCCAGCTCGTCGAGCGAGTCCTCCAGGCTCCACGGGTTGTCGGCCCCCTTCAGTTGGGCGCCGACAAGCATGGCCCGCTGCTGGGGCGCATGTGCCGGTTTGGTGCTCGCCTTGCGGCTCGTAAGTCTGCTCCTTCTCGGCTAGAGTTGCCGCAGCCGGTCGCCGGCCTCCCGCAGGCGCGCCTCTGGATGCGTGAGGGCGATGCGCACATAGCCCTCGCCGTGGGCGCCGAACGCGGTGCCCGGCGTCAGCCACACGCCCGTCGCCTCGAGGATGCGCTTGGCAAGAGCGACGCTACTCTCGCCGGCGGGCACCCTCGCCCAGACGTAGAGGGTGCTCAGGGGGGTCTCGGCCTGCATGCCGGCGGCCGGCAGGAATTCGAGCACGGCGTCGCGGCGCCGCTGATAGATGGCGTTGCGTTCGGCCAGCCATGTCTGGTCGCCGGTCAACGCAGCCGCGGCAGCCTCCTGGATGGCGGCAAAGATGCCCGAGTCGATGTTGGTTTTGACGCGCGCCAGGGCCTCCACCGCTTGGGCGCTGCCGACGGCCATGCCCACCCGCCATCCGGCCATGTTGTAGGTCTTGGAGAGCGAGTTGAATTCGAGCGCCACGTCGCTGGCCCCCGGCACCTGCAGGATGCTTGGCGCGACATAGCCGTCGAATGTGACATCACAGTATGGGTTGTCGTAGCACAACAGCAAGTCGTGTTCCCTGGCAAAGGCAACGGCCTCTGCCAGGAACGCCATCGTGGGCGTCGCCGCTGTAGGGTTGTTGGGGTAGTTGAGCCACATCAGCTTGGCGCGCCGCAGCGCATCATGAGGAATGGCGCGCAGATCGGGCATAAAGCCCAGTTCTGGCTGGAGCGGCATGGGCACGGGGCTGCCACCAGCCATGATGATGCTGAGCTGATACGTCGGATAGCCTGGGTCGGGGATGAGCGCCACATCGCCGGCATCGACAAAGGCCTGAGCGACGTTATAAATGCCCTCCTTCGAGCCGATGAGCGCGACGACCTGCCGGTCCGCATCGAGCGCCACTCCGAACCGCGACTGATAGTAGCCGGCCATCGCCCGGCGCAGCGCCGGCAGCCCATAGTAGCCGGCATAACCGTGCTTGTGGGGATCCTGGGCCGCAGCGTACAGGCGCTCCACAATCCAGTCGGGTGGCGCCAGATCCGGGCTGCCAATGCCGAGGTCGATGACGTCAACGCCGCGCGTCTTCATCGCGGCAATCGTCTTGCCGGCCTCGGCGAACACGTAGGCGGGCAGGTTGGCGACGCGGTTGGCGATCCTCATGGCTTCATCTCCTTGGTCACTCGACGGGCGGGCTCTGCCCCGGGCTCTCGAGAAAACCCTCCAGTAGCCGGCCGACCCGCTCCAGGCTTGCTGCACTCACCTTGTCCACAGTGTCGGCCGTCGTATGCCAGTAGGGATAGTCGAAATCGATCATATCTACGGCCGCGATGCCTCGCTCAAGGAACGGCGTGTGATCATCGATGATACTGTGTTTTGGCGCTGCCACAAAATGCGCGCTGTACCCCATCTCCTCTGCCATCGACCACAAGCGCTCGTTGAGCCACGCGGTTGACGTCCGCTCCCAGTAGAGCTCCTGCTGGGCATCGCCGACCATGTCGACCACGATCACGAACTCGGGCTGAGTGTCGAGGTGCTCGGCAAAGTGCCTGGCCCCCACCGACCAGGGCCAGCCGTCGATCCCGCCCTGGTCCTCGCCGTCAAAGAACGCCAGCCGCACCTGCTGCTCCAGCCGATCGGGGTCAAGCGCGCGGGCCAGCTCCAGCAGGACCGCGGCCCCGCTGGCGCCATCGTTGGCTGCGGGCACTGGCGCGTTGGGCTGGCGCGGGTCGCGATCGGCGCGCGCCCTGCTGTCATAGTGTGCGCCGACAATCACCAGCGGCCCCTCGCCTCGTGTGGCCACCACGTTGGTCAGCTCCACGCCGTCGAATGCAAAGCGCTGCTCTTCGATGGACCAGCCGGCCTGGCGCAGCTCACGGGCAAAGTAGGCGCGCATCGCCACGCTCGCCCGTGATCCCGGCAAGCGTGGCCCGGCCGCCACCTGTGCGCGCACGTCACCGTAGGCCCGCTCCCCGTCGAAAGTAGCGCGTGCCGCGCCGGCGCCACGGCACGCCGAGGTGAGCAGGCCCACGACCAGCCCAATGGCGAGCGCGGCCATCCTTCGCATAGCCCAATCTACCCTATCGAGTGAAGTTGCTTGGCCACGCTGTGTCAGCGCAGCGTGACTATGCGAAGGGTCTCCGTACAGCAGGCTGCGACACTGCCGGGCGGCCTCACCAAGCACGCGCGCAATATGCGTCTCGCCCCAATCCCCTTCCGCGACGGCACCCGGCTCGACCTCAACGACGAGCAGCCCAGCAAAGCGCGCCGCTCGCATGGCTTCGAGCAGCCGCTCCAACGCCAGCTCACCCTTGAACGGCATGCGATGCTCGCGCCCATCATAGTTCGAAAGGTGCACGTGGATGATGCGCTCCCCCAGCGCAGCGTAGACACTCACGGGGTCCACGCCGCAGGTGCCCCAATGCGTCGTGTCGAGCACCAGGTGCCGGAACTGCCGCAACTCCTCGACCGACGTGAAGCGATGTAGCCGCAGGCGCCGGCCACAGGTCCGCCGCGCCGGCATGTTCTCCACAGCCACGCACACCCCCGCCCGCGCCTCGAGCGCCGGCAGTTCCTCGAGCAACCAGCGGGCGTAGCGCGCCCCGGCCCGGCTCGCCCACGGCAAGACGAGCAGCCGCTCGAACTGCCACCCGCCAAACGCCAAGCGGATGTGCGCGGCCTCCCAGCGCAGCGGCGCATGCGCCACCACCGTGCGCGCACCCAGCGCTTCGGCCAGACAGACCGTGCGCTCGACCCGCCCCTCAGCCGAGTCGGGCCAGCCCTCGACGTGCCGTGCAAAGGGCGTGTGCACGCTGAGGATGGCTACGCCCCAGCGCTCACTGAGGCGCCGCAGGTAGGGGACTAGGGGACGTCGTAAGAGTCCATGCGCGCATCCACCAAGAGCTCTATGCCGTCATAGCCGGTGGCCGCCGCCAGCTCGAAGACGCGGTCCAGCGCCCAACTGTAGAGCGCCCCGGTCGAGAGGGTGATCTTGGCCCCTATGCCGGCATCGTTGCCGCGATCGCTTGCCATGCTTGCTCCAGGTCTTCTAGAGCGCGCCGCGCGACGAGCTCGTGCCGTTGTCGCTTCTGGCGCGCCGGAGTCGCCAAATCGGGCAGCAGGCCAAAGTTGGCCTTCATCGGCTGAAAACGGGCGGCATCGCCCTCGACCACGTAGCGGCACAGAGCACCGCTCATTGTCGTCGGCGGCAGGGCCAGCGGCGGCTCGCCGCGACAGAGCCGCGCAGCGTTGAGGCCCGCCACCAGACCACTCATGGTCGAGCCCACATACCCCTCGGTGCCGGTAATCTGGCCCGCAAAGAAGAGGCCCTGCCGCCCGCGGAACTGCATGGTCGCCTCGAGCAGCGCCGGCGAGGCCAGGAAGGTGTTGCGGTGCATCTGCCCAAAGCGCACAAACTCGGCACGCTCCAGCCCCGGGATCATCGAGAAGACGCGCTGCTGCTCGCTCCAGCGCAGGTTGGTCTGAAAGCCCACCAGGTTGTACAGCGTTCCCGCCAGGTTGTCTTGCCGCAGTTGCACCACGGCGTAAGGCTGCGCGCCTGTCCGCGGGTCCTTGAGGCCGACCGGCCGCAGCGGGCCGAACGCCAGCGCCTGCTGCCCGCGCCGCGCGATGACCTCGACCGGCAGACAGGCATCGAAAAAGCGTTCGTCGCCGGCCTCGAAATCGCGCAGCTCGCTGGTCTCCGCCGCGATGAGCTCGGCCACAAAGCGCCGGTACTCCTCTTCGTCCAGCGGACAATTGATATAGTCGCCTTCGCCTCGCCCGTAGCGGCCGCCGCGGAACGCCCTGCCCATGTCGACCGACTCCAGGCTGACGATGGGCGCCATGGCGTCGTAAAAGTGCAAATAGTCGGCACTGCTCAAGCGACGGATGGCCTCCGCCAGCCGGTCCGATGTCAGCGGCCCGGTCGCCACGACGACCGGGCCGGTCTCCGGCAAGCTGACAACCTCTTCGCGGCGCAGGTCGATCAGCGGGCTGGCCTCGATGCGCCGAGTGACCTCGGCCGCGAAGAACTCGCGGTCGACAGCCAAGGCACCCCCCGCCGGCACCGCTGCGGAGTCGGCGCAGGCGATGATGAGCGAGCCCATGCGTCGCAGCTCGGCCTTCAGCAACCCCAGCGGCCGGTCGACCAGCGCCGACCCCAGCGAGTTGCTGCACACCAACTCAGCCAAGCTCCCCGTCCGGTGCGCCGGAGTCAACGTTGCGGGCCGCATCTCGTACAGGCGTACCTGGCAGCCCAACCGCGCCGCCTGCCACGCCGCCTCCGAGCCTGCCAATCCGCCGCCAATGACAATGACTTCTTGTCGTGCCATACAGCTATCCTCTGCTACATCTTAACATATAGAAGAGCAGCGGTCAAGCAATCGGCCTGCGCGCCCGCTTCTGCAGCTCGTACAGCTTGCTCAATGCCTCTAGCGGCGACATCTCGTCGATGCGCAGGTCCTTCAGTGCCTGCACCACCGGGCTTTCGGTCGCGGCAAAGAGCGGGAGCTGCGGCTCCGGCATCCGCCGCCCCTTCGGCCGCACCGGTTCGCCCGACCCGCGCTGCTCGAGCTCGGCCAACAGCTCGCGCGCCCGCTTGATCACCGGCCGCGGCAACCCGGCAATCTGCGCCACGTGGATGCCGTACGAGCGGTCGGCGCCGCCAGGCACGATCTTGTGCAGAAACACTACCTTGTCGCCATCCTCGACGACAGCGACGTTGTGGTTGCGCACGTGCGGCAGGTACTGCTCCAGCGCCGTCAGCTCATGAAAGTGCGTGGCGAACAGCGTCTTGGCCTGCAGCCGCGGGCTGTTGTGGATGTACTCCACAACCGCCTGGGCGATGGCCAGCCCGTCGTACGTGCTCGTACCCCGGCCCACTTCGTCGAGGATCAAGAGGCTGCGCCGCGTGCTCTGAGAGAGGATCAGCGCCGTCTCCAGCATCTCTACCATGAAGGTGCTCTGCCCGGCGGTGATCTCGTCCTGCGCCCCCACGCGGGTAAAGATGCGATCGACGACCCCGATGTGCGCCTCGCGCGCCGGCACAAAGGAACCAAGTTGCGCCATGAGCACGATCAGCGCCACCTGGCGCAGATACGTCGACTTGCCGCTCATGTTTGGCCCGGTGACGACCAGCACCTGCTCCTCGGGCGAGAGGCGCACGTCATTGGGCACAAAGTTCATTCCGCCCAGGTTCCGCTCGACCACCGGGTGCCGGCCATCGAGGATCTCGATCGCCGGGCCATCATCCAGTGTCGGGCGGCAGTAGCCATAGCGCCGCGCTGCCTCGGCCAGCGCCACCGAGGCATCGGCCAGCGCCAGCGCCTGGGCCGTCTCGATCAGCCGCCGCGCCATAGCGCCCACCTGCCGCAGCACCTCACGATACAGCTCGGCCTCGAGCTCGGCCGCGCGCTCCTCCGCGTGCAGGATGAGCGCCTCCTGCTCCTTCAACTCCGGAGTGATAAAGCGCTCGCCATTGACCAAGGTCTGTTTGCGGACATAGTCAGCCGGCACCGCATCGAGGTTACTGCGGCTCACCTCGATATAGTAGCCGAACACCTTGTTGTAGCCGACCTTCAGCGAGCGGATCCCGGTCCGCTCGCGCTCGCGCTGCTCGAGATCGGCCACCCACTGCTTGGCGTTGCGGCTTGCTGCCTGGACCTCGTCCAGCTCTTGCGAGAATCCGCGCTTGATGGCGCCTCCCACATGCTGGCCTGTCGGAGCATCGTCGGCGATAGCGCGGTCAACCAGTTCCACCACCTCCGGGCACGGATCCAGGCGCCGCGCCAGGGCCTCGACCTCGGCGCCCTCGCCTGCGGACACCGCAGCCACCGCGCGTTGCATCTCCTCGACAATCCCCGGCACGGCCTCGAGCGAGGCTTTGAGCGCCAGCAGGTCGCGCCCGCTGGCGACCTGCTGCACCACGCGATTGCTCAGCCGCTCCAGGTCGCCCCCCTGGCGCAGCGCCCTCTGGATCGCCGCACATGCCGCGGGTTGCCTGTGGAAGGCAGCCACCGTCCGCTGCCGCGCCTCGATGGGCTCGACCGCAACCAGCGGCTGTTGCACCCAGCGTCGCAACAGCCGCGCACCCATCGCCGTCACCGTCAGGTCGAGCACGCCCAAGAGCGACCCCTTGGCGTTCCGCGAGCGCAGGCCCTCCGTCAGCTCCAGGTTGCGCCGCGTGGCCGGGTCCAGGGTCATGAAGCTGCTCACCGAGTAGGTGACCAGGCTCGTCAACTGCGCCAGCGCCGAGCGCTGCGTCTCGCGCAAGTACTGCACGATGGCCCCCGCCGCGCGCACCGCCAGCCCCAGGTCGTCACAGCCATAACCCGCCAGCGTCGCCACCTGGAACTGCTCGAGCAGCGCCTGACGCGCCGTCCCCTCCTCCCAGCGCCAGGCGTCCAGCGCCGTCACGCGCGCGCCCCCACCATCGCCCCCCGCTTGCGTCCGCGCCTTCAATGCCTCGGCCTGCGCCTCAGAGGCCAGGACCTCCGCCGGCTGCAGGCGCGAGAGCTCCTCCCACGCCGTGGCCTCTGCCCCCGCGCCCGCAATCTCCGTGGTGGCAAACTCGCCTGTGGTTATGTCCACAAGCGATAGGCCGGCACGCCCGTCCTCCAGCACCAGAGCGACGAGATAATTGTTCTTGCGCGCATCCAGCAGCGTGGGCTCGATGACCGTCCCCGGGGTGACGACCCGCACCACCTCGCGCTCCATCAGCCCGCCGACCGGCTCCTGGCCCACCTGCTCCACGATGGCCACCGTGTGCCCGGCCGCGATCAACTTGGCGATGTAGCCCTCGACCGCGTGGTAGGGCACGCCCGCCAGCGGCACCCGTTCGTCTTTGCCCACCGGGCGCGAGGTCAGCACGATGTCGCAGACGTCCGAGACAATCTTGGCATCGGCATCAAAAGTCTCGTAAAAGTCGCCAAGCCGGAAGAGCAGGATGGTATCGGGATAGTCGCGCTTGATGCGCAGGTATTGTGTACGGACGGGCGTGCTCATCTGTTAGCTGCCTCCCTGGTTCCAAGCCGCAGTATTGTAGAAGATTGCCACAGCCATGTCAACAGCCTTGTGAGGCTTCCATACTTGTGGTATACTTGCTCGCGAGTTGGCGGGTTTGTTGCAGGCGAGGCAAGGCATGACGGCTGAAGCCATTGTCGGGATCGATCTTGGGGGCACGCAGATACGTTCCGTCCTGGCCACACCCGAAGGCACGATTCTGGCGCGCTACAAGACGCTCACCGTCCCCAATGAGGGCCAGGCCGCCGTGCTGGAGCGCATCGTCAGGGCCGCCGAAGCCGTGATACTGCAGGGCAGAGGCAGGCGGCCACGGGGCGTCGGCATCGGCTCGGCCGGCGCTGTGGACCCCCACGGGGGCACGGTGCTCGCCGCCACGAACCTCGGCTGGTATGGCGTTCCCCTGCAGTCTATGCTGAGCGAGCGGCTCGGGCTGTTGGTCGTCGTCGGCAACGATGCGAACGCCGCCGCGCTCGCCGAGCGGCGTTTCGGCGCGGGCCAGGGCGCCGACAACCTCGTCTATATGACGATCAGCACCGGCATCGGCGCCGGGGTTGTCACGGGCGGTCGCCTGCTCCTGGGCGCGCGCGGTTTCGCTGGCGAAGTTGGCCACATGACCATCGAGCCCGAGGGGCCGCCGTGCCCCTGCGGCAACAGCGGCTGCCTGGAAGCGCTGGCCTCAGGCCCTGCGATTGCCTGCGCCGCATTGGCACGCATCGACGGCGGTGAAGCTTCGACCATCTCCGACATCGTGGGCGGTGACCATACCCAGGTCTCGGCCGAGGTGGTCGCCCGGGCGGCTGCCGATGGTGACGCTGTCGCCACGGGCGTCATCCGCCGCGCAGGGTTCTACATCGGCGTCTGCCTGGTCAACCTGATCCACCTCTTTGAACCAGAGCTCATCCTGATAGGAGGCGGCGTGGCTCAAATCGGGACCCTCCTCTTCGATCCCATCCGCGCGACGGTCCGCGAGCGCGCCATCCCGGCCATCCGTGAGGGCGTGCGCATCGAACCAGCAGCCTTGGGCGACGATGCCGGCATGCTCGGCGCCATCGCCCTGTTCCAAGAGTATAGCCGTGACTGACGTAGACAGCGTGTTGGCTTCACTGCAAGAAAGGCTGGGCATTCACTTCCAGTCGCCCGAAATCCTGCGCGAAGCCCTGACCCATACCTCGTACGTGAACGAACAGCCCTGCACCTTTACCACCGACAACGAGCGCCTCGAGTTCCTGGGCGATGCCGTGCTCGACTTTTTGGTGGGCGACGAGCTCTACCGTCGCTATCCCAGCGCCCGCGAGGGCGCGCTGACCTCGATGCGCGCCGCCATCGTCCGCACCGATTCCCTCGCCCGCGCGTCGCGCCGCATCGACCTCGGCGCTCACCTCTTCCTGGGCCGCGGCGAGGAGGCCAGCGGCGGCCGCGAGCGCGTGGCCACCCTGGCCGCGGGGTTTGAGGCCCTCCTCGGCGCCACCTATCTCGACCAGGGCGTCGAGCAGGCCCGTCGCCTGGTCCATGACCTCCTTGGTGAGGCCATCCAGGCGCTCGAGGCACAGGCGCCGCGCGACGCCAAGAGCCTGCTGCAGGAGCGCATGCAGGCCCTCGTCCACTGCACCCCGGTGTACCGCACAGTATCCGAGACCGGGCCAGACCACGCCAAAGAGTTCGTCGTCGAGGTCCAGGTGGGCGACAGAGCGGTCGGCACGGGCGTGGGCATGAACAAGCAGGCCGCCGAGCAGGCCGCTGCCCAGGCCGCGCTCGATGGCCTCGCCGCGGAGGCGAAGGATCTGCCCGCCGCCGGAACGGAACCACCCCAGGGATCTTAGCCACAATGCGGCCCCTTGCGCGCCGTCAGGATGGCGGTCGCGGCTCGTCTGCGGACCCTTGGAGCGCCGCGCCCCTGAAGCACCTCGACGGAACCTCGGCGGTCGCCACGACGAAACGGATGAGAGCCACCGATGTACCTCAAGCGACTGGAGATCCAGGGGTACAAGAGCTTTGCCGGCCGCGCCGACTTTGGGTTCAACGACGGGATCACAGCCATCGTCGGCCCCAACGGCAGCGGCAAGAGCAACATTGCCGACGCCGTGCGCTGGGCCCTCGGTGAGCAGAGCTACAGCGCCCTGCGCGCCAAGCGCACCGAGGACCTGATCTTCAGCGGCAGCGCGCAGCGAGCCAGGATGGGGCTTGCCGAGGTTTCACTGGTCTTCGATAACAGCACCCAATGGCTCCCGCTCGAGTATGCCGAGGTCACCATCACCCGCCGCGCCTACCGCTCCGGAGAGAACGAGTACTATCTCAACGGCAGCCGCGTTCGCCTGCGCGATATTGGCGAGCTCCTCACGCGCGCCGGCCTCGGCCGCAATGCCTCGGTCGTCATCGGCCAGGGGCAGGTCGATGCCGCCCTCAGCCTGCGCCCCGAAGAGCGTCGCTCCCTCTTTGAAGAGGCGGCCGGCGTGCGCATCTACATCGACAAGCGCGACGAAGCCCTGGCGCGCCTCGATGAGACGCGGCGCAACCTGGAGCGCCTCAACGACATCATCGGCGAGATCGCGCCGCGCCTGGAGAGCCTGCGGCGCCAGGCCGAGCGCACTCACGAACACAACGTCGCCCGGCAGCAGCTCGACGTCGCCCTGCTGCAGTGGTATGGCTATCAGTGGCAGCGCCAACAGGACCGCGTGGCCCAGGTGGGAGAAAAGCTCCGGCGGCAGGACGAGCACATGCAGCAGCAGCGCGATCGTCTGCAGCAGATCGTCGCCGATCGCGAGGCCTTGCGCGCCCGCCAGCAGGCCAGCCGCGATGATATCGGCCGCCGCCGCCGCCAAGCCGACCGCCTGCGGGGCCAATTCGAGGAGCAGCGCCGCCAGCTCGCCGTGATGCAGGAACGCACCCAGGCCCGGGCGCGCCAGCAGGAGCAGGTGCGGGCCGATCTGGCCGGCGTCGAGGCGCGCCGGCGCGATATCCTGGCCACCGTCGAGCGCCAGACCCAAGAGCTCGACGCCCTCGGCGCCACCATCGCGGCCCAACAAACCGCAGCGTCGGCTGCCCAAGCCCAGTTGGTCGAGGCCGAAGCGGCCCTGCGCCTGCAGCGCGAGGAACTCGAGCGTGCTCGCTCTGCCGCCTTCGAGGTGGCGACTGCCCAGGCCGCCGCACGCAACCGGCTCGCCCAATTGCACAAGCGCAGCGCCGACGTGGCCCAAGAGGCCGCCGAGCACCGCGCCGCCCTCACCGACGCCGAGGCCAAGGTCGAGACGGCACGGCACGACATGGAAGCCGCCGAGGCTAGGCACCAGGAAGCCCTCACGGCACTGGGTCAGGCCGAAGCCGCCCTACATCAGGCGGAGGACAGCCTGGCCGCTTCCCTCAGCCGGCTCGACCAGTTCCGCGCCGAGCGCGACGCGGCCCGCGAGGCGCACCAGCGGCTGCGCACACAGTACGATGTTCTGCAGCGTGCCCGCAGCCAGGGGTCCCACCTCTATGAAGGCGCACAGGCCGTGATCAACGAGCATATGCCCGGCGTCCTGGGCACCGTGGCCAGCCTGATCCAGGTGCCTGTCGAGCTCGAGGCCGCCATGGAGGTCGCGCTCGGCGGGCACCTGCAGGATGTCGTCGTCAAGACCTGGAACGACGCCCTGGCCTGCATCGATCTGCTCAAGCGGCGCGATCGCGGCCGGGCCACCTTCCTGCCGCTCGACTATGTGCGTCCTCCACGGTCGATCCCTGTGCCCAATGTGCCCGGAGTGCATGGCGTCGCGGCAACGCTGGTCAAAGCGAGCGCCGAGTACCGCGGCATCTGCGAGCTCTTGCTGGGCAACATTGTCATTGTCGACGGCCTGCCGGCTGCCCGCAAGGCGCTGGCCGCTGAGCCGCGCCTGGGCCGAGCCGTCACCATAGAGGGCGACGTGGTGGAGGCGCGAGGTGTTGTGCGTGGTGGCTCGCGGCCCCGCAGCCGTGGCTACCTGGCGCAGGAACGCGAGTGGCGCGAACTCCCCGGCCAGCTCGCGCAGGCGCAGCAGGCGCTGGCCGCCGTCGAAGCCCAGACGCGTGAAGAGGACAGCAAGCAGCAGGACCTGCGGCGCCAGGTGCGTGAGCTCGGCCAGCGCCTCCAGTCGGCTCGCAGCGCCCTGACTCAGGAGCAGCAGCGCGCCGGGTCGTTGCGCCAGCGTCACGACCGCCTGGCCCAGGAGCTGAGCTGGCGCCGCTCCCAGGCCGATCAGTCGGCGCGTGTGGTAGAAGAGCTCGAGAGCGATCTCGCCCAGGTGCAAGGGGAATTGGCCAGCCTCGAGCTGAGCGTGGCTGAGGCCACCCAGCGCGTCGAGACCCTGCGCACAGGCGCCGAGGATGCGAAGCTCGAGGAGCTGCGCCGTCGGGCCGCCGAATGCGAAACAGCCCTCGCCGTCTCGCAGCGCAGCAAGCAGGCCCAAGAGCAGTTCATGACCACGCAGCGGGAGGCGCTGGCCCGCGCCGGCGCCGAGGCTCAGGCGCGCCAGGCCAACCTGCAACGCCTCGATCAGGAAGCGGCGGCCCTCGTCCAGGAACTGGAAGCCGCCAATGCCGCCCTCGCCGAACTGCAGCAGATGCAGCACAGCCTCACTGCTCCACTGGCCGGCGCCGAGGCCGAGTTACAGTCCTTGGAGCAGCAGTTGGCGTCACTCGAAGCAGAGGATGAGCAGGCCCGCCAGCAGATGCAGGCTCTGCAGACCGAGGCCAACCGTCTGAGCTTTGAGCAGGAACGGGCGCTGGAGGCCCTCGAAGAGGTGCGCCGGCAGGTGGAGGCCGAACTGGGCCCGATCGAGCCGCCCGACGTCGGCCAACCGCGTCAGTTGCGCCTCAACCTGGGCAATGGCGCCACGCCCCTCCCGCACATCACCGATCTCCCAGAGGGCCTGGGCCAGCAAGTGAAAGACCTGCGCGCCCTCCTGCGCCGCCTGGGTCCGGTCAACCCTGCAGCGCCGGCCGAGTACGAGGAGGTCTTGCAGCGGCACCGGTTCCTCGCCGATCAGATACAGGACCTGACCAAAGCCGCCGAGGCCACCCGCGAAGTTACGGCCGAGCTGAACCGCGTGATCCGCGAGCGCTTTGGTCGCTCCTTCGCGCGCATCGCCCGCGAGTTCAGCGACTGCTTCAGCACGCTGTTCAACGGGGGCTCGGCCAAGCTGCTGCTCACCGAGCCCGACAATCCGGCCGATTCGGGCATCGAGATCATCGCCCGCCCGCCCGGCAAGCGTGCTCAGAGCCTCGCGCTCCTCTCGGGCGGCGAGAGGGCGCTGACGGCCACATCGCTGCTCTTTGCCCTGCTAAAGGTGAACCCGCTGCCCTTCTGCGTCCTCGACGAAGTCGACGCCATGCTCGACGAGGCCAACGTGCACCGCTTCCGCACCTTCCTCGAGAGCCTGGCCCAACAGACGCAGTTCGTCGTGATCACGCACAACCGCAATACGGTGGAGGCCGCCTCGACCATCTACGGCATCTCGATGGCGCGGGAAGGCGTGTCGCAGGTCCTCTCGCTCAAGCTGCCCGACAAGGCCGGCGACAAGACAGCAGCCAGCCCGGCAGCCTAACCGCCAGCAGTGGTTCTGATGGGCGCCGGCGCCCATCAGAACCACTGCTGGCGACCGCTAGCCCTTGAGCACGCCCGCGCCGGCGTCTCCGTCAGCCGGGGATCCCTGCGCCGCTGCCCCCTTGACCGGCAGCGGCGGCAGTTCCTGCACCTGGCGCAAGCCAAAGTATTGCAGAAACTCAAAAGTCGTGCCGTAGAGGATCGGTCGCCCGGGTTGCTCCAGGCGGCCGACCTCGCCCACGAGGCCTTTGGAGGTCAACGTGCGCAGCACGCCGTCGCAGCTGACGCCGCGGACCGCTTCGATCTCCGCACGTGCAATCGGCTGGCGATAGGCGATGATCGCCAGCACCTCCAGGGCCGCGGGCGAGAGGCGGTTGGAGAGGTCGAGGCCAAGAAAACGCTCCACGTAGGGGGCCACATCTGCCGAGGTGACGACCTGCACCTTGGCGCCATGTTGCTGGAGCGCCAGCCCGCCGCCTTCCAGCCAGGCAGCGACCTCGGCCAGCGCCTGCTGCAACTCGGCCACGCCCACTTCGAGGACCTTGGCCAGTTGCTCCATACCGACGGGCCCTTCAGCGACAAACAACAGTGCCGCGGCTGTGCGCGCGATTGCATGCGTGTCCAATGTCTTCACGGTCTCCGATCGGCAACAGGATGCAATACTACAGGCACTTGGGAGGGGCATCTCATGGCTCGCAGGCAGTGGCTCACCCTCGGCATCGTGCTTACCGGCGCGCTGCTGACGCTTAGCTGCATCACGCCTTGCCTGTCAATCCCGGGCGGCAGGCTCTCGCGTGGAGAACCCGCCGCCACCGCCACGCCGTTGAACGCCACCGAGTGTGAAGCGGCCATCAAACGTGTCGACGAAAAGGCGATGGCCTTTGACAACGACACCTTCACTGTCGAGTTCACCGGCCTGGAGCTCACCTGCTACGCCGCCCAAAACCTGGGGCCATCGGCGCCCCTCGCATCTCCCAAGATCACGTTCCAGCCCGGCGCCGTGACGGTCGAGGGCGACCTGACCGGCCCAATCCGCGGCCACGTCTCCGTCAGCGGCACCATCCAGGCTGTCGCCGGCAAGCCGCAGATCACGTTCGAGGCCGCCAGCATCGCTGGCGTGCTCATCCCCGGGGGTTGGCTCACCTCAGTCTCCGACAGCATCTCGGAGATGCTCCTGCAGAGCAAGGCCAACGTTGTCATCGACACCATCGACGTGCAGGCCGGCCGCATCGTCATCACCGGCCACCAACGCCACCCCTAGCCCACCAGCGCGACGAGGTCACTGCAGCGGCAGATCAACCGCAGTGTCTGGGGGCTCGATCGCGGGGCCGGCGCCACTGCCCTGCCTATAGGGCGCCTGGCGGACGTTCACGCGCAGCCCGCCGGCCGCCATCTTGAGCCCCAGCTTGCCCTCGATCAGCTCGCGCGTCAACTGGATGACTTCTTCGCTCTTCGCAGGGACGTCCATCAGCGGGTCAGTCTCCAAGTCGAGCAACACCTGCACCGACGCGCCCTTGCTGATCACCGCCGGCTTCACCTGGGTCACACCCGGCACCTGGCCGATGTGGTACTCCAGACTGCGGCAGACCGACTCCGTCGTCAGCTCGACGACGCCCCCGCCGGCCTGCCGCACCTTCACCGTCAACCGCTGCGGCCGGCGCAGCTCGAGCACAATGAGCAGCACGGCCAGCAGCAGGAGCACCCCGAGCGCGACCCACGCGATGTACAGGCCCGGCGCCACAGTCAGCGGCTGTGCGCCCCTGACCAGGCTATCGAGCGTCGCCAGGCTCGCCCCGGGCCGCCACAGGGCCAGGGTGAGGAAGACGATCAGCCCAAGCGAGAGCACGACAACGAGCACGCGATTAAAGACATTCATCGTTCACCTCACCTTCCACAAAGCGGCGCCCGCCACCCGGTAGGCTTCCGAACCTCTGTATTATACTGCCAGATCGCGCTCAGCGTCCAGTTGAAGAACCGTCGTGTCTGCCGAAACCCAGCCCCTTGCCTGTCATCGCGAGTAACCCAGGGTCTCCGAACCCTGTGCCCAGCACAGAACCCTGGCCTGTCATTGCGAGGAGGCGGCTGCAGCCGCCGACGAAGCAATCCCCAATGCCCGACGCGGAGTTGCATCGCTCCGCTCGCAACCAGGGGATTGCTTCGCTGCGCTCGCAATGACACTGCTTCTACGAGCGCCGCCGCCAGAGGGCAGCCATAACCACTCCCAGCCATGCCGCGATGCTTACGGCGCCCCCAAGGCGCCAGCTCTGCGGCTCAAAGCTGAACTCGATCACGTGCTCGCCGGGCGGCACGGCCACCGCGCGCAGCACTACATCGGCCCGCTCGATCGGCGCCGGCTTGCCATCCACACGCGCCGTCCAGCCGGGATAGTAGCTGTCGGCCAACACCAGGTAGGCCTCCGAGGCGGTCTTGACGCGCAGCCGCACCCGCTCGGCCGCGTATTCCTCCACCGCCACGTCGTCGTCAGCGTGCGACGCCCCGGCCAGCTCCCGGCCGCCCAGCAACACCGCCTCGTGCCGCGGCTCGAGCGCCGGCGCCGTGGTCAGCGCCTCTGCCTCGCCCTCCGAGCTCGCCACCTGCGTCCGGTGCACCAGGAAAGCCCGGGGCCCGGCCGCCTCGTTTCGGTAGACGGCCACATCGGCGCTGCGATAGACGAGCACATGATCGCCCTCCCCGGCCAGCGTGGAGAGCAACTGGCTGCCCCCTTGAGGGTCGATCAAGCGCAGTCGCTCCAGGTGCAGGTAGGCCCGTGGCATCAGCGGCCGCACCTCGATATGCTGCACCTGCATCGCCTGCGGCAGGGCAAAGGGCGCCAGGTACGTGCGCCCAAGGTGCTCGCGCGGCGGGAACCCCGACTGCGCCGGCCAGGTGCGCACCGTCTCAGGCCGGCTGTGCTGCACCGTCTCTTGCACATCATCGCGGTCGTAGGCCCATTCAGCCAGGTCCTGGCCCACGCGCAGCGTCCACACGGCCTCCTCGCCGCCAGCCCCACGCAGCACGACTTGGCCTACGGGCATGCCGTCGGCCAGGTCGGCCGATTGGCTGAGATACCCCTCCACTTCGAGGCGTGCTACACTCTGAGTCGGAAAATCGAACGCCCGCCCTGCGGGCGAAGGTGCAAATGGGTCGCCTGTGTCGTACGCCTCTGTCGCCTCATCGACCGGCAAGAGCTGCGGGATCAGCACATAGCGCACGTTGAGCAGGTCCACCAGCCGCGCGTCGAGCTGCTCCGCTAACCATTGCTGCGTCGTCGGCACCAGCGGGTAATAGCCGTTGAGGCTCTGCACGCCATGCAGCACCTGGATGTTGGGGTACAGCGACTCGCGCATCACGGGCAGCACCGGCACGATGGTTTCGGTGGTGTAGATGCGGTAGGGTTCGCTGCCGGCATCGGCCCACAGAAAGTTCAGCACATCGGGGGGGCGCTCGAAATCGGCCGGCGCCATGGTGGCGTTGTAGGTCCGGTTGTACACCGCGTTGAAAGCGCCCAGGTCGGCCAGCACCAGGCCGATGACCAGCGCCGGCCACAGCACGTGCCATGGCCGCCAGCGCGTTGCCGCGAGCAGCAGCCCGGTTACGCCGAGCCATACGAGCGGCAGCCAGCGCCAGCCTTCCACGAGGCCGTCCAGCGGCGTCGCCAGCACCCAGGCCGCACTCACGCCAATCGGCACGAGCCCGCCCAGCAGTTGCCAGGGCCGGCCAGAGCCCCCTCTCTCGCACACCAACGACCATAGCGAGTCGGCCGTCACTGCCGCCAGCACGGCGATGCCCAGCGCCGCCCAGAGCAGGTAGCGCGCCGGCGCGCGGAACAGGTTAAAGACCGGCACGCGCACAAGCAAGCGATAGGCCGGGTTCCAGCGCCCCAGCGTCAGGAGAAACGCCGCCGCCACCACGATCGCCCAGAACACGACCAGCCGATCGCGACGGCGCAGCGGCGCCAGGGCCGCGAACACGAGCGGCAGCGCCCCGGCGTAGCCGATCGTTTCCAGCGAGGTGAGCGGATAGGGGTTGCCGCGCACAAAGGGCCACAGCATGGTGGCCCACTGCTGCGGACGCAGTGAGAACGAGGTAAAGAACTCGGGGTCGAGCCCATGGCCGCGCTGCGACAGCAGCGTCAGCTCGAGGGTCGGCGTCCACTGCACCATGGCAAGCAGGCCGCCGGCCGCCAGGGCCAGGCCACACGCCACACACTGGCCGGCCTGGCGCCGCCAAGAGAAGCGCCCGGCCACGCCCAGCGGCCCGGCCGCCGCCTGGACCACGGCCAGCAGCGCCGACATCAGCGACACTTGGGGGTGCCCGGCCAGGCCCTGCACGCCAAAAATGACGGCCCCCACGGCCCACCGGCGCCAGCCACCGCCCTGCGTGGCGCGTTCCACTGCCCACAGCAACAGCGGCAGCCAGGCAATCGCCGCCAGCATGTTGAGGTGATCCACGTGCCCGGTGACGGCCCCGCCCAGCATGAACACGCACCCCGCCAGGAACGCAGGCCCATGGCGCAGCCCCACCGAGCGCGCATAGGCCACCATGCCGGCGCCGGCCAGCCACAGCGCGATCAGCACCGAGTAGTTCAGCGCCGCCGGCAGCGGCAGCAGCCGGTAGAGGAGCAGGTTGACGGGATAGTACGCGCCCGTCTGGCCTTCGGCCAGCACCGGGTACCCGGCGAAAGCGTCGGGAGTCCACAAGGGGATGTGGCCCGCGGCGAGCGCCTGCGCGTAGACGCTGCGCGCCGGATAGCCCAGGCGAAAGATATCGCCCACATAGAACACGCCCTGCACAAGAGCCGCCGCCCAGTAGACCCCCACCAGGACGGCCGCCAACCCCACTAGACACACCATCGCGCTGCGCCGGGCGCTCACCCAGCGCGGAAATGCTACAGGAAGCTGCACCGTATCGCCCCCACGCTGCAGGGAATCAGGCCCACAGACCGACTATTCCATGTTGCCTAGTATAAGGAAACCCCCGCAGGCGCCAAAATGGACCCAATCGCTTCGATCATCCTCACGCTCACCGGCGAGCTCACCCGGCCGGCGCTCACGGTGGAACAAGCCGCGCAGCGTTCGGTGGACCTTGTCGCCTCTCTGCTCGCAGCCGGTGCGAGATTGACGATCCGCGATGACCGCGCCTGCGACATCGTGCGCGCCCAGAACGCCGGCCATCAAGACCTGCCGCTGGCGCACCTTCACACGGTGCCCATCCCCCTGCAGCCCGGCGCGGGCTCTGCCGAGAGTGGCATCATCGAGCTCTCGCGGCCACCCGACGCATCGCCCTTCTCTGCGGCTGAGGCCGCCCTCCTCGAGGTCATCGCCGCCCAATTGGGCCTGGCCCTCGGCGGCCTGCTGGCTCGCACGGCCCTGGCCGCCACGGCCGGCGAATTGACGCTGCAGACGGTGCACGCCCTGGTCCGCGCCGCCGAGATGCGCGATCGCTACACCGCCGGCCACTCGGCCCGAGTCGCCCGCTACGCCGTCGCTCTGGCGACAGAAGCGGGCCTCGAGGCCACCGAAATCGAGAACCTCCGCATCGCCGCCCTCCTGCACGACGTCGGCAAGGTCGGCATCAGCGACCTCGTCCTCAACAAGCCCGGCTCCCTGACGGCGGAGGAGTGGGCGCACATCCGCGAACACCCGGCCATGGGCTGCCAGATCGTGCAGGGCGTGGCCTCACTCGCCCCTGCCATGCCACTGATCATGCACCACCACGAACGCTTCGACGGCGCAGGCTACCCCAGCGGCCTCGCAGGCGAGCGGATTCCCTACGCCGCCCGCATCCTGGCCGTCGCCGATGCCTTTGAGGCTCTCACGGCCACTCGTGCCTACCGCCAGGGCCGCTCCGTGGCCGATGCCCTGCAGGTCCTCGCCGCAGGCGCCGGCCGCCAGTGGGACGCCGCCATCGTCGCCCGCTGGCAGAGCATCGTCGGCCGCCTCGTCGCCTGACAACCCCTGCTCTGGCTCTCTTGGCACGGAATATGCTTAGAATCATCAACCCAAGACCGGTTCTGTGAGCGAGGGCATGACAGAAGGCACGCAGCACACACCGTCTCGCCACTTTCTCGCCGCCCTGCTGCCACAGGGTGCGGCCGTTCTGTGGCTTGCGGCGGCAGCGCTGCTGCTGCTCTCGTTGCCGCTGTTCGCGCTCTTCGACGGCATGCGCGCCGACGTCACCCGCCTGCGCGTCGCTATCGTCCAGGCCCAGGCAGAGAGCGTCTCGTCTGCCACAGCGGAGGAATTGGCGGCCCTGCGCCAGGCCGCAGCATCCGGCCTCGCAGCCGAGGAGCAGGTGAGCGCCGCCATCGCCGCAGCCGGCCTGGGCGTGCCCTGGAATGCTGTGCTGGAGCGTGCACTCCCGGTGCCGGCCGACGGCATCAGCCTCACTGCGCTCGAGCAGCGCGGCGCCGAACTGCGCATCCAAGGCTTGGCCGGCAGCGAGGCTGCGCTCGCGACATACCTGGCTCGCCTGGGCGCTGCACCCGTCTTCGACTCCGCCCAGGCTGAGCGTGGCGTCGCATCGCAGCCCGGCGGCCCTGGCCCGTCGATCGCCTTTGCCATCACCCTGCGCGTGCGAGGGTACCAACCGTGAGCCGCGAGCAGGCCTCGCCGCTCTTGAGCTCGCTCATCGCCATGATGCTGCTGCTCGCCGCCGGCCTGATCATCGTGTTGCTCGCCGCCATCGGCTGGGCGGCCTGGGAGCGGGCCGGCCTCACTGCACGCTGGCTGGCCATGAACCGTGAGGTTTCGGCCGCACGCGCGGAGGCGGAGGCGCTGTCGCAGCTCGCGACGGCATCGCGCTTTGGCGCCGGCGGGTCGCTGGCCGGGCTCCCCGCCGATGCCGATGTCGCCCGGCTCGTCGCCGGCCTGCGCGCCGAGGCCGCAGCGTGCGGGGCAACCATCGTCGAGATCACCTCGCTCCCGCTGCTGCAGACCAGCGCGCTGCCGCGGCGCTGCTATCTGCTGAGAGCGCGGGGCAGCGGCCCTCAGCTCGTAGGCTTGCTCATGCGCACAGCCGAGAACGCGCCATCCGGGGCGCGCATCGAAGACGTGTCGCTGCAGGTGGCCGGGGCCGGCGGCGAGCTCAACTGCAAGCTGTTCTTCGCCGTTCGACCGCCAAACCCCTAGAACAAAGGAGTGGCATGGGGCTCACCGGCAAACGAATGATCGTGCTCATCATCTTCGTCCTGCTGGTCATGACCGGCCTCGGCACCGCGCTCATGGCCCAGGGTGCCGCGTCGGCCGCGCCCGATACGACCGGCACAATCTGGGCGTCGTCCTCGCTCGACGTTCCGGTAGCCGCCGTGCCACCGCAACAGGTCGTCAGCCCGTCGGGCGCAGCGCCCAACCAGCGCCAGATCGACCTCTATGCCTGGCAACTGGAGGAGGCCTGGCGCCAGGGCGACTGGAACCGCTGCATTGAAGTGCTCACCATTGTGCTCACTATCGACCCGGCCAACGCGGCCATGTGCGAGCGGCTCTATCAGGCCCGGGTCAACTTGGGCTGGCTCCTGCTCTCGCGGCAGCAGTTCGACGATGCCTTCAAGCAATTCACCATCGCGCTGCAGCTCAGGCCAAGCGGCCAGGAGGCGCTGGAGGGGCTGCGCCTGCTGCAGCAGCTTATCGTCCCGCCCATCACCGTGCTGCCCACGCCGCAGCCGCCGCCCCCCACGCCGGCGCCGCTGCTGTGCACGCCCGCGCCGGCCCCCACCGTCTGCATCGCCGGCGGCACCCGTGTCTACATCGTGCAGCGTGGCGACAACCTCTTCCGCATCGCCCTGCGCTTCAACACCAGCGTCGCGCTCATCATGAAGGCCAACGGCCTGCAAACCACGACGCTCAAGGCCGGCCAGAAGCTCATCATCCCTTGACGGGTTCTGCAGCAGATGCGGCGCCGCCACGCCCGTGGGCGTTGCGGCGCCGCATCTGCTGCAAAACCGTGTCAGGCTCAGGACTGCGTCAAGTCGCCTGTCGAGAACGCCAGGCGCCCGCCGCACACCGTGGCCAGCACGCGCACCTGCCCGATCGCCCGGCGCTCCATGCGGAAGATGTCGTCCGACAGCACCACCAGATCGCCGACCTTGCCCAGCGCCAGGCTGCCCTTCTCGGCCTCCTCGCCTGCTGCATACGCCGCGCCCCAGGTGTAGGCCCGCACCGCATCATCGACGCCGAGCCCCTGTTCGGCGCGCCATCCGCCGGGGGGCGTGCCGTCGGGGCGCTGCCGCGTGGCCGCTGCGTGAATGCCCGCCAGCGGGTCCAGCGTCTCTACCGGGCAGTCGGAGCCAAAGGCGAGCACGGTGCCGGCGTCGAGCAAGCTGCGCCAGGCATAGGCACCCGCGCTGCGCGCTCCCCAGTAGGCCTCCGCCATGTCGATGTCGGAGGTCGCGTGGATCGGCTGCATCGATGCCACCACGCCGAGCTCCCCCAACCGCGGCACATCCGCCGGCGCCAGCAGTTGCACGTGCTCGATGCGTGGCCGCAGGCCCTGCGGCGCCCACAGGTGCCGCGTCTGGGCATAGACGTCGAGCACGCGCCGCACCGCCCGGTCACCGATGGCATGGGTCGCCGGCGCAATGCCGGCGCGCACGGCGCGCTCGAGGATCTCGCGCAGCGCCGCGGCGTCAACCACCGTCACCCCGCGGTTGCCGGGGTCGCCTTCATACGGCTCCAGCATGTCGGCCGTGCGCGAGCCCAGCGAGCCGTCGGCAAAGAGCTTCAGATGCCCCACGCGCAGCCACTCATCGCCAAAGCCGCTGCGCAGCCCCAGCGCCACGGCCGCGTCGAGCCCCTCGCGCGCCAGGTGCGCGTACACCCGCAGCGGCAGCGCCCCCTCACGCCACAGCCCCATGAACGCCGCCAGCTCGGCGCCCCCCTCGCAGTCGTGCACGCCCGTCAGCCCCAGGCTCAGCGCCCGCTCGGCCGCTGCCAGCACCGCGCGCCGCATCTCCTGCGGGCCGGGCGCTGGGATGTGCCCCCAGGCTTCGTTGGCGGCCCGCTCCAGCAAGATGCCCGTGGGCTCGCCCGTGCCCGCGTCGCGCACGATGCGCCCGCCCTCCGGGTCGGCCGTCGCCGCGCCGACCCCCAGCGCGCGCAGCGCCGCCGAGTTCACCCATAGCGCATGCTCGTCCTTCGAGCTCAAGGCCACCAGGTTGGCCGGCGCCACGCTGTCGAGCGCCCGGCGCGTCGGGAAATCGGGCGGCGACCACAGGTTGCGGTCCCAGCCGCGCCCCGTCAGCCACTCGCCCGGCCGCGCCGTCGCCGCCCGCGCCCGCACCCGTTCCAACGCCTCGCTGAGCGACCGCGTTGCCCTCAGGTCCACCTGCTGCAGCGACAGGCCATACATGACCAAGTGCAGGTGGGCATCGGTCAGCCCTGGCACAGCCGCGTGCCCCGCCAGGTCCAGCAGCGGCGTGCCCCGCCGGCCTGCGCGCACATCGGCGCTATCACCCAGGGCCACGATGCGCCCGCCCTCGATGGCTACCGCCTCCACCCGTGGCTGCGCCGCGTCCATCGTATGGATGGCGCCATTGACCGCGATCAGATCCCCGCTCATGCTCCCTCCTCTGGCTCTCATCCAGGTCAGGACACGCTTCACCTCAGTATAGTCGCGCTCCGCCCGGCCAGCAATCTGCCTCTGTTGCACCGCGCGCGCGAACAGCGTATACTGCCTTGCAGAGCGAAACCTTTCTCCTTCCGCTGCTGTCTAATCTGACAGCACTTGCGCGGTCATCAAGCGTGCCCGGCAGAGGTCCCCCACCCATGCAGGCCGATCTCTCGGCATGCGCTGCACGACTGCGTAAGCAATGCAGCACGAAGGCCATCATTCCGTCGCTCGCGGAGGGGCGCATGAGTGTCTACAACTTTATCATCCTGCTGAGCCCCAGCATCCTCGTCATCGCGGCGCTCGTTTTTGTGGCGACCATGCGCTACATCAGCTATCGGGAACAGTTGGCCCTGCTCGAGCACGGCGCCGACATTGACGAGGTCCTGCGCAACCAGCGCACTGGCCGGCAGGGGAACCGCGGCATCCTGTGGGCCGGCACGATCACCGCCACCTCGGGCCTCGGGCTGCTGGCCGGGCTGTTGATGCTCGGCCCTGGCCTCTGGCTGACGGCCGGCTTTTTGCCTCTCTTCGTGGGGTTGGGCATGCTGGGCATCTACTATGTCACCATGGGGTCGGCCGCTGCCGCGCACGACAAGCCCGCCGCGCCCGCGGGCGACGAGCCGGCGCCGGGCGAGCAGAGGCCTGCATGAGCGCCACGATCACGCGACAGGCCGCCGGCGCGCGCCAGCGCCGGGCTGCGGCATGAGCCATGCAGGAACCATCCGCCCTCCTGCTGGCTCGCTGCTGCCAGGGCGACGCACAGGCCTTTGCGCAGCTCGTCGCCTCGGTGCAGACCTACGTCTACAACCTGGCCTATCGCCTGTTGCGTGATGAGGACGAAGCGCACGACCTGACACAGGATGCCCTCGTGAGGACGTGGCACATGCTGCCGAGCTTCCGTGGCGAGTCACGCTTCACCACCTGGCTCTACCGGCTGGTAGTCAACCTCGGCCTCAACCATCTGGCCCGGCTGCGCCGCCGGCCGCAGGAAGCGCCACTCGAGGGCCACGTCGCCGCCGACCCGTCGCACCTCGCGGCTGACCCGCAGGAGATCTACGAAGCCGCCGAGCGGCGCCGCATCGTCTGGGAGGCGGTCGATGCCCTGCCCGACAAGTATCGCATCGTGATCACTCTGTACTACCAACATGGTTGCTCGTACCAGGAGATTGCCGACTCGCTGCAACTGCCGCTTAACACCGTCAAGACGCACCTCGCGCGCGCCCGGCGGTTGCTTGCGAGTCGCCTGGCTCATCTCGAGGGGGTCGCCGATGATCTGTGAACGCCTTCGCTGGCTCTTGTCATTCGACCCTACCGGGCAGACGGTGGCCCACGATCCCACGCTGTGCCGCCACCTCGACAACTGCCCCGAGTGCCGTGCCTTTGCGGCGGCCCTCGCCGGCGTCGAGGAGGCCCTCGCCGCCCGCCCCCTCGCGCAGCCGCGGCCGAGCCTGGCGCCCGCCGTGATGGCTGCCGTCGCCGTGCGGCCGCACGCCGGCGCCGTCGAGCAGCCCTTCTCGCGCACCTTCTGGCTCTTTTCGGCTGCAGTCACGCTCCTGGCACTGGTCTGCGGCGCCCTTCTGCTGCAGCAGTCGACCGCAGCCTGGCCACCCGACTCGCATCTGATGACGACGCAGCTCTGGCTCAACCCCTCGTGGCCCAGCGACGCCAGCGCCTGGCTCTCGCTCGAGGGCGAGCGCGCCGCCCAGGCCATCCTTCCCGTGCTCGCCGGGCTGCTCATTGCCGCGGGCAGCGCGGCCGTGGGCTTCCGCGCCTCCCAGGCCGGCCACGAGCCCGCCCGCCCGCGCCGATAGCCCACCCACAGAAGACCTGACAGGTCTACTGCGCCCTGCTGGCACCATTCATGCTCTTCCTCCCATGTGGAGGGAAGCGCATGAACACGCTCGTGCCGCTGGGTCTCTACGAGTACGTCTGGAACCGCCCGCCGCTGCCCGAAGGTGCGCTGCTCGCCAGGGTCGCCAGCCCTCACGCGCGTCGCACCTACCAATTCGCCATCGACATGTTCCACTGGCGCGTCGAGCGCGACCCCGGCGTCGCCAAGCCGCCCGCCATCGCCGACTATGTCGCCGTCACCACACTCCGCTACGGGCCCCACGTCGCCGCGCTGCACCTGCGCGTCGTCCGCGAACTGTACGACGAGGGCGTCGCCGCCGGCGCCATCGTCGAGAACCCCGCGGCCCACGTGCCGGCGCCCGAGCTCTCGCCTGACCCCGGTGTGCGCGTGCCCCAGCCCGACGTGGCCGCGCGCCGCGCCCCCACCTGCCGCCGCCACACCGAGGCCGGGCGCCGCGAGTACGCCCTCTGCCTGCTCGTCAGCCAGACGGCCATCCGCGCCGACGAGGTCAGCCGGCTGCAGGTGAGCGACTACCGCCAGGAGGACGGGCGCCCCATGCTCTACCTGCAGCACGGCACCGGCCCACAGGCACCACGCCTCGGCCTGCCACCCGACGTGGCCGCCGCGCTCGACGCCTACCTCGCCACGCGCAGCGTCGCCGACGACTCGCCTCTTTTCGGCCTACCCCGCCTCCGGGCCCGGCACGTACCGCGACCAGCCGCCTGAAGGCGGGGAGGATTGAAGACGGGGAGACACTTGACAGGTCTCCGGAGACCTGTCAGGTGTCTCCCCGCAACGGCGGTTCCACCGGTTGACGAGGCGGCGGCCGCCGGCTATAATACACACTGTGCCCCTGTAGCTCAGTGGACAGAGCAACTGCCTTCTAAGCAGTCGGCCGCGCGTTCGAGTCGCGCCAGGGGTACCTCCAAGCGCCTTCAGGCGTGAGATTCCCAATGGCTGAGACCTGATCTCACCGCAGAATGCGCAAAGGCTTCACCAGCCCTCTCTGCGCCTCTGCGGTAGATATCCTCGTCGGTTTGAGGCGGAGCTTCGCTAGTGGCCCCTCACCAGCGCTTGCAGCCCCTCTGGCGGCGCGATATGCACCGTCTTGCCCTCCACCCGGTAGGGCACCTCGGCAAAGCGCCCCTGGTAGCACCAGTAGAGCCGCGCGCTGAGCGAGCCCGGCCCCTGCTGGCACATGCCGTAGACGATAGGCACCAGCAGCCCCGCCGCCTCGAGCGCCGCAGCGTCGTCGACGGGGTAGGCCAGCATGATGTGCCGCGTCGGCACGCCGACGACCGCGCCATAGCGCCCCACACAGCCCGGAAAGTGGTCCAGCCGCAGGCACTCGCTGGCCACGAAAAAGCTCGTGCCCGAAAGCACCGTCACCCTGCGCTCGCCCTCCATGGCCACACGGCGGATCTCGGGGCGCGGCTTGCGGCGCAGGTTGTCGAGCCCCAGCGCGAACAGCTCCTCCCCCGGCCGGCCCCACGCCGCCGCTTCCTCGGGCCGCACCTGCTGGATCGTCTCCGGCAGGTCATAGACCAGCACCGTCACCAGCCCCGGCAGGTCCTCGCGATAGACGAGCGCGCCCGGGCCGATCTGGGCCACAAACTCGGCCGGCCACAGGCGCACCGCCAGGAGCGGCGCCGCCTGCTCGAACGTGCGCGCACCGCCCAGCGCCTCGCGCTCGGCCTCGGCCCGGCGCAGCGCGGCAAAGTGCGCCTCGATGATCTGCGGCCACTGGGCCCGCTCGCGCAGCGCACAGGCCTGCGCCAGGTTCTCCAGCCCGTACTTGCCCGGCCGGCCGGGCACCGTCGCATAACCATCGTCGATCTCGACTTCGAGGCCCTGCCGGCGCAGCTCCTCGCGCACCAGGTGCTCAAAGGCGGGGTAGGCGGCAGGCGTGAAGGGGCCCGTCCAGCCCGGGGCGCGCTGGGGCTTGCGGCGCCAGAAGGCGGCCAGCGCGACGATAGCGACTGCGGGGAAGGCGAGCAGCAGGGCGAGCAGGGCCAGAACGCGGTCAGACACGGGCGGACCTCCATGGGTGGCGGCAACTGGGGCAAGCCCCGCGGAAGACGGTGGGTCACAGATTGGTCGCGCCACGGGCGGCGCCTCCTGCGGCCGCGGCGGCCGGGTGGGAGGACGATGCCATCACCAAGGACACGAAGGCCGATGGGAACGAGATGCAGCGCGTAGGGGCGAGGTCGCCTCGCCCCGTGCGCCTCTGCGGTGATACCCCGTTGCTCGCGCGCGCCCACAGGGTGACCCCCTACCGTCCCCCCCACGGGGGGGGGAATAGGTTGGAGGCGCCGGCCTGTAGGGGCGGTTCGGGAACCGCCCCAGCCCACACATCGGCCCGCCCCCAATTCCTCGTGCGCGCGCCTGTCCGCCGGGCCACCAAGCCGAGCCACATTGTCACCTTCTCCATTTGAGGTGATAAAACGCGACATTGACTCAACACCACGACTATGCTATATTCATGTACACGTGGAGCGCTACCTCATGCCGGCGCAGCCCAAGGCGGCCCAACCAGCCTCTGAAGGCTGGTTGGGTGCTCCACTGGCCAAGTCCGCCCTCTCTGGGCCCGTCGGGAGGGCGGTTTGCGTTCTTGGGATGTGGGGAGTCGGGCACGCTCAGGTTGACAGACAGCTTCGTGCACCGCAGCAGGCGCGCGGGCTTGGCCCGCTTCATGGCGACCATCATAGAGAAGGATGCATGACAGACTCGAATCGACCTTCAACCCTCCAAATGTTCCCGTGGGAAGCAATGATAGCCGCCGTCAAGAGAAGCGTTGACTTTCCAGGCTTTGACGCTTTCTATGCCGACCTCTTCGAGAGCCTGCCGCAGAACTCCCCGGAGACCCGCAGGCGCGTGGCCAACCTCATCGCCCGCGCCTATTTCCCCAACCGCTCCCTGGAGGATCTGCCCACCCGCGTCTGGTGCGCCTATCGCCGCGATGACCTCCTGGCCGGCATCATGCGGGTCATGGCCCTCGAGGCCGAGCCTGTTATCGCCAGGTTCGTACTGGAGCAAGTCCTGGTCCTTGAGTCGGGCGCCGTCTTTGATGCTGCGCGGGCACGAGACTTTGTCGGTACAACCTTCGGCAGGTCTGATCCGAAATCCTACCAACGCTTGCTCACTACTACGCACCACCTGGGCTTCCTTGCCCGCTCGGGCCAGCAGTGGTCTGTCTCAGCCATTGCCCGGCCTGCCGACACTTTCCTGATCCTGCTCCATGCGCGCTTCGCGCCCACCCCGCGCATCGTCCGCATGTCGGACATCCTGTCGGCGCCGTTCTGGCGCTACCTCGGCATGCGCTCACCCGCCGAGGTGCGCGCCGTGCTGCACGAGGCCGACGCCGCTCGCCTCATTGCCCGCTACGTCACAGTCGACGAGTTGGAGCAGGTCACCACGTGCTACTCGTTCGACGAGTACCTCAGTGAGAGGATAGCGCTGTGACGCCCGCCGAGTTGCAGCATCTGGCTGCCCGCTTTGCGCGCGGCCCCGTCATGCCCTGCGGCAGCGAGCGCCATGTCTACCTGTGGCGCGGCACGCCAGGCGCCCTGATCGCCCTGCTGCCGCCCGGCCGCCACATGCGCCTGGACCTCCATGAGCTCGCCGGCGCGCTGCCCGCCAAGCCGATAGAGCCCGAGGGCGCGCGCCGGGCCATCGCGCGTGCCATAGAGCGGGCGCTGCGCGCCGCGGACGTCGGGCCAGCCGCCCAGCAGTTCGTTGTCGTGACCGGCTGCGAACTGTTGATGCGCTACAGCGTCTCCCTGGGCACGCTCTACCAGGCGGCGTGCGATAGCCGTATGGTCATCCTCGTCGTGCCATCGTACGCCGCGCCTGCGCATCCCCTGCCGCGCTACGTCGAATTCCGGCCCGACGCCACCTATGCCTATCTCAAGCCCTCGCTGGAGGATATGGCCATCATTCAATAGCCCTGTGATGAGGCCCCGCGAGAGCAAAGACTGTCACGAGGAGGTGCCATGAAACGCCTGCCCATCGGGGAACTGGTTGTCTCCAAGCCCCAGCCCCCGGCGACGCTGTTGCTCGTGCCTTCGTTCCGCGAGCATGCGGCGGAGACCGTCGGGAGCTACATCTTCACCGACACCATCCGCAGCCATGTGGAGACCATCCTCGACTCGGTCGCCCGTGGCGCAGGGCAGGCCTTCTGGGTGCAGGCCGAGTACGGCGCGGGCAAGACGCACTTTCTCGCCGCGTTGGCTGCGCTGCTGGCCGATACGTCTGAAGACCTCTGGAGCCACGTCTCCGACGATGACGTCCGCTTGTACAGGAGCCGCCTTCAGAACGTGCGTCTCTTCCCGGTGGTGTTGTCACTGCGCGGCGAGAGCCACGCCGATCCCCTGACCCAACAGTCATTGCTCGACGTCGTCATCGATAGGGGGCTGCGGCCTGCCATCGAACACGCCGGCATCGACCAGGTGCAGCTCACGGCCGCCGATGACATTATGCGTTGGTTCGACACCTCCGCCTCCGATGCCCTCAAAGCTGATATCGACACCTATGTGGTCGGCGAGACGGGCACATCCCTGGCGGCCTACCGCTCCGTCGAAGGCAACGAGCCGGCTGCCCGGCTGGTGATGGCCTATTGTCATGAGCATGCCATCAATCCTGTCATTGCCGCGGCGGTCAAGTCCCGTCTCGCCCACATCTACCGCCAGATTGTCGGCGCCTCCGCAGGGCGCTACACCGGCATCTTGTTCGTGATCGATGAGTATGAGGGCTGGGAGAGGAGCCGCACGCATCCGCAGGCAGTCAGCCAGGATGCCGAGCTGCTTGAAACCCTCGGCTACTTGCTGCCCAAAGACCTCGGACTCCAGGTCTACACCGTCGTCGCCTCGCAGAGCGCCATGGCGGCCAAGCTCGTCGGCGGCCAGGAAGGCGACCGCTTCATCCAGATGCCACTGCTCGCCGAGCGCAACGCGCACGACTATGACATCATCATCTCCCGGCGCGTGCGCGGCCTGAACCCCGACCGCTTGCCCGAGATCAACGACCACTACACCTACTGCCAGAGCAAGTTCCAGTTCGCCGCCGGTCTGTCGCAGGGCGAGTTCGCCGACGTCTTCCCCTTCCAGCCCCGCTGCTTCGAAGTCGTGCGCCGCATCACCGCCCGCGACCTGCCCACAGCGCGCTCAGGCATCCTGATCTTCCACCAGGTGGTCAACGATCCCGAGCTGCTGCGCCGCAGCAGCCTGGTTCGGGCCAGCGATATGCTGCGCAGCCAGCACCTTGTCAAGGATTGCTTCGCCACGCCGGCCTACAAGGACGCCTTCGCCGCCTACCGCTCGGCGGCCGAAGCGCTGCCGGAGCTTCCTGGCCTCGAGCCCTCAGACCTCTCGCTGGCCCAGGACGTGCTCGCCACCCTCTTCCTCTGGTACCTGGCGTATGTCGACACCCCGCGCCCTATGTCCATCCAGGACCTGGCAGAGGCCACGCTGACGACCGACGACGTTCTCAAGGCCGAGGATAGCGTCGCCTACGTGCTCATGCAGATGCGGCCGCTGCCCCAGGTCACGTTCGATGACAGGAACGCCGGCTTTGAGCCCAAGGGCGGCGATGGGCCTTCGGTTCTGGCCCTCTTCAACGAGTATCGCAAGCGAGCCGCCGGCGATCGCTATGGGCTCATTTCGCAGTGGACGAGCAGCCTCTTCCTCAGCGCCCAAGAGACTCACGGCCAGCCCGGCCTGTTCAGCGAGTTCTCTGCCGATGAGCCCGTGGCCCGGCGTGTCGCTAACCACAACCTGGAATACGCCGGCCAGATCATCGTCGGCGTGCGCTGGCGCCTCGATTGGCAGTTGCCCCTGCCCAAGGAAGATGTGCATTTTCGCCTCGTTATCCTCACGCCCGATGCCACGGAATCGGTCAAGCCCGCCGACCTGCAGGATCCCCGTATCGCGGTGGTGTATCCCGGCCCGCTGAACGACGCCGCCCTGGAGGCCGCGGCCAACTACCTCGCCTGGCAAAACATGAGCAGAGACTACCAGGATCGTCCCGGTAAGGATGCTGAGGCCGTTCGCGAATGGCTCGCCGGCCAACGCGCCGCCTACCTCAACACCCTCCTGCAGACGCACCTCGGCCTCTACCGCGCCGGCGCCGTCATTACGCGCGACGAGGTCGCCATCAGCGCCCGCGAGGTCTTCGGCCTCGCCAGCAACGAGCAGCGCTTCGCATCCATCGTGGAAAAGGTCCTTGCGGCGGCCTACGGCCAGCTCCCCCTCGACACTGCCCGGCTGCGCAGCACCTTCACCGCCGCCGAGGCCGCCAAGCTGTTCGATGGCTATCTGAGCAAGGCCCCCAACAACGCCCAGACCGTCGCCACGCGCAACTATGGCGTTGCCCTGGGCCTCTCCCATCCCGACCAGCCCGCCCGCTTCGCCCCTCAGCCCGGCTGTAGGGCGCTCGACCTTATTGCTGAGATGTTACGCGAGCGGGAGGGCGGCGAGCTGCCGGTATGGAAGGTCTACGAGCGACTATCGGCTCCTCCCTACGGTCTGCCCTACGTCGCCATCCAGATGTACCTCCTGGCGTTCGTGCGCCGTGGCGATCCCCGCGTCGAGCTGCTGCTCAAGCGCGATCATGCGGTCAAGGGGCGCGATGGCCGGCCTTTCGCCCGCGATCGCATCACGCCGCAGAGCATCGGCGAGATCACCTGGCGGCCGGGCCTCGAGCGCAGCTTTGACGCCCTGCTGCCGGTCAGCGGGCCGAGCTGGAACGACGCCATGGCCTATGCGCGCGAGTTCGTGGCCGACCTTCACACCAGCACCGACCAGTCCGATATCGAAGCCCAGACGGCTCGCCTGCGAACGGCGCTGGCCGATCTCGCTATCGAGGCCGAGCGCAACCAGGCGACTCTGCAGACCCTCGAGCGCAGCCTCGGCAGCCGCCTGCCGCAGGCCGATAGCCAGGCCTATGCCCAGCTCCGCTCGCTGTTGGCCGGCGCGCTCGATGGCTACGCCACTTTCTTCGAGGAGTCGCAGGCCCAGTTCGGCACGCCCGACAACCTGCGCGATGCCATGCGCGCCTATGCGCGGTTCAAGGAGCTTGCGTCGCTCACCGCTCAGATCGACGAGGTCAAACGCTACCTCGACGCCTGCCAGTTCAGGCCCGACGACCGCGAGCTGCGCGCCGACCGCGATAGCGTGCGTGGCCAGATCGCGCTCGACGCCCTCGTCGCCCAGCCCGGCCGCTGGAGCAGCCTGCAGGCCGCCTTTGAGCAGTTCAGGGACCGCTATCGCAACGAGTACCAGAAGCACCACCGCGATACGAATGCGGCGCTCGCTCGCCTCTCCGAGGGGCTGGCCAACGCGCCGCGGCAGTTGCGCGCCCTGGCGCTGCTGAACAGCATCGAGGAACTCGGCGCCCCGCGCGGTGCCGAGCTGCAGGCGCAATACACCCAGCTTGTGGCCCGCTCCCAGCCCTGCCCGGTCGCAGACTACCGCCAGGTCGACCTATCGTCGGCCCCTGTCTGCGCCCAGTGTCGGCGCGCCCTCACCGATGCCGCGCCCGAGGCCGAGGTCCAGGGCTTCTTGCATGGCCTCGAGTCGGCGCTCGGCGAGCAGCGCCGCCGCCTCAGCAGCAAAGCCATCAAGCGCGTGTTGGCGCGCAGCGATAAGGACGTGATGTCGCAGTTCCTCCAGGTCGTGCAGACCGCCAACGTGGCCGCCCTTGTCGATGTCCTCGACGAGCACCTCGTGCATCTCATCCGCCAGTTGCTGGCCGAAGACGGCATCATCGTCGCCGAGGCCGACGTCTTGCGCCGCCTCGCCCGCGACCACCCCGCCCTTGAGGAGGGCGACATACCCCGCGTTGTGGAGCACTTTGAGCGCATCCTGCGCCAGGCATTCGCCCAGGCCCACCAGGATCACCCGGGCAAGAAATCCGTCCGCATCAACCTACGTTGAGTTGTTGCCGTCGCGAAACGAGGACGCCTGACCGATGACCGACCTTGCCGAGTTCATCACTGCACACGCCACGCCCTACGACCCGGACACCGATACCTACCGGCGCCCGCCCTTTGCCGCGCCCATCAAGGCCGGCAAGAACACGCCCATCTACAACGCGCACTCCTATCACACCAAGGTGCCGCCTCAGGGCATTGTGCCCTACATCGAGCACTACACAGACCCCAGCGACCTAGTGCTCGATCCGTTCTGCGGCTCGGGAATGACAGGCGTCGCCTGTCTAGCGAGTGCCCGACATGCCCTGCTCAACGATCTCTCTCCCGCTGCAACACACATAGCCTACAACTTCTGCACACCTGTTGATACGAGGGCACTCCGGCGCGAGTTCGCCCGCATCAAGGCTGCTGTGAAGGAGGAACTAGACTGGCTCTATAGTACTTCATGCGACCGCTGCGGCGGGCCTGCAACCATTCAGTATATGGTCTGGAGTGACGTCCTAGAGTGCAGTCGATGCGCAGCCCCCATGGTCCTGTGGGACGTAGCCGTCGATCATGATCGACAGAAGGTTCAGGACCCGTTCACTTGCCCCATCTGCGGCACATCGCAACGCAAGCGCGAGGCTCGATGGCTCTACTCCACTCCCGTGGTGACCAACTACGAGTGCCAGCACTGCCCTCAGGCGAGGGCTGAGCACCGGACCACCGACGCCGAGAGGCGACACATTGACCAGGTGGCTGCTACCGCCATCCCATACTGGTATCCCACCACGCCTTTTCGCCAGCAGGACTGGGAAATGTGGAGAGGGGTACACCGAGACCAGGGCATCACAGATGTCAGCCGTTTCTACCGTCCCCAGGCGCTCTGGGCTTTTGCACGGCTGTGGCACGAGGCAGCAGCGGTCCCAGATCCTATGCTGCGAGAGAAGCTGAGATTCGCACTGACCGGCGCCACACCACAGATCACAAAGATGACGCTATTCATGCCCGATGGCTCCGGGCGAGGTCATCGCAAGGGCACCCTGTATATCCCATCGCTCGGCATCGAGCAGAACGTGATAGGGGTCGTTGAGCGTCGCCTCAGCCGTATCCTTCGAGCCTGGGAACACCGAACTGACACGGGCAGTGCAGAAGTCATCATCGGGACGGCATCAAGCCTAACAGCCGTTCACGATTCCGTCGTTGATTACGTCTTCACCGATCCCCCCTTCGGTTCTAACATCTTCTACGCCGACTGCAATCTCCTCTGGGAGGCATGGCTGGATCGCGGCTTCACGAATCAGGCAACTGAGGCAGTTGTCCATGTGACACACAGGACGAGAAACACCCTGCCCGACTACGCTCGCCTCATGAGCGACTCCTTCCGCGAGATGTACAGAGTACTTAAGCCGGGGAGATGGGCCTCGGTCGTATTCCACAACTCGGATGACCGCATCTGGCAAGTCATCCTGGATGCCGCCGAGGCAGCCGGCTTTGAGTTGGCCGAGATCAACTCCTTCGATAAGGAGCAACGATCATTCAAGGGCATCCGTGGCGCCAAGGGCCTCGAGCGGGTCACCAACAAGGACATCGTCCTCAACCTGCACAAGCCGCGTGCGGTTATGCGCGCAGCAGCGGTCGCTTCCGACCCCGCGGTGGCTCGCCCAGCGCGCGGCAACGGCGACAGCGAGATCCGTATCGTCGAGTGCATCGCCGGCTACTTGGCCGCCGGCCCCGCGCCCGAGGGCCGCACGCTGCAGGCGCTCTGGAACACGGCCCTCGGCGAGATGATCCGCGCAGGCGTCGTCGAGGTCTCCATGGAGCAGCTTAGCCTCATGCTGCCTCACTACTTCAAGGAGGTGGACGGCCGCTGGTATCTGCGGGGTGAGGCAGTGCTCGACGGCAATGTCTTTGACGTCCGCAGCGACGCCGGCGCCATCGCCTGGCTGACGGCCGTGCTCGCCGAGCCCAGGCCCACCGGCCAGTTGATCCCCGACTGGCAGGCGATCACCGTCCAGGCCGGGGGCACCGTGCCGGGGCGGCTGGAGCGGCTGCTCGAAGAGAACTTTTGGCTCGACAGGCGCAGCGGCAAGTGGCGCCTTCCCACTGAAACCGAGCGCGCCAGGATGTCGGCCCAGGAGACCCTCAAGGACCAGGCCCACCTGCGCGTGGTGCGCCGCTTCCTCGCCGGCCAGTTGCCCCAGCAGCCCACCTCGCTCGAGCTCGCTGCCTGGGTGCAGTTCTGCTACAGCCACAAGGCCTACGACGAGGCCGTGCGCCTCTTCGCACTCATAGATCCCGCCGCCATCGACGCGGCCTGGCACGCCACGCTCGAGCGCATAGTGGCGGTATGCCGCTTTAGGGCCGGCCGCGCCGCCGCCGAGACGTAGCCTCGCGCCGCCCTGGCCGCCACCGGCATCTTGTGGGCATAGAGGGTGCATACATGCGTCCATACACGACATTTCAGACCCGCAAGGACTATACGGTGCCCCTCCTCGAACTGCTCGCCGCACTGCCCGGCAGTGAGGGCGAGAAGCGAGCCGTTCTGGCCGCGTTCCAGGCGCGCTTTGCCGCCCTGATCCCGCCCAAGCATCGTCAGATTGGCCCTGGCGGCCGCTCACTCTGGGCCTACTATCTCGACTGGCAGCGGCAGGAGCTTGCAGATGCCGGCATGCTCGATACGCCGCGCTGGGGTGTGTGGCACGTCACGGCGCTTGGCCTGCGCTGGCTTCAGGAGAACCCGGCCGAGACCAACCTGAACCCCGCTCGCGCCGCTTGTGCGAGAGCGCCGCAGCGGCGCGAGAGGGCCTCTCAGAGCCGCAAGGTCGTGTCCTTTCACATCCGTGGCCACAGCGGCACTCTGAGTGTCGAGAAGGTGCTCACCGTCGCCCGCGAGGCGCTCGCCGCCGGTTTACCCGCCGAGGCTGCCGACTATCGCTCTTGGGCCGTCGTCGTCGACGGCCGGCGCATCGGCCTCAAGTGGCTCTTCAGGCAAGCGACTGGCCTCGACAGCTTCAACACCAGCCACGCACGCGATATCTTGGGCCGCCGCCTCGGCTTCGAGTGTGTGCAACAGGAAAATGCACTCTCCTCCTCCCGCAACGCCCGCCGCGCTCCCCACAGCGCGTCAGGCGAGGAGGCCACCTGGCTGGACGTGGCGCGCCGCGAGGTCCGCTCGGTCCGCGACTTCCTGGCTGGCCGTGCCGCGCGGCCAAGCGATGAGCGCTTGTGCGACATGGTCCAGTTCTGCTACACCTTCGGCCTATACAGCGAGGCCCGTGACCTGTTCCCTCTGGTCGACCAGACCCTTGTGAATGTGTGGCTTTACGAGCGTATTCGCAGGCTGGCCATGGTATCTGAACCCAAGGCCAGTCACTGACGCCGGCGCCCGCAGTGAAATTGGGCGCATCTCTGGAGGGAGAGGCCCATGCGACAGTACGCCACCTTCCGCACTCAGCACGACTATGCCGTGCCCCTGCTCGAGGTGCTGGCCGGCATGCCCGGCCACCAGGCTGCGCCGCGTGTGATCATCGCCGAGATCGACAGGCGCTATGGCAGCTTGATACCGCCAGAGCAGCGCGAGAGGGTGCCATCTGGCAGGGACATACGCTGGGCCAACTGGGTCGCCTGGGAGCGCGCCGACCTGATCCGGCAAGCTCTCATGGCGGCCCCCGCCGCCGGCATCTGGGCCATTACCAGCTCGGGCCTGCAGTGGCTTCGGGACAACCCCACGGCGATCCGCCTGGGAGCATCTCCACAGCCACGCCGTCCTCGAGTCCCCAAAGGACAACCCAAAACCGTGCCGGCCACGCCCACTCCTCGGCCTACGCCCAGCGAGTCTGAGCAGGAGCGACGCGCTCTCCAGCTCTACCGCAGTGAGCTGCGCTCGATCCGCGACTCTCTGGCAGGGCGCGCTGCGCGGCCGACTGATGAGCACTTGTGCGATATGGTGCAGTTTTGCTACACCTTCGAGCTCTACCAGGAAGCCTGCGACCTCTTTGCCCTCGTCGACCAGCCGGCCACGAACCCCTGGCTGTACCAGCGCACCGCCAGGCTGGCCAGCGTCTGCGCCAACAAGCGGAAAGGGAGGCCATGACCGACCGCGAGATACCGCCCACCCTGGGGCATTACCTGCACGCCAAGCTGGCCGCGCTCGCCCCCGAAGCCCGCCTGGTCTGCGTGCTCGACCCGGCAGCGCACCTGGCCCTTGGGCCGTCGCTCCAGGTGCATGGCGTCGCGTGGCCCGTCGTGCGCTACGCCGGGGATGACCTCATCTTCCGTGCCGCCTATGTGCCGGGCGAGCGCGCCATCGTCTGGGCCACCGCGCCGCGCCGCGTCCACGCTGCTGGCGACCACAAGCTGCATCTCAGTAGCCTGGCCGACGTCCTGACCGGGGCCGATGCCATCTTTGACCTCAGCCTGCAGGGCGTGCTGGCCACGCTGATACCGGGCGAGGTATGGCCGCCCGAGGCGCTCGAGGCCCACGCTGCATTGTTCTCCGCCCACCTGGCAGAAGTGATCCGTGGCCACCAGTCCATCCGCCGCGACCTGCCCCACGGCGCCCCCCTCGATGCTGCAGCAGTTCGCGCCCTTGCCCTGCACTGCCTCCAGCCCGAGCTCCCCGCGGCTGACCTGCTCTTCAGGCAGGATAGCGCCGCCAGCGTGCTCAACCAGTACATCACGCTCGCCTGGTCCGCCCCTTGGGATGCTGCAGGGTCGTCGCTGCTGCGCGAGCAGGCCACGCTGGCGCCCCATGTCGATTTGCGGGACATCGCGGCCTGGCTGCACGCCCCAGTAGAGGGTCTGGCCCGCTACCTGTACCTCTATCGGCTCCTCAGCCGCGCCAAGCTCCCCAACGTCAACAACCAGTTGCGCGGCCTTGGCCTCCTGCCCTTCGACCCCCAGCCGCTGGAGGCGCAGATCGGCACGGCCCTGTCGCGCTGGGAACGCGACGCCCGCTGGCGTAACCGCGTCATCCAGCAGGCCGAGGCCGGGCTGACCCGGGCCGACCTGTTGAAAGCCCTCGAACTGCTCGACATCGTTGGCGTCGACCAGCTCCTGGCGGCGCTCTCCTTGGCCGACACGCCCGGCGTGCTCTCCGAGCTCGCCGGCCGCCTCATCCCCATGGCCAGGGAAGCCAAGTCTCTGCGCAAAGCCACCATCGCCTGGGAGCAACACCGCCCCCCCATCGCTGCCGCGCTTCCTGACACACCCTTCACCAAGCAGGCTGAGGCCATCGTGCGCATTCTCGACGAGGCCGCCTTCATCACCCGCACCGTCTCGGCGGGCGTGCCGGCACTCCCATCCCTGGCGGCAGCGCTCGATTGGTACACCGACAGCGGCGGTTCCCGCCTCGAGCTTGCCCACTCCCGCGCCGTAGCCGCCCTGTGGGGCATGCCCGACGAGACGGTTCGCGCCCCTCTGCAGCAGTACCTGGACCACATTCGCAAGCAGATCGGGGAGTACCTGGACCACGCCGACCACGCCCTCGCCACGCTCATCGGTGACGACTTTGCGGGCTATCTGGGCAGCCCCCGCCTGTCGACGAGTGTGGTGCGCGATACCGTTGGTCGCAAGCGCTTCAGGCCCACCACGGAGGGCTGTCTGTGGATCGTCGTCTTTGACGGCATGCGTTGGGACACCTGGGAGCAGGTGGTCAGGCCGCGCCTGCTGGAAACCTTCGACATGAGCGAGGAGAAGGCCTATCTCTGCCCCTTGCCGTCATGGACCTACATCGCCCGCACCGGGCTGCTTGCCGGCCAGATGCCGCCTCACTGGAAGGGCTATCGTGGCACCTTCACGGCCGATCAGTCGCTCCTTGCCGCGCGCCAACTGGGCCTCACAGAAGCCGACGCGCGCAGCAAGCTGCGCTTCTTCTCCAGGATGGAAAGCGACCAGACCAACCGCGAGTTCGACCCGGCCCAGCGCTGCCCCTGCAACGTGCTCATCTTCAACGTGAGCGACGACAACATCCACCATCTGAAAGGCAGCCTCGACGCCGTCAACCAGGTCGTAGCCCAGCTTCTGGGCGGCATTCTCGACATGTTGCATGCCCTGGTCCAACCGGCCGATACCGTCGTTCTGGCTAGCGACCACGGCTTCACCGAGTTGGACCCTGACGCTGCCACCGCCGTGCGCGATGATGCCCGCTGGCGCCGCTACACTGAGGGAGGCCGCCACCCCGTAACCTACCGCTACATCGCCGGCGTCGACCCGCCTGAAGCGCTCCCCGACTCGCTCTCCTTTGAGTACAAGGGAGTGCCTGAAGGCAAGTACACCGTCGCCGTCGGGCGGCGTTGGTTCCAGCGTGCGGAGAGCCGCGGAGACCCCGCCCGCTATGCCCACGGTGGCCTTTCCTTCGCCGAAATGGTTGTGCCTGGGGCCGTGCTGCGCAAGGCGACCGAGGAGCGCCTGGAGGTATCGCTCGAGGGGCTCCCCGCCGCTCTCGCCGTGAACGAGGGCCAGGATCTGGCTTTCGCCGTTACTCTGTCCAACACCGGCAACCGCCCGGCGGCCTACGCCCTGCGCTACCGCGCCAATACCGACACCGTCGATCAAACGGCCTGCGGTGCCCTGCAACCTGGCCAGCGAACCACGGTTCGCATCTCGCTACGGCCCGTCTACCGCGCCAAGAGCGGCAGCACAACGGCCGTTCACCTGCGCCTGGCCTACGGCCCGGCCGACGACAGGCTCACCGATACCTTGCCGCGCACCATTCCTGTGACGGTATCGCCGCAGAAAGGCAAGATCGAGATCAGTTTCGGTGGCCTCGACAGTCTCGATCAGTAAGCATATGAGGAGCGCACGACAGTGGATGCAACGACACCCAGCCCAATCGAGCTGACAGCGCTCGACCAGAAGGCCCTGCGCCTCATGGGCGATCGTGTGGTGCTCAAGCCTCTCACGCGTTGGAACGAAGCCTATCGCGAGTTCCCACGCTACGTGATGGAGTACCTGGCGGCGCGCTACATAGACCCGGCCAACCCGGTTCCCGGGCAACACCGCATCGACCTCTTGCTCGCCGAACATTATGTCGAGAGCGACGCCAGGGAGCTGATCAAGAGCCGCATCAAGGAAAAGGGCGAATACGTGCTCCTCGGGTCGCTGCAGTTGCGCCTCGACGCCGCGCGCGATCACTACTGGGCCGAGGTGCCCGCACTCGGCGATAGCTTTGTCCGCGTCAGCCGCAAGGTGCTGGGTGACTACGGCGACGTCCTCCTTACAGGCGGTGCCTGGGGCACCATGACCGTCGAGTACGACGCCACCTACGAACTCAAGGGCAAGATCTATCCCTTCTTCGTCCGCGACTTTCAGCCCTTCCAGATCACCCGGCTCGACCTCGAAGACTATATCGACAAGCGCCGCCAGTTCACCGCCGAGGAATGGGTCGATCTGCTCGTCACCAGCATCGGCTTCAACCCCACCCGCTACACTGCGCGCGAAAAGCTCCTCATGTTGCTGCGCCTGGTGCCATTCGTCGAGGCCAACTACAACCTCATCGAGCTCGGCCCCCGCGAGACGGGCAAGACCTACACCTATCGCAACACCTCCAGCCGCTCGTTCGTCATCAGCGGCGGCACCGCCACGCCGGCGACGCTCTTCTACAACCAGGCCTCCCGCAAGATCGGCATCCTCGGCTACCGCGACGTCATCTTCTTCGACGAAATCGCCAACACACGCTTCGGTGACCCCGAGGCCACCATCAGCGTCCTCAAGGACTATATGCAAACCGGCCGCTTCAGCCGCGGCCCTCACGAGTTCTCTTCCCAGGCCAGCATTGTGCTCGGCGGCAATATCGACACCGATCTCGAGCGGCGCTGCCCCGTCGATCGCTATGAGCACCTCTTTGAGGTCCTGCCTGAGGACCTGCAGGACACGGCTTTCCTCGATCGTATCCATGCCTACCTGCCGGGCTGGGGGCTCCCCAAGATCCAGCCCGCCAACTATGCCATGGGCTATGGTTTCATCACCGACTACCTCGCCGAGATCTTTACCCGCCTGCGGCGCCTGAACTTCCAGACCCACGTCAACGCCCGTCGCGATTTCAGCGTGCTCACCGGTCGCAATCAGGATGCGGTCCGCAAAACCACCGCCGGGTTGCTCAAGCTCGTCTATCCGCACCGTACAGTCGATGACCTGGAAGAGAGCGAACTCGCGCCATGCCTCGCGCTCGCCTGTGAGGCCCGCGAGCGCGTCATCGAGCAACTCGCCAGAATGCCGGCTGGCCGCGCCGAGTTCAAGGCCATACGCTTTGAACTGCCGCAGCGCGTCTAGACTTGTGCACAGACAGGGCAACGCAGACAGCTCCTGGCCCCGGCCCATCGCACAAGAGCGCAGCTCCCGGGCGTGATTCCGCGTCGACCTGGCGTGGGTCAGGGGCATCGTCTCGGCCCAGTTCGCGGTGGGGTGCATTTGGCGGGTTGGCTGAGCCTTGGCCGCCCGCGGGCGGCCAAGGCTCAGCCAACCCGCCAAATGCACCCCACAGAGGCTCCGTTCCGGTCCGTCGCGAAGCGGAACAGCCGGATATCAGAGAGGACCCGTACACCCGCCCAGGGCAACGCCCGCTTTGATTGGCAGGATGCCCGCGCCGACACTGCGCATCAGTTGGCAGCCAAGTTCGTCGAGCGCTTCCCAGACATCACCCAAAAGGGCCAGGGCATAGACTGGCCCTACGCAGGCTGGCACGTCCAGATGCTGGGCCTCGCCGAGCGCGGCATCTTCCCCATCGCCTATGCAGACTGGATGGGTGCAGAAACCCGACCATCCGTTCGAATTTCAAGGTTTCTAAGCCGTCACCCTCTTGACTCTCTAGAAAATCTGTGCTATGCTCAATCTGGCAATGGTACGTTGCCCGGCGGCCACTCCCGCCCGCCCGGCTCACAGTAGAATACCCGGCGCCACACGCAGGTGCAGGTGCGGCTTGCCCGCGGCGCCAGTCAGATCGCATGGCTTCGGGGGCCTGCATCGACCAGCGTCGGCGTAGGCCCCTTGCTGTCTCCCGCCGGCCCCGCCACCACCTGCATCCCGCCGCCGGCCCTTGCCAACCGCCTGCCGATGCAACACGGCTCATCACGCATCACGCATTACGCATCACGCCGGAGCCCGCCATGCCCAAACACATGACCCCGAAAGCGATCGCCGCCAACCGGCGCAACGCCCAGCGCTCCACCGGCCCGCGCACGCCCGACGGCAAGGCCCGCTCGTCCCTCAACGCCGTCACCCACGGCATCTTTGCCCGCCTTGACATCATCCCGCCCTCCCTCCAGCGCCACGAGGACCCCGCCGCCTACGCCGAGCTCTACGCCACCTACCGCGCCGAGCTCCAGGCCGCCGACCTCACCGAAGAGGCCTTCGTCGGCACCCTCGCCGCCTGCCACTGGCGCCTCGCCCGTCCCTTGCCCGCCCGCAGGC
>JAKPJZ010000134.1 GCA_029553955.1 Chloroflexota bacterium
GGCCAGGCTGGTGCGCGTCTTGCCCAGCCCCGGCGTGTACGAGAGGTACGTCGACTCGGCCATGCACATCAGGGCCGCGTCGTGGGCCTGGTACTCGTACAGCTCGATCCCTGTCTCGGCGATCTTGCCGCGCCAGTACCAGTAGCGCTCCTCGTAGGCATCGGCGCTCGGCACGTGCTCCAGCACCGGGGTGCCGTCGAGCGCCTGGCACGCCTCGGCCACGGCCGCCGGGATCGCCTCCGCCGTTTCCGGGCGGGGGATCAGCTGCCAGGCCAGGCGGCGCCGCGCGCGAGCCAGCGCCGGCTCCAGGGCCGCTTCCGCCTGCGGATGCAGGCCGGCCATCGTCAGCCGCTCCAGCCGGCCGCTGCGCTCGCTCACGCCGACAGGCAGCCAGCGCTCGCCGCCCATGACCGCCTCGGGCACGGTAACGGTGTGCCGCGTAGCAGCGACCGTCTCCAGGAGCTTGAGGGCGTCGAGGACGCTCCGCGGCTCCACGACGAGCACTTTGCCCGAGCGGCGCAGGACGAGGCCCGCGCCCTCGCAGCGCAGGGGCAGGGCCGCGAGTTCCACCCTGCGGCTGGGGAGCCGCTTGCGCTCCTTCCGGACCTGCTGCAGCGCCCCCGGCCGTTGCCAGCCGACGCGGATGCCGTACTGCTCGGCCAGGCGTTTCTGGGTGTCGAGCAGCCTGGTGCGCAGGGCGCGGCGCACGTCTTCTGGCAGGTCGGGGACGTCCCCCAGGCGGCGCATGCGCTTGCGCACCGCCTTGATGACGGTGCGCGCCACGGCCGCAGGCTTGGGTTTGCAGCCGCGGCCCAGCCTCTGAGCCAGCACGGCCTGGATGGCGCCGCAGGCCTCGCTGCGGCAGGTCATGCACCAGTACTCGTCCACGCCGATGGCGCAGACGGCGTGCAGGACCTCCGGGCCGGTCGCGATGTGCTCCAGGACCCTGGCCTCGTTGACCAGCACCCCATGCTTCCAGCGCAGGGGCGAGATCACGCGCCAGCGGCCGGCTTCATCCACCTGCGGCGGCACGGTCCTGGGCTGCTCCTTCACCCCCAACGCCTCACTGTAGGGCAACACCACACGCTCGTACCAGGGCGTCGCCCGCCAGGCCACGAGGGTGGCCTGGTTCAGCTCGTCGAAGGTGTGCGGTGAGGCGGTGAAGAGCGGGTAGTGCACCGGCGGCTCGCCGGCGTCACGTTCCGGCCGCTTCTGCAGCAGCCAGGCGACGCAGGGCCAGCGTGTTCCCGGATCCTCGTCGCCAGAGCGCGGCAGGCTGATGCGTGCCATCTCGCAGCACCTGGCGAGCATCCACTCGCGCCAGCGACGGAGATCGTCGCGCTCCAGCGCCGTCTCGGGGACGACCAGGGCCAGGAAGCCGCCCGGCTTGAGCGCGCGCACCTGCAGCTCGGTGGCCGCCTCCAGTGAGAGGACGTGCCCCTTGTGCTCGGAGGCGGTGTCGAGCGGCGCCGTATCCTCCACCGACCAGGTCAGCCCGAAGGGCGGATTGCCCAGGGCATAGTCGAAGG
>JAKPJZ010000136.1 GCA_029553955.1 Chloroflexota bacterium
TCAATCTTGGCCTCTGCCTGCGCCAGCAACTCAGCCTTCATCTCAACACGGGTACGCTTCATTCGTCAAACCACCTACACTAAACATAAAGTCTTGCCCCTATTATGCCACAACTCGCCCCAAAACTGAACTACACCCCCCTCGCTACTGGAGTTTGACAGGCTGCTTTCACTTTCGTATACTATCAACTACCTCAGAAGGCACCACAACGTGAGGGAGTCAACCTTGTTCGACCGCAACACGGGCACCGAGGACGGGGGTGATACCCCCGGCATGCGGAACCTGCTCCGGCCGCTGGCACTGGCCTCGCAGTTGGGCGTGACCATGGGGTTGATGGCGGTAGCAACGGTACTCGCCGGCCTCTTCCTGGGCACCTGGGTTGATCGGCAGCTTGGCACCCGTCCCATGGTCACCGTCACCTTTGTCCTCGTCGGCGTGATTATCGGCCTGCTGGGGACGATCAACCTGGCCCAGTCCACGCTCCGTGAGCTCAATTCGGCCGCCGCCCATCAAATAGAGCCACGCACCGCCTTTTCAGCGCGCGACTTGGGTCGCGCGTTCCTGCTGGTGCTGCAACTGGCCCTCGTCACCCTCGTGCCTATCGGGCTCGGCCTCGCCCTGGGCCTCTGGCTCGACCGTGCGACGGGCGCTCGGCCCGTCTTCACTGTTGTGCTCGCGGTGCTCGGCGCGACAACTTCTCTGACAGCAGTGTTCTTGGTCACCGGGCGTGCCAGCCGGCGCGCCGGCCCCAACCCCTAGGAGGCCGCTTCGTGTTCAAAAAACCCAAAGTGATGCTGCTGGTATTGGCCGTCATCGTGGCCCTCGCCTTCGACCTGGTCTACTATATCGCCCACCCCTTTGGCCTCAGCATCACCGTGCCCCACATCTCTCTGGCGGCAGAAGAAGTGGCCCGGCTGGGCCCGCTCAAGATCACCAATACCCTCATCGCCTCCTGGGTGACAATGCTCGTCCTCATCGTCATCGCGCTGCTGGCCACCCGCAAGATGGAGCTGGTGCCGCGCGGCCTGCAGAACGTCGTCGAGTTTGTCATCGAGATGCTCTACAACCAGGTCAAGGCCACGGCGGGCAAGAGCGCCGCCCTGATCTTTCCCACCATCGCCACCCTCTTTCTCTTTATCATCGTCTCCAACTGGATGGGGCTGCTGCCAGGGTACCTGAGTATCACCTGGGCCGTCGGGGGGGCCGAGCAGGGCGCTGAGGCGGCGCACAGGGTCCATCTGCTGCGCTCGGCCAATACCGACCTGAACACCACCCTGGCCCTGGCCATCGTCTCGGTGCTCATGAGCCAGGTCTACGGCGTCATCGTCGTCGGCTTTCCGCGCTACTTTATGCGCTTTTTCGCCGTTCGCCGCTACATCGCCTTTTTCAAAGGCCTGGCCGGCCGCGGGCCGCGCCAAGGCGTGGGCAGCCTCTTCATGGGCTTTATCGACATCTTTATCGGTGTGCTCGAGTTGTTCGACGAGTTTACCAAGATCATGTCCTTCGGCTTCCGGTTGTTCGGCAATATCTTTGCCGGCGAAGTCCTGCTGGGCGTGATGGTTTTCCTGCTGCCCTTCGTGGCCTCGCTGCCCTTCCTGGGCCTGGAGCTCTTTGTCGGCTTTATCCAAGCCTTTGTCTTTGCCGTCCTTTCCACCGCTTTCATCTCACAGGCCACGGCCCACCATGGCGATGAAGCTGCGAAGCGCGAGCACACCGAGCAGCCCGCGGCGCAGCCACAGATGGCATCGAGCGTTTCCTAGGGCGTGTTTGCAGACCCCTAGTCTAGTGGTTCGTCGCGTTGGTCTCGATGGGCGTAGCCTCGCCCCCCTTGGCCCCCGCAGGGGCTTGTGGGCGTTGTCGGCGGCGAACCGGGGCCGCGGAACCCAAGGTTCGCGCCTCTATACGGAGCATACTGGAAGGTATCTAGAAAAGGAGCCCGGAATGACCCCCGAAGTCCTCAAGAGCATCGCTGCAGGTCTGACCATCGCTATCGGCGGCATGGTGCCCGCCTGGGCTATCGGCCGCTTTGGCACCGAGGCCATGCGCTCGCTGGGCCGCAACCCCGAAAGCGCCGGCTCGATCTCATCGAACCTGATTGTGACCATCGCCTTTGCCGAGGCTATCGCCATCTATGCCCTGGTGGTCGCTCTGGCCATCAAGTTCGTCTAGTGGCGCCGGCGTTGGCGCCCGTAACCCCACGCCGGGCATGGCCTGGGTTGGCCCACAGGTCTCTGCGGGCGCGGGCAGCCATCCGCGAGAAGAGGAGCGAGCGTTGGAGAGACTAGGCATTGACGCCGGCGTTTTGATCGCGCAGTTGGTCAACTTTTTCCTCCTGCTGGTCCTGCTGTCCCTGGTGCTGTATCGCCCGGTGACCAAGATGCTCCGCGAGCGCAGCGAGCGCATCGCCAAGGGCCTGGCCGATGCCGAGCTGGCCGAGAAGCGGGCCGCGCAGTCGGAGGCCGACTATCAGAAGCGCCAGGAAGAGGCGCGCCGCGAGGCGCAGGCCATCGTGGCCCAGGCCCGCGAGGCGGCCGAGAAGGAGCGCCAGGCGATCCTGGCCCGCGCCCAGGCCGAAGCCCAGGAGCTGCGCGCCCGCGCCGAGCAAGAGATCGCCCGCGAGCGGCGCGAGGCCCTCACCGCACTGCAGGGTCAGGTGGCCGATCTGGCCATCGACGCTGCCGGGCGTGTGCTGGGCCAGGCTGTCGACACGGCCGCCCACCGCCGCCTGGTGCACGACTTCTTGGGCCAACTGGAGCAGGCCTCATGAGCGCCGATAGTTGGGACCGCGACCTGGCCCGCCTGGCCGATACGCTGGGCCAGGGCGGCGCCATCGACCCCAGCCAGGCCGACCTGCTCAAGCGCCTGGTGAGCGAGGTAGGCGCGCTCACCCGCGGGCGCCAGCCGCACCGGCCGGGGATCATCGTGCGCACCGCCGTGCCCCTGGCCCCCGCCGAGCGCACCGAGCTCGAGCAGGTACTGGCCCGCCGCTTCGGCACAGGGCAACCGGTCACCTTCGCGGTCGACCCCACAGTGCTGGGCGGCGTCTGGTTGCGCGTGGGCGACCGCATCATCGACGGCAGCCTGCGCGGCCGGCTCGAAGCCCTGCGCAAACAACTGACGTGATGCGTGATGCGTAATACGTAACACGCATCACGCATCACGCATTACGCATTACGTTTCACCAAGAAACGGAGGTCTTGAGGCGTGGCACTTGGCGCGGACAGAATCGCCGCAGCGTTGAAGCAGCAGATCGCCTCTTTCCAGCCTGCCATCCGCACGGCTGAGGTGGGCACGGTGCTCGAGCTGGGCGATGGTATCGCCCGCATCGCGGGCCTGCCCAGTGTGATGGCCAACGAGATTGTCGAGTTCGAGAACGGCGTGTTCGGCGTGGCGCTGAACCTGGAAGCGCGCTCTGTGGGCGCGATCATCCTGGGCGACTATACGGGCGTGCGCGAGGGCACACTGGTGCGCGGCACGGGGCAGATCGTCTCAGTCCCGGTGGGAAAGGCCCTGGTGGGCCGGGTGGTCAACGCCCTGGGCCAGCCGCTCGACGACAAAGGCCCGATCCTGGCCGAACGCACGCGCCCGGTCGAACGCATCGCCCCCGGCGTGATCGTGCGCGAGGCGGTCGACAAGCCGGTGCAGACCGGCCTCAAGGCCATCGATACCATGATCCCCATCGGCCGCGGCCAGCGTGAGCTGATCATCGGCGACCGCCAGACGGGCAAGACGGCCATCGCGCTCGACACCATCATCAACCAGCGCCAGGGCGACATGGTCTGCATCTATGTCGCCATCGGGCAAAAGCTGTCAAGCATCGCCCAGGTGGTCACCACGCTCCAGCAACACGGCGCCATGGACCATACCATCGTGGTGGTGGCCTCGGCGTCGGACCCGGCCCCGCTGCAATACCTGGCGCCCTATGCCGGCTGCGCCATGGGCGAGGAGGTCATGGAGACGGGCGGCGACGCCCTCATCATCTACGATGACCTCTCGAAGCATGCCTGGGCCTACCGCCAGATCTCGCTCCTCTTGCGCCGCCCGCCCGGCCGCGAGGCCTACCCTGGCGACATCTTTTACCTGCATTCACGCCTGCTCGAGCGCGCCGCCAAGATGAGCACCGAGCACGGCGGCGGCTCGCTCACAGCCCTGCCCATCATCGAGACCCAGTTGGGCGACCTGACGGCCTATGTGCCCACCAACGTGATCTCGATCACCGACGGCCAGATCTATCTGGAGAGCGACCTCTTCTATGCGGGCACACGCCCCGCGGTGAACGTGGGCCTTTCGGTCTCGCGCGTGGGCGGCAGCGCCCAGACCAAGGCCATGAAACAGTGCGCCGGCCGCCTGCGCCTCGACCTGGCGCAGTACCACGCCGTTGCCGCCTTTGCCCAGTTCGGCTCCGACCTCGATAAGGCCACCCGCGACCAGCTCGACCGCGGCCTGCGCACCACCGAAGTGCTCAAGCAGCCGCAGTACGTGCCCATGGCGCTCGAGCACCAGGTCGCCATCGTCTACGCCGTGACCCACGGCTATCTCGACGACGTCCCGGTCGACCGTGTCAGCGCCTTCGAGGCGGCCTTCCATCGCTATTTGGCCGACCACAAGCCCGAGCTCATGCGCACCATCGCCAGCGGCCAGGGCATGCCGCCCGAAACCGAAACCGCCCTGCAGCAGGCGATCCAAGAGTTCAAACAGTTGGGGACGTTCTAAGTGGCCACGCTGCTCGAGATCCGCAAACGCATACGGAGCGTCAAGAGCATCGCCAAAGTGACCAAGGCGATGCAGACGGTCTCGGCCTCAAAGATGCGCCGGGCCCAGATCATGGCCCTGGCGACGCGGCCGTACTCGGCCAAGTCGTGGGAGGTGCTGGGCAACCTGGCCGGCCGGCTGACGCCCGAACAGGCGCACGGTCTGCCGTTGCTCACGGCCCGCCCCGTGCACGCCATCGAAGTGCTGGTCATCACCAGTTCGAGCGGCCTCTGCGGCGGCTACAACCACAATGTCATCAATGCCGCGCTCGAACTCGCCGCGCAGCAGGCGGTGCCGGTGCGCTTTGTGACCATCGGGCGCAAGGGGCGCGACTACCTCAGCCGCTACGGCCACGAGATCGTCGCCGACTTTGACCTGCCCGACCCGCCCAGCGCCGACGATGCCCGGCCCATCGCGCATCTGCTGCGCGATGAACTGGAGCGCGGACGGGCCGACCAGGTGTGGGTGGCGAGCACCGACTTTGTGAGCACGCTCGTCCAGCGCGCCCAGGTGCGGCGATTGCTGCCCATCGCGGCCGAAGCGCCGGGGCCGGCAACCGCGCGCCTCTCGTACACGTTCGAGCCCAATGTCGCCACCATCCTAGAGCCCATGCTGCGGCGCTTTGTGGACCTGCAGGTCTACCGGGCGATCCTCGACGCGCTGGCCAGCGAGCACTCGGCGCGTATGGTGGCCATGCGCAGCGCCACCGACAACGCGCTGCGCCTGATCGACGAGTTGACCGTGGGCTACAACAAGGCGCGCCAAGAAGCGATTACCAAGGAACTGATCGACATCGTCGGCGGCGTCGCCGCGCTGCAAACGGCGTCTCAGTAGGCACTTTCGTAGATCAGATTCTCAACGATTGAGGCAAGACCTCACTGCAGCGGCGCAGAGGACGCAGAGATTCCTCTGATCCTCTCTGCGCCGCTGCAGTGGATACTCTCGTCGGTTTGCGGCGCCGTAGCCTAGCCCCCCTTGGCCGCCACGGGCGGCTTGGTGGGCGTTTGCGTCGTGCGTTGTGCCCCATCGGGCATGGACGACTGATCATTGATCGTAGATTTTTCGGAGGGATATGGATGGCCAAGGGAACACGCGGTGAGATCACGCAGGTCATCGGGCCGGTGGTAGACCTCGCATTTCCGCCCGAGGCGCTGCCTGGCATCTACAATGCCGTGGAGATCCCGCGGCCCGACTCGGCGCCGTTGGTTGTCGAAGTGGAGCAGCAGCTCGAAGATGGCTGGGTGCGCTGCGTGGCCATGGACACGACCGATGGGCTGCGCCGGGGCATGGCGGCCATCGACACCGGCGAGCCGATCAAGGTGCCCGTGGGCCCGGCCACCCTGGGGCGCCTGTTCAACGTGCTCGGCCAGCCCCGAGACAACCTCGGCCCGGTCGAGGCGCCGCAATACTACCCGATCCACCGCCCAGCGCCACCCTTTGACGAGCAGGCCACCGAGACCGAGATGTTCGAGACCGGCCTCAAGGTCGTCGACCTCATCGCCCCCTTTACCAAGGGCGGCAAGACCGGCGTCTTTGGCGGCGCCGGCACGGGCAAGACGGTCATCATCTACGAGCTCATCCGCAACATCGCCTACGAACACGGCGGCTTTTCAGTCTTTGCGGGCGTCGGCGAGCGCAGCCGCGAGGGCAATGACCTCTGGCACGAGATCCGCCAGGCGGGCGTGCTCGACAAGACCGCCCTCGTCTTTGGCCAGATGAACGAGCCATCGGGGGTGCGCCTGCGCGTGGCGCTCACCGGATTGACCATGGCCGAGTACTTTCGCGACCAGGGCAAGGACGTCCTGCTCTTCATCGACAACATCTACCGCTTCGTCATGGCCGGCATGGAAGTATCGGCCCTTCTGGGGCGCATGCCTTCGGCAGTGGGCTATCAGCCCACCCTCGCCACCGAGATGGGCGCACTGCAGGAGCGCATCGCTTCGACCAAGCGCGGCTCGATCACCTCGGTGCAGGCCGTGTACGTGCCGGCCGACGACTATACCGACCCCGCCCCGGCGACGACCTTTGCCCACCTCGACGCCACCGTCGCCCTCGACCGCGCCATCGTGGAACAAGGCCTCTACCCCGCCGTCGACCCGCTGGCCTCCACCTCGCGCATCCTCGACCCCCGCATCGTCGGCCAAGAGCATTACCTGGTGGCACGGGGTGTGCAGCAGGTGCTTCAGAGGTATAAGGAACTGCAAGACATTATCGCCATCCTGGGCATCGAGGAACTGAGCGAGGACGACAAGCGCACCGTCGCCCGCGCGCGGCGCATCCAGCGCTTCCTGTCGCAGCCAATGTTCGTGGCAGAGCAGTTCACCGGCCGGTCCGGACGATACGTGCCCATCCGCGAGACGGTGCGCGGCTTTAGGATGATCCTCGACGGCGAGCTCGACGACATCCCAGAGCAGGCCTTCTACATGCGCGGCAACATCGACGAAGTCATCGCCGAAGGCCGCGAGATGGCGGCGTAGAACGTGATGCGAAAACGTGAGGCGTGATACGCGAGACGTGCTAACACGCAACACGCAATAGCCTCACGCCTCACGCCTCACGTTTTACGTATCACGCACTATGGAGTATCATATGGCTCAGATCCGGGTTGAGATTGTGACCATGGAGCGCCAGGTGTATGCAGGTGACGCCGACATCGTCCTGGCGCCGGGGCTCGTGGGGCAGTTGGGGATTCTGCCCAAGCACGCGCCGCTCATCACCCGTCTGGGCTGCGGTGAGTTGGTGGTCCGCAAGGGTGGCGACGAAGAAGCCTTCGCCATTGGCGGCGGCTTTATGGAAGTCCTGCCGGATCGGGTTGTGGTGTTGGCCGACAGCGCCGAAGGGGCTGCCGAAATCGACGTGCAACGTGCCGAGGCGGCGCGCCAGCGGGCCGCCCAGCTCAAGCGACAGCGCCTGGACCGGACCGATCTCGTGCAGGTCGAGGCGGCGTTGCGCCGCTCGCTCGCTCGCCTGCAGGTTGCCCGGCGGCGTGCCCCCAGGGCGCAGGCGGCAGGTCGCGAATCCTTTGATGACTAGATGGATAGGCGCGCAGAACACCGACCCTGCCCGTGTAATAAACACTAGGGAGAGGGGTGTCCTAGGTAGCCATGTCCTATATCGTTGCTGAGGGAAGGGTTCCCCTCCAGGGCACTGTGACCATCGGTGGGGCCAAGAATGCAGCCTTGCCGATTCTGGCAGCGACGCTGCTGACCGCCGATGAGTGCTATATCGAGAACGTGCCGCAGATCCAGGATGTCCTATCGATGGCCGACGTGTTGGCGGCCCTCGGCGCCGAATTGCGCTGGGTCGACGGGAACACCTTGCTCGTGCGCGCCGCCGCGCTGACGACGCCGCAGGTGCCCAACGCCATCGCCACCCGCATGCGCGGCAGCTTTTTGGTGGTGGGGCCACTGTTGGCGCGCTTTGGCCAGGCCGAAGCGCCGCACCCGGGGGGCTGTGCCATCGGCACCCGCCCCGTGAGCGTAGATCTCAAGGGCTTCCAGTCGATGGGCGCCCAGGTCGAGCGCCAGAACGGCTCCTACCGGGCACGCGCCCCACACCTGTGGGGTGAGCGCATCTCGCTCGACTATCCCAGCCATACGGGCACCGAGAACCTGCTGATGGCTGCCGCCCTGGCGCGGGGCACCACGATCATTGAGAACGCCTCGGTCGAGCCCGAGGTCGTCGATCTGGCGCATTTCCTCAATTCGCTCGGCGCCCGCGTCTACGGCGCCGGCACGGGCATCATCCAGGTGGAGGGCGTGGAAAAGCTGCATGGCACCGCCTTCCGCGTCATGCCCGACCGCCTCGAGGCGGGCACCTTTGCGCTGGGCGCGGCGATCACCGCCGGCACGGTGGTCATGGATGCGGCCGTCGCCCCCTACCTGGGGGCATTGACCAGCAAGCTGCAGGAAGCGGGCGTCGATGTCAGAGTCGATGCCGAACACTATGTGGTCAGGACCTCCGGGGCGCTCAAGGCGGTCGATATTCAGACCTTCCCCTACCCGGGCTTTCCGACCGACCTGCAGGCGCCGTTCGCAGTGATGATGACCCAGGCCGAAGGCGAAAGCTCGATCCACGAGACGATGTACGACGACCGCCTGCACTATGTTGAAGAGCTGCGCAAGATGGGCGCGCGCATCAAGGTGCGCGGGCAGACGGCCATCGTGCAGGGGCCGACCCCGCTCAGGGGGGCCGGCGTGCGCGCGCTCGATATCCGCTCCGGCGCTGCAGTGGTGCTCGCCGCACTGGCGGCCGAGGGCCGGACACTGATCTCGGACGTGCACTATATCGAGCGGGGCTACCAGGGGATCGAGGTCAAGCTCGCCGCCCTCGGCGCCCACATCAGCTACAGCGATAGCGCGGCTGAGGCGCCGGCTGCACGGCCCGACCAGTCCCCGGCGGCCAGCTCGCGTGGGGTTCAGACGCCGCGACGCGATGCGCCCGCCGAGGCGCAGCCCGGCGCGCTGACACTCTGAGCTCGTTGGCGGCGTGGCCTAGCACCAATACCGTCCAAATAGCAGCGCCTCGCCCGTCTCGGCGGAGCCGGCGATTGGAAATCGCGCCTGGGAGCCGCCGTTGGCGGCCAAGGGGGCGCTGTGGCGCCGGGCGCCCACTTGCGTGGGCTGGTCGCCACGGCCGCGTCGGCGCAGGCCGGCGCCCGGCCGCAGGCCCTCCAGGCGCGACTTGCAGTCGCCCGGCCTATTTGAACGGTATTGAGCCTAGTAGTGGCGCGCAATGGTCTTGATGGGTTCCGACGCCCACAACACCCATCAGAACCATTGCGTCGAGCCACTAGCCCCCCTTAGCTGCCGTAGGCGGCTTCGTGGGCGTTCTGGTGCCTGGTACCCTCGCCCTCAGGCGAGGCTTCGCTAGTGGGAGGACCGATGTTCGTGCGGCAGGTCGGCATCGATTTGGGGACGGTGAGCATCCTCGTCTACGTGCGCGGCAAGGGGATTGTGCTCCGGGAGCCCTCGGTAGTCGCCATCTCGGTGCGCGACAACCGCATCATGGCCGTCGGCAGAGAGGCCCACAGCATGCTCGGGCGCACACCAGAGACGATCGAGGTGCTGCGGCCGATGCGCGATGGCGTCATCGCCGACTATGTGGTCACCGAGCGCATGCTGCACCACTTTATCCGCAAGGTATGTGGCCGGGTGCACTTCAAGCCGACGGTGATGATCAGCGTGCCGGTAGGGGTCACCAGCGTCGAGAGCCGGGCGGTGCACGATGCGGCGCTGGCCGCCGGCGCGCGCGAGGCCTTTCTGATTCCCGAGCCCCTGGCCGCCGCGCTGGGCGCGGGCCTGCCCGTGGGCACAGCCACCGGCAACATGATTGTCGACATCGGCGGCGGCACCTGCGAGGCGGCGGTGATCTCGGTGAATGGCATTGTGGTCGCGAGCTCGGTGCGCACCGGCGGCTGCAAGCTCGACGATGCCGTGGCGTCCTTCATCCGCCGCAAGTACAACCTGCTCATCGGCGATCAGATGGCCGAAGAGGCCAAGATCGGCATCGGCAGCGCCCTGTCGCTGGAGCAGGAGTTGACGATGGACGTCCGCGGGCGCGACCAAATGACCGGCCTGCCACGAACCATCCAGATCACTTCTGCAGAGATTACCGAAGCGATCGCCGAGCCCCTGGCCGTCATTGTGAACAATGTGCGCTCGGTGCTCGAAAAGACCCCGCCGGAGCTGGCCTCCGACATCATCGACCGTGGCATGGTCATGACCGGCGGCACCTCGCTCCTGCGCAACATCGACCGCTTCCTGACCCGGCACACCGGCGTGCCCTGCCACGTCGCCGAGAACCCGGTCGACTCCGTAGCCCTCGGCGCCGGCAAGGCCCTCGAAATGATCGACATCCTCAGGCGGACGTTGCCCGCTTAGGGTTTGTTCTAGAAACGGCAGAGAGGCAGCCCGCCGCGCCGCCGTTTCTAGAACAAACCCTATTCTAGGTCCAGGTAATAGCTCATGCTCTGCAGCCCCACGACCGGGTCGATGGCGTGCACGCGCACCTCGGGGGGCAGGTTCAGGCTGATGGGCGCATAGTTCAGGATGGCCCGGATGCCGGCCAGCACCATGCGCTCGGCCACGGCCTGGGCGCCGGCCGCGGGCACGGCGACAATGCCGATGCGCACCCGCAGCGAGCGGATCGTCTCCTCCAGCTCGGCCACGTCGCGAATGGTGAGCCCCCCCATGACCTGCCCTACCTTGTGCGGGTCGTTATCAAAGACGGCCACAACCTGGTAGCCCCAGCGGTCGAACCCGGCATGGTTGGCGATCGCGTGCCCCAGGTCGCCCGCGCCGACCAGCACCATCTCCCAGTGGCGATCCACCTGCAGGATGCGCCGTAGTTGGTCGCGCAGGTATGGCACCTCGTAGCCCATGCCCTGCTTGCCGAACTCACCAAAGTAGGAGAGGTCCTTACGGATCTGAGCCGAGCTGATGCCGAGCATCGCGCCCAGCTCCTGCGATGAAGTGATGAGATGGTTGGCCTCAGCCAGCCTCGTGAGGGCGCGCAGGTAAAGGGGCAGACGGCGGACGACGATCTCAGGTGCATCCGTCGAAGCCAATGGTGCTCTCTCCTTCACCGTGACAATCGTGCCGAGATGCAGGCCGTTCGCAGAGCGCTCACGCTAGGTCGTGTTCGCAAACCGTCGTAGCCTAGGGCGCCTTGGCCGCCACCGGCGGCTTGTGCCCGTTTTGCCGTTCTGTGGCGCCAGTCTCGCCACCCAAGACGCCCACGGCGGCCTGGGGGGCTATGCTACGGGTTTGCGAACACGACCTAGCCCTGCTCTGCCGATGACTCCTCCGGCTCCGCTACTACAGGAGCGCCCCCGCCGCGTTGGTGGCGGTAGATGAGGACGCTGCCGAAAAAGAGGATGGCGCCGATGGCCACCCACTGCGCCATGGGCGCGCCCAAGAACTTCCAGGTCTCGAGCTGGTAGGCGTCGGGGCGCTGGAACTCGACAAAGAAGCGGCCCAGAGAGTACAGGATGCCGTACAACAGGAACAGATCGCCGTTCATCAGGCGCTTCCGGGCTTTGCGGCTCAGGAACATCAGGATGCCGAATGACAGCAGGTTCCAGAGCGACTCGTAGAGGAAGGTCGGGTGAAAGCGCTCGTACTGCGTAAAGCCGGGCAGACGGTTCTCAGGGGCGATGTAGATGCCCCACGGCAGGGCGGTCGGGAAGCCGTACAGCTCCTGGTTAAAGAAATTGCCCCAGCGGCCGATGGCTTGGGCCAGGGCGATGCCGGGCGCGGCGAAATCGGCCCAGCGCAAAAAGTTCAGCGAGTTCCGGTGCGTATAAATCCACAGGCCCAGCGCCCCGCCGGCCACGGCGCCATAGATGCCAAAGCCCTGCATCTGCAGCCCAAAGATCTCGCCTGGGTGGGCCAGGTAGTGTTGCAGCATCGAAGCCACGTGGTAGAGGCGAGCGCCGATGACGCCGAGGACAAGGCAGAGCAAAAGCGCATTCCATACGTGCTCCGGGTCGTCGCCTGCCTGCCTCGCCTGCTTGGTCGCAATCCAGGCGGCGGCCAGCGTGCCGGTGACGATCAGCACACCATACCAGTAGATTGCCACAGGGCCGATCTGCAACAGCACACGACTGGGCATGAACCCCTCCTGATCCGAGCCCCATACCTGAAGTAAGTGTATGAGAGGGCCCCATTATAGCGAAGCAAAGAGCAGTTGTCCAGTAAGTGAAAACACGCCCGGACCTGACAGGTTTCGCAAGACCTACGACTGTCATTGCGAGGAGGCCGCGGCCTCCTCGCAATGACAGAGTCGACGCGGGCTAGAGCACAAACTCGCGCAGGCTCGACCCGCCGACGAACTCGCGCAAGAGCGAGTTGTCGGGCACGCTCTCGTCCGACCAGGGCCGGATCCATTCCAGGAAGGAGAGGAGCCGCCGCGCCTCGGCATACTCCATAGTGCCCGGCTCGATCTGCGCCAACAGCGGCTCGGCCAGCGGCTTGAGCACCGCCAGCTCGTACACCAGCGCCGAGTTGAACATGGCGTCGGCCGTTTCTTGGAAGGGAAAGATGTTGCGCCGTTCGCCGCAGGTGACCGCATCCCAGCGCGAGATCGTGGCCTGGGCGCTGTAGCCGCGATACTGGGCATCGCGTACGATGCGCCGCAGCAGGCGCGTGTCGGTGGTGGGCACACGGTTGTGATGATCGATGTTGAGCTGCGTCAGCGCCGACACGTACACCCGGTAGACGCGCTCGGCCGAGAGGCTGGGCAGCAGGCCCGGGTTCAGCCCGTGGATGCCCTCGGCCAGGATCACCTGGTCGCTGCTGATGGCGACCTCGGCGCCCCAGGTGCGCCGGCCGCTGGCAAAGTCATAGTGCGGCAGGCGCACCCGCTTGCCGGCGAGCAGCTCGGCCAGTTGCTGGTTCAGCAGCTCCAGATCCACCGCCTGCAGGCACTCAAAGTCGTACTTGCCGTCCTCGTCCTTGGGCGTCTGCTCGCGGTCTACGAAATAGTCGTCGATGGCCAGAGCCAGCGGGCGCACGCCGTTGGCGATGAGCTGGATGGCCAGGCGCTTGGCCAGCGTCGTTTTGCCCGACGATGATGGCCCGGCAATGAGCACGATGCGCGTCTGCTCGTGGCGCCAGGCGATCTCGCGGGCGATCTCGGCGATGCGCTGCGCGTGCAGCGCCTCGGCCACCAATATCACCTCGCGCATGCGCTTGCTCTCGATGGCCTCGTTCAGGCCGCCCACATCGCCCACGTGCAACAGGTCGAGCCACTCCTGGTACTCGCGAAAGACGCCCGCCAGGCGCGGGTACTCGCGCAGGATGGGCAGGGCCATCGGCGCCTCGCGGCGCGGGAAGAGCAGGATCAGCCCTGGCGGGCAGAGGCTCAGGCCGAACCGGTTCAGATAGCCGGTCGAGGGCACCATGTAGCCGTAGAAATAGTCGTACAGCCCGCGCAGCTTGTAGACCGGCAGATAGTCCTTCTGGCGGAAGCGCAGCAGGCGCACCTTGTCGTCGTATCCCTGGCGCTCGAAGATGGCCCGCGCCTCGTCGATGGGGATGCGGCAGCGCAGGATAGGCTCGTCGGCCTGCGCGATCTCGCGCATTCGTTCCTCCAGCAGGCGCACCTCGCGCGCCGTCAGCGGGGGGCGATTGCGCACTTCGCAGTAGAGGCCGCCGAGCGTCAACGAATGGTCGATGATCACTTGCGCCTCGGGAAAGAGCTCGTGCGCCGCCGCAACCAGCAGGAACGACAGCGCCCGCTGGTAGATGCGCAGCCCATCCGACGTCGTGATCGAGACGGGCGCCACGCAGCAGTCGCTCTCTACCTGGTGGCTCAGCTCGCGCAGCTTGCCGTTGACCAGCGCCGCCACCAGTGGTATGGCCGGCGCCGGATCGGCCGCGCGCACGAAATCGGCCAGCGGCGTGCCCACCGCACCCTCGAAGATGCGCTCGTCGGGGAGGCGGACCTGCACCGTAGTGCGCAGCGCCGCAGGCCAGACCTTTGCCGCAACAGGCCGTATCTCGCTCATCGCTCGTGCGTCCTTGTCTATGTGTGCGTATCCTGCTGATGCCACCCGCGGGAAGTGGGTGTCTGGTAATAATAGACAGACTGGACGTCCTGGCAAGTCGCCGCTTGCCCGTGCGTCCCAGGGGTGTTGGCCGGCGGGTCCGATCACCACAAAGGGCACAAAGGCTGGAAGAGGCCATCTGAAGCCTTCGTGCCCTGCTCTGAGAATGCGGCGGAACCCCACGTAGCCTAGCCCGTTGTGGGCGTTTTCCTGCGCAGTGGTGAGCGTCGCGCTCATGAACACTTTGTGGTTCACGAGCTCTCGACTCTTTTGAGACCTACTCCGTATCCAGTGTCATGGGTGACTATTGCACCGACTCCCAACTGATCGCGGCCTGCCTGGCTGGCGACGGCGCCGCCTGGAGCTGCCTGGTCGAGCGCTACCAGCGACTGGTCTACTCCATCGCCCTGCGCCAGGGGCTCACTGCCGAAGATGCCGACGACGTCTTTCAGGCCGTCTTTGTCATCCTCCTCGGCAAGCTCGACACCTGCCGCGACCACGAGCGCCTTGGAAGCTGGCTCACCACCATCACCCGCCGCGAGGCCTGGCGTGTGCTGCGCGAGCGCGCGAGGCACGAGGGCGCGGCTGACGAAGACGTCCTGGCCGAGTACCCTGCCGCGGAGCCCCTCCCCGAGGCCACCCTGCAACAGATGGAAGAGCAGCACCTGATCCGCCAGGCCATGGCGCGCCTGAGCGAGCGCTGCCGGCGCCTGCTCTTACGCCTGTTCTACGCCCCCGAGACGCCCTCCTACGCCGACATCGCCCGCGACCTGGGCATGCCCGCGGGCTCCATTGGCCCCACCCGCGCCCGCTGCCTCGAGCGGCTCAAGGCCCTGCTGCGTGCAAGTTAACATTTGCTAATGGACGTATCTCGACGCTGCCCGGCCTGCTCTACTGAGTAGGGCAGACCTGACTCGCCTATTCCCGTAGCAGGAAGGCGATTGGCAAAAACTCAATCCGGCATCTGCTCATGCCGCGGCCGGGCCCCCCTACTGCTCCCCCATCGCGGGGGAATTGGGTTGGCTGCTGCCGCCTCGCACCGCTCGTTTGCCGCTTTTTCGCCAGGCAGGCCGCCGTCTTGCGGCCCAATTCCCCCGCGACGGGGGAACGGTAGGGGGGCCCAGCCTGCAGACGGGAGAGTCGCCTGTCGGTCGCGGCGTCAGCGGGATCGAGTATTGGCCAGCAAGCGTGCGCTGATGGCTCGCCATGGAAATCGGTGTGTCAGGTCTGGCGGCGACCTTTGGCGGAGCGAGGCAGTCTCCAGCGAGATATCTGCCAGAACGCAGCTTTGGGCCGGCAACCGGGCTGCACGCTTCGCATCCCCCCGGTACGGGCGGTGGCCCCGGCGCATACCCGGCCGTCGCCCCGGAGGCTCAGCAGGCCACGGGTGGTGAGTCGGTCTGTTCCTGACAGGCGCGATGATCTCTGCCAGGCCGGCCCGACACCACACGAGCAAAGCAGGTTCATATGTCACACGAAGTGCCGTTTGAAGACCTTGCCGACTATGTCGAAGGCCGCCTGGCGCCGGATGACGCCGCGCGGCTCGAGGCGCACCTGGCTACGGGCTGCCCGAGCTGCGCCGCCGATGTGGCCTGGCTGCGCCATACGCTGGGGCTGATGGCCGCCGACCGGCTCGTCGACGCCCCGGCCGCCACCGTACGCCGCGCGCAGGGCCTCTACCGCGCCAGACCTGACAGGTCTTCGAAGACCTGTCACAGCGATTTCCCTGGCGGCGTATCGATCGGCAAGAACCCGAAGGCCGGCGAGCCTGAGCTCGAGCTCGTAGTGCGCACGCCTGTGCGCCGTACCCCTCTGACAGCCAGGCAACGCCTGTGCGAACCCTCTGCGCCTGGGCGGACTGGCGCCACGCCGCGGAAAGCGCACAGGCGGGCGCACTACGAGCTTGCCAGATCTGACAAGTCTTCGAAGACCTGTCAGATCTGGCGCATGCCGGCGCCGGCGCGCGTGGCCGCGGTGGCGCTGACGGTGCTCTTGGTGCTAGGCGGCGTGTGGGCCTGGGGCGGCACCAGCGTCACCCAGGCCGCCACGCTCGCGGAGGTGCAGGGACTGGTGCAGGTGCGCCTGCCGGGCAGCGCCACCTGGCAGGAGGCGCTCCCTGGCCAGGCGCTCTCCGCCGGCTGCGCACTGCGCTCGTCTGCGGGCGCGCGCGTCGCCGTGCAGTACCCCGATGGCAGCCGGTCGTACCTCATCGGCGAGGCCGAGGTCGAGATCGTCAACCTTAGCGGCAGGCGCGACGGCCGCGCCACGAGCGTCCAGCTCAGCCAGGCGGCGGGGCACACGCAGCACGACATGGCCTCGGCCGAGAGCTCGATCCAGGTCGAGAGCACCGGCGGCGCCGCCCAGGCCAGCGCCGCCACCTATGACGTATGGGTCAGCGATGGCGAGATGGACGTCGCGGCCAGCCGTGGCCAGGTCACACTCGGCGACGGCCAGGAAAAGACGCGCCTCGGTGCGGGCCAGCGCGGGCGCGTCGGCCACGGCCGGCTCAAGGCCGCCACGGCGACGCCTGACCCTACGGCAACCCCTCAGCCCACAGCCGAGCCGCAGGCCACACCCGAGGCAGCGACGCCAGACACGCCCGAGGCCGAGGCGTCGCCCACACCCGGCAAACCCGGGCACGGCCGGCAGCCCACGCCGGGCCCGGCCGCCAAACCCACCAAGGACCACACGCCGCCCGGCCAGGCAAAGGACAAGGAGAGCCCGGGGCAGCAGAAAAAGGCCAGGGAAACCACCACGCCCCAACTCACGCCACCTTCCGACGAGGAGGGCAAGCGGCACAATTAGGCACCTTCGTAGATTCTCGGCAACTGCTCAGCCTGTCATTGCGAGCGCAGCGAAGCAATCTCCAATGTCCGACGTGGAGTTGCATCGCTCCGCTCGCAACCAAGGGATTGCTTCGTCGGCGGCTGCGGCCGCCTCTTCAGAAACTTGGGCACTGTCATTGCGAGCGCAGCGAAGCAATCTCCAATGTCCGACGTGGAGCTGCATCGCTCCGCTCGCAACCTGGGGATTGCTTCGGCGGCTGCGGCCGCCTCCTCGCAATGACTGGCCAAGGTTCTGTGCCTGGCACAGGGTTCGGCGAACCCTGGAGTACTCGCAATGACAAACGGGAAGTTTCTCAACAGCCAACCCGCTTTCACGCTCCGTGCCCTGCGCGTAGCACACGCCCGGTTCGAGCCCCTCAAGGGGGGCTATGGGTTCGTTTGGTGTTTCTTGTGCGCTGTGTCTGTTCTGGGGCGATGCGGCGAGGGGCGGCTGCACCTGGCGCAGTTGCCCGAGCAGGACGAGGAACGCCGACGAGGTTGTGTTGCCTGGCATGGCAGGACTCCCGAACGCCGCGCACTGTGGCGCCGCGCCGATCAAAGGCGAACGCAAACAGGCCTCCGCCGACAGATGTCGATGCAGGCCTGATGGCTGAGCCGCGCGGCGCTGGGGGCAGCCGCCACTGCACATGGCGCCGTGCGGCAAACTGGCGGGTGACCCCGGCCGCGCGCCCCGTCGCCCACGAGGCGCCCAGTGGCTGACCACAATGGTTTTGATGGGCCGTAGCCTAGCCCCTTGTGGGCGTCGGGGCCCGTCAAAACCATTGCGGGCCACTACTAGGATCACCCGACAGCACTAACGTTCTAGAGGCAGAGTAGCACAGATTCCGCCTGGAGTCAATAGGCCAACCTTAAGATCAGGGCCTTTTCAAAGTCACCGCCGGGTCCTGTCGTGCGGCTAACTGCGCGGGACGTTTTCACTCTGCTCGCCGGCAGGAGCCGCTGCGCGGAGTACAAGTCGCAAGATGTAGGTGCAGTATGGTGGGCGAGGGCCGGTCCGTCGCCCGTTGGAACGTGCTCGTTGCGCTCAGGTCGCCTGCTTGGCGCGCCTGGCAGCGTGGCGAGGCTGCGCTGTCATAGCCGCCAGCCACAACGCAGACCGTCGCCACGGAAGAGCATCTGCTTCCAGGAGGCTATGAGGCGCCCATACTCTAGGGCGGCCCCGAGGAAGCATTGCCAGCTTGTGCAGGTGCTGGCCAATGTGCAAAGCCAGCCAGAAAGGCCAGAGCTCTACACGCAA
>JAKPJZ010000163.1 GCA_029553955.1 Chloroflexota bacterium
CGGCGGGAAGGGGGAGCCCTTAAATGGGGGTTCAGCGGGCGCTTCGCGCGTCGCGCGAAGCGCCCGCTGAACCCCCTAACCTCCAGTTTCCCCGCCCCCGCGCCGGGGGCGGGGCGGAGGCCCCCGAAGGGGGCCGGGGGGTGGGGGGCTTGATGCTGGAGGCAGGTCGACCGCGTAAGTACTGTCAAATAAGCCGGGCGACTGCAAGTCGCGCCTGGGAGCCGCCGTTGGCGGCCAAGGGGGCCTGCGGCCGGGCGTCGGCCTGCGCCGACGCGGCCGTGGCCTCCAGCCCACGCAGGTGGGCGCCCGGCGCCGCAGCGCCCCCTTGGCCGCCAACGGCGGCTCCCAGGCGCGATTTCCAATCGCCGGCTCCGTCGAGACGGGCGAGGCGCCGTTACTTGAACACTATTGGGGCTAGTGCTGCAAGCGCGCTTGCCACGAGGCGTTCCCGCCCTGAACGGACTGACGCGGGTTTTCCAGGAGGCTGGTGTGACGACAGAGCCACTACGGACATTGCAGGTGGATGCGCTGAAGGTCGAGGTGTACGCGACCCGCGAGGAGATGGGCCGGGCGGCTGCATCGCGGGTGGCGCAGGCGGTCGGCGCAGTGCAGGCGAGCAGGGGCTACGCCAATGTGGTCCTGGCCGCGGCGCCCTCGCAGAACGAGTTGCTCGCATCCTTGGCCACGCTGCCGGTGGATTGGGCCCGCGTGCGCGCCTTCCACATGGACGAGTACGTGGGGCTGCCGGCGCAGGCGCCGCAGGCCTTCGGCCAGTTCTTGCGCCAGCGGCTGTTCGACCGGGTGCAGTTGGCCCACGTGCACTATCTGGATGGCAACGCACCCGACATGAATGCCGAATGCCGGCGCTACGCGGCGCTGCTCACCGCATACCCGGCCGACGTGGTCTGCGCGGGCATCGGCGAGAATGGCCACCTCGCGTTCAATGACCCTCCCGTGGCCGATTTCGCCGATCCGGCGCTGGTCAAGGTCGTGGCGCTCGACCTGGCCAGCCGTCGGCAGCAGGTCAACGATGGCTGTTTTGCGACGCTGGCCCAGGTGCCGACTCACGCCGTGACGCTGACCATACCAGCGCTCATGCGGGGTGCGGCGATCCATTGTGTCGTGCCAGGACCGAGCAAGGCAGTTGCCGTCCGTGCTGCGTTGACCGGTGGCATCGACACCGCCTGCCCGGCCAGTGTGCTCCGCCGTCACCCGGGCGCCGTGCTCTATTTGGATGTGGCCTCTGCTGCACAGGTTTGAGACGGCGGCCAGGGCTCATCTGATGTCAGCCGCACCAGGGAATGTGCACGCCTCATGGCGGCAGAGGCGCAGACCTACCAGGGGCGCGCCGCCCATTGGATGAAGGCGCACCGTCTTCCGTGGCAGTCCCCTCTTCGCCGTCACTCCTCGTCGAGGCTGGCCAGCCCCTCGCGCAGCGCAAAAACCGTCGCCTGCGTGCGCTTGGCCAGGTGTGGATGCGCACCCCTTGGAGGCAGGGACGCGGAGATATCATCGATGGGGCTCGCCGCATCCGGCAACCGGGCGGCGTGGGAGCCGCCTCTGCTGGGTGCGGAATCTGGGCCAAGAGCCTATCCGAAGAGTCGCGCGGCCTGGGGCTTTGTGCCCGTTTCGCCTCGCCGTGACGCCGAACTCGCCCGCGGCCAACGCCTCCGAGCCATCGCGGCGGCCACGGGGGGCCAGGTTGTGTTCGCAAACCTGTAGCCTGGCCCCTTGTGGGCGTCGGAGGGCGATGATTCGGCCGTCTGGGGGCCTTCGCAGGAATACTTGACCGATGTTCTAGTGGACGGCAGCCTGCTGCTCGAGCACGGGCCGGAACTTGTAGCCGTAGATGATCATGCCCTCTTCGCCCTCCTCACGCAAGGCGCGGGTGACCATCTCGACCGGCAGGCCGATGCGCACGTCGGCGGGGTCGACGTCGGTGAGTTGGGCGGTCACGAGAGGCCCTTCCTTCAGGCGCACCAGGGCGACGGTATACGGCGCGTACTGCTCATAGCCGCGCGGCGGCTCGTAGACCGTAGAATAGGAATAGATCGTGCCCTCGCCCGAAAAGGGGAAAGGCTCGTTGGCCGGCTGGTGGCACGACGGGCACACGTCGCGGGGCGGGAAGAGGTGCCGCCCGCAACACTCGCATACCTCGCCGCGCAACTGAAGGCGCTGAGCACGGACTCGCCAATGGGGTGCCAAACGCATGGGATCATTCCTCCTGACATACTCGGCAGTGGCGTACTGCGTACTGCGTAACGAGCGAACCACATCGCGCCTCACGCCTCACGCCTCACGTTACCCTTCCAAGATATGCGTGAACGCCGTGCCGCCGACGCCGCCGACGTTCTGGGTCATCGCCCAATGGGCATCGGGCACCTGGTTCTTGCCGGCCTCGCCGCGGAGCTGCAGCGCAGCCTCGACGACCTGGTAGAGGCCGGTGGCGCCGACCGGGTGGCCGCGGGCCTTCAGGCCGCCCATAGTGGCGATGGGCACGCGGCCGTGTGGGCCGATTTCGCCATCGGCGGCCAGGCGCGTGCCCTGCCCCCGCGGGGCAAAGCCGCTGGCTTCGAGCGAGAGCGCTGCGATGATCGAGAACGCGTCGTGCAGCTCGAACAGATCGATATCCTGTGGGCCGATCTCCGCCTGTCGGTACGCCTTCATCGCCGAGTTGTAGACCGCCGCCAGGAAGAGCGGATCGTGACGGTCGTGTAGGGCTACGCTGTCGGTGGCCACGCTCGACGCAGCAATGCGCACCGGGTGTGGCACAAGCTCACGCGCTCGCTCCGCAGCACAGAGGACCACCGCCGCGGCCCCATCGGCGATCGGCGCCGAGTCGAACAGGTTGATGGGGTCGGCGATCATGCGCGCGCCCACAAACGTCTCGCGCGTGATGGCCTGGTGGAACATGGCCTGCGGGTTGTACACCGCGTTGGCGTGCGAGTTGACCGGAAACCCCGCAAAGGCCTCGTGGGGCACCTGGTACTCTTCCATGTAGCGCCGCATGAGCATGGCGTTCAGCGAGATGAACGTCGTGCCGTGGATGGCCTCATACTCGGCGTCGGCCGCGTTCATCAGGGCGATCGTGGCCTCATCGCCGTCGAGGTCGGTCATCTTCTCAACGCCCAGGACCACGACCACATCGTGCAGGCCGCTGGCCACAGCCATATAGCCCACGCGCAGCGCAGCCGCGCCCGAGGCACAGGCGGCCTCGGCCTTGAGCGCCTCGATGCCCCGCAGCCCCGACCAATCGGCGATCAACGTCGCCAACTGCTCCTGTGAGGCCAGCGGGCCCGAGAGCATGTTGCCCACGTAGAGCGCGTCAGGCCGTTCGATGCCGGCGTCGTGCAGCGCTGCCAAGACGGCCTGGGCGCCCAGGTCGCGGATGGAGACATCCCAGTGCTCGCCCACACTCGTCTGCCCGATGCCGATGATGCTGACTCTAGTCATCGCCTGTCCCCTCACGCCATCCGCAGCTTGCGGCGGAAGCGGGCATAGGTAGCATAGTCGACCTCTTGCCGCCGGCGGACATAGTCACGAGTCTGCGGGGCGCGGTGACGGCGCTCGTTGATGGCCTCAGTGACCACCAGCGAGAAAGCGTCGGAGCCGGCGCCCGAGCCGAAGGAGACCAGCAGGATGCGATCTCCGGGCTGCGCCTGGTCGAGCGTGGCGCTGAGGCCGATGAGCGACGACCCGGCGTAGGTGTTGCCGATCTCGGGCACGAGCAGCCCTGCCGCGAGCTGCTGCGAGGTAAAGCCCAGGGCTTTGGCGATGCGCTGCGGGAACTTGGTGTTGGGCTGATGGAAGACGCACGCGGCATAGTCCTTGGGCGTGCGCCCCAGTTCGTGCAGCAACTGCTCGGCCGCGGCCGTGATGTGCTTAAAGTAGGCCGGCTCGCCGGTGAAACGCCCGCCGTGGCTGGGGTAGCGCTGATGCGCGCGCCGGAAAAAGTCGGGCGTGTCGGTGACGAACGAGACCGAGCCCTCAAAGCGCGCCAGGCTCTCGTCGCCCGGCCCCAGCACGTAGGCGGCGCCGCCCGCGCCGGCCGTGAGCTCCAGGGCGTCGCCTGGGCGCCCCTGGGCCGCATCCATGCCGATGATGAGGGCATAGCGCGCCATCCCCGAGCCGACCATGCCCAGGGCGGCCTGCAGCGCCTCGGTGCCCGCCTTGCAGGCAAACTCCCAATCGGCCGCCTGCGTGTAGGGCGTGGCCCCCAGCGCCTCGGCGACGATGGTACCGGTTGGCTTGACGGCGTACGACTTGGACTCGGTGCCCACCCAGACGGCCCGCAGCTCCTGCGGCGCGATGCCCGCCCGCTTCAGGGCGTTGCGCGCCGCCTCGATGGCCATCGTCGTCGTGTCCTCGTCGAGGCCAGGTACAGATTTCTCCTTCACCGGGAAGCCCCCATCCGAGGAGCCCCAGATGCGTCCTATCTCGGCTGCCGGCAGGCGGTAGCGGGGCACGTAGGCGCCATAGCCCACAATCCCGACCTCCTGACTCGGTCGCATGATCATTGACAATTCTCCCCAAACGTTACGTATCACGCCTCACGCCTCACGCATCACGCCCAGAATCGCCTCGGCGCGGTCGAGCCGCACCGTGCCTTCGCGCACCATCTGTTCGGCCACGCGGGCCACGAGTGCGCCGGTGGCGCCGGCGGCCATCGCCACCTGGCGCGCGTGCAGCGCCATGTGTCCGTGCTGGATGCCCTCGGCGGCCAGGGCGCGCAGGGCGGCGAGGTTTTGCGCCAGGCCCACCGCAGCGATCACCTGGGCCAGCTCGCGGGCGCTGGTGACGCCCAGCAGCTTGAGCGCGGCGCGGGCCGCCGGGTGCACCTTGGTGGCGCCGCCGACCATGCCCACGGCCAGCGGCAGCTCCAGCGAGCCGGTCAGGTAGCCGTCGCCGGCCAGGCTCCAGTGCGAGAGGGTGGTGTAGCGCCCCGACCGGGCGGCGTAGGCGTGCGCGCCGGCTTCGATAGCGCGCCAGTCGTTGCCGGTGGCGATCACCACGGCGTCGATGCCGTTCATGATGCCCTTGTTGTGCGTGGCCGCGCGGTATGGGTCGGCGGCGGCCATGGCCCAGGCCTCGACGATGCCCCGGCCCACCTGCTCGCCGGCAAAGCCCTCGTGTGCCAGCGCCTCCAGGGGGATGCGCCCCCAGGCGCGCGCCAGCCGATGGTCGGCCAGGTTCGACAGGATGCGCAGGTTCACGCGCCCACCCGTGGTCTCCTCGATGAGCGGCGCCAGGGCCTCGGCTGCAGTGTTGACGGCGTTGGCGCCCATGGCATCGCGCACGTCGTAGAGCAGGTGCACAATGAGCATCGGCCCCACCGGGCTGGCCTCAAAGACGCGCGCCTCCACCTCGCGGGCGCCGCCGCCCAGGCCGGTGAGCACCGGGTCCTGCGCGTTGGCCAGCTCGAGGATGCGTTCGCGCGCCGCCAGCAGCCGGCTGCGGGCCAGCCACGGGTCGGCCACGTCGAGCACCTGGATCTGGCCGATCATCACCGGGGCGTCGCTGCCGGCCGCAAAGCCGCCGCCCTCGCGCACCAGGCGGGCCGCATAGCTGGCACCGGCGACAACCGAAGGCTCCTCAATGGCCATGGGCACGAGATAGTCGCGCCCATTGATGCCAAAGTTGGTGGCCACCCCCAGGGGCAGGCCGAAGACGCCGACGACGTTCTCGATCATCTGCTCGGCGCGCGCCAGGTTCAGGCCGCCATCGCCTCGCAGCGCCTCGGTGTCACTGTCGCCCAGCGCGGCGAACGTCCTGACGACCGCCAGCCGCTGCTCGGCGCTGAGATCGTAGAACCCAGGAATGCGCGATGTATGTTCCGCTTCTTGCACGCTTTTCCCCCACACAGGCAAAGAGGCCAACAACGCCAGTTGTCAGCCTCTATTCTGAAGCCAGTATAGCACAACGGGGCTGCCAAAACCTATCAGGCCCTGCCCAGTTCCTGTCCGATATCCATAGGAGGGGTATTGGTGGGTTGGCTGGCGCTGCCGGCTGCCCCTGGCGCGCCCGCGGGCGCGCCAGGGGCAGCCGGCAGCGCCAGCCAACCCACCAATACC
>JAKPJZ010000168.1 GCA_029553955.1 Chloroflexota bacterium
ACCTGCCCGGAGTCCCCAACTTGTTGGGGCGTGCCCCCAAGACCGTCCCGAACAAGTTCGAGACTCCGGGGAACCTGCCCGGAGTCCCCAACTTGTTGGGGCGTGCCCCAAGACCGTCCCGAACAAGTTCGAGACTCCGGGGGACCTGCCCGGAGTCCCCAACTTGTTGGGGCGTGCCCCCAAGACCGTCCCGAACAAGTTCGAGACTCCGGGGAACCTGCCCGGAGTCCCCAACTTGTTGGGGCGTGCCCCAAGACCGTCCCGAACAAGTTCGAGACTCCCGGGGTTATGCGCTGACGAAGAGCCGCCGGAACAGCCGCACGGCGAGGAAGCCGCTGACCGCGGCCCAGGCGACGAGCGCACCCAAGAAGAGCGGCTGCGGCGCCTGGCCCTGCAGCGTCACCTGGCGCAGCAGCTCGATGCCAAAAGTCACCGGCAGGCTGTAGGAGACGGCGCGCACCACGGGCGCAAAGTCGCTCAGAGGCACGAAAAAGCCGCTGAAAAAGATCGACCCCAAGAGCGCCAGCATCGACATCTGGATGGCCTGGCTGCGGCTGCGCGCCCACGCCGAGATGAGAAACCCCAGGTTGAGCGAGTAGGCCATCAGCGCCGCCAGCACCGCCACGAACCAGAACCACGACCCCAGCACCGGCACCGATAGGGCATAGACCAAGAGCGCCACCAACCCCACCGCTGTGACCGAGACGACCAAAACATAGGCGATAAACTTGCCGATCAGGATCTGGTTGGGGCCGGCCGGGCCGACGCGAAAGATCTCCACGGCGCCGGCGTTGCGCTCGTCGACCAGTGACAGCGCCGCCAGGGTAATGCACAAGTGCTGCACCAACAGCGCCAGCACCGTCGGCGAGTGGTAGACGACGTAACTGGGTTGGTAGGCATTGATGGGCTTGGCATCCCACACGAGCGGCGCAGCATAGACGCTGGCCGGGATGCGCTGCGACTGCTGCAGGCCCTGTAGCATACGGCCCACGTCGTCTTGGGTCTTGCCAAGGGCGTCGTCGATGGCCTGATCGTCGCTCTGCGTCGCGGCCAGGAGCGAGTCGAGCCGGCGGGCATCGTCGGCCAGGTGTACGGCCGGCGCCGAGGGACCAGCAAGGGAGTCGGCCGAGAGTAGCCACAGCCCCGCGATGAGGCCGCTCGAGAGGCGCACGCTCTTGGAGAGCTGGGCCGCCCGGGCGCGGTCGCCCTGCTGCACGGCGCTGCGCATTTCGGTCAGCGAGTCCTGCAATTGCTGCAGGGCCTGCTCATAGTCGGCCGCGGTGGCCTGCTGCTCGCCCACCGCCTTCTTGACGATGGCCTGGTTGATCTGGCCGGTGGCGCCGTCGATGACCGCCGAGATGTAGCCCACCTTGGCCGGGTCGATGGCGTTGTGGTAAAAGACCAGGTGCGCGTTCTGGCCATCGAGCAGCGTCTCGCGGATGTTGTCGGGCACCACCACCACCAGGTCCACCTGGTGATCCTGCAAGCGGCGCAGCGCGGCGGCCAGATCGGCGGTCACCTCGGTCACCTGGATGGGCGGGCCCATGGCGCCAAGATAGCTGCTGATCGGCTGGCCGGCGTCGCTCGTGGCCGGCTGCACCACAATGGTGCGCAGCGTGGGTCCGACGGGCCGGTAGCCCAGACCGAAGGCCAGCAGGATAAGGAACGGCCCGGCCACGAGCAGCAGCAGCAACTGCGGCTGCACCAGGATCGCCCGGACCTCCTTGCCGATAAAGGCCAACACCCGCAGGATTCCTCTCATGCCGGCTCGCCCTCCTCCTGTTCAGCGCGCTCTTGCTGCGCGCGGCGCTCGTGTTGGCGGATGAGGCGCTCAAACACGTCGTCGAAGGGGGGCGGCATCTCGCGCAGCGACTCGGGCGCCAGGCCCTGGCTCTGCAGCGCGCCCACGACCTCGGGCAGCGCGCGGCCGGCATCGTCGACGGCGATGACCAGGCGGTCGTGGGCGCGCACTTCGAGGGCGCGCACCTGCCGCATCTTTTCCAACACGCGCAGATAGGCATAGATATCGCGGTGGGTGATCAGTTCCAGCAGATCGCCGCCAAAGGCGCGTTTGCGCAGCGCCTCAGGTTCGTCAAAGGCGATGAGGTGGCCCGCGTCCATGAGGGCCACCCGGTCGCAGAGCTCGGCCTCGCTCACATAGTGGGTGGTCACCAGCAGGGTGCGCCCCTGCTGGCGCAGGCTGCCCAGCCAGCTCCAAATCTTGCGGCGCAGGATAGGGTCTTGCCCGGTGGTCGGTTCGTCGAGGAAGAAGAGCTCGGGGTCGTGCAAGAAGGTGGCTGCCAGGGCCAGGCGGCGCTGCATGCCGCCCGAGAGGTCGCCGGCCTGCTTGCCGCGCTCGGGCCACAGCTCGACCAGCTCGAGCACCTCGCGCATGCGCCGCCGCCGTTGGAGCCAGCCCAGGCCATAGAGGCCGCCGACAAAGTTGATATTGGCGCCGACGGTGAGGCCGGTGTAGAGCAGAAAATGCTGGGGCAGGTAGCCGATGCGTGCCCGGTCGCGGCCCTTGAAGCCGGCGGGGTCGAGCCCAAAGACGCGCACCGTGCCCTCCGTCGGCGCCAGGATGCCGCAGAGCAGGCGCACGGTCGTCGTCTTGCCGCAGCCGCTCGGCCCAATCAGGCCGACAACCTGGCCCGCATCGATGGAGAGCGAGAGGTCCTGCACGGCGACGGCCTGGCCGAAGCGGCGCGTGACGCCCCGGAGGAGGATGACCGGCTCTTGCGGCATGGCTCGTCCCTCATGAGGTGGCGCGACTTGCCCGCCCGGAGCAGAGCGGGCTGCCATGTCTTGCCCCGCCAGGGGCCCCGCGGCACCGAGGGCGGAGCAACTTCCATGCCAAAGAGCGGCCTGTTCGGCAACCGTTCAGTCTGTCATTGCGAGTGCCCCAGGGTTCGGCGAACCCTGGGGCACTCGCAATGACAGACTGAACAGGCACCCTGCTTGGTGAACAATTCGTCACCCAACAGGTTGCGCCTGTTCATGCGTTTTTAATGTGGATCGGGTATCCTTATCTACGATGCCATCGTGGTCCAAAAGCACTTCTCTCTACTCTCGCGCCTCATCCACGGACCAGGTGGCCTCAAAGAACGAGCGCCGGTGATCCAGCACACTGCAGCAGACGTCGTCACTACCATCGTGGCCCACACCCTTCCACACACCCCAGCCACATTGCTCCCACCATCGCTGCTCGCACTGTAGCCGACATCGCTCCAGCCATCGCTCCACCCGTCGCCGCCGCACTGTTCCACCCATCGTCGCCGACATTGTCGCTTGCATCGCCGCTCACATCGCAGCACGTCGCAGCCCGCACCGTGCGCTCGTTCTTTCTCCTTCTTCGATACATATAACACTGTGAGGCACAGACAGGCGACCGCCGTGGCGGTCGCCTGTCTGTGCCTCACAGTGTTATATGCGGACAGGCATGCGGCCAAGGCGGACGCGCAGGCCGTGGCGGTCGGAGGCGATGCGGTCGCCGTCGAGCAGCAGCGAGACGGTGTCGCCCCTGGCCTCGACGTCGTAGCTGCGCCCCCGGAAGCGGATGCCGCTGAGGCGGCTATCACCCCACGGCGGCACGCGCAGCACAATGTCGCCTGCCAGGTTGGGCCAGAAGCCAAAGCCCCCCAGGATCAGCGCCGCCGCGGGCATGGCGCTCCAACTGTAGAGCGCCGCGCTCTGGCGCACGCCGGGCGCATCGTAAGGCGGCGCATAGTACTCGCTGGGCGTGAACCAGTACTGGTCGAGGCTGTAGGTCCACCAGCGCTCGAGGGGATAGCGCCAGTCGCCGGTGCGGTGCAGCAGCTTAGCCAGGGCATACACACCACTCCAGCCCGGCCAGGCGGCACCGTTGTGCAGCGAGTAGGCCCAGGCGCTGGGGCCGGCCAGGTCGCCGCGCTCCTTGTAGAAGGGGAAACAGCTCATCACGCCCCAGTCGCCATAGTACTGCTCGTCGTTGTGCCGCGTCTCGAGCGTGCGCTCCAGGTAGGCCAGGTGGCGGTGGCTCTGGCCCTCGCTGGCAAGGCCATAGAGGAGGGCCACCACGGTATCGATCGAGGCGTGATCTTCGACGAACCCCTGGTAGGAGCGCCAATAGTCCACATAGTACCCCTTGGCCTCGTTCCACAGGCGCTCGTTGATGGCGCGCTGCGCCCCGGCCGCCCAGGTGGCCAGGTCGCGGGCCGTCTCCTCTTCGTCGCGCAGCAGGGCAATCTGGGCCGTGCACTTGAGGGCCTGATAGTGCAGTGCCAGGTCGTAGGTCACCCAATCGTCGCGGCGCACGTCGTAGGCCCAATCGGGCTGGTCGGGCCGCTTCTCGAAGAGATAGTCGCGGTTGGTGTCGCGCCCGCGCAAGTAGTCCACACAGGCCAGAACCTTCTCCCAAATGGTGCGCTCGTCGACGCGCTCGTCGAGCAGGGCGCGGTCGCCGGTCCAGGCCAGATAGTCGTGGGCCAGCAGGGCAAAGTAGGAGGGTGAGTCGCAGGCGGCGGGCCACCAGTCGTAGGGGCCGCTCTCGGGCGAGAGGTTGGCGTCGGTGCGAGCCACCGCGGTCACGCCCAAGGCCAGGCTGCCGTCGTCGTGCACGGCCCGGGCTAGCGCCAGGATCTCGTTCCGCACCATCTCGGGCCGGAAGGGCAACAGGGCCTGGGCGCACCAGTAGGCATCGGCCGGCAGGGTGATCGCACGCCTGAAGCCGCGGTCGGGCGAGGGCAGGAGGCCCCGGAAGCGGCCTTCGTGGTCCTCGTGGTAGGCGCTGATGGCCGCGTTGAGCCCCGCAGCAAAGAGGCTGTGCAGCGTGCGGTCCTCGAGCTGCAGGCGGCCGGCCAGCCAGTCGGCGTGGCGCTCGGCCTCGGCGAGCGCCTGCGGCCACTGCTGCACCGCCTGTTGAAAGAGCGCCTCGTGTTCGCTGCGGCTCCAGCCCCCGGTGACGACCAGGCAGAAGGCGCGCTCGCCGCCGGCCGGCACGTCGAGGCGATAGGTGAGGTACGCGCGGGGGTCGCTCACGCGCCACTCAGCGGGCTCGCAGCCGGCGCCGACCAGGGCGGCGCGGGTGGGCACGGCTTGGCGCTCGCCCTCCGGCGCGGCTACCTCCACCGACGTCTCGCCAAGGATGGCGACGATGGCGCCGTAGCGCTCATCATAGTGCAGGGCGTAGGTGGTCTGCTCTTCATCGGCCAAGAAGCTGACGCGCATGGACGCCTCGACGGTGTGGGGCCGCTCGTCGAAGCCCCTGGCCTGGAAGACCTGGAACACGGCGTTGCGCGTGTTATCGCAAAAGCTGGTGACCGTCAGCCGGCAGCCCGCCGCCTCCCACGTCTCGGCGAGCAAGCGCCCGCGCACCCGGCTGTGGGGCGGGTAGCCGCGCATGGGCCGGCCATCGACGCTCAGGCTGAGGCGCCAGGCGCCGGGCTCGAGGATGGGGCCCGCTCCGAATACGTCGTAGGCATGGATGAGGCCGGGGTTGGCGAAGACGGCGGTGAGGGTCGGGTTGGCGGCGTGGTACAGGATGTGGTCGGCCTTTTGCCCCTGCGGCGCAAACGGCCGGGGGGCGGCGGTCTGCCGGCGCTCGAGCACGATCGAGCCATCGGCCTCGATGCCGACGCCGCGCTGCTCGAACGCAGATGCTGGGGTCACCATGGTTCCCTCCACTGGCTCGCACTCCGCGCTGGACTGCTGCTGTACCAGCAACGTCCATGCCACTGGCCAAGCGGCGGGCCTCAGGGGATGCCGGCAAAGAGATGCGGGTCGCTGCGATCGTCGACGGCCGGCTGGGGCTGGGCGAGGGTGAGGAACTCGGCGCTCAGCAGATGGCGGCGCTCAGGCTCCGGCAGGGCGTAGAGCTGGGCCAGCTCCCGTTCGACACCATTCTCGTAGCAGCGTGCCGCGTCGAGCTTGAGGTCCACGACGATGCTCACATCGGGCCGGGCGCTGATGGCCGGGTCGGGCGTGCCCGGGCCGGCAATGCCGGCCAGCTTGAGCAGCCCCTCGGGCAGGCCAAAGTAGTAGAGCTTGGCCGGGGCGTAGGGTTCCTGGCCCGGCTGAGGCGGGAACTGCTCCAGGTCATCGGTGGCGCCGAACGCCTGAGTGGTCAGGTTGCCGAGGGCGACGTGGTCGGGGTGGCCGTCGATGCCGTCGGGGCCGAAAGTGAGCAGCACCTGAGGGCGCACGGTGCGGATGAGCTCGACCAGCCGGCGCACCGTGTCGAGGGTGTGCGCCGCGCCCAAGGTGCCGGGTGCGGCGGCCTCGCCGGTGACGCCATGGTGAAAGCCGAGGCTGTGCAGCTCGGCAACGCCCAGCTTGCTGCAGGCACAGCGCAGGTCGTGCAGCGACTGGCCATCGGCGGCAGCACAGGCCAGCGCGACGTGCACGCCGGCGCGTGCGTGTTGGGCCAGGGTGCCGGCCACGGCGAGCTCATCGCCAGGATGGGCGGTAACGGCAAGCAGTGCCAGTCGTTCCATGGGCTCTCCCCTCCTGCCCAGCGAGCGGCAAGCTCCGTGCCGCAAACGCAGGCGGCGTTTCCAGTCCCCTGCCGCACTGGCCTGTTTCTTGCTGGCCTGATCTGAAAATAGGGCGGGGCGCCGTAGTGGGCGTTTTCATCGCTTGTGGTGCCCTTGGGGGCATGATGTCTACTCAGAAAAGTCGCGCAAGCCTTGTGCCCGTTTGGCCTCGCTATGGCGCCGAATCTGCCCGCGGCCACGCCCTACGACTTTTCGAAAGGCTGCAGAGAACCCAGCCAATGCCCGGGTGCCCCACAACTGTGGGACATACCCAAAGGCTCTCAGGCACTTGCCGAAAGGAGCATTTCCTGGTATGCTAGAGGGGTAGGCGCTTGCCTGAAGCACGCAAGATGTAATGCGTAACTGACGCGCTCACGCATCACGCGTCACGCATTACGCAGTACGTAGTACGCAATACGTGCTACGCAGTACGTCTGAGGTTGTAAAGACAAACATAGATGTCCCTCCAGATCGTGATCATCCTCCTGTTGATCGCCGCCAATGGCCTTTTTGCCGGCATCGAGATGGCCGTCGTCTCGTCGCGGCGTTCTCGGCTGGAGGCGCAGGCCGAGGAAGGCGATCGCAATGCCCAGGCGGCGCTTGACCTCATCGAGGCGCCCAGCACCTTCCTCTCGACCATCCAAATCGGCATCACCCTGGTCGGCACCCTGGCCGGCGCCATCGGCGGCGCTGCCCTGGCCACGCGGCTGGCGCCGGCCCTGGCGCAGTTGCCCGGCGTCGCGCCCTATGCGCAGACCATCGCCGTGGCCGTGGTCGTCATCGGCATTACCTACCTGACCCTGGTCCTTGGCGAGCTCGTGCCCAAGCGCATCGCGCTCATCCACCCCGAGAGCATCGCGCGGGCCTCGGCGCCGTTCATGAGGTCGCTGGCCGGCGCGGCGCGCCCCATCGTGTGGGTGCTGAGCGGCTCGACCGATCTCGTCTTGTGGCTCACTGGCCAGCGAGCCGTCGAGCCGCCGCCGGCTAGCGAGGAAGAGATCAAGTACCTCATGGCCGAGGGAGCACGCGTGGGCGTGTTCGCCGGCACCGAACGCGAGCTGGTAGAGCGCGTCTTCCGCTTTGCCGACACGCGGGTGCGCGAGCTGATGCAGCCGCGCTCCGAAGTCGTCGCCATCGATGTCGAGCTGCCGGCCGACGAGGTGCGCCAGCTCGTGCTCTCGGCCACCTACTCGCGCTTTCCGGTGTATCGCGACAACCTCGACAACATCCTGGGCATCGCCCACGCCAGAGACATCCTGGTGCAGGGCGATGAGATCGACCTGGGCAAAATCCTGCGCCAGCCCCTGTTCGTGCCCGAAAGCCAACTCATCTCGGCGACGCTGCGCGCTTTTCAGGTGACCCATAGCCACATCGCCATCGTCATCAACGAGTACGGCGAGACGGAGGGCCTGGTCACACTGGAAGATGTGCTGGAGCAGCTCGTGGGTGAGATCGAGGACGAGTACGACCGCGTGGAGCAGTCGATCGTGCGCCGCGCTGACGGCTCGCTTCTCGTCGATGGCATGCTGCCGGCCGACGAGCTGCGTGAACTGCTGGGCGTGGAGCAACTGCCAGGTGAAGAGCACTACCAGTTCAACACGCTGGCCGGCTTTGTCATGGCGCAATTGGGGCGGTTGCCGCGAGTGGCCGACTATATCATTGCCGACGGGCACCGTTTCGAGGTCATCGACATGGACGGCCGGCGCATCGACCGGGTACTGGTTGCCCCCGCCCAGCCGCCACAGCCCGCCGAACAGCAGAAGCCAGCCACGTAGCTCCCCTCACCCCTGCCCTCTCCCTCCGAGGGAGAGGGGGAGATTGTCGCCCGCCAGCCTCACTTGCGAACGCGGCGAGCCTGTCCCCTCTCCCCCGCAGGGGAGAGGGTTAGGGTGAGGGGGTTCCCGCAGTCTGGCGAGCGCCTAGGTGCGCTGCAAGCGGGTTGCCGGCATGCCGACTTGGCCGCGACCCGGCGTTTCACCCTCACCCCGGCCCTCTCCCTGAGGGAGAGGGAAAAGCTGTCGCCCAGCCAGCCTCACTTGCGAACGCGGCGAACCTGTCCCCTCTCCCCCGCAGGGGAGAGGGAAAAGCTGTCGCCCAACCAGCCTCACGAGCGAGCAGGCGAACTTGTCCCCTCTCCCCCGCAGGGGAGAGGGCTAGGGTGAGGGCACTCCCTACGCCGGTGCGGGCGCCTGCTCCCTCACCCCGGCCACCTCCACCCAGGCGCTCCGGCGGTGGCTCTCGAGGATCGCGTCGACCAGCCGGTTCTCCACCAGGCCATCGTAGAAGGTGGGAAAGGTCGGCGCCTCGCGCACGGGGTTCTTGCCGGCGCGGACAAAGTCATAGATCTCGGCCATGAGGTTGCGCAGCGCATCGGCCCAGCCCTCGGCGTGCCCGGCCGGCAGGTCCGAGAAGCGGCCCACCCCCGGTGCGAAGAGGTTGGGGTCGCGCGGCACAAGCTCGTTGGGCCGGCCGCGGCGCCCGATCCACAGCTCTTCAGGGCGATCGTGATCCCAGGCCATGGCGCCGTCCGAGCCGTCGACCTGGATCCACAGCCGGTTCTTGCGCCCGGCTGAGACCTGCGACAGCATCAGTGACCCCATAGCACCGCCATCCATATCGAACAGCACCGAGGCATAGTCCTCGGTGTGCACCTGCACCTCCTCGCGCTGGCCCTCAGCCGCCTGGGCAAAGGTCTGCACGCGCTCGGCCGGCCGGTAGCGCACCGGCAGCATCGTGCCCAGCCTGCCGATGACGCGGCTGATGCGCTGGCCGGTGACCCATTGGGCCAGATCGCACCAGTGCGAGCCGATATCGGCCACGGCGCGCGATTCGCCGCCCACCTCGGGCAGGATGCGCCAGTTGAAATCCGTCGGATACAGCAGCCAATCTTGCATGTAAAAGCCGTGCACCGCCCATACCCGGCCGATGTCGCCGCGGCCGATCATGGCCCGCATCTGTTGCACCAAGGGGTAGCCCCGGTAGTTATAGTCGATGGCGTTGACAAGCTCCGTCTCGCGCGCCATGTGCACCAACCGGCGGCCCTCCTCCACCGTCAGCGACAGCGGCTTTTCCGACACGACGTGCTTGCCTGCCTGCAGCGCATCGCGGTTGATGGCAAAGTGCAGTTGGTTCGGGGTAGCGTTGTGGATCACCGTCACCCGTGGGCTGGCCAGCAACTGACGATAATCGCCACAGGCCTCGGGGATGCCCAGTTCGTCGGCCTTTTCGCGCGCGCGCCGGGCGTTCGAGCCGGCCAGGGCCAGCACCTCCACGTATCCCAGGCGCCGCAAGGCCTCCACATGGGCCGGGCCCACAAACCCCGCACCGATCAGCCCCACGCGTATCATATTCATCCTACACCCACCACGGCTGCGCCGGCGTTTCGGCCAGCACGCTTTCTCGCAGCATCGCGACCGCCTTGCTGAACCCCTCGCCCACCGAGGCCAGCGCATCCTCATGCTCGATGCTGAGCACATAGTCATAGCCCACCAATCGCAGCGCCGAAACGATGCGCCGCCACTCGATGAGCGAGTGCCCATAGCCCACGGTGCGGAAGACCCACGAGCGATGGATGATGTCGCGGTATGGCTTGGTATCGAGCACGCCATTGACGGCCACATTCTGCACGTCGATGGCCGTGTCTTTGGCGTGGACGTGGTAGATCGAGTGCTCCAGGCTCTTGATCGCCGCCACGGGGTCGATGCCCTGCCAGAAGAGATGGCTGGGGTCGAAATTGGCGCCCACCACCGTGCCCACGGCGCCGCGCAGGCGCGTCAGCGTCTCGGGGTTGTAGACGACAAAGCCGGGGTGCATCTCGAAGGCCAGCCTGACGCCATGCTGCTGGGCAAAGGCGCCTGCCTCCTGCCAGTAGGGGATCACAACCTCCTGCCACTGCCAGTTGAGGGTGTTGCTGAACTCTGGCGGCCAGGGGCAGGTGACCCAGTTGGGCTGGCGGTCCTCAGGCCCCCCGCCCGGGCAGCCGGAGAATACGCAGACTATGGGGATGCCCATCTCGTGGGCCAGGCGCACCGTTTTGCGATAGGCCTCGTCGTGCCGCTCGGCCATGTCGCGGTTGGGGTGGATGGGGTTGCCGTGGACGGAAAAGGCGCTGATGATGAGGCCACGGCTGGTGAACTCGGCCAGATAGGCGTCGCGCGCCTGCTTGTCGGCGAGGAGCGCATCCACATCGATATGGCTGGCGCCAGGATAGTTGCCGGTGCCGATCTCCACCGCATCCAGGCCCGCATCCACCAGGAGCTCGAGCATATCCTCCAGGGGCAGTTGGCTGAACAGGGAGTCAAAGACGCCGATCTTCATCCTGCATGCCTCCTTGGGCTACATGGCAGCCGCTACGATGCAGAGTGTAGCACCAAGGAGGAGGCATGGCAACCTGAATCGAGGGAGCCGGTTCACCGCAAAGGCGCAAAGACGCCAAGGGCGCGCGAAGTCATGATGAACACTCTTCGCACGCCCTCAGATCCCTTTGCGTTCTCTTGGCGTCTTTGCGGTGAACCGTTCCTAACGCAGGCGGCGCTCGCTCCAGGGCAGAGCGCCGCTGCGGGGGATGGCGCCGACGACAGCCAAGCCATGGGCTTCGAGGTCCTCGGGGCCGTGCACCGAATCGTCCAGATACTCCACAAAAAAGGCCAGAGCCACGCCGGCCACGAGTGCCAGCAGCAGGCGCAACGGCACTTCGACCTTGCTGCGCAGGCTGATGCCGGCGGGCACGATGCTGGGCGGGTCGATGGGGTGCATGACGATCGGCGTGCCCGCGCTGCGGAACTGCTCAAAGTAGGCCGTCTGCCCCTGCGAGAGGACGGTGGTCAACGCGTTGGCCAGCACGCGCAGTTGGTCGCGGTCGGGCCAGTTCAGCGTCACGGTCAGGATGCGGTGCTGCTTGCCGGCGCCCGATGAACCCTGGATGGCCTCCGGCGCGACGTCCACCTCGAGGCCCTGGCGCGCTGCCTCGGCCCTGACCGCCTCGGCGACCTCGCGACTGCGCACGATCTGCGACAGATCGTCGGCCAGGTACTCGGCGGTGAGCCAACTGTAGTAGCGGTCGTAGGTATAATAGTCGGGCGCGGGGGCCGCCTCCACGGGCATCACGCCCACGCTGAAGCGCATATTGGCCACATAGCCCGGCTGTGGCTGGGCCGCCGGGCGCAGCAGCCCCAAGGCGAGCACCAGCGCCGGCAGAGCCAGCACCAGCCAGGCACGGCGCCAGAGGACGTCGATCAGTCTGCGAATCTCCACGCTCAGCGAACCTCCGATCTCCAAGGGACGGGCACGAAAGGGCACGAAATGCCGCGAAAGCACGCGAAAAGGAGCGCCGCCTGCAGGCCCAGCAACTCAATCGAGCGTGCGAAAGACGTATCCCCCTTTCGCGCCTACCCCCAGTTCTTCTTGCTCAGCATGCCAAGCAGCCGCTGCCACAGCGGCGGCCCGAAGAGCAGCAGGCCGACGGCCACGGCGCCCAGCGCAGCGACGAGCACCGCGCCTGCCGCGACGTCCTTGGTCTGGCGGGCCAGGGGATGGTAGCCGGGTGACACCAGGTCGGTGAGCGCCTCGAGGGCCGAGTTGAAGAGCTCGGCGGCGATCACCATGGTGTAGGTCAGCACAAGGATAGCCCACTGCACCGCGCCCAGGCGCAGGAAGGCGGCGAGGCCGCTCACGGCCAGGGCGATGAGCACGTGGATGCGCAGGTTCTGCTGGCAGCGCCAGGCCTCAGCCAAGCCGTGGAAGGCACAGCGAAAGCTGGCCACCAGCCGCGGCCAGCCTTTGGCGCACCTGATGTCGTGCAGCTCGTGCGCCACGGCGGCTACTTCTCCTCTTCAGGGTACTGGATGCGCGGATGGAAGATGCTCTTGAGCACGCCACCAAAGGCCTCGCGGATATTGTCCAGATCGCGCAAGGTCAGGTTGCAGTGGTCCAGTTGGCCGCCGATCAGCTTTTCTTCCACGAACTGGCGGATGAGGTCTTCCATCGCCGCCGGCGTTTCGGGGTGCACTGAGCGCACGACTGCCTCGACATCGGCCAGCATGACGATGGCGGCTTCCTTCGTATCGGGCAGGGGGCCGGGGTAGCTAAAGTCGCTCTCGTTGACCGTCACCCCGGCGCCCTCCTTGGCCTCCTTGCAGGCCATACGGTAGAAAAAGGTCGCCTTGGTGGTGCCGTGGTGCTGCGCGATGATATCCTGCACCCGTTCAGGCAGGCCGTGCTGGCGGGCCAGCGCCACGCCATCGGAGGTGTGGCTGATGATGATCTGCGCACTGGTCTTGGGGTCCAGACGGTCGTGGGGGTTCGACCCCTCGGCCTGGTTCTCGATAAAGAAATAGGGGCGCTGGGCCTTGCCGATATCGTGATAGTAGGCGCCCACGCGCGCCAGCAGCGGGTCGGCGCCGACGGCTTCGGCGGCGCGCTCGGCCATGTTGGCCACGATGATGCTGTGATGGTAGGTGCCCGGCGCCTTGAGCAAGAGCTGGCGGAAGAGCGGATGCGTCGGCCGGGCGAGCTCGAGGAGCTGCAGCGACGTCGTGATGCCAAAAACCCGCCCCACAAAGGCGTAGGCGGCCAGGGTGAGGCTGGCCGAGAGCGCGCCACTGCCCATCGTGGCCACCAAGAGCTGCAGCAGCCCGGCGGTATCAAAATCCTGCCGGAAGAGGCGAAAGGCGGCCACGGTCAAGATATTGGCCAGGGCCACCAGCGCGCCTGCCTGAGCGAAGGAGTTGAGTTGCTGCATCTGGCTCAGGGCCAGCGAGCCCACCAATGAGCCCATCAGGGTATAGGCCACCAGCTCCAGCGAGCCTCCGGAAACAAAGCCCACCAGGAGGCTGAGCAAGACGCCAAAAAAGATGCCCAGGCGCACTTCAATCAACACGCTGGCGAGCATGGCCAGCGCAGCGGCCGGGAAGAGGTAGGGCAAGAGCGTATGCTCCGGCACCATCAGCCGCGCTGCGGCGGCCGCGGCGATGAGGCTGAGGGCCAGGAGCAGCACGCGCCGTGGCCGCTGCCAGAGCTCGGGCTGCAGCAGGTGGATATAGGCCACCAGCACCGCCGTCAGCAGCGCCACAAAGAGGACAGTACCGGCCGTCTGCCCCCAGCCGCCCGCTTCCTGATGCAGGCCGAGGGTCTCCAGCTCTTCCATCTGCAGCGGCGTCACCAGCTCGCCCTCGCGGACCACAGCTTCGCCCTGCTTGATATCCAGGCTGACGGGCAGCACCTTTTCGCGCGCCTGCAGGCGCAGTTGCTCGGTCGTCGCCTCATCGTAAAAGCTGTTGGGCACGAGCAGGGCCTGCACCAGCGCCTCGGCGGCCTCACGGCCCGAGGCCGAGAGCGAGCTGCCGACCAGGGCCGGCACGCGCCGGCGGGCGTCGGCCAGTTCGTCCTTGCGGATCTCGCTGCGCATGGCCTGCTCGAGCACCGTGATCACGTCGGCGCGCACCGCGTTCCATGAGGCATTGTCGAGGCTGAGGATCGCGTTGATGGCCGCAGGCGAGAGCTTGAGCGTGTCGATCGCCGCGACAGCCTGCTGGCGGCCCTCGGGCGTCGCATAGACATCGGAGCGCACGGCATCGAGATAGTCGGTAATGTCGCGGGCCAGCGCCAACTGCTTGCGCACCACTTGGGCATCGATCGGCGCATAGACAGGCGCGACCTGCGCGGCTGCCTTGTTGCGCTGCTCTTCGGTGAGGTAGTGGCTGACGTAGCTGACCGACTGGGGAGCCAGGATGGTGCGCGGGGCCGGCTCGCCCACGCGCAGGTCGGTGTTGTCGGGCAGGAGGCGCACGAGCAGGACGCCGCTGACCGACACGGTGAGAAAGAGAGCGAGGAGGATGACGCCAATCCGTGTTCGCCAGCGCGCCGAAGACGGCAGATGGGCTGAGATTCGTTCGCGGGCTCGAACTTGGCTTAGCCTCGCAATGTTCATGACTCTCTCAGAAGGCACGGACGGCCTTTCGGGTGCCCGTGCATGCGGCGCGCCTTGGCGTCCGAGTGACGGTGACTCGGCCTGCACGAGACACGCTGCGGCCAGCGCCATGGGAGGCTGCGCGGGCATGGCCGCGATTACTGGGCCGACAGGAGCTCCTTGACCACCTGGCTTACCAGCGAGCCCTCTGCCTTGCCCTTGAGACGGGGCATGAGATCGCGCATCACCGCGCCCATGCCGGCGGGCCCGGCGGCGCCGGTGCGCGCAATCGACTCGCGGGCCGCCTGCTCGATCTCTTCGCGCGACATTTGCTGCGGCAAGTAATCCTGCAGCACGCGCAGTTGGGCCTCCTCCTGCGCCACCAGGTCCTCGCGGCCGCCTGCACGGAAGGCCTCGATGGAATCGCGGCGCTGCTTGGCCTGCCGGGCGGCGACAGCCATGACCTCGGCATCGTCGAGGCGGTGGCCCTTCTCGACCTCTTCGTTGACGATACCGGCCCGAAGCAGGCGAAGCGCGATCTTGCGGTTCTCATCGCGCTCGCGCATCGCCTGCTTCAGGTCGTCAGCCAGCTTGTCTTGCAGAGACATGGAAGTCACACTCCAGAGCCCCCCCCGCCAGGGGGTGCGCGCCCAGGGTACGGGCGTAGCCGGCTCCTATTCCTTCATGCTCTTGCGTGTCTGCTTGCGGCTCTTGCGTCGCTTGGCCGCCTTCTTCTTCTTGCGCAGCACGCTCGGCTTCTCAAAGAAGCGGCGGCGGCGAACCTCGGAGAGCACCCGGTCCTGCTGCACCTTCTTGTTGAAGCGCTTGAGGGCACTCTCGAAGGACTCGTTCCGCTCGACGATGACCTGCGTCACATATCTCCCCCCCCTCGTGCCGGCCGACTCCGCCGTTGGTTGAAATGTGCCATGACTGGCCCATTATTATAGCACGAAGGGCACGCTGTCACAAATCCCTGGCGTGGCAACGCGCCAGAGAGTATGCTCTGGCGCGTTGCCGCCTCTGCCAATGCCGTGCGACTCGGGTCCGTTCGATCAGGGCCGTGAGGGCGGATACGGCTGATAGGGGCTCGTCTGAGTGCCCTGCTGGTAGCCCGCCTCTGCTGCGTGATAGCCGCGCTCCACGGTCTCGCGCGCCTGCTCGACGCCACGCCGCGCGGCCTCGCTCACCTGCCCCGCCTGCCGGCCGATCTGGCGCATCGCTTCGCTTGGCTGGTACTGCTGCATGGCCGGTGGCGGCGTCTGGTAGCCGCCCGAGATGAAGCGGGCGGTCAACCAGGCCAGGTCCAGCCCAGCCAGGCCGACGACGATATAGGTGAGGCGCTCGAGGATGGAGCCGCGGCCAAAGATGCGTCGCACCACGTTAAAGTTGGCCGCGCCGCTCAGCCCCCAGTTGATGGCGCCGATACTGGCCAGCGTGAGGGCCGCGATATCCAGGGCGGTGAGGACCCTCCGGTTTCTCATCATTGACCTCCTGTCGTGTTCGCTACTGCCCGAGTAGCTGCGGCCCTGCGAGCAAGAACTGTGCCCGTCGTTACGGCATGGCTCTTGCTAGCTGGGAAACCTGACGGGTCTCCGAAGACCTGTCAGGTTTTCCAGCCAGTACCCGCCCAAGGTAGGTGCCTGGGATGGTGATGAGCAGCCTGGAACAGGTGGCCGAGGACGCGCCGGCGGTGCGCCCCGAGGGCAGTTGGCAGCGGGCAGAGCAGGCGCTGCGTACTTTCCTGGCGGCCGTGCCGCGCGATGCGCGCCACGTCCTCCTCTGCCACAGCGATGCTGACGGCCTGGCCGCTGGGGTCCTCTTCTACCGGGCGTTGGAGCGCGCGGGGCGGCCCGACGTCAGGCTCCTCGCGGCAGGCAAAGGGGAGACCGCCTGGAGCCTGAGCATGCTCGAGCGCGTGGCACCCTTGCGGCCCGCGGCGCTGTTTGTCCTCGACCTGGGCAGCCGCTCCAAGCCAATCTTCCCGGGCGTGCCCACGCTGCTCATCGACCACCATACGCCGCTGGGGGTGCCCCCGGGCGGGCGGTTGATCTCCAGCTTTGAGTGGCACCCGGCCTCGTGTTCGTCCGTCATGGCCTACTGGCTGGGGATGACCCTGGCCGGCATCGAGGACCTGGCCTGGATCGCCGCCATCGGCATCATCGGCGACCAGGGCGGGCATGCCACGGTCAGGCCGCTGCCGCAGGTGCGAGAGCAGTACGGCAGCCATACGCTGCACGAGGCGAGGGTGCTGGTCAGCGCGGCGCGCCGCAGCAGCAGCGGCGATGCCGCCGTAGCCCTCGACGCCCTCCTGGCAGCCCACGAGCCCGCCGACATCGCCGCATGCCGGCTGCCGCAGGCCCGCGAGCTCGCCGAGATGCGCCGGGCGTTCGACGAGGCGCTGTGCCGGGTCAGAGGCGTGGCGCCGGCCATCAGCGGCCGGGTCGCCCTTATCCGCGTGCACAGCCCCTACCTGGTGCACCCCGCGCTGGCGCAGTTGTGGCGCAGCCGGCTGCCCGAGCGCATCGTGCTCGTAGCCAACGAGGGCTACCTGCCCGGCCAGGTGGCCTTCAGCCTGCGCACCTGCCTCGACGTCAACCTGCTCGACTATATCCAGGCCTTCCGGCAGAGCGTCAACGCCACCGAACTGGGCTACGGCCACGACAAAGCCACCGGCGGCATGCTGCCTGCAGCCGAATTCAAGCGTTTCCTGGCCACCCTGGGCTTCCGCTAGAGACAGGCACCTGGCAACAGGGCACGCACGTTGGCGAGCGCCTCCTCGTAGTAGGGCTCGTAGCGCGGCGCCACCTCGGCGAGCACCCAGCCGCTGTATCCCGCCTCTGTCAGCGCCTCGAGCACCTGGCGCAGCGGGATGCGGCCCCAGCCGGCAGGCATGTGGTTATCGGCCTGGCCAAAGATCAGCCGTTCGTGCATGCTGGCGGCGATATCGTCGAGGCGGCCGAAATTGTCGTGCAGGTGCAGGTGGCGCACCCAGGGTGCCGCAGCGCGCACCGCCGCCAGATAGTCGGGCTCCGGCCAGTAGGGCGCGGCCAGAAAGGCGTGGCCCACGTCGAGGCAGAGGCCCACGCTGGGCGAGGCGACCTGGGCCATCTGCGCGCACAGCAGGTCGAGGCGCATCCCCTGGTGATAGCGCACCAGGTCCGTCGCTGGCCGGCCATAGCGCGCCAGCGCCGCCACCTCCCACAGGTGCGGGTCACGGTTCTCCACGGCGATGAGCACGCCCAGCGCCTCGGCGCGCCGCGCCATGCGCTGCAAGGCCTCCGTCTCGCGCGGCCACAGGTCGGCCAGCGCCTGCTCATCGGGCAGCGGCGCCAGGCCCATCCAGGCATCGTGCAGCGCAATCTGCCCGCTGTGGTAGACGAGCACCTCCGCGCCCAGCCCCGCCGCCAGTTGCAGGCAACTCTCCAGCACCTCAGCCGCCGGCTCCGGGTCGCGGGCCAGGTTGAGGCTGTCGGGTCCGTGCAGCGTGTAGCGCAAGGGGTAGCGGGCGAGGAGCGCCCGCGCCCGCTCCACCTCCGAGGACACGAGCCGCCTGCCGCGCACGGCGTTGCAGCAGCCGGCCGAAATCTCCACGCCGTCGAACCCCACCGCAGCGGCGCGATCCAGCAGACGCGCCAGCGCGTTGAAATCGCCGTCGATGGCGTTGTCGTCGGCGTTGATAGCGATACCCTGGAACACAGCTTCCTCCCTCAGATCCGGTTTGTGTGCCTATTGTACTCCCATTCCGCGGCCGGTCCACACTATGAGCCTATCGGAAAAGCCGTAGCATAGCCCCTTGTGGGCGTTCCTGAGGGGCACAAGGCCCTAGGCTACGTGACTTTTCGGATAGGCCATATGGAGTGCGCGTTGGGCCTGTTCGTAGTGAGGGAGAGAGGGGGCCGGTGCAGCACCCAGCGGGGTGCTGCACCGGCCCCCTCTCTCCCTCACTACCAGCACTTTGACGAGCACGGCCATAGCGCCTATTCTGCAACATGTTGAGGAATGCAAAAGATGGAGGTGAGGCACCATGGCCTGGGCGTTCCATTCCCATCGCTCTGTCGTCATGGCCAACCGTGGCATGGTGGCCACGAGCCAGCCGTTGGCGGCGCAGGCGGGGCTGCGGGTGCTGCAGGAGGGCGGCAACGCCATCGATGCGGCGGTGACGGCGGCGGCGGTGCTGGGCGTCGTCGAGCCCATGTCGACCGGCGTGGGTGGCGACGCCTTTGCCCTGCTGTACCTGGCCAAGGAGGGCCGGGTGCGCGCGCTCAACGCCTCGGGCCGCGCGCCCCTGGCAGCCACGGCCGAGCGCATGGCCGCCCTCTGCCGCCGCGGGCGCATCCCCTCGAGCGGGCCGCTCACGGTGACGGTGCCCGGCGCGGTGAGCGCCTGGGAGGCCCTGCTGCAGGCGCACGGCACGCGCTCGCTGGCCGAGGCGCTGGCGCCGGCGATCGGCTACGCCCGCGAGGGCTATCCCGTGAGCGAGGTGATCGGCCGACAGTGGGCACAGCTCTCGGGCAAGCTGCGCCAGGATAACGGCGCGGCGGCCACCTACCTGGTGCAGGGCAAGGCGCCGCGCATCGGCCAGGTCTTCCGCCAGCCCGACCTGGCGCGCACCCTCGAGCAGCTTGCCGCCGAGGGCAGCGCCGCCCTCTACCGGGGCGAGCTGGCGCAGCGCATCACCGCCTACGTGCAGGCCAAAGGCGGGCTGCTCACAGCCGAGGACCTGACGGCCCATACCCCCACCTGGGAGACGCCTATCGAGGTCACCTACCGCGGCCACCGCCTGCTCGAGTGCCCGCCCAACGGCCAGGGAATCGCCGCGCTGCAGGCGCTGGGCATCCTCGAAGGCTCTGATCTCGGCAGCATGAGGTGGGGCTTTGCCGATACCCTGCATCTGCAGATCGAAGCCATCAAGCTGGCCTTTGCCGATGCCCTGCGCTATGTAGCCGACCCCTGCCATGCTGCCGTGCCGGCCGACGGCCTGCTCGAACCGGGCTACCTCGCCCGCCGCCGCGCGCTGCTCGACCCGCGCCAGGCGAACCCGAGCTACGCGCCCGGCCTGCCCGGCGCGCACGCCGACACGGTGTACCTGACAGTGGTCGACGAGGCGCGCAACGCCGTCTCGTTCATCAGCAGCCTCTACGAGGGCTTTGGCTCGGGGCTGGTGGTGCCGGGGACGGGCATCGCCCTGCAGAACCGCGGCGCCCTCTTTGCGCTCGACCCGGCGCACCCCAATTGCGTTGCCCCGGGCAAGCGCCCCTACCACACCATCATCCCGGCGCTGCTCTTGGCGGGCCAGCAGCTCGTGCTCAGCTTTGGCGTCATGGGCGGCTACATGCAGCCGCAGGGGCAGGTGCAGGTGCTCGGCAACCTGCTCGACTGGGGCATGGACGTGCAGCAGGCGCTCGATGCCCCGCGTTTCCGCTGGGTCGAGGGCAACGAGGTGGCCTTTGAGGCCGGGCTGAGCCATATGGCCCGCCTCGGCCTGGAAAAGCTCGGCCACAGCGTCACCACCAACGCGGCGCCCGCCACCATGGGCGGCGGCCAGATCATCCGCATCGACCCCGAGTCCGGCGTCCTGCAGGGCGGCTCGGACCCGCGCAAAGACGGCTGCGCCGTGGGGTTCTGAATCTTGAGGAAGATGCTATGAAGGTACAGACACCGGCTCTTCGATGAACAGCTCGCCAGTGGCATCGTCGAAGGCAAAGAGCTCGGCAAAGCGCGCCCAGCTGATGGCCGTGTCGAGCTGCTCGTCGGCATACTCGCCGAAATCGGCGGCCAGGCGCTGCAGAAAACGGTCGTAGGGCAGGCGGTGATCCTCGTCGCCCTGCAGCAGCTCATAGATCCAGCGGATGGTGGGCAGGCGCAGGGCGCGCGCGGCGACGATCTCCTTGCGCGCCAGGATCGAGGCCCTGGCAAAGGTCTCGCCCAGGGGGGTGATGACGAGATCACCGCGCTCGGTGCGCCCAAAGCTGAGCATTTCCATAGCATCCACCACCGGCAGCAGGTCGTCGAGCTCGAAGCTCAGCGCATCGGCCAAGCGAAACAGCTCGGCGCGCCCGCCTTCCTCCAGCACCTCCTCGGTCAGGCCCGCCACAGCGTTGAGATCGGCACGGGGTAGCGGCACCTTGGGCCCGGGCTGCCCGGGCGCAGTGCCCAGCACGGCCGCGGGCGGGGGCGTCTCGCCGGTGATGAGGGCATAGATGCGGTCGACCTGCGCCTGGAAGGCGGCCGCCTTGCGGTGGCGCGGGTGTTTCAGGCCGACGCGCTCCTCACCGATGATGCGCCCGGGGCCCGTATCCATGACGACGATGCGGTCGGCCATGAAGACAGCCTCTTCGATATTGTGCGTCACCATCAGGATGGCCTGGGTGGGGATGTGCCGGCCGAGCCAGAGCTCGAGGAGCTCGCCGCGCAGCGCCTCGGCCGACAGCACGTCGAGGGCGCTAAAGGGCTCGTCGAGGCAGAGCAGCTCGGGCTCTACGGCCATGGCGCGCGCAAAACCAACCTTCTGGCGCATGCCGCCCGAGAGCTCGCGCGGATAGGCGCTCTCAAAGCCGTCGAGGCCCACCAGGTCGATCAGCTGCAGGGCGCGCGGCCGGCGCTCGGCCTCGGGCATGCCGCGGGCACGCAGGGCCACCTCCACGTTCTGCAGCACCGTCAGCCAGGGAAAGAGGGCAAAGGTCTGAAAGACGATGGTGGCATGGGGATTGACGCCCACCAACGGCTCGCCGCGGTAGCGCACCTCACCCGAGCTGGGCGGCGTCAGGCCGGCGATGATGCGCAGCAGAGTCGACTTGCCCGAGCCCGACGGCCCGAGCAGGCCTACGAAATCGCCCTCGCGGATCGTCAGGTTCACCCCTTCGAGGGCGACAAAGCGCCTGGGCTCGCGCCCAAAGACCTTGCTGACGTCGCGGACCTCGACCAAGGTATCACGCGCGCTCACACGGTTCAGCGCCCCCTTCAGTCGGACAAGATCAGCCTAGCCGGCAACCGGCTTTGACGCTGCGCACAAGCCCGGTTCCGAACCGTAAGGTGGGGTTTGGGCGGGTTGGTTGGCCCTGCCGGCTGCCCCTGGCGCGCCAGGGGCAGCCGGCAGGGCCAACCAACCCGCCCAAACCCCCTCCTGGCCCAGGGCCGGGTGTCAGCGGAGCAGAGCACCCGGCTGTTACCAAGACGCCCAGGGCGATGAGTTGGCCCTCCGACGGCCTGCTAGTCGAAGCGAAAACGCTCTGATGCCCGCGCGTAGAGCCGGCGCCAGAGCAGGCGGTTGATGGCGACGACGACGACAATCAGCACCACGGTGGCGGCAAAGAGCACGGCATAGTCGCCGCGCTCGGTGGCCGACGCAATGACGGCGCCAATGCCCAGCACCTGGTACGTCTGCCCGCCTACGACCACATACTCGGCCACAATGCTCGCGTTCCACGCCCCGCCGCTGGCGGTAATCAACCCTGTGACGAGGTAGGGATAGAGCGCAGGCAGGATCAGCGTCGTCCAGCGCAAGCGGGTGTCAAGGCCCAGCATCTCGGAGGTATCGTACAGGTCGCGCGGGATCGACGAGGCCCCGGCCAGGACGTTGAAGAGCACGTACCACTGCGTGCCCAAGAGCATCAGCAGCACGGCGGCGATGTTCAGCCCCCCGGCGACGCTGAGCAACCCCACCACAAACACCGGAAAAAGCGCCGTGGCCGGGATCGAGGCCACTACCTGGGCCGCGGGCTGAGCGATCCTGGAGATGCGTGGGTTGGTGCCCATGGCCACGCCGGCGGGCACCGTCCAGAGCCCGGCGACGACGATGGCGATGGTCACACGCGCCGCCGTGGCCGCCGCGGCCAGGCCGATGGTGCCCCACTCGGCCAGCGGCACCTGCGCCAAAAAGCCCACGGCCTGGATGGTGCCGTAGCCCAGGCCGGCAATGACCAGGCCGGCCACCGCCCAGCCGAAGCGGCGGCGCGCCGGCGAGGCCCGCTGCGGCCCGCGCTCGGGCTGCAGACGCGCCAGGGCGGCGTCGAAAGCATCGCCCAGCGGCCCCCAGAAGCGGGTCAGCGCCCACTCGACCACCCAGGCGCGCGAAACGACATCGTAGAGCCAGGAGCGCGTCACATCCTCAGCCTCGACCAGCTCGATGCGAAAGCGTTCGGCCCAGGCCAGCGCCGGCCGCCAGAGGAGTTGGTCGAGGCCCACGACGGTCACCACCAGAGCCGCCAGTCCCCAGGCCACCGCCGAGCTATCGCCGGCGTGCGCCGCCGCCTGCAGGTACGAGCCCAGGCCCGGCAGGCGAAAATCGCGCTGCGCCACCGAAAAGGTCTCGGCAGCCATGAGGAAGAACCAGCCGCCGGCCCAGCTCAGCATGCTGTTCCACACCAGTGAGCGCATGGCGAAGGGCAGGTCGACCAACCGGAAGCGCAGCCAGGGGTGAAGCTGGAAAATGGCCGAGGCCTCGGTCAGGTCCTTGGGCACGGTGGAAAACGACTGGTAGGCGCTGAAGGCCAGGTTCCAGGCCATGCTGGTGAAGATGAGAAAGATCGACGCCAGTTCCACGGCAACGCTCTCGGGGAGGATAGCGCTCAGGCTGAGCAGGGCCACGGGCAGGAAGGAGAGGATGGGCACGCTCTGCAACACATCAAGCAGCGGGATCAGCCCGCGCTCGGCCATACGGTAGCGGGCCGCCGCATAGCCATAGGCCAGAGCGAAAAAGAGCGACAGCAGATAGGCGGCGAACATGCGCCCCACCGAGAGCGCGGTATAGTAGGGCAGGGCCTGGGGCGCCAGGTCGATGGCCGGGCCGCGGATGGCGGCTGGCGCCCCAAAAGCCAGGCGCAACGCCCCAAAGATCAGCACCAAGACGCCAACCAGGATGATCAGGTCGCCCAGCCCCCAGCCAGGGTGCTGATCGGGCGAGCCTACGTACCCCTTGAGCGTCACGCGCACTCTCCGCGCCGGCCGGCGATGTACATACCACCCGGCGTGGCCATATTAGCCTGCCAGTCACACCCGGTCAAGCCTAGAACAGCAACCGGCTGTGGCGCTTCGCATCCCCCCTGCCGGGGAGACACCTGACAGGTCTCCGGAGACCTGTCAGGTGTCTCCCCGGCGCTGAGCCCAGGGCGTTGCACTCCGACAGGTTGCTGGACCCAGCCATCAGCCTGAGACCACGACCCGGCGCAGACATTTCGCCGGCCACTGAGGCCGGGGTATAATCACGGCATGGAAAAACGCTGGGATGTGTTGGGCTTTGGCGTGGTTTCGGTCGACGAGCTGCTGTACGTCGAGCAGTATCCGCCGTATGGCGGCAAAGTGGAGGTCGTGCTGCGCCGGCGCCAGGGCGGCGGGCTAACTGGCACGGCGTTGGTAGCGGCGGCGCGCAGCGGCGCCCGCGCGGCCTACTGCGGCGTCCTCGGGCGCGACGAGCTCTCACGCTCTGCGCTCGACGAGCTCGAACGGGAGGGTGTCGACTGCGCACCGGTGCTCTTCCAACCCGGCGCACGGCCCACCCAGTCGGTGGTGCTCGTCGAGCGTGCCACCGCCCAGCGCACCATCTTCTTCTCGCGGGCGGGCGTGGCCGAGCGGCTACCCGAAGCGATGACCGACGAGCTCATCGGCGCCGCGCGCGTGCTCTTTGTCGATCACACCAATGCGGCCGGGGGCCTGCGTGCCGCCGAGCTGGCGCACCGGCACGGCATCCCGGTGGTGAGTGATATCGAAGATGAGCGGGCACCTGGCGCGGCTGCACTCCTCGCCCGGGTGGACCACCTGGTGGCCAGCATCGAGTTCGGCCGCCGGCTGACCGGCGAGAGCGACCCCATGGCCGTGGTGCGTGCCCTGGCCCATTCGGGGCGCGCCTGCTGCGCCATCACCGCCGGCGAGCAAGGGGTGTGGTACGCCGAGCGTGGCGGCGAGGTGCGCCATCAGCCTGCCTTCCGGGTCGCCGTGGTCGATACCACCGGCTGCGGCGATGTCTTCCATGGCGCCTACGCGGCCTGCATCGCGCTGGGCGAGGGCGTCGAGCGAGCGATCAGCGTAGCCGCGGCCACAGCGGCGCTCAAGGCCACCCAACCCGGCGGCCGGGCCGGCATCCCCACGCGGCAGGAAGTGGAGCGCTTTCTCGCCACGCACTGCCGTTGAGACACCTGACACACCGATTTCCATGGCAGGAAGGCGATTGGCAAAGACCCCGGCAGAGGCCTGCCCATGCCGCGGCGCGAGCTGGACCGAGTTCTTGCCAGAAAGCAGGCGCTGGCCACCCGCCAGGGGAATCGGTGTGTCAGGTGTCTCAACAGCATTGACATCTGCGCAAGCCCCGTGCTATAATCCCGCCGCCTACACCCATCCTCTCTCCGATTGCGCCCATAGCACTGTATGTGTCGACTCTGAGCCTACCCGCCAGCGCGCAGTACGCTGCCCTGGCGTCGCCCCGCGTGGGGCCGGCTCTGAATGAGGGAATCACATGACACGCGAGCTTCTGATTCTGATTGTCGAGGACGATGCCGTCACGGCCGAATGCCTGAGCGACCTGCTCTCGGCCGCAGGCTACAGCACGCGCGTGCTCGCTGCGCCGCGTACGATCGCGGCCGTACGCCAGACGCGGCCCGACCTGGTGCTGTTGGATCTGGTCTTTCCTGAGGTGCGAGGCGAAGAGCTTTTGCAGGCACTGCGCAGCGATGCCGAGCTGGCTGGGTTGCCAGTGGTCCTCATCTCGGCCGTGCCTCACCTGGCCAAGGTCGCTGCCGGGTTGCCCGTCCAGGGCTATGTGGCCAAGCCTTTCGATCTGGATACACTGCTGCAGACTGTCGGTGACCTGGTGTGCCGCACAGGAACATGCCACGCGCAGACACACGTCCAATGGGCCCAAGCATAGCCGAACGCCGCCTGCATACCAGAGAAGAGCGGTGGAAGTGATCCCTTCCACCGCTCTTCACGTCTCAGAGCTCTGATATGCTCGCTGTAGCCAGGCGCACAGCACGCCAGTGGTTCGCCGCACTGGTTCTGATGGGCCCCGACGCCCACAAGGGGCTACACCCATCCCAATCAGTGCGCTCGACCACCACTAGAGATGACGGACTTTTTCCTTGCCCTGCAGATAGCGCAACTCTGCCTGCTTTTGCATGATCTTGGCGCGGAGCTTGGCATCGCCAAGCCGGCTGACGGCCTGTCCGCGCAGGTCTTCCAACTCGCGCTCGGCCTGCATGGCCAGGTCCGACGGCCGTGCCTTGCCGCTGGAGATGGCGCGGTTCACCCTCGTGCGCCACTCCGCCGACACGCCGGCACCGCCGACGTTCTCAGCCAGCATCTCGCGGATCTCGCTGCCCTTGCGCGGCGCAAAAAGCAGCCCGAGAACACTGCCCACAGCAGCGCCAAAAGCAAAGGCCGAAAGCCACCAGCCGGGCCGGAAGCGGCGCTCGGTGACAATCTCTGTGGCCGTGTAGCGCGGGCCAACTGGCGTGGTCATCGGGCCAGGGCCCGTCATGCCTGGCTGGGGATACGGACCCATGCCCATTCCCGCACGCTCCTGTGACCTCTCCACTTTTACTTCACCTCTCCTCATTGTCGGTTAGGGGCGAAGACCCGCTCCTCTTCCCCTGATTGCATTCAAGATCCAGAGCAGAACGACCGATCCTGTGACGGCCACCAGCAGGCTCCATACGTTCAGGCCTGTCACGCCGACGCCTCCGAGCGCGTGCAAGATCAGCCCACCCACGAACGCGCCCAGGATGCCGACGACGATATCGAGCAGGACCCCGTAGCGGGCACGGGTGCCGGTAATCAGGCTGGCAATCCAGCCGGCGAGACCTCCCAAGATAATCCAGCCCACGATGCCGAAACGCATGGCAGGCCCCTCCTTTCCGGATATCGCCGGCGGCGCCGTCACCAGCAGGACCAGCAAGAAGCGTGCCAGTTGGCTAATCGGCCAGCGCGGCGAACACGGGCTCCGCGCCATAGGCCTCGAACCAACCCTGTCGCACGGGAAGCACTGGCCGGTATGGGCGCGCCTGGGCGTCGGCGATGGCGACGAGCTCCTGCAGGCGCGCAACGGCGACGGTGGCGGCGAATTCGTCCCACTCCTGGCGCCGCAGCCGCGTAATCTCCTGCCAGATGGCGCGCCCGGCCAGGAAGCCGGAAGCGCCGCCGCGGCAGGCAATCTCGACCTGGCGGCGGAACAAGTCATAGTCGGCCGCAGCCGAGAGCAGCACCCAGGGCACGTTGATGGCGCCGGTCAGCCGCCGGCAGTGATCCAGCGCCTGCTCGGGCGTCTCGTACTCCAAGTCGGAGGGGAACTCGGCCTTGAGCACGTCAACCCCCAAAGGCACCAGCCGCAGGGCGCTATCGTGCACGATGGCAGGACGCCGCCGGGCAAAGGCAGCCGAGCCTTTGGGCGCTGCCGGGTCCAGAGCGTACGACATGGGCTCGAGAAGGAAAGGGATATCGTGGGCGCTGCAGGCATGGGCCACGTGGCGAGTCAGCTCCTCCTGCACCGGCGCCGTGGCCGCTGCCGGATGGTAATAGAGCAGCAGTTTGGCCGCCGCGGCACCCATGCGTTTGACCTTGGCCACATCCCAGCCGGGCAGCAGTGCCGTGCGCCGCTCGGGCCCGTCGCCCTCGTAGCCCGAGGCCTCCAGGCTCACGATCAGCCCCACATCGCCGGGCAGCGCCCCCTGGCCGATGGCCTGCGCCGCCCCATAGACGGGGTCGAGCAGCAGGGCGCTGGCGTGCGGCGCCAGCGCACGGACAAGGAGCACCTTGAGGTCGACCAGCGCCTCGTAAGGCACCTGGCCCGGCGCCTGCGGGTTGAGCGCCGCCTGCAGCGAGCCCCGGTGATCGAGCGCCACCATGGCAAAGACGCCACGGTCGTTGGCCAACTGCTGCAAGCCGCGCAGTTTCCCGATTGTCAACTCACCCATACTGGTCTCCCTCCCTCTGTAGTAGCGGCTTTAGCCGCGCGGCCTTGGCCGTTCGCACTGAGCCGGGCCGCGGCCGCGCCGGTTCGCGACCTGCGCCGACAGCTCGACCCCGAGCTGGATCATAAAGCCGACCAGGTAGAACCAGGCCAGCAGGCCTATGATAGCCGCGAGCGAGCCGTACACCACCGTATAGCGAGTAAAGCGCGACAGATACCAGCCATAGAGCTCGCGCGCCGCCTCCCAGACCACCGCCGTCGCCACCGCAGCCGGCCAGGCATCGGCAAAGCGCACGCGGGTGGCCGGGAGCTGCCAGAACAGCACCAGGAAGAGCCCGCCGATGATGAACACCGAGCCCACCACAGAGACGCCTCTATTCACGGCCGCCGCCGCCTCGCCCGTCAGGCCCGTGAAGCTCAGCGCCTCAAAGGCCGTGGTGGCCAGGCTGACCAGGAAGACGACGACGGCAAAACCGAAAACAAGGCCAATGGCCAGCAGCCGCTGAACGTAGGAGGGCCGCACCCCTACGCAGGCCCAGATGCGGTTGATCACCGTCAGCAGCAGGCCAAAGAGCCCCGAGGCGCCATAGACGAAGCTCAGCGTCGCCAGGATACCGATCGCCCCGGCCTGGGTCACAACCTGGTCGATGACGCCGACGATGATCTCGGGCGCGACGGGGATCACCCGCACAAGAACAGCAGTGACCTGCATCTTGGCCTGCTCGGCCTGGAGAAACAGGCTGCCGATGGCGATCAGCGCCAGGGCCAATGGGAAGAGCGTGAAGAAGAAATAGTACGCTATGGCTGCCGAAACCAGGGTGCCGTCGTGCGCGTTGTAGCTGTCGAAGGTATCTTTCAGCAGTGCCGGGATGCCGCCAAGGCGCCGGTTGATGCCGGCCGCGGCATGGCCGGCCCGTCGGACCAGGTCACCAAGACGCTGGCGTAACCGCTGCATGGCCCCGGCCCACGCTCCATACAAGCTGCCTCACCCGCCACAGTCGCTTGCCCCCAGCAATTGCCATGCCATGGCGCGCCGCCCCGAATGGCACAGAACTTGCTGCCCTCAGATAGCCTGTCGGAGCGGCCCTGCCCGGTAACCGGGCTTCACGCTCCGCACTTGCCCGGTTCGGACCCATCAGGGCGGGGTTTTGGCGGTCCGTCCGGCGCCGTCGGCCTCGCGAGGCCGACGGCGCCGGACGGACCGCCAAAACCCCCTTCCCGGCTCAGAGCCAGACGGCAGCGGGGCGAAACAGCGCCAGCCATGGGAGGGTAGGCATGGGCTATCAAATCGTCGGCATCGACATGGAACTGACGGAGCGCGTCAAGCAAGAGGTCGCGGAAAAGATTGGCAAACTGGACAAGTTCCTGACCGGCATCCCCGAAGAGACCATCTTGATCCGCGTGGCCTTGAGCAAGAATCAGCGCAATCACCGCTGGACCGACGCCCTGGTCGACCTGGCAATGCCAGGCGATCAGATGCTGGCCAGGGGAGAGGCTTCGACCCCCGAGCATGCCGTGCACTTGGCGGTGATCGAGCTCGAACGCCAGCTCAACGAGCATAAGCAGCGCGCCAAGCCCTACGTCTGACAGGAGGAGGCTCACGGTGAGCAGTGTGCGGGGCTCAAGGCCCACGATGATGCGTGAGACGCCCGGCGCCGACCTGGTGATCGACGATGTGCAGGCCGGCGGCCTGACAGAGTCCGTCGTCATCACCAACCGCGGTGAGCTCGACCAGCCATTGACGGGCTGGGCCCTGGTCAGCCTGCATGGCGAGGAGGTATTCCAGTTCCCCGACGGGACGACTGTGCCGCCAGGCGGGCAGGTGCGCGTCTTGAGCGGCGAGCAGGCCCAACCAGCCTCGGATCGTGACCTGGTCTGGACGCAGCAGCACGTCTGGAGCAACCGCAGCGATACAGCCCTCCTCTTCGATCATAAGGGCCACGAGGTCAACCGCTTCACCTACCCACGGGCCACCATCCGCGCGAACCGTCGGCCCAAGCTCAAGATCCTCGACCAGGACCGGGAGGGCTTTTACCTGCGCGATTGGGATGAGACTCTGCCGCAGGATAGAGACTAGGGGAGGTGCAGTGCACGATGGGCGAAATCCCGCTCAACCGTGGTGAGCGCGTGCAGAACGTCGAGATCACCGAAGTGGGCAGCGAGCCAATGCCGCTGATCCCACTGAGCAAGACGGATCACCAACTGGAGGAACCGGGCCTCGACGTGCGCGGCTACCTCATGCTCGGCAGCGACGGCCAGCCAATGGGGCGCGTCGAGGAGATCCTCCTCGATGCTGACCGCCGCGCCATCGATCGCGGCCTGCCGCTCTTCCACGTCGAGTTTGCCGCCGTGCGCTACACCGACAACGCGGGCCTGCAGCAGTGGGTGCTGGTGCCCATGGCCGTGGTCAAGCAGATCGACCATGAGCAGCGCCAGGTCACCGTGCGGCTGCCGGCCAAGCTCGCCTGCCAGCAGGCCTACGGGTTCCGCGCACCCGATGAGATCTCGCTCGAAGGCGAGCAAGAGGTCTATGCCTTCTGGGAGGTCGAGCCCCGCTGGGCGCGCTCGGGCCGCGGCCCACGCGAGTTGGTCGAGAAGCGGCGATGATTCTGGAGCACGAAGGACACTAGTGCGCCCCTTCGCGTCCTTCGCGCTCCCGCGTTCTCGTTTCCTCCACTGCTTCCAGAATGTGGTATAATAGTCATAACGACTCCAGATGGAAGCAGGCGGCAATGGCGGAGAGACACCTGGCGCCGGGACGCCCGGCGTTGGACCTCAAACTGCAGACTCTGCCCACCAAGCCGGGCGTCTACATCATGAAAGACGTCACGGGCAAGATCATCTATGTGGGCAAGGCGATCAACCTGCGCAACCGCGTGCGCTCCTACTTTCACACGCCTCACGCGCACGAGCCCAAGGTGCAGCGCCTGGTCGCCGAGATTGCCGACCTCGAGTACATCATCGCCGGCTCGGAGCTCGAGGCGCTGATCCTCGAATGCAACCTGATCAAGAAGCACCGGCCGCGCTACAACGTGCGCCTGAAGGACGACAAGCGCTACCCCTATATCAAGATCAGCATGCAGGAGGACTATCCGCGCCTCACCGTCACCCGGCGCATGCTCGCCGATGGCGCGCGCTACTTTGGCCCCTTTACCAATGCGAAAGCGGTGCGCACGACGCTGGAGCTGGTGCGCCATATCTTTCCCTACATCCTCTGCAAACGCGAGATCACCGGCAGCGACAAGCGCGCCTGCCTCTACTACCACATCGGCCGCTGCCCCGCCCCTTGCACCGGCGCGATCAGCCGCGAGCAGTACCGCGAGCTGATGGCACAGATCGCCCTCTTCCTGGAGGGCCGGCAGGGCCAGATCCTCGAGAGCCTGAGGAAACGCATGGCGGCGGCGGCCGAGGCGCTCGATTTCGAGCAGGCCGCGGCACTGCGCGACCAGGTAGCCGCCGTGGAGGCGGTGATCGAGCGGCAGCGCGTCGTCTCGGCGAGCCTGAGCGACCAGGACGTCATCGCCTTTGCCCGCGAAGACGGCCAGGCCTGCGTGCAGATCTTTTTCGTGCGCGGCGGCAAACTCATCGGGCGCGACTATTTCGTCCTCTCGGGCACGCACGACGAGGCCGACGCCGAGATCATGGCATCCTTCGTCAAACAGTTCTACGCTGAGGCGGCCTATGTGCCGCCCGAGATTGTGCTGCCGCGGCGCATCGACGAGTGGCTCGTGATCGAGGAGTGGCTGCACACCAAACGGGGCACCAAGGTAACCCTGCGGGTGCCGCGCAGCGGGCCCAAGCGCGAGCTGGTGCAGATGGCCGCCGAGAACGCCACCGAGACGCTGGCCAACCTGCGCGCCCAGTGGGAGCGCGAGGAGACGCGCTACTCCGCCGCCCTGGCCGAGCTGCAGCTCGCACTGGGCCTCAGCGAGCCGCCGGCACGCATCGAGTGCTACGATATCTCCAATATCCAGGGCGTGTCGGCCACGGGGTCGATGGTCGTCTTTGCCAAGGGGCTGCCGCGCAAGGGCGACTATCGCCACTTTCGCATCAAGGCCGTGCCCGGGCCCGACGATTTCAGCATGATGCGCGAGGTGCTGCGCCGCCGCTTCCGTCGCGCCCAGCCGGCCAGCGCGGGCACCAAGGCCGATAGCTGGAGCGTGCTGCCCAGCCTGGTCATCGTCGACGGCGGCCTGGGCCAGCTCAACGTGGCCCGCGAGGTGCTGGCCGAGGCGGGGCTGGGGCACATCGCCGTGGCCGGCCTGGCCAAGAAGGAAGAAGAGCTCTACCTGCCCAGCCGCGAGGAGCCCCTGCGCCTGCCGCGCGACTCCGAAGCCCTCTTCCTCCTGCAGCGCATCCGCGACGAGGCGCACCGCTTCGCCGTACGTCTGCACCACAAGGTACACGAGGCCAAAAGCATGGCCTCGCAGCTCGAGGAAATCCCCGGCATCGGCCCCAAGCGGCGCAAAGCGCTGCTCGCCAGGTTCGGCTCGCTCGACGCCATCCGCGCGGCAACGGTTGAGGAATTGGCTGCCGTGCCGGGGATGGGCATGGCGGCGGCGAAAAAGCTGAGAGAGCTACTGTGATACTGCCGTTCGTAGTACCGGAGAGCGGGCGACTGGCGGACACCTGACAGGTCTCGGGAGACCTGTCAGGTGTCCGCCAGCCGCCCGCTCTCCGGTACTACCAGCATGTGACCAGGCGCACCGGCAACTCGACTGCAGATAGGCGCAGATGGCCTGGATCAGAAAGTCCATGTCGCTGCCGATCTCACCGCGCATCGGCGAGGGCTCGTAGACCCAGGCGCCGTCGGCTGCGCGGCGCTGGAAATGATGTGGATACCCAGGCAGTGCTTCGATCTCGGTGATGCCTTCGTGAGGATAGTCGTCCCAGCCAAGAAGCCGCTTGTCGCCCGGCCATGGGAGCCGCAGATCGATCAGTGCATACGAGTAGCTGCCCGTGGTGGGATCATAGGGAACGTCGACAAAGCAGGCTGGATCCAGCGTGGCGCGCACTTTGGCGCCATGCACGCAGACGTCGCGGAATAGCCCGCTGTCTCGCAGTCTGTCGCCGGCGATGCGGTGCCAGATCATAGGGCACGCAGCAGGCGCATCAGTTCCGAGGTCTCGTGGCCGATCGCACGCCATTGAAGGAGATCGTCATACAATGCGTGGTCGTCGGGCGGCACGCCCTCGGCCTTGATCCTCTCCTCGAGCCTGGCAATAGAACCATACTTCCCGGCAAACTGGCCATCGGCTCTCTTCAATTCGAGGAGGCGCTCCGTCAGGGCCGAGGCCACGCCCTTGTACAAAGGATCCTCACGGCTGAAGGGGAGGATTGCCGTCACCTGGGCGAGCAACTCTTGGCTGATCGCCGACATCTCACTGCCTCCTACTGCCGATGTGATGGCAGCCTCTACCCAGATGATAGCATCCAAACGAGGCCGGGGCAACTGCCGTTCGTATCGGGGAGACACCTGACAGGTCTCCGAAGACCTGTCAGGTGTCTCCCCGATACCACCCTGCGATACACCCCGGCCTGCTACTTGACCCACCCCAGCACCCGGCTGGTCGGGTCGAGCGGCAGCAGGCGCGCACTGCCACCGTCGATATCGCAGGCATAGTAGGCGCCGGCGCCGGCTGCGTCGACCTGGCGGCAAATGACGTGGCGGCCGTCGGGCGTCCAGATGACGGGGCCGGCCCCGGCGTCCTCCGCGTCGGCCAGCTTGGCGGCCTCCCCCGTCTCCAGGTCCCACACCCAGATGCCCAGGCCGCGGCCCGGCCCTACGGTGGGCGAGCTCCCCTCGCGCAAGAGATAGCTCAGACGCCGCCCATCGGGCGACCAGGTCAGCCCGGCGGCGCAGCTCCCAGCGGGCAATGGCAACTGCGCGCGCAGCGGTGCCGCATCGAGCGTCAGGTCGTAGACCAGGATGCTCGTCAGCCCCGTGCCGGTATCGAAGAGGGTAGTGGCGGCGAGCCGGCCGCCGGCGGAGGGTGCGATCTCGCCCTGACCGGCGATGGGCAGGGCGGCGATCAGGCTGCCGCTGGCCAGGTCGTAGCGCAGAACCTTGGTGAAGGCCGGCTCGAGTCCCCAGGCCACCACGAACAGCGGCCCGCGGGCGCGCTCGGCGCGCAGGATGGTCGCGCCCGAGCAATCGGCCAGCGTGATGCCGGGGCGCCAGGTGCCGTCGGCCAGAGTGACGACACCGATGTCGATGTTGCGGCCGGTCGCGGCGGCCGCCGCATCCTCGCGGTCGGCCACCGTCAGCAGGGCCTCGCCATCCTCAGTCCACACCAGGTCGGGCCCCAGCAGAAAGGCCGGCGGCGCATCCGACAGCCGCTGCGGCACAGCCCCGCGCAGATCGGCCAGCAGCATGCTGCGCCCCACGACATAAGCCAGTCGGCCGTCGCGCAAGGCCACGCTGCTCGCCGACCCCAGCGACAGCACCTGCTGCGCCCCGGCGCCCCAGCCATCGCCAAGGAGCACGACATCCTCACGCAGCGCAGCCAGCGATTCGCCCCCCGGCAATGGCGTGGGTGCAGCGCTCGCCGGGGTGGGCGCCACCGCCTGCGTGGGGAGCGGGGTCGGGCTCGGCGGTAGCGCGAGCGACGGGGTGGCGGTTGCGAGTGGCGGTACGGCAGTCGTGGGTGCCGGGGCGGCAGTGCAGCCGGCGAGCAGCGCGGCCAGCGCCAAAGCGGCCAGCAGCACACAACTGCGATGCTTGAGGTTCATGGGTGTCCCCCTTCTTCAGCGATGCCTGGCATGTATGTGTACACTCTGCGAGCCCGGCGCCTTCGCCGCGCGCCCCCAGTATGCGACGGGTGGCGCCGCGGGTCAAAGAGCGCGGGCCACCCACTCACTACGAGCCAGGGCGGCGTACCCGACACGCCCTCCCTCACTACAAACGCAGGGTATCAGCAAATTGACCCTCAGAAGTGTTTGTATTAGAATGCCTGCATGGAGAACTCTACCTCGGACCAGGGCGCCGCAGATCTGGCAATCGTCATTGTCAACTATAACACCCGGGACCTCTTGCGTGACTGTCTGGCGAGCATCCAGGCCAGCCGCATCGAGGGCCGCTGTGCCGTGTACGTGGTCGACAACCACTCGAGCGACGGCAGCGCTGCCATGGTGCGCGCCGAGTTCCCCAACGTCCTCGTGACGGAGCAGGCCACGAACTCGGGCTACGCCACGGCGAACAATGTGGGGCTGCGGGCAGCCGGTTTTGCCGGAGGCGTGGCGCCGCGCTATGCGCTGCTCTTGAACCCCGATACGCTGCTCGAGCCCGAGGCCCTGGCGCAGATGCTGGCCTTCATGGAGGCCTACCCCGAGGCCGGCGCGGCCGGGCCCAAGTTGGTGCGGCAAGATGGCAGCCTCGACCGGGCCTGCCGGCGCTCGTTCCCATCGCCCGAGAGCGCCTTCTACCGGCTGTCAGGCCTGTCGCGCCTCTTTCCACGCCACCCGCGCTTTGGGCGCTACAACCTGGGCTACCTGGACCCTGGCCAACTGGCCGAGGTCGATAGCCTGGTAGGCGCGTTCATGCTGATGCGCGGGGCCGTGCTCGAGGAGGTGGGCCTCCTCGACGAGCGCTTTTTCATGTATGGCGAAGATATCGACCTCTGTTACCGCATCAAAGAGCGCGGCTACAAGGTCTACTACAACCCGGCGGTGACCGTGCTGCATTACAAGGGCGCCGCCAGCCGGCAGCGGAGCGCCGCGTCTATCGTCCATTTCTACGAGGCCATGGCCCTGTTCCACAACAAGCACTATCGCGCCCGCACCTTCTTTCTGGTGAACTGGCTCATCTACCTCGGTATCGTCACCCTGGGGACGCTCGCCCTGTTGCGCAACGCACTGCGCCCGGTTGGGCGGCGGCGAGTGGCCTCGGCGTAGAGGGGCACATGCACCATGCGCACTAAGCACAATCCGTGGTTCCCCCTGATCACGGCCGTGGTCGACGCCGCCATGGTCCTGTTGGCGTTCATCGCTGCCTATGAGCTGCGCAAGGTCACCAACTACCCACCGGCCCCCAATATGGCCCCCCAGCTCTCGGGCTATAGCAGCATGATGGTGATCCAGGTCATCAGCATGCTGTGCACCTTTGTGTTCTACCGCCTCTATCACCAACCCCGCGGCGTATCGCGCATCGACCAGTTCTACACCATCCTGGCGGCGGTCTCGATCGGCACCATGGTAGCCACGGCGTTCACCTCGCTCCTCTACAAAGAGCTCGACTATCCGCGCCTGATGGTCTTCTACTTTGCCGCCTTTGCCGTCATTACCATCACCATCGGCCGCCTGTTCACCGGCGCCTGGCAGGCCTGGGCGCGCGCGCGCCATCCCGATCGGGTGCTCGTCGTCGGCGCCGGCGATGTGGGCCGCATGATCGCCGAGCGCATCCGGCAGACGCCCCGCCTCGGCTACGAGGTGGTGGGCTTTGCCGATGACACGCCGGGGCGGCGCAGCGCCGCCGGGCTGCCGGTGTTGGGCCCCAAGGCGGCCCTGAAGCAGCTCATCCGCAGCGAAAAGGTCGACGAGGTCGTGATCGCCCTGCCCGAGGCCTCGCACGAGGAGATGCTCAATCTGATCTACGAGTGCGAGCATGAGCGGGTGCTGGTCCGGGTCTTCCCCGACGTGTTCCAGATCATCGCCAGCGAGCTGAGCATCAGCGACCTGAACGGCCTGCCCATGCTCACCGTGCGCGATGTGGCGCTGCGCGGCTGGCGCCTGGCGCTCAAACGCGGCATGGACGTGGTCGGCAGCACCATCATGCTCATCGTCCTCTCGCCGCTGTTCATGTTCATCGCGCTGCTGATCAAGATGGACTCGCCGGGCCCCGTCTTCTATAGCCAGGTGCGCATGGGCCTCGACGCCCGGCCCTTCCCTGTGCTGAAATTCCGCTCGATGCGCGTGGGCGCCGAGGACCAGACGGGGGCCGTCTGGGCTACCCGCGATGACCCGCGCAAGACCCGCCTGGGCAACTTGCTGCGGCGCAGCTCCATCGACGAGCTGCCGCAGCTCATCAACGTGCTGCTGGGCGATATGAGCCTGGTGGGGCCACGGCCCGAGCGGCCGGTCTTCGTCGAGCAGTTCCGCCAGGTGGTGCCGGGCTACATGGACCGCCACCGGGCCAAGGCCGGGCTCACCGGCTGGGCCCAGGTCAACGGCTTGCGCGGCGATACTTCCATCGTCGAGCGGACCAAGTACGACCTCTACTATGTCGAGAACTGGTCGCTGCTCCTCGATATCAAGATCCTGATACGCACGCTGTTTGCTGTCCTGCACGACCGCAATGCCTATTGAGGTAAGCATGGCCGGCCAAACGAGGCGCCCATCAAGGCGCACGTGGGGCACAGGCGACAGGCGAGCGCCTGCCTTGCGGCGGCTCCAGGCTATCAACGAGGCGCTCGCGGCGAGCCGTGCCGACGCGGCGATCGACCTCATCCTGCGCGAGGCAACTCGCGTGGCATGCGCGCCCCTGCCGGCCAGCCTCTATCGCGCCGCGCTGGGCGGCTCCTTTGCGCTGGCACAGCCCTCGGCCGGCACGTCACTCCCCCACGTGCTGCCCGGGGCGCACGTCGAAGCCCTGCGCCAGGCCCTGGCCCGCGGCCGGCGCCACGCCTGCATCCCCGCGGCGCCACTCCTCACCGGCAGCGCTCCGCTGGCCCTCTGGCCGGTGCACGCCGCGGGCGGCCTCTCAGCCATCCTGCTCGTGCCCCTCTCCAGGCCCCGCCTGACCCCCGTGCAGCGCGACGCGCTCGGCCTGCTGGCCGGGCTGCTCGGCCTGGCCCTGGGCCGGCCGGTTGATGACGATCAGGCGCTCAAGCGCGTCGTCGCCGGGGTGGCCCACGAGCTGAACAACCCCCTGGCCATTATCTCGGGCTATGCGCAGATACTGCTGGCCGCCGCGCCCGACGAACTGCAGCCCGACCTGGAGCGCATCGATCGCGCGGCGCGGCGCTCGGCCCAGGTCGTGCGCGACCTGTTGGCCTTTGCCCGCGAGCAGCCCATGGCGCCGACGCGCATCGCCATCGAGAGCCTCGTGCACGACGCCCTGGCGACCGAGGGCGCGGCGCTGGCGCAGAGCGGCATCGCGCCCTCCGTACAAGTCGCAGCGGGGCTGCCCCCGGTGCGCGGCGACCGGCTGCAACTGACACAGGTGCTGGTGAACCTGATCGCGCAGGCACGCCGGGCCATCGTCGGCCACCCAGGGGCGAGCAAGCTCGGCATCCACGCCGCCGCTGGGGCAGGCGTGCGCCTCAGCGTCAGCGACGATGGCCCCGGCATCCCGCCCGACCTGCTCGACGGCATCTTTGAGCCCTTCCTGGTCGCCAAGGAGGGTGGGCTGGTGCTCTCGGTGTGCCGCAGCATCGTGCGCGCGCACGGCGGCCGCATCTGGGCCACCAACAACCCCGCCGGCGGCGCCACCTTCCACATCGAGCTCCCTGCCGCGGAGTAGGGCACGAAGGGCTTCAGCCGCTCGCCACGCGCATGCGGCTTGACCATCTCCTCCCCCGCACCTACAATCCTCTGGCATAGTACCCCAGAAGGGGTTTGGAGAGGGATTGTCTGGCGGGGCAGCGTGGGCCGCTTGTGGGCGGCCCACGCTGCCCCGCCAGACAATCCCTCTCCAAACCCTCGGACCCAGGCCGGGCGGCAGCCCGTTGGCAGAACTTTTGTGTGGAGGGCGTGGCATGAGGATTCTCGTCACGGGGGGCGCGGGCTTTATCGGCTCGCACGTGGTCGACGCCTACCTGGCCGCGGGGCACGAGGTGGCGGTGGTCGATAACCTTAGCCTGGTGGGCGGCGGGCGACGCGAGCACGTGCCCCCACAGGCACACCTCTACGAGCTCGACATCCGCGGCGAGGCCCTGGGCGAGGTCTTTGCCGCTTTCCGGCCACAGGTGGTCAACCACCATGCCGCCCAGGCCTCGGTCAAGATCTCGATGGACGACCCCACCCTCGATGCCCAGGTCAACGTGCTGGGCCTGATCAACGTGCTGCGCCACTGCTCACAGTCGCAGGTGCAGCACTGTATCTACATCTCTTCGGCGGCGACCTACGGCACCCCCCAGGACTTGCCGCTCGACGAGCGCTCGCCGCAAAACCCCGAGTCGGCCTACGGCATCACCAAGCTGGCCGGTGAGTTCTACACGCGCGTGTGGCACGACTCCTTCGGCCTCGATTATACCATCCTGCGCTACGCCAACGTCTACGGCCCGCGGCAGGACCCCATGGGCGAGGCGGGGGTGGTGGCCATCTTTACCCACCGCATGCTGGTGGGCGAGCCGGTGCGCATCGATTGGGACGGCGAGCAGCGCAAGGATTACGTCTACGTCGGCGACATTGCGCGCGCCAACGTGCTGGCGCTGGAGCGGGAGAAGAATCAGGTCTACTGCCTGGGCAGCGGCCAGCCCACGTCGGTCAACGAGCTCTACGAGCGCCTGACGGAGATCGTGGGCGTGCGCGTGCCGATCACACGCGCGCCCAAGCGCCCCGGCGACGTGCGCCTGCACTACTTCAACCCGGCCAAGGCGCGCGAGATGCTGGGCTGGCAGGCCGAGATGGGCCTGGAGCGCGGCCTCGAAGAGACCGTGGCCTACTTTGGGCAGGTCGTCCAGACGACTCGCACCTGAGGCGTGCCATCCGGGCGCTACGCTTCGCACAGACCCGGAAAGGATCCCTTTATTGGGGGGTTTGATGGACCGGCGAGGTCTGGCTGCCGACCCGCGGGTCGGCAGCCAGACCTCGCCGGTCCATCAAACCCCCTTCCCGGTGAGCGCCAGGCGGCAGCGGAGCAGGTGATGGCCTTCACCGGGATTGCCCGCACGCGTGGGATATGCCCACCGGCGGCCGGCAGTTGTGAGGCAGTGGCCGCCTATGGTATAATGCCACGGTCAAGCGCTCTCATTGTCCACGGTTCCGGCGGCGTGGGAGCCGCCGCTGCCATTATCTGGATGGGCACAAGCCTCGGAGGGAAACATGAGAATCGTCCTCGACGCGATGGGCGGCGATTACGCGCCGGCGGCGGTGGTGGATGGCGGCGTGCAGGCGGCCCGCGAGTTTGGCGTGGAGGTGGTCCTGGCCGGCCGGCGCGAGGCGATCGAGCCCGAGCTGGCCAAGCACGACACGGCGGGTCTGCAGTTGCCTATCGTGCACGCCAGCCAGGTGATCGAGATGGATGAGCACCCGGCGCTGGTGGCCAAGGCCAAGCGCGACTCTTCGATGGTCGTGGGCATGCAACTGGTGCGGCAGGGCGAGGCCGATGCCTTTGTGACCATGGGCAACTCGGGCGGCGCCCTGGCCGTGGCCCTCTTCCACCTGGGCCGCCTCAAAGGCATCAAGCGCCCGGCGCTCTCCAGCGTCTTCCCGACGGTCAAGGGGCCGGCCTTTCTCATCGACCTGGGCGCCAATGCCGACTGCAAGCCCGAGTACCTGCTGCAGTTTGCCGTCATGGGCAGCGTCTATGCCGAGCGCGTGCTGGGCATCGCCAACCCGCGTGTGGGCCTCGTCTCCAACGGCGAGGAGGAGGGCAAGGGCAATAGCCTGGTGCAAGAGACCACGCCCCTGCTCAAGGCGAGCGGGCTGAACTTTGTCGGCAACGTGGAGGGCAAGGACGTGCCCGCTGGCCTGGCCGACGTGATCGTGACCGACGGCTTTACGGGCAACGTCATCGTCAAAATCTCCGAAGGCGTGGCGGCGATGATCCTCGAAGTGCTGGAGCGCGAGATCAAGGCGCGCCCCGTGGCGATGGCGGGCGCGCTGTTGGCCAAGCCGGCCTTCCGCGCGGTCAAGCGCGCGCTCGACTATAGCGAGTACGGCGGCGCCGCCTTGCTGGGCGTCAACGGCATCGTCATTGTGGGCCACGGCCGCTCCAACGCCAAGGCCGTCAAGAGCGCACTGCGCGTGGCCAAGGTCGCCATCGAGAGCAAGGTGCTCGACGCCATCCGCAGCGGCGTGCAGGCAGCCGGCGGCGCAGCGGAAGAAGAAGGGAACTGAAGGAACTGGAGGCGCAGCGGGCACGAAATCCACGAAAGGGCACGAAAGGACACGAAAAAGAGGCGCTGCCTTTCGTGCCCTTTCGTGGATTTCGTGCCCCACGCAGCCCGTCAGTTCCCTGCTCACAGCGAAAGTAGGTCTGAATCATGCGCGTGGTCCGTAACGACGAACTGATCAAGAAGCGAGTCAAATTCACCCAGCGGGGGAGCCTCGTGGGCATGGGGCTGTTGGTCGTCTCGCTCCTGCTCTCGACCCGCAACGACCCGGTGTTGACGCTGGTCTCCTGGGGGCTCCTGCTGGTGGGCTTTGTCGTGGCCATGGTCTCGGTGCAGATGGGCAACCGCTACGTCAAGCCGCCCCGCCCCGACATGGTGCTCGACAAGCTACTCAAGGGCCTCGATAGCCGCTACGTGGCCTATCACTACTTTTACCCTGCCGAACACCTGCTGCTGACGCCCAGCGGCCTCATCGCCATCCAAGCGCAGGATCAGCAGGGCTGGGTGGCGGTGCGCGGCAGGCACTGGCGGCACGGGCCGCTCTGGCAGCGGCTGCGTGTGCTCTTTGGCAATACGCCACTCGGCAACCCAGCGGCTAACCTGCGGCGCAGCATGGCGGCGACGGCGCAGGCCGTGGCCAAGCTGGGCGACGAAGTGGCGGCCCTGCCCATCGAGGGGCTCGTCGTCTTTCACTCGGGCAGGGTCAAGCTTACGGCCGAGGACCCCGAGTTCCCAGCCCTGCTGGCCGACGAGCTAAAGGCCAAAGTGCGCGAAATGGCGGAGGCGCGGCCGGCGTTGTCGAGCCGCAGCCACAAGGCGCTCGCCGCGGCGCTGGCGGGGCGAGAGATTGTCGAAGAGGCGCCCGAGCCGGCCGAGGAAGCGCAGCCCGCCAAGGCCCCGCGGCAAAAGCGCTCGCACAAAGCTCGGCGCTAGATAGGGCAGAACAAACGGCCCGCGCAGCGGCGCTCACGTGAGCGCCGCTGCGCGGGCCGTTTGTTCTGCCCTATCTAGCGCCCGGCCCAGCGCACGACAAAGAGGTCGAGGGCGAGGGGGCCGGCGGCCCGGCCGGTTTTGATGCCGACGTCGATGTCGAGGAGTTGGGCCATGATGGTGCGCAGCTCGGCGGGGCGAAAGCTCAGTGCCTGCTGCAGGCACTTTTTGGCCACAAACGGGGGCACTTGCATGTGCCGAGCCATGTCGGCCGCGGGCACGCCCTGGGCGTCGAGCTCGCGCGCCTGCAAGAGCAGGCGAAACTGGCGCGTGATCATCGTCAGCAGGTAGAGCGGGGCCGCGTCTTCGTCGAGCAAACGGCGCAGCAGTTGCAGCGCGCGGCGCCCATCGCGGCTGCCCAGGGCGTCGACCATGTGAAAGATATTCGCCTCCTGCACCGAGCTGACCAGGCGCTCCACGTCGTCGCGGCTGATGGTGCCGCTGCCGCCCAGGTAGGCGGCAAGCTTTTCCAGCTCCTGGTCGAGCAGACGCAGGTTCGAGCCGATGTAGGTGGCGAGCAGGGTCAACGCCGAGGGCGCGATGGCGACGCCCTTGGCCTCGGCGCGGCGGCGTACCCACTGCTCGAGCCCGGCGCCCACCGGCACGGCAAAGGCGCGCACGTGGCCGCCGTGCTCGCGGCCCAGGCCCAGCAGCCGATGGGTCTCGGGCAGGGTCTGCGCCTCGCTGAGCACCAGGCGCGTGCTCTCGGGGAGCTGCGGCAGGTAGGCGCCCAGGTCGCGCCACAGATCATCGTTGGCGGCGGGTTCGGCGCGCTTGCGCCGCGCCGGCTTGCCGGGGATCCGCGACGAGGCCAGATCGCTCACAATCACCAGGCGCACCCGGCTCATGAACGGCACCGCATCGCAGGCGGCGCGCAGCTCGCCCAGCGCCAGGCCACGCCCGTCGAGGGTCGTCGTGTTCAGCTCGCCCACCACGGGGTCCATCTTGTGCTTCAGTTGCAGGATGGCCTCCGAACGCGAGAGCTCATCCTCTCCGTGAAAGACGTACCACATACACAGGCCTCCGGCGGCAAGCGATCCGTCGATCTGCAAACCGGCATCTCGGTGACAGGCGCACCTGCCCGAAAAGGGGTAGTATCCGGGTGTCGCGCTCCGCGCAAGGCCGGAACGGAACCTTTTTGAGGGGGTGTGTTTGGTGGGCCGGCTGAGCCCTGGCCGCCCGCAGGCGGCCAGGGCTCAGCCGGCCCACCAAACACACCCCCTCCGGGCGGGGGCCGGGTGGACACGGAATATCGTAGCCGGCAGTTGCCCGGAGCGTCTGCAGTTGCCGGCAGCCTGAAGCGCCAAGCACCGTGGCAGAACTACTTGGTGTGTTCGATTTCCACCCGGTGCACCTGGCGCATGCCCCGCCCCGTCGCCGTGATCGGGCCGATGGCCACGCCGGCCATGTCGGGGTCGGTGGTCATGCGCCGCTGCACTTCGGGACCCAGCGGGCGGGCCAGGGTCAGCGCGCCGGCCAGGGCCGCAAGCGTCACCGGCCAGCGCCGGCGACGGTCACCGGTGCCGGCCAGCATCCCCAGCATCATCGCGGCGCCGCTGAGGACGACCGCGACGGCCAGGTTGGTACCACAGCGCGGGTGGACGGCCAGCGCCTTCTGGCCGGCCTCGAGGCGCTGATGGGCCTCTCGTACAGCCCGTTTCAGGGCATCGGTCGGCACTTCACCATAGAGCAAAAAGCCGCGCCAATCGCTGCGGCCGACCAGGCTCAGATTGGGCAGATCGCGCGCCAGGACGTGTAGGGTGGCATGTTCGAGGGCATGATTACGCCGGACGCGTTCCGAAAACGAACGCGTTGAAGAGGGCATGAGATAACCTCCCAGGGATTTCTTGGATATTATAGTCCAATTGCGCCCATAGTTGAAATTGCGGTGGCCCGATCAAGTTCGGGAGTCCGGGGCTATCGTAGCGCGGCGATAACTTGGCGGTCGGCCGCAGAGAAGGCATAGCGCTCGAGCTCGCCGGGGCGCACCCAGCGCCGGCTGGCCGCGGCGACCGCCTGCGGCTCGCCACTGAGCAGGCGGCAGCGGAAGGCGTGCAGCGTGATGCGCAGGTGGGTGTAGGCATGCTCGACGGTGGCGACAGGCGCGCCGACCGCGATCTCCACCGCCAGCTCCTCACGGATCTCGCGCCGCAGGCAATCCTCGAGCGTCTCCCCCGGCTCCACCTTGCCACCAGGGAACTCCCACAGGCCGCCGAGCAGCCCCTCGGCAGGGCGCTGGGCAATGAGCAGGCGGCCCTCGTGCTCGATCACCGCCGCACAGACGTCATAGTGGGGCAGGGCACGGCGTGGCCGCGGCGCAGGGAACCCGGCCTCTCTGCCCTCGGCGTGGGCGCGGCAGTGCGCGGCGAGCGGGCAGGCATCGCAGCCCGGCCGCCGCGGCGTGCACACGGTGGCGCCCAGGTCCATCATCGCCTGGTTGAAATCGCCGGCCCGGCCGTGGGGCAGCAGGCCTGCCGCCAGGGCGCGCAGCGCGGCCTCGCCGGGCGCCGGCAGGCAGAAGAGACGCGCCAGCACGCGGCGCACGTTGCCGTCGAGCGCGGCCTCGTCGCGGCCGAAGGCAATGCTCAAGATGGCCGCGGCGCTGTAGGCACCCACTCCCGGCAGCGCACGCACCGCCGCAGGATCCTCGGGGAAGCGGCCGCCGTGGCGCGCCATGATCTCTTGCGCCGCACGGTGCAGGTGGCGCGCGCGGGCATAGTAGCCCAGTCCCTCCCAGGCCTTGAGTACCTCGCCCAGCGGCGCCGCCGCCAGCGCGGCCACGCTGGGAAAGCGCTCGAGAAAGCGCTCATAGTAGCCCAGCACCCTGGCTACCTGGGTCTGCGCCAACATGATCTCGGCGACCCAGATGCGGTAGGGGTCGCGGGTGTGGCGCCAGGGCAGGTCGCGCCGCGCCTGGGCGAACCAGGCGAGCAGATCACGCGCGACAGGATTGCCGGCATCAGGTTGATGGATGGGATCATTCATACGTAAGCTTGCCCTGAATCCTGGAGGGGGGGCGGGGGGGGTCGGCGCCTGGGTCGGCGGCACCGCCCCCCCCAGGATTACTATCCCCACTGGGCCATGCGCGCCAGGCCATCGCGGTCGAGCACAAAGAGCCCGGCGCGCACGAGGCGGATCAGCCCCTGGTCGGAGAAGCGGTAGAGCATGCGGCAGACCACGTCGGAGGTGGTGCGCGTCCAGGAGGCCATCTCGGCGAGGGTCAGGTCGCCCGACACGCGGCCGTCGTCGGCCCTGGCCGAGCGGCTGAGCAACAGGCGCGCCAGCCGGGCGGCGATGGGCTGGAAATCGGCCGCGTCGAGGATGGGGCCAGACCATTCGAGGCGGCCGGCCACCAGGCGCGCCAGCTCCCACAGGGCGGGCGGGTTCTCCAGCAGCAGCGGCAGCAGCCGGTCGCGCGGCCACAAGTAGAGGAGACTCGCATCGCTCGCCACCAGGCGCACCACCATGGGCGCGCCCTCACGGAAAAAGGCCTGCCCCCAGAAGAGGTCGCCCGGCTCGAGCATGGTGAGCAAAAAGGTCTCGCCCGAGGCGGCATCGGCCGCGGCAGCGACGCGGCCCTCCTCGACCAGCAGCAGATACGGCCAGACGTCGCCACACTGCACGACCGGCTCGCCCCCTTCGTAGCGGCGGCCAACGGCCTCCTGGGCCAGCGCCAGACGGTCGCTTGGCTGCAGCACAGCGAACAGGGGATTGCGGGCGAGCAGATCGAGCACGGCTGACATCGGGCCTCCTGACCTGGAGAGTGACGACAGATTGTAGAATCATCCGCGCAATTCTCCAAATCCCAGGGCCAGGGTACCGCGCGAGCCGGGCATCATGCCCCTCCCTGCTGTTGCGCGCCGGTCGCTCCAGAACCGGCTTTACGCCAGACACATTCACCTGTATCATTCGAGTGTGGAATCTGGGCTTAGGCAGGGGTTCGAGGTGCGTGCCGCCAACCACCCCAAAACCCCTCTTCCAGGAGGTGGGTTTGTCAAGCATCTCAGCGCTGCTGCGGTTGGTGCCGCAGGCGCTCCTGTTCGATGGGGATGCCTACTATAGGATGAAGGCGAGGCCCCGGGCGCTCTACGACGGGACCTTATTGCTGCTAGCGCTGGGCGTGGGCCTGGGGCTGGCCGGCGCCGCGGGGGCGGTCGTCGCCGCGGGCGCCGCACCGCGCGGCGACGAACTGGCGCGCGTGCTGCGGGCCGGGCTGGCGCGCCTGCCTGCGCTGCAGCGGCTGAGCCCGTGGCCCACCACCTGGCTACACTGTGCGCTGCTGGGGTGGCTGGCAGCGCCGCAGCCGGGCCTGGCGCGCCTGCTCACGACGCCGCTGGCCCTGGCGCTCAATTGGCTCGCTTACGGGCTGCTGGCGCAGCGGGCCGCGCGGCTGCTGGGCGGCTGCGGCAGCCTGGCCGAGACGCTGGCCTGCACAGCGCTGGCCGAGGTGCCGCGGGTTGTGCTGCTCATGCCGCTCGTGTCGCCGCTGGGCCTGGCCGCGGCCGGCATCGAGGCCTGGGTGCTGGCGGCGCGCTTCCAGGCGCTGCGCGCGGCCCACGGCCTGGATGGCTGGCGCGCCTTCTGGGCTGCGGCTGCGGCCGCTCTGCTCTTGGGGGCCGCAAGCCTGGCCCTTGCCGCGCTGCAGCTCGCCAGCAGAGGCGTGGGCTGATGGGCGCCATGGTCGTGACGGCCTGGAGCGCACTGCGGCTCGACGCGGCGGCCCTGCGGCGCTGGAGCGCGACGCAGGGCGCACTGGCCTGGGGGCTGGCGCTGCTGGCGTTGGCTTCGCTCCTCGGCGGGCTCGCCGGCGGTGCCGCCGCAGCAGGGGCCTGCCTGCACCGCCCGCCGCCCGGCCCTGCCGAGCAGCGCGCCGTCGCGGACCTGGCGGGCTGGCTCAGCCGCACCCCCCTGGCGCCCGACGCCCAGCACGAACTGGTGCGCACCGTGGCCGCGGCGCTCGAACTGCGGGGCAACCTGGCCGGGCTGCCTCGGCCCCTCGGCCACGAGGCCGGCTGTGCCCTGCAGGGGCTGCAACTGGCCACGACGGCGCCCTACCGGCGCCTGGCCCTCTGGTTGCCCTACACCCTCGCCGTCTGTGCCGCTGCCAGGGCGCTCGGCGGCCGCGCCGGCCCGGCCCAGATGCTCGCTGCCACCAGCCTCTACGCATTGCCGCACCTGCTCGACCCCCTGCTGGCCGTGCCGGGGCTGGAGGGACTCGCGCGCCCCGTCCTCTTTCTGTGGGGTGCCGCCATCTATCTGCGCGCGTGGGCCGCCGCCAGCCGGCTCGGCGGCCCACGCGCGCTGCTGGCCGTCGCGTTGCCGGGGCTCGCGGCGGTGACGGTGGTGATGGTGGTGATGGCGATCGTGGCTTTGGTCTGGGGATTGAGAAACTGAGGGAACTGACGGAACTGGAGGAACTCTGGGAGCTGAAGGGTCGCACCCGGACTCCCCAACTTGTTGGGGCGTTCTCCCCGTCCCCTCAGTTCCTCCAGTTCCCCCAGTTCCCTCAGTTCCTTCGCAAGGAGCGTGACATGAGCAACGACAAGCAAGTCCGTCTGCACCTCGACGACATGGCCTACGGTGGCGCCGCCGTGGGGCGGCACGAGGGCAAGGCCATCTTTGTGCCCGGCGGCATCGCGGGCGAGGAGGTGCTGGCTGAGATCGTGGCAGAGCGGCCGCGCTATGCCCGGGCGCGCTTGTTGGAGGTGATTGCGCCCTCGCCCGACCGGGTAGCGCCGCCCTGCGAGAGCTATGAGCGCTGCGGCGGCTGCCAGTGGCAGCACATCGCCTACGAGGCGCAACTGCGCTTCAAGCGCGAGATCGTGCGCGGGCAACTGGAGCGCATCGGCAAGATCGGCGCGCCGCCAGTGCTGCCCACCATCGGCATGGAGAACCCCTGGGCCTACCGCAACAACATGCAGTTCGCCGTCGACGACGAGGGCCACCTCTGCCTGATGGCCGCGGGCACCGAGCGGCCGGTGGCCATCGGCAGTTGCCGCCTGCTCTGCCCCGAGCTGACCGAGGTCTTTGACGAGCTGGAGCTCGACTACCCCGGCCTCGAGCGGGTGAGCCTGCGCGCCGGTCGCCGCACCGGCGAGCAGATGCTCGTCCTCGAGACCGCCGAGGGCGAGGCGCCCGAGCTGGAGGTAGACCGGCCGCTCTCTTGCATACTGCTCTTGCCCGACGGCACGGGCGTCTCGCTCATCGGCAGCACGCACCTGCACGAGGAGGTCGGCGGCAAGCGGCTCAGGGTCTCGGCGGGCTCCTTTTTCCAGGTGAACACCGAGCAGGCGCAGCAGCTCCTGCGCCTGGTGCTCGAGTATGCCGCTGTGCAGCCCAGCGACACCGTGCTCGACGCCTATGGCGGCGTGGGCACCTTTGGCCTGCACCTGGCCGAGCACGCCGCGCAAGCCATCATCGTGGAGGCCAACGCCTCGGCCGCGGCCGACGCGCGCGAGAACGCCTCACAGGCCGGCAACGTCAGGGTGATCGAGGGCGAGGTGGAGGATGTGCTGCCCACACTGCCCGAGGCCATCGACGTGGCCGTCATCGACCCGCCACGCGCCGGCGTGGCCCCCAGGGCGCTCCAAGCGCTCACGGCCAAACATCCGCGGCGCATCGTCTACGTCTCGTGCGACCCCGGCACCCTGGCCCGCGACGTGCGCACACTGCTCGACCGCGGCTACCGGCTCGAAACGGTGCAGCCGGTCGACATGTTCCCGCAGACGCACCACATCGAGACGGTGTCGCTCTTGGTTAGCGACCAGTAGCCTGTTGTCGCGGAGGCCGGCCGCCAAGCCACCATGTGTGCAATTTGCACTATAGAGGCAATGGTCGTATAATGGGCTATCCCCATCGACAGAGCCACGCCGAGGGCCAGATGGCCGGGGGATGCGGGCCTGGCCGCCATGCCAGGCTGTTTGTCAGCGTCTCCGGATGCTAAATGGAGATGGCCCAGATGAGGAACATACTGTTACCGGCGCTCCTATTGGCCTGTATTCTGGCAGGCTGCACAGCGGCTGCAAGGCCCAGAGGCTCGCCCGCAGACACAGTCGCCGGCAGCCCCCGCCCGACCGGCAAGGCGTCGTCGGCGACGAGTGCCCCGAAGGGCGCCGGCCCCACCAGCCCAGCGGAGCCGACCGCTACGGCCGACACCACGCTCACGCCCTTCAAGCTGACGAACTGGATCGACATCTGTCAGGACGAGAACGGCCGCTGGCAGGAGGGGCTTGAGAACTATCATCCAACCTCGCCGGGCGGCGTTCACACCAACACCTGGAAGCTGGGCGAGTTCCAGGCCGAGCTCTATCACAAGATCGCGGACGGCGACCTGGTCGTCGAGAACACCTACACGACAGGCTGGACGCTTCCCGACACGATCACACCAGGAACAACGGTACAAGTCCCCGTTACTTGCAACGGCAAGCACGTAGAAACCTATGTCGGCCAGGCAACAGAAAAGACCTGGCATGCCGGCTCGCCCGAAAGCTACGGGTCCACGTGTTTTGGCCTCTATGTCGGCGCAGACAAGTCCAAGGGTGGGGGCGGCTACGACATCTCTAGCCTCAGCGACTTTGACAACCAAGGCTACGTGGAGCTGGAAGTCAGGAGGGGAGCGCCGGTGAACAAGGTGCTCGAGATCCGCGTCGAGTACACCTGTGGCGACATGGTCATGGGCAAGGTGTACTACTACGAAAGGTGATTCCGAGCCGGCGCATACCCCTCTCGATAGCGCTGCGTGCTGCATGGAGGAACAAACCGATGAAGGCCTTGTCGTTGGCATTATGCGTTGCCCTGCTGTTGGCGTTTGCCGGCTGCTCGGGCCCCGGCCCGGCCACGCGCCCCATGCCGGCCGACGTTGGCCCTGAGGCGTCCGAAGAGCAGCCCGAGGCCACGGAGGAGACGGTGGAGGTTGCCCAGCCGCAAAAAGCCACGGAGGCGCCACTGCCCCCGGCGATCCCTGTCGACGAAAACACGCCGCTGGCCGCGGTGCTCAAGGGCGGCAAGTGGGGCTTTATCGACCAGAGCGGCGCCTGGGCGATCGCGCCGCAGTACCGGCAGGCGTTCAGCTTCAGCGAGGGGCTGGCCCCGGTCGCATTGCCAGACCGCCACTGGGCGTTCATCGACAAGCACAACCAGGTGGTCGTGCGGGTGCGCGAGGATCTGATCGTCACCTCCGGTTTCAGCGAGGGTATAGCGGCCGTCGCCAAAGACAACAACGGCACCCCGGGCGACCTGTTCGGGTTCATCGACCGCACGGGCAAGGTCATCGCCGAGCCACAGTACGCGCGGGTATATGACTTCCACGAGGGGTCGGCCGCGGTAGAGCCCAAGGCCGACTCCGTCTACGGCTTCCTCGACACGACGGGCAACATGGCCATCCCGCCGCTCTTCAGCGGCCCCGCGCACAGCTTTTCGGAGGGCCTGGCCCGCGCCGAGCTGGCGGCCGAGCACAAGCCGGGCACGAGCGAGCTGGGCCGCGGCTACATCGACAAGCACGGGCAGTTCGCCATCGAGGCCAAGGCGGATCTGAGCAGCCCGTTCGGGGATACGCTGACTACTTTCTGCGGGCCCGTGGGCGATTTCCGAGGCGGCCTGGCCGCGGCGAATGTCAGAAGGTCCATGGAGCCGGGGAGTGGGTTCGTGTCCGGCGTAATCGACAAGACGGGCGCCACGGTGTTCGTGGGCGAATACTTTCGCATCTACAACTTTTCTGAAGGATTGGCCGGCGTCGATGGGACGTGGGACAAGCCCGACGTCATCGGCTTTGTCGACGGGCAGGGCAACGTGGCCATCCCCTTCCAGGAGGACTGGAAGGTGCAGGCCGACTGGGGCTTTTCCGAGGGCCTGTGCCGGGTCTACCGCAGCGGGCAGGTCGGCTACATCGACAAGAGCGGCAGCCTCGTCGTTCAGCCCCAGTATTATGAATCCAGCGATTTCTCGCAAGGGCTGGCCGCGGTGGCCGACTCCCGCGGAAACTGGGGCTACATCGACAAGAGCGGCAAGGTGGTCATCGCGCTGCAGTACCAGAAAGCACTGCCATTCACCAGGTAGTCGGGATTATCTGCTTGTAGTACGTGAGAGCGGGTGCTGGGGTGGGCAAGACCTAGGTTTTGCCCACCCCAGCACCCGCTCTCACGTACTGAAAACGGAGCCGCCGCTCGTGCACTACCTCCATAGTCGGTTTTGACTTCGAGTTATACAGTTGTATAATAGGCATAGATCGCGATATCACGGTATGTTCCCAGGGAGGACCGCAACGCAATGGACCGGAGACTCAAGCGCCTGCCCGATGCCGAGCTGGAAATCATGCTCATCGTCTGGAAGGCGGCAGCGCCGGTCAACTCGACCTACATTCTGGAGCAGCTCCAGGGGCAGCGCACCTGGGCCCTGGCGACCCTGATGACAGTGCTCGCACGCCTCGTCGAGAAGGGGTTCCTGGTCTGCGAGAAACAGGGGCGCAACAATCTCTACCGGGCGGCCATTGGAGAGGATGAGTACAAGCAGAGCGAGGGCAGGACCATCCTCGAAAAGCTCTACGGCAACTCTATCCAGAGCCTGGTGACCGCGCTCTACGACGGTCGGGCCATCGACAAGGACGACCTTGTGGAGCTGCGCCGCCTGCTCGATAGCTTCGAGAGGGAGGACTAGAGATGCTTGCCGGCATACTGACGAACCTGATTGGGGTATCGCTGGCGACGGGCGCGATCATCCTGGCGCTGACCCTGCTCTCTTTCAAGCTGGACCGCGTCTACGGCGCCCGGTGGAAGTATTGGGTCTGGCTAATTCTGGCGCTGCGCCTGCTGCTCCCCTTCGGCCTGCCCTTGCCGCAAGCTCCACTACAGATCGCCATGCCCGAGACGCAGATCTCGATCCCTCAAGGCCTGCAGCCGGTGCCGGGCTTACCCTTCGCGCAAGCAGCGTCGATTGCCGGGCAAGCCGGGCGCACCGTATCCCTGGTCCAGGTCGCTGCGCTGCTGTGGCTGATCGGGTTCTCGCTCTTTCTGCTGCATCAACTCATCGGCTACCGGCTCTTCAGACAGCAGGCCCTGCGCTGGAGCCGCCCCGTCAGCAACAGCCAGGTCACCGGGCGGTTGCAGCAGCTCTCCCGCGAGATGGGCATCGTACGCGCAATCGTGCCCCTCGTCAGCGAAAAGGTGGCCGGCCCATTGATGATCGGCTTCGTCACGCCGCTCTTGCTCTTGCCTCATGAAGAGTATGCCCCTGCGGAGCTCTCCTTCATCCTCAAACACGAGCTGGTGCACCTGAAGCGCCACGATCTCTGGTACAAGCTGCTGCTCCTCGTGGCCAACGCCGTCCACTGGTTCAACCCGCTGGTCTACCTGATGGTCCGAGAAGCCAGCAAGGATCTCGAGCTGGCCTGCGACGACCAAGTGACCAGAGGGACATCGTTCGACGACCGCAAGCGATACAGCGAAGTGATTCTCACGGCCATGCAGCGCCAATACACGCACCAGACGGCCTTGTCGACGTTCTTCTACGGAGGTGTGAGGACAATGGAAGAGCGATTCCGGAACATCCTGAACATGAAGGCCAGGCGTCGCGGCACTGTCGCACTCCTGGCGCTGTTGGCGGGTGTCGTGCTGGTTGGAGGGATCGTATCGTGCAGCACACCGGGCAGCGGCAACGATGCGGTCGCTGTGGTCAAGAAGAGCCTTGAAGCAGAGAGGAACAACGACTTTGACGCCTGGGTCTCGACGCGCATCGAGGAACAACAGCGCGCGTTTACCAGGGAGGCCAATGGCACCTTCGGCATCATCAGCCTGATGGTGCACAAGGTCGAGGTGTCAGAGAGAGTCACGCAGGTGATGAAGGCGCAGTATTCCGGAAGCGACCTGGCGCAGCGCCGGGGATGGACTGACGAGTACATCGCAGAGAACATGATTGTGGTGTACGCCGACTATACGGTGGATTACGACAACGCCGTCGCCCCCTACGATGAAGGGACACTGACCCAGGTCTTTATCCTGGTCAGGGACGATCCAAGTTCGCCGTGGCTGATCTGGGATTCGGCGGTCCGCCCGCTGGATAGCTTCTAGAGCAGGGGTGTATTTGACGGCTTGGCCTGGGGCTGGCCGCCCGCGGGCGGCCAGCCCCAGGCCAAGCCGTCAAATACACCCCATAAGGGCGCCGTTCCGGCCCTGCGCGAAGCGGGGCGCCCGGACGGAGCCGTTCTATTGGGCCAATCAGCGCACGCTGACCGAGCCCACCGCCGCGCTGACGTCGATTTCGACCGTGTTGGCCGCGGTGTCATAGTCGACCGACTGGTACACGCCGCCGGCCTGGGGGAAGCGCAGGCTGTCGACATCGACCCCCGCCAGGGCGCCCTCCACGTGAATGCGCGCGGCCACACCGGCGGGCACGCGGACCTTGACCTCCGCCGCCCCGGCCTCGACGCGGGCGTGGGTGTAGCCGGCCGCTGCAGGCAGCGTGATCGTGGTGGAGCTGGCGCCGGTCTTGACCTTGAGGCCGGTCACGCGCAGCTCCGGGAGGTCGAGCCGCGCCTCGTTGGCGCCGATCTCCAGATCGAGCTCCAACGGCACCTCAGCGCTCAGGCGACAGGCCCAGTCGAGGGTGCCCTGCCAATCCCACAGCGTGGCGCCGGGGATGTTCTGTGCCGGCGTCTGCATCTGCACGTCCAGCAGGTCGTCCTGGCGCTCGCTGCGAAAGTCGAGGCCGCCGCCAAAGCTGCCACCGGCCAACTCACCCGGCGCCGCGCCTGCGCGTACATCGAGCCGCCCAGCACCGTGCTTGATGCGGATGCGGGCGCGTGCGGCCTCACCGAGGGGGATCGACGCCTCCTTGGCCTCAGCCGCTTCAGGGTGGCGCTGCGGCCGCAAGAAGGCGCGCACCATGAGCGCCAGGCCCAGAAGGATGAGCAGCGCCGGCCAGTAGCGGCCCAACACGCCGAGCCCGCCAAAGAAGGAGCCAAAGATGCCAAAGACCACCAGGCTGATAAAGGCCTGCCACAGGCCGGCCTGCACCTGGCGCCAGTTCAGGCGCAGCAGGCCCGCCAGGATCAGGCCCACGCCCGCAAAGCCGGGGATCAGCGCCCAGGCATAGGCCCAACTCCCCCAGCGGCCGGTCGCGTTCTGCCAGTAGAGCAGCCCGCCGATGCCGCCCACGATGCAGGCGGGCACGGCCATGCCCGTCGCGCCGGTCAGCAGGCCGATGACCAACAGCAGCACCCCGGCGCCCACGACGGCCAGCGGCCAGCCCCGCGCGCCGCCGGCGAACGCCTGGAGTGAGGGCACGAACTGCACCGCCAGGAACCAGACCCCGAGCAGGATCAGGAGCAGCGCCACCGCGAAACCCGACGAACGTTTGCGATCCATTGGATGAACCTCCATTGAATGACACCATTGCCTACAAGCAGTACGACTCTGGCGTTCGCCGGGTTGCGCGGCCGGCCTTCAGGCTTCTCCCTGCGTCACAAAGACGGCGTAGCCTAGCCCCTTGTGGGCGTCGTCCCTCTTCGGATCGGCCCAGTGCCTGCCGACTATCGCGATCATCGCCGTTAGAAAGACGATTCAGCCTGGCTCCGGTGCACAAGACGCCGCCTGCCCGCAGGGAGGAACGACGCCCACAAGGGGCTAGGCTACGTTGCCCCGCCGCATCAAGTCAGAGGACGCAGAGAAGAACCTCAAGGGAGTCTCTGCGCCCTCTGCGTCTCTGCGGTGCCCCGGTCCTCGTTCTACGCCTGGTTGGCGGCCTCGTCGAGCGCCAACTCCTGGCGCGGGAAGAGCACCTCGCCGCGCCGGGTGGCCGCGCCGGGCTGGAGGATGCCCCAGGCGACCTCGTCGGGCCAGCGCGGCGTGCCCTCTTGCCCCAGCGCCTGCCACAGCGCCGCCATCTTGCCCGGCATCACCGGGTGCAGGAGCAGCGCCACCCAGCGCAGGGCCTCGGCCACATCGTAGAGCGTAGTGTTGACCTGGGCCACGTCGCCGCGCTTGAAGGCCGCCCACGGCGCGCGCTGCTCGAGGTAGAGGTTGGCGGCGCGCACCAGCTCCAGCGTCGTCAGCACCGCCGCCTGCGGGTTCCACTGCTCGATGGCCCGCTGCACCTGCGCCGGCGTCGCCAGCGCGCGCTCGATGAAGGCCTGCCGCTCGGCGCCCGGCTCATCGGCCGGCGCCGGGATCATACCCTCGCAGTAGCGGCCGACCATGTGCAGCGTGCGGTTCAGCAGGTTGCCCAGGTCGTTGGCCAGCTCGGCGTTGTAGCGCGTGACGAACGCCTCCTCGTTAAAGCTCGCGTCCTGGCCGAAGGTCATCTCGCGGATCACAAAGTAGCGGAAGGCGTCGACGCCGTACTTGTCAGAGAGCTCCAGCGGGCGCACCACATTGCCGCGCGATTTGCTCATCTTGGCCTGGTCGACGCCCCAGTAGCCGTGCACGCGCAGGGCGTGGTACATGGGGATGCCCGCCGCATGGAGCATGGTGGGCCAGTAGATGGCGTGCGGCTTGAGGATGTCTTTGGCGGTGACGTGGTGGCACACCGGCCAATAGCGGGCGTAACGCTCGCCCTCGGGGTAGCCCAGCGCCGAGATGTAGTTGATCAGCGCATCGAACCAGACGTAGGTCACATAGTCCTCATCGAACGGCAAGGGGATGCCCCAGGTCAGCCGGCTCTTGGGCCGCGAGATGCAGAGGTCCTCCAGCGGCGAGCGCAAAAAGGCCAGCACCTCACCGCGGTACTGCTCGGGCTGCAGCACCTCGGGGTGCTCGGTCAGGTAGGCGACGAGCCAATCCTGGTACTTGCCCATGCGGAAGAAATAGTTCTTTTCTTCGATGCGCGTGGGCTCGGTGCCATGGTCGGGGCAGCGGCCGTCGACCAGTTCGCGCTCGGTCAGGAAGCGCTCGCAGCCGAGGCAGTACTGGCCGCCGTAGGAGCCGAAATAGATATCGCCGCGGTCATAGATCTCTTGCAGGATGCGCTGCACCACCGCCTGGTGCCGCGGCTCGGTGGTGCGGATAAAGTCATCGCTAGAGATGCCCAGCCTCACCCAGGTCTCGCGGAAGGCGGCACTGAGGCGATCGACAAAGGCCTGGGGCGACTCGCCGCAGGCCAGCGCCGCCTGGGCGATCTTGTCGCCGTGCTCATCGGAGCCGGTGAGGAAGTAGGTATCGTCGCCCCACAGGCGGTGGTAGCGCGCCATGACGTCGCACAGCACCGTCGTGTAGGCGTGCCCCAGGTGGGGCTGCGCGTTCATATAGTAGATGGGTGTGGTCACATAGAAACGGCCGAGTGTGTTTGCCATGGCAGCGATCCCCTCAGTCAACAGAATGAAAGGATTGTAGGGCTTTGGGGGAGGCTTGTCAAGGACGCGGAAGAGGAACTACTGGGCCCGCGCCAGAAACGCCAGCACCCGCTCGCTGAACGCCTGGCGACATTCGTGGTGCGGCGTATGCCGGCAGTTGGGGATGAGCCAGAGCTCGGCGCCGGGGATGGCATTGGCGATACCCTCGGCGTGGGCGGGGGTGGCGAACTCGTCGCCCTCGCCCTGGATGACGAGTGTGGGGCAGCGCACACGGCTGACCTCGGCGCGGATGTCGAGGGTGATGCGGGTGGGGTCGAGCCAGTGGGCGTACCACACCTCGGCCATGGCCGCGCCGCCCGGGCCCAGGTGGCGCTCGAGCGCGGCGCGGTAACCCGGCGAGGTCCGCACCAGGCGCTGCAGGTGCTGCAGGCCGGCGATGGTGCGCGGCTCGGAGTGCGTGTGGGCGGCCACGGCCACCAGCGAGCGCACCAAGTCGGGCCGGGTGACCGCCAGCAGCAGCCCGGCCGAGCCGCCGTCGGAGTGGCCGACGACGTGCACCCGCCCGACGTTCAGACCGTCGAGCCAGGCCGCGGTGTCGGCCGTGTCTTGCCAGAGGTAGCCCTGGGCAAAGCCATCGCGCCGGCTCGAGCGGCCATAGCCCCAGCGGTCGTTGGCCAGCACGCGGTAACGCTCCGCAAAGGTGGGGATGAGCGCCGCGAAATCGGCGCTCGTGGCCATGCCCCCGTGTAAGAAGACGAGCGGCTCGCCCTGCCCGTGGTCCTCATAGTACATCTGGTAGCCGCGGATGGTGGCGTGGGGCATCAGCAGTCTCCAAAACCCCGAAAAGGGGCTCGCACCGGGGGATGCAAAGCCCGGAGCCCGGTTACCGTCGTGTGCGCGCAAGTTGGCCAACCCGCTGAGATTCTACAATTCTCTACGCCGCCTGTCAATCCAGCAGGTTGTTGGTGGTCCGGGGAGACACCTGACAGGTCTCCGGAGACCTGTCAGGTGTCTCCCCGGAACTCGACTCTTTGCAGCCTGGCGCGGCCGGGCCTATAATGCGCGCGATTTTCTCGAGAGGGAGAGGCGCATGCCCGATTCATCCACCCCCAAGCGGGCCATGGTCATCGTGGCCCACCCCGACGATGCCGAGTTCACCATGGCGGGCACGGCGGCGCTCTGGGCTGCCGCGGGTGCGGCCGTGTGCTACGTCGTCTGTACCCGCGGCGACCGCGGCTCGAACGACCCTGACGTGACGCCCTGGGCGCTGGCGCGCCTGCGCGATGCCGAGCAGCGCGCGGCGGCAGCCATCCTGGGGGTGCAGGAGGTCGTCGTCCTCGACCACCCCGACGGCACGCTGGAGCCAACGCTGGCGCTGCGTTGCGACCTGACCCGCGAGATGCGCCGCTTCCGGCCCGAGGTCGTGCTCACCGGCGACCCGACCGTGCACTTCTATGGCGGCGGCTACCTCAACCATCCCGACCACCGCGCCGCAGCCTCGGCCGCGCTCGACGCGGTCTTTCCCTCAGCCGAGACGCGCTATATCTTTCCCGAGCTCCTGGCGGCGGGCCTCGAGCCGCACCGTGTGCAGGCCGTCTACATCCACGGCTCGCCCGAGCCCAACACGTGGATCGATATCGCCCCGGTCATCGAGACCAAGATCCGTGCCCTGCAGGCGCATCAGAGCCAGGTGGGCGGCTTTCCCGTGGAGGCGTGGATCCGCGGCATGGCCGAGGAGGAAGGCCGGCCGCGCGGGCTGGCGGCCGCCGAAGCCTACCGCGTCATCGTCATCAACGGCGCGTCGCAGGGCTGAGGAGGCTGACGGGAACTTGCAGGCCGTGGTCGAGAGGAGTACAATGAAGGGAACAAGCCCCTGCGGCGCAGATCCTGTCTGGTGAGGTGAATGATTATGCCCACATACGAGTATGAATGTGAAACATGCGGCATCCACTTTGACCGTTGGCAGCGGATGACGGACGAGCCGCTGAAGACGTGTCCGGAGTGCGATGGCCCGGTACACCGAGTCTTGCACCCCGTGGGCATCGTCTTCAAGGGTTCCGGCTGGTATTGCACCGACAGCCGGTCGGGTTCGCCGGCTACCCTGCCGCCCAAGGAAAAGGCCGAGGACAAGCCCGAGGCCAAGGGCGAGAAGGCCGAGAAGAAGGAAGCGCCTACGGCGGAGAAGAAGGACAGCTAACCCCGAAGTGGCAGTTGTCAACGGATTGAACGGATTGGCCTCGCCGCGGCCAATCCGTTCAATCCGTTGACAACTGCCACTCTCAACACCTCGACGATGCTCTACACCTGAAAACCGTCGGTGGCTACCACGATCTTGCGCTGATAGTCCTCCACCAGGCTGAGCAGCCTGGCCTCCAGCTTGAGCCAATCCTTGCCGGCGAGGATGCGCTCCATCGTCTCCAGGTCGGCCGCCCTGCCCCCGGCGTGCACCTGCGGGCCCTCACCATAGACGGTGAGCCAGGCGTCAGTCGGCTGGATGCCCAGGCGCATGATGGTGGGCGCGAACTCTTGGGTCAGGAACTCGATGTACTCTTCCTCTTTGCCGGGACGTATATTCCAGGTCATCAACAGCTTGACCATGCCTCGGGCGCCCCTTCTGTCTGTTATGGTTACTGCTTCTGTAACCCACTATACCAGATTCGGCGCCATGACGCAAACGACGGAGGACGAGCGGCCATCTCCCAGAACCGTAGGCGAGGGAGACACCTGTCACACCAATTTCCATGGCGGGTGGCCAGCGCCCGCCTTCTGGCAAAAACCCGACCCAGCCTGGGCCGCAGCCGACAGACGGTTTCTCCTGCTGCAGGGTGGGGCCCCTCGCTGCCCGTCCCCCGTCGCGGGGGAATTGGGGCGCCCGACCGCATCCTGTGCGGCCAAGAAGTGGCAAGCGAGCGAGGCTGTGCGGGCGAAGACAGCCCAATTCCCCCGCGACGGGGGAACGGCAGGGGGGGCCCACCCGCGGGTATGGGCAGGCGTCTGGCTGGGTTTTTGCCAATCGCCTGCCCGCCATGGAGACTGGTGTGTCAGGTGTCTCCCCCGCACCCGCTCTTCGGTACTACAAGCGTGTGGCGAGCAGGCGGGCGCCTGCAGCCACCTGCTCGTGCGTGTTGCTGCTGTGGAACTCGCAGGTGCGCAGCGCTGCGCCAGGCAGGTAGGGCGCGACCATGCCCCAGTCGACCTCGCCCAGGCCGGCGGCGAGGTGATCGTGGATGCCGCGGACGTCGTGCAGGTGCGCGCCGACGATGCGCCCCGCCAGCCGTCGCAGCCAATCCTCGTGCCGGTCAAAGCCCAGGCGGTCGAGCGTCTGCGCGTGGCCCACGTCGTACCAAAAGCCGACGCGCTCGGGGTCCAGCTCGGCGAGGAGCGCCTCCATCTCGCTGAGCAGGGGGATATCGAGGTAGTGGTAGCGGTTCTCCAGGCCCAGGCGCACGCCGGCGCGCTCGGCATACTCGGCCAGCTCGGCCAGGCTGCGCCGCGCCGCCTCGAGGTTGGCGCCGGCCTGCGTGGCGCGCAGGGTCACCAGCCGCGCCTTTGCCTCGGCGTACTGCGGCGTCGCCGCCAAGCCGGCATCGAAGAGCGACCGCAGCTCGTCCTCCAGCCCTCTTTCCACATCGACCTGCCCGGGGTGCACCACGACCAGCCCCGCCCCCAGCTCGCGCGCCAGGTCGATGCTGCGCTGCACGGCGAACACGCCCTGGCGCCGCTGCTCCTCGTCACACGAGGAAGCGAGCCAGTTGCGCGCCTTGAGCTCGGCGGTCGAAATATCGGCCGGGCAGGGCTCGTGCACGCTGGCAATGGGGTAGCGCCGCGGGTCGAGCCCATGCAGCATGGCCGAATCGAGTTGGTGGTTCAGCTCAAAGGCGCGGAAGCCGAGCTGCCACCCCGCCGCAAAGAACCCGGCAAAGGGCGCAAAGCGTCCGACGCCCCACATCGTCGAAAGGGACGTGGTCACAGGCTGGGCCACCTCCCGACGTACGCTCAATGCCACTGTTGTGTCAGTCATCTACAGCCACCCAAGCGATCACTTTCATGAGACTGGCGACGGCCGCATCAGTGTCCGCCCAGGATGGCGGCAACCTCGGGCGTCGTCCACAGCGCCGCGCCGCTGGTGTCGACCACCATGTCGCACATCGCCATCTGCGGCCGGTAGCAGCGCTCGGCCATCAGGAACTGCTCTCGGAAGTAGCGGTTGCGAAAGTACGTCGGCTCGTATTTCTTGCGATAGTCGATGTCGCGTTTCCACTTGCGCTTCATCCTCACAGCGTCATCCGTAAGGTACACCACCTTGATGCCGATCAGACGTGCCGCCTCGGGGAGCAGGAACGGAAAGTTGCCCTCGATGAAGACCATGTCGGCGGGCTCGATCTCGACGGGGGTGCGGCCCGGCTTGAGCCGGCCGTGCTCGTCGTGGCTCGAGGTAGCATCGTAAAAGTCGTAGCGCGGCGTAGCGATCCTGCGCCCGCGGCTGATCTCTTCGAGGCTCTGCATAAAGAGCGGGTAGTGGATGGCCTCCCTGCCCAGCGAGCCGATGCTGCGCGCCTCGCGCCCGTCGCGGTCGGTCAAAAAGTTGTCCATTTCGATGGCGGCCACCTGCTTGCCCAGTGCGGCCAAGGCGCTGCGCAGGCGGGCGACAATCTCGGTCTTGCCGGCCGCGGTCGGCCCGGCGAGGGCGAGGAGGAGCGGCGTGCCCCGGACGGCGATGAGCCGCTGGACGCTCTCGATGAAGAGCTGATCGACCTCGGCGTTGGCGGCCTTGAAATCCTTGTAGCCGACGCTCTGATAGCGCTCGAAGCGCTTCTGTCGCGCCGCGAACTGCCTGAACGGCCGGCCGCCCAGGTGCGCCAGCACCTCATCGGCAAAGTAGGTCGTGCGGTGCAGGAAAAAGAAGCCTCGGATGTCAAAGTAAAAGTGCCTGCGCACCCACGCGGCCGGGTAGGCGCCGGTGACCAGCCCCACGAAGAGCATGTTGGTCAGCCCGACAATCGCATCATCCAGCACAATCCGGTCGCCCACGCGTGGCTTGAGCTGGATGCCCCTGTAGAACTCGCTGCTGTTGACCCGTTGCTCGACCGCCTCCCGCCTGTCGACACCGACGCCGGCCCAGCCCCCCGGCTCGGGGTACAGGTTGGCGAGCGCATAGCGGAACTCGTACAGCTCCATCTCGCCGATGCCGGGGTTGATGCGCGTCATCCTGTCGTACAGGGCCGCGGAGAACACATCCGGGTTGTGCAAGCAGCTCGATGCAGACATCACATACTCCCCTGGAACTTTTTGCCACCCCTGCGCTAGGGCGTGTTTGCAGACCTGCGTAGCCTAGCAGGCTGTCGGAGAACCATCCCGTTACCATCAGCATCCTGGTAGCAGCCGGGCACTCTGCTCCGCCACTGCCCGGCTTTGATCCAGGAGGGGTTTTTTCGGGTTGGCTGGCCCAGCCAACCCGAAAAAACCCCCAAAGGGGCCCATACCGGGCTCGTGCGGAGCGCATAGCCGGTCACCAGCCGGGAGCGGTCTTCTCCGACAGGTTGCTAGGGCCTTGTGCCCGTTTCGCGTCTCCGCGGCACCGGATTCGCCGCCAACAACGCCCACGAAGCCGCCTGCGGCGGCCAAGGGGGGCTAGGCTACGGGTTTGCGAACGCGACCTAATGCCTGGTGCACCTGATGCCGCTGCCGAGCACCAGCGCCTCGTAGGCGCGCCTGGTCTTGCCATAGTCGCCGTCGCGGTCGAGCGCGATGCCCCTGCCGATGCCGCTCACGATCTGCCCGGCGCCAATGGCCTCCAGTTGCCGCTCCAGGTCTTCCAGCAGCGCGGGTGCGCTGCCCGGCTCGGTGCTGCGCCCGTCAAAGATGACGTGCAGGTAGACCCGGCTCAGGCCGCCGTCCCTGGCCATGCGCGCCAGCGCCAGCGGATAGTCGATGGAGCCGTGCGAGCTCTTTTTCGTGAGCAAGCCGATCAGGTGCAGGCCAGCGCCGCGCTGCCGCGCCTCGGCAATCGTGCGGCAGAGGACCTCGTTCGAGTAGAACGAGCCGTCCTTCATGGCGCGGTCGAGGCGCACGTCGTCTTGCAGCACCACGCGGCCGGCGCCGATGTTCATGTGCCCGGCCTCCGAGTTGCCGGACTTGCCCGCCTGCAAACCCACCGCTTCGCCCGCAGCCTGCAGCCTGGCGTACCCATAGCGCCGCGTGAGTTCATCCCACACCGGCGTGGGCGCGAGGTGAATGGGGTTCGTCTCGTCAGCGCGGCCGATGCCCCAGCCATCGAGGATGAGCAGCAGCACCTGCCGCGGCCCACCCCACGCGTGCTCGGGCGCCAGGCTCGCGCCATCCATGGCAGGCGGCTGGGTGAGGCCGAGCGCCTGGAGGACGGTCGGCGCGACGTCAGCCAGCCTGCCGTCACGCACGGCCACCGGCGCCGCCGCCTGCGGGTCGAGCAGCAGGAACGGCACCGGGTTGGCGGTGTGCGCCACATGGGGTGTGCCGCCGGCGCTGGCCATCTCTTCGAGGTTGCCGTGATCGGCCGTCACCAGCACGGCATAGCCCGCGGCCAATGCGGCGCGCACGATCTGCCCTAGGCGCGCGTCGACCAGCTCGGCGCAGCGCATTTTGGCCTCGCGGCTCGTCGTATGGCCGATCACATCGCCGTTGGCCAGGTTGGCCACGATCAGGCCGTAGCGCTGCGCGAGGCCGCGCTGCACCGCCGCGCCAACCTGCGCCAGGCTCAGCTCCGGCACCTGGTCGAACGCGACGCCCTGCGGCGACGGGATGCGCACGTCGTCTTCGCCCGCGAACGGCTGGTTGTGGCCGCCGTTGAGAAAGAAGGTGACGTGCGCAAACTTTTCCGACTCGGCCACGCGCAACTGCCGCAAACCGGCGCGGCTGACCACCTGGCCCAGGGTGTCGTCGACCCGATCGGGCGCAAAGGCGACCGGCAAGTCTCTGAAGCGCTCGTGGTACAGCGTGAGGATCACGAAGGTCAGGCCGCGCAGGCAGGCGCGCGGAAAGCGGTCAAAGCTGGGCGCGGTGAAGGCCTCGGTGAGCTGGATCTCGCGCTCGCCGCGGCGGCAGCAAAAGACGACGGCGTCGCCATCGCCGATGCGGCCGATGGGCCGGCCCTCCGCATCGGCCATGATGAGCGGCTCGAGCCAATAGTCGGTCTGCCCTTCACGGTACAGCTCGCGGACGGCCGCGGCGAGCGCGGCGCCGCCGCGGGTGAGATGATCCATGGCTAGCGCGCCGGAAAGATGCTCAACAGCTCGCCGAACTCGTGGATCGTATGGTCGGGCTGGCTGCCGTTGGCAGCAGACGGCTCCTTCTTGAACGTAGCAGGCTCGTACATGACAATGGCCATGGCAAAGCCGGCCCGGCGCGCCCCCTCCACGTCGCGGCTCGGGTTGTCGCCCACGTAGGCCGAGCGCTCAGGCGCCACGCCGGCGCGGCGGGTGGCTTCGAGAAAGATCTCGCGCCCCGGCTTGCGAAGGCCAACCCTCGACGACAGCACGACCGCCCTGAAGTAGGGCATAAGGCCGTCAGCTTGCAGCCAATCGGGGATTTCGGTCTCGGTGATGGTGTTGGCGATGATGCCCAGGCAGTAGCCGCGGCGGTCGAGCTCGAGCACCGTCGCTTTGACGTCGGGCCGCGCCACGCGGCGCCCATCGGTATCGCGCCAGAGGCGAGTCAGCCGCCCGGCGAGCGGCGCGATGCGCTCGGCGGGCCAGTCGGGCAGCATCCAGCGCGTCCACAGCTCGCTCTCCGGCGCTTCGGTCAGCGTCGCTTTGGCCTGCTTCCTGTAGACCTTGTACCTCTCCTCCAGCAGGTCGTGGAACGCCTCGGGCGTCTCGTCGGCCCCGACCAGCTCCACGAGCTGTCGCCTGGCCTGGGCCTGGAAGGGCTCATCCTCCACAACAATCCTGAGCGTGTTGCCCACGTCGAGGAAGACAGCGTCAATGTCGTGGCTCATGTCTCCAACTCTCTCTCTCTCTCTCGTCAAAGCAAGTGGGACGGGCTTTCGAGCCCGTCAATCTCGCCGGTGCAGCCGCGGCAGGTTGGGAAGCCTGCCCCACATGCCCGTGGGATGGGCTTTCGAGCCCGTCAATCTCGCTGGTGCAGCCACGGCAGGCTGGGAAGCCTGCCCCACATGCCCGTGGGACGGGCTTTCGAGCCCGTCAATCTCGCCGGCGCAGCCACGGCAGGCTGGGAAGCCTGCCCCACGAATTGCAGAGCGTCTGCCCAGGCTGACGACAGACCCGATTCTTGCTGCGCTAGGCGCAATACCCTTCAAATAGCGGACACACCGTAGTAACGACTCCAGTCGTCGCGTCTCAAGCGGCCAATCGTGCATGCCTGCGACACCGACTGTTGTCATCCGACGCGTCGGACCCGTCGGATAGCGCTGCAATGCCGGCTTGGCCACCATTCTGACGACGACTAGAGTCGTTACTGCGGCTGCTGCCTTGTTCGAAAGGTATTGGCGCTAGTGGCTCGACGCAATGGTTCTGATGGGTGTAGCCTAGCCCCTTGTGGGCGTCGGAACCCATCAAAACCATTGCGCGCCACTACTAGGCGCACGACGCCAGGAAGATCGGCACGTTGAGCAAATCCACGAGCGACCGCGCATAATAGTCGGCCTGAGCCGTGGCGTCGTGATGCACGGCCACGGTGGCCATCCCTGCCTTGCGCGCGCCTTCCAATTCCCAAGTATCGTGGCCCACAAAGGCCGACTCACTGGGGGTGAGGCGCGCTTGCTGCACCGCATTCAGGTAGATGGCCGGGTTGGGCTTGCGCATGCCCAGCGCGGTCGAGCAGGCCATCACATCGATGAACTCGGAGACGCCCACCTCGCCGAGCCAGCGCATCTTGCGTTCGAGCGGATGCATCGTGTCGGTGATAATGCCCAGGATAAAGCCACGCTGCTTCAGGCCCGCGAGCGCCTCCCGCCCGCCGGCAATGGGCTCGATGTGGTTCGAATACTCGTTGATCTGCTCGATCATGGCCCGTCGCTGCGCCGCCGCAACGACACCATGCATCAGCAAGCACTCGTCCCAATACTGATCGGGGCTGATCTGCCCGCGCGTTGCCTGGGCGCGCAGCCACTGCTCGCGCAGCCGCTCTTGCCCGGTCAACTCGACGACAAACCCCTGCGCCTCGAGCATGCCGGCGACGTACTTGTGTTTGGATGCAGGCCGGCGGTAAAAGATGCCGCCGGCGTCGAAAAAAACGCCCTTCACGGCCATGAGTGTCCTCCTGTGCCGGCCGATGTGGCCGGGCGGAGGAGCATCCTATCGGCCACACCAGCAGTGCCGGCGGCATGGGAGCTGCCTCTGCTTTGTGCGATGCTTGCCGCGTCGGCAGTGCCGGCCCGGCCGGCTACGGGCCGGCGCACGGGAGCCTGCTGTTCGGGAGGGGGTCGGGCCGTGGCGCGGCCCAACCCCCTCAGCGCGGGTCTTGTCTACACCCCAGCGTCCTGAGCATCGAGCAGGCCCAGGGCGGGCTACCGCTGAGACACTACCCCACGCTGCCCGAAGGCATGAACACGGCTACTACTGGAGCAGGCTGATGGCCCAAAAGTCGCGGACCTTGGTGATTTGGTTGTACGCGTACTCTTCGTCGATGGTCCAGACATAGCTGCTCAGTTCCGCGTACGGGATGGCACCCTTGGGCGACTTGAGATCGGTACGAGGAGAGTAGTTGCCGATGACGTTCCAGGGTGCAAAGCCTTCCTCGGTGTTGACAAAGTCGATGAACAGCTTGGCCGCGTTGGGGTGCGGCGCGCCGTTGGCGATGGCCACGTACGCCGCCGTCTGCACGCCCATGATCGGCTTGAGGGTGGTGCAGGGCTCGAAGCAGAGCTTACCCTTCACGGTGTCGCGGTACTTGGAGTAGGAGGTAAAGCCAACCCCGGCCTCGGTCATGCCGAGCGCCGAGAAGGCCTCGACCACGTTGCCGCCGCTCGACGCGCACACCGGCTTGTTCTGGGCGAATCTCTTCAGCCACAGCCAGCCGGCATCGGGGGTATCGGCGTCCAGCACCGGGTCCTTGCCAAAGTGATCCTTGTAGGCAACAGCCAGCTCGTCCTTGTGGGCGACGATGGTCGCCAGGATCGATACCGTGCTGCTGTCGGTGAGCGGGTCCTCGATAAAGACCTTGCCCTTCCATTCGGGCTCGGTCAGCTCCCAGAAGTTGGCGACCGGGCAGCCACCGGGGTTCAGCTCGGTGTTATAGCCCAGCATGCGCACGCCAAAACGCGAGACGAGCAACGGATCTGCGAACTCCTGGGGCACCACCGAGACCAGCCGGTCGGGGATGAACTTCCACAGGTACTGCTTGGGCATCAGGTCGGCCGCGACCTCGCCGGTGTTGCTGCCGCAGAAGAACACGTCCTGCACATAGGTGCCCGACTTTTGCTCGGCGAGCGTCTTTTGCAGCACGTCGTCGCCGCCCAGGTCATAGCCCTCGAGGATGATCCCAGGGTACTTCTTTTCGAACGGTTCCTTGAGATCGGCAATGCGGGAAGAGTTGGAGTAGACGACTACCTTCCCTTCCTTCTTCGCCGCCGCCTCGATGGCGGCCCAGTCCTGCTTGGCGGGCGCATACTTGCCGAGCTCAGCGGCCTTGAGCCAGGCTTCGTTGGGGCTCAAGGTAGGCTCCGGCGGGGGTTGCGGAGCATCGGTGGGCTTGGCCGGCTCCTGGGGCGCGGTAGTAGCCACAGGCTGCGGGGCCGATGTGGGCGCCGCCTGTGGTGCGCAAGATACGATCAGGGCGATGAGCAGGCAGATCGACGCGATTCTGACGAGCGCTTTCATTCTCCCCTCCTGTTGTGTGGGAAACCGCTTGGCTGCTCAACAATGGCGTGCGCTGCCGTATGCAGGTGTCGCTGCAGTTGCTCCTCCTTTCCGGCGCGGGCGCGGCCGACACACCCTACTGCGGGCAGGTGAGCAGGTTGCCGCTCTCCTTATCGTAGAGGTTCAGGCTTACCGGGTCGAAGCACAGCCAGATGTGATCGTCCATCTTGATCTTGCTGATGCCGCTCACCTTGACGAGCACCTCGGTGCCCCGCAGGCGCGCCATGATCGTCGAATCGGCCCCCGACGGCAAGACAGAGTAGGCGACAAACTCGATCGCCCCGGGCACGGGTTCCGTCGAGATGGCGATATCTTCTGGGCGCACGGCCACGACGACCCGGCCGGCCACGCCACGGCAGTCAACCGTCACCTGGAACGCGCCCAAGTCGACGGCATCGTGACCATTGGCCACGCCCTCCAGCAGGTTCACCTTGGGGTTGCCGATGAAATCGGCCACGAACAGGTTGGCCGGGTAGCGGTAGATGCACTCGGGCGTGTCCAGTTGCTGCAACACGCCCTCCTTCATCACCGCGATCTGGCTCGACATCGTCAAGGCTTCCACCTGGTCGTGGGTAACGTAGATCGTCGTCGCCCCGGCCACGTGGTGCAGGCGCTTGAGCTCGGCGCGCATATCCATGCGCAGGCGGGCGTCGAGGTTCGAGAGCGGCTCATCCATCAAGAAGACCTTGGGGCGGTAGGCCAGCATGCGCGCCAGGGCGATGCGCTGCTGCTGGCCGCCGCTCATCTCGCGCGGGTAGCGATCGGCATAGCCCTCCATCTGCACCTCGGCCAGCGACTGCTCGATGCGCTGCCTGATCTCGGCCTTGGGCAGTTTCTGGATCTCGAGTGCAAAGGCCATGTTGTCATAGACCTTCATGTGCGGCCAGAGGGCATAGTTCTGGAAGACCAGGCCCAGGTCGCGCTTGCCCGCCGGCAGCGAGATGCCCTTGGGGTGCGAGAACACCAGCTTGTCGCCGATATAGATCTCGCCGCCGTCGGGGTCCTCCAGGCCGGCCACGCAGCGCAAGAGGGTCGTCTTGCCGCACCCCGATGGGCCCAGGAGGGTCAAGAAGGCGCCCGGTTCGATGACCAGGCTGACGTCGTTCACCGCGACGACATCGCCGAAACGCTTGGTCAGGTTCTTGATGACGATGGTTGTGCCCATGGTTTCCTCTTCCTACATCCCCAGGCCTTTTTTGAGGGCCCCGCCTCGGAACCGGCTGATGATCGTGTTGCCGATCACGACGATTGCAACCAGGGTGAGCACGACGGCGTTGGCCATCTGGTCGTCGCCATTCTCGATGTAGCGCATGGTCATGCTGGCCAGCACCTGCGTGGCAGGTGTGACCAGGAGGATGATCAGAGAGAGCTCGCGCATGGTGGTGATGAAGGTCAAAAGAAAGCCCGACACAAAGCCGCTGGAGGTGAGTGGAAAGATGATGCGCTTGAAGCGCTGCCAGAAACTGGCGCCCACGATCTCGCCGGCTTCCTCCAGCTCGCGGCCCACCTGCAGCATCGCCGCCACCCCGCTGCGCTGCGAGTAGGGGATGTGCTTGGCCACCGAGACCAGGACCAGCAGGGCGAAGGTGCCGTATAGGGCGGGCAGCGGCCCGATCGGCTTGGCGAACATGGCGATATAGACCGCGCCAAAGGCAATGCCCGGCATCACATAGGGGATGAAAGCCATCTGCTCGATCAGCTTTGACAGCCTGGTGCCCCTGCCCTTGACGATGGCATAGCCGAGGATGACGCCCAGCAAGGCGGTGAAGAAGGCGGTCAGCACCGACAGGCGGATCGAGTTCCAGGCCCCTCGCCAGATCAGCGGGTCGCGCAGGATGCCCAGCTTGCCATCGGCGATGTTGGGGTTGCTCTGGCCGATCCAGTAGTGCAGGGTCAGGTTGCTCAGGCTATAGTCGCCGGGCCTCAACATGAACGTGTCGTACGCGAGCAAGCCCAGCGGCAAGACGATGACCAGGACTTGGAAGGTGACGACCACCGCGGTCACAACCCACTTCCAGTTGCGCAGCTTGGTCTGATGCGCCACAAAGCCCCGGCCGCCGATCGTCTCATAGCTCTTGCGCGTGCCGATCACTTTCTGGTTGATGTAGATCGTGATCATGGCCATCAGCATCAAGACGACGGCCAGCACAAAGCCGTCGGCCTGCTCGCCGATGCTGATATTCGAGCGGATCATGGTCGAGATGGTATAGTACCGCACCGGCACACCCAAGACGTTGGGGCCGCCAAAGGTGCCCATGACCTTGGAGAAGGTCATGATGAACCCCGACAAGAGCGCCGGCAAGACGAGCGGGAAGGTGATCTTGCGCAGGATGCGCCAGCGGCTGGCGCCCATCAACTCGCCGGCTTCTTCGAGGTTGGAATCGATCGACATCAGCGCCGCGGCGACGAACAGGAAGAAGAAGGTGTAGTAGTGCAGCGCACTGCTGACGATGATCGGCAGCGCACCGTACGAGAGCCAGTCGGGCGGGCTCTGCCCCACCAGGAACTCGTAGACCCCAGCGCTGCCCCCCACCGTGCGGTTCTTGAACATGACCAGCCAGGCCATGGAGATGGTCCACGACGGCATGATGTAGGGCAGCGTGGCCAGGGTGTTGATGATGTTGCGGCCCGGCATGTCGGTGCGGATCACCAGCCAGGCCATGATCGAGCCGATGATCATCGCCAACAGGGTGGCCCCCGCCGCAGTGACCAACGAATGCTGCAGCGGCGGGTACATGAGCACCTTGCTGATCGGGCTGGCCAGCATGCGCACCCAATGGTAGGTGGTCAACTCCCCTTCCACGGCACCCCGGATGTGGCGCAAATCGCCCTCCTGGATGGTGACCGTGGTGGCGACCATGTGGTAGAGGGGCACGATGATCAGGTAGATCATCATGGCCAGCATGATGAGCGCCAGGACGACCTTGGCGCTCGTCACCCAGCGGATGAAGCGCCGCCAGGCCGCGAGCAGGCGCAGCGAGAATGGTTCCTGAGCGGTTGCAGGAGCTGCCATAGCTGTTCTCCCATGTCAGTCCACAAAACCCAGCTTGCCGCGAATCTCATCCAACCGGTTCAAGGTGGCCATCGAGCGGCCCTCGTTGCCCCTGGCCACCGCCAGCATCAACGCCTGGCTGATGGCCAGGGGCACAGTCAGCGAATGAAAAGCCATGACGGGGCCCCGGCGCGCCTCCAAGACGACATCCACCGTATCCTTCAGCGGCGGGGGCGGAGCATCGGTCAGCAGGATCACTTTGCAGCCCAGGCTACGGGCATAGGCCAGCACGGCCTCCGACACGCGCGAGATGCGGTGAAACAGCAGCGCCAGGAACACATCGTCGGGCGTGAGCGAGACCAGCTTCTCACAAACCTCGCGGCCCGTCCGCGTGACCGGCACCACCTCCATGCCAAAGCGCCGCAGGCGGTGCTCGTAGAGATCGGCCAGGATCTTGGAGCCGCTGAGGCTGTAGACAAAGAGGCGCTGGCCGCCGCAGATCAGCCGCACCGCCTCGTCGAAGGCCGGCCGCGAGACGGTGCGCAGCGCGTCGGTGAGGTACTGGATCTCCATGCCGATGACCTGCTCGAGTGGGTCGGCATCGGGGCTCAGCTCGGCCAGGCGCTTGCGCAGTTGAGCGCCATGGTCCACCTTGGCCACAAACAGCTCTTGCAGGTGCTGGCGCAGCTCGGGGAAGCCAGAGAACCCCAGCGACTGGGCGAAGCGGACCACCGTGGCCTCGCTGATCTCCAGCCGCTGGGCCAGCTCGGCCGCGGAGATAAAGGCCACCTGGTCATAGTCGGCCAGCACATAGGAGGCGATGCGTTGCTCGCTCCTGGTCAAGCTCGGGTAACGCTCCTCCAACTGCTGCCGAAAGGCCTCCAACCTGTCCATCGCGCAGAGTCCCTCTCGCGATCAGAATGCCGATATGTACGATTATACTACATTTGACAAGGAAATGCAAGCCCACTTTCATTCGTGTTCTCCGTTCTTGCGGCATAAGGCGGAGCGCCGTGCCGCCCCTGCGTAGGGATGGCACGGCGCTCCGCCTTATGCCGCAAGAACCGGGGTAGGAGAGCTCTACTGCGCCAGGTTGGCGACCCAGAAATCGCGCACCTGGATGGCGTTCTCATAGACCCAGGTCGGGTCGTTGGTCCACACCTTGCCCTGGAACTCGGACCACGGCTTGGCGCCCTTGGGCGGCACAGCATCTTCGCGGATGGGATAGTCACCGGGGACATAGAACGGCGTAAAACCCATGCCGCCTTTTTCGTCGCCCAGCATCCAGCGGATCAGCAGCTTGGCCGCGTTGGGGTGTTGGGCCTGGTTGGCGACGGCGAGGCTCGTCTCCTCGGTCACGGCAAAGGTCGGCGCCATGCCCCACATCACGTCGAAAGCGATCTCGCCCTTTTGAGCGTTGCGGATCTTGGAGTAGGAGGTAAAGCCGATGGGCGGGTTCTTCTGGCCCAGGGTGCCGACCGCGGTCGCGGCGTCACCGCTCGAAGAAGTCAGCGACACATCGTTCTTGAGCAGGTCCTTGATCCACTGGTAGCCAGCGTTGGGCACGCCGGCGTCCAACTGGATGGGCTTGCCGAACGCTTCCTCGTAGGCCTTGGCCATGGCGTCGCTGTTCTGCACGATGGCCGTCAGCCCCATCAAGCCCATGGCGACCTTTTGCGGGTCGGGGTACACGACCCGGCCCTTCCACTCGGGCTTGGTATAGTCCCAGAGATTCTTGACCGGTGGCTCCTTGAAGACTTCGTTGTTGTAGATGAACACCGTCAGGGCGTAGCGATGCCGGAGCAGCGGCTCCAACACCTGCTTGTCGGCCAGCGGCACTATCTCGTCGGGATAAAAGTTCCACAGCAGTTTGGTCGGCGGGTTGAGCATCTCGTTGACCAGGGTAGCATAGTCGCCACAGAGGACGACATCGGCGTTGTAGACGCCTGCCTGCTGTTCCTTCTGCAGCTTGGTGATCAGATCGACGGTCGAGATGTCATAGCCCTCCAGGGTGATGCCCGGATAGGCCTCTTCGAAAGTCTTCTTGATATCGACCCAGCGCGACGAGTTGGAGTAGAGGACGACCTTGCCCTCCTTCTTGGCTGCCGCTTCGATGGCGGCCCAGTCCTGCGCCTTGGGCGCGTAGGGCCCCAACTCGGCGGCCTTGGCCCAGGCCTTCTGGGCGTCGGTCAATCCCTCCAGCCCCGCCGGCTCGGCCGGAGGCTGCGGCGCGGGGGCGGCCGTCGGCTTGGTCTCGACAGCCGTCGTTGGCTGGGTCTGAGGCGCGGCCGTCGGCGCAGGGGCTGGAGTGCAGGCCGCCAGCATCAGGCTCGCGATCATGACCACGGTCAGGATCTTGACTAGCTTCCTAGGCATCGGGCTCCTCCATCATGTGCACTCAAAGGCGAATCCATTGCCGCTCGACAGGACAAGATCGATCCCACCACCCCCCTTCCTGCCTGGTCGATTCGTACACGGCAAGAGCCGGTACAGTGATCAGGCGCTTGCCGGGATCAGGTCGCCGCTCTCCTTGTCGTACAGGTTGATATTGCTGGAGTCGAACGTCACCCAGATCGGGGCGTCCATCTCGATGTTGATCGGGCGTGTCTCCTTGACCGTCAGCATCTGGTTGCCACGCCTCACATTGACCACCATCTCCGAGCCGGCGGGGAGGACCGAGTAGACCTCGAACTCGGTGCCGCCAGGCACCGGCTCGAGCGCGAGGTGGACGTCTTCGGGCCGGATGGCCACCACAACCGGCCCCCTGGCCTGGGCAGGGATGCCCGCGATCTCGCAGCCGGCCAGCGTCACCGCTGTGGTGCCGTTTTCCTGCGTGGCCGTGCCCTCAATCAGGTTCACCTTGGGGTTGCCGATAAAGTCGGCGACGAACAGACTGGCCGGGCAGCGGTAGACCTGCTTGGGCGCATCCAACTGGCACAGCCGGCCCTGGCGCAGCACGGCGATGTGCGTCGACATGGTCAGCGCTTCGATCTGGTCGTGCGTGACATAGATGGCCGTCGCGCCGGCATCGCGGTGCAGCCGCTTGAGCTCCGAGCGCATGTCCATGCGCAGGCGGGCGTCGAGGTTCGAGAGTGGCTCGTCGAGCAGAAAGATGCCCGGCTTGGGCGCGAGCATGCGAGCCAGCGCCACACGCTGCTGCTGGCCACCGCTCATCTCCTGCGGGTAGCGCTCCTCCATCTCTGCGATCTGCAGGTCGCGCAGAATCTCGCGCACCCGCTGTCGCACCTGGTCCCTCGGCATCTTGGCGCGCACGAGACCAAAGGCTACGTTCTGGAACACGGTCATATGCGGCCAGAGCGCATAGCTCTGGAAGACCAGCCCCAGCCCGCGCCTGGCAGGGGGCACAAAGATGCCCTTGTCGCGCGAAAAGACCACCCGGCCGTCGATCAGGATCTCGCCGCTGTCGGGCTCTTCCAGGCCGGCGATCATGCGCAGGATGGTGGTCTTGCCGCAGCCCGAAGGCCCCAGGAGCGTCAAGAACGCCCCTGGCTCAATGACCAGGTTGAGGCTGTCGACGGCAGTGACCTGGCCAAAGCGTTTCGTGACGTTGACAAGTTTTATGCTATGCATGTCATTCCCTCGCTATGCGCCCAAACCCTTGCCGATCTCCGCCCCAGGGATGCGGCGAACGAGCCATTCGGAGACCAGGATGATGATGACCAGGAAAAGCGTGATTGCATCGCCAGGCTGGTGGTAGCCCTGCTCGGCATAGCGGAAGGTCAGCGTGGGCAGGGTACGCGTGGTGGGGGTCACGAGCAGGATGATGAGCGAGAGCTCGCGCATGGTCGTGATAAAAGTCAGCAGAAAGCCCGATACCACTCCCGACGTGCAGAGTGGCAGGATGACCGACCGGAAGCGGTCGAGCCACGACGAGCCGGCAACGACCGCTGCCTCCTCCAGTTCGCCGCCCACCTGCAGCATCGCGGCCGTACCCGATCGCGATGAATAGGGCAGATTCTTGACCACCGAGACCACCACCAGCAGCCAGAAGGTGCCATAGAGCGCCGGAAGCGGACCCACCGGCTTGGCAAACATCCCCAGGTAGATGGCCCCGAAGGCGATGCTGGGCATTAGGTAGGGAAGAAAGGCTATCTGCTCGATCGCCTTCGCCAGCAGCGTGCCGCGCCCCTTGACGATGGCATAGCCGAGGAGGATGCCGATGAGCGCGGTCAGGCTGGCGGTCACCGCGGCCAGCGCCACCGTATTCCGCGTGGAGGCCCACACCTGGCTGCTGCGGAACACGCCCTCGACGCCGTCGGCGATCAGAGGGTTGCTCTCGCCGATCCAAAAGTGCAGCGTCAGGTTTGAGAGCGAGTAGTCGTTGTTCCGCAGCATCAGCGTCTGGTAGCCCAGGAAGAAGAGCGGTGCGAACACGGCGACGAACAGCACCAGCGCCACCAGGGCCAGCACCAGGTATTTGAGGGAGCCCAGCCGCACTGGCGTCGCCGTAAAGCCCTTGCCGGCGATGGTGACAAAGCTCTTGCGCACGCCGATGATGCGCTGATTAATATAGATGGTGATGATCGAGATCGAGATGAGCACCAGGCACAGCACAAAGCCATCGGCCTGCAGGCGGCTCTGGATATTGGCGTACAGCGTGGTCGAGAGCACGTTGTAGCGCACGGGGTTGCCCAAGAAGGCCGGTGTGCCAAAGCTGCCCATAGCCCGCGCAAAGGTGAGCACAAAGGCCGAGAGGATGGCCGGCATCACCAGGGGCAGCGTGATGCGAGTGAGTACGTGCCAGCGGCCCGCGCCCAAGATCTCGCCCGATTCCTCCAGGCGCGCATCCAGCGTGCTCAGCGCGCCCGACACCATCAGGAAGGCAAAGGCGTAGTAATGCAGAGAGAGGGTGATGATGATGGGCAGCGGCCCGTAGGAGAGCCAATCGGGCGGCTGTATGCCCGTGAGGGCTTGCAGCAGGCCGATCGCGCCCCCCACCCGTTCGTTCTTGAACACGACCGTCCAGGCCAGGGCGATGGTCCAAGAAGGCAGCATGTAGGGGATGATGGCCAGAGTGGAGATGAGCTTGCGCCCGGGCAGGTCGGTGCGCACGACCAGCCAGGCCAGGAGCGAGCCGAAGCTCAGGGCCAGCGCCGAGACGCCAATCGAAATGAGGAGGGTGTTGCGCAATGGCACCCAGAGCATTGCCTGGCTGATCACACTGTTGAACACGCGCTGGAGATGGAAGAGCGTGAACTGGCCTGGGACGACCCCGCGCGCCAGGCGCACATCCTCCGGCTGCCAGGTGAGCGCAGTCCGGATCAGGATGTAGAGGGGCGTCATCACGAAGTAGAGCATGGCGACGATGAGCAGAATGCCCAGAATGACATGGGGGCGAGTGAGCTTGTGCCAAACCCAGCGCCCTGCGGGCACGAGCGAACGAGTCACGTTCATGAGGCTCATGAGTCTCTCTCCGTTGGCGGCGACGCCGGATGGCAGTTGGGCATGGCCTCGGGCCCATGCCCAACTGCCAGTTGTCAGACCACCGACTCTTTCTGACCGTTGCACTGAAAGATGGGCACGTCGAGCAGGCCCAGGAGCGAACCCACATAGTAGTCGGCCTGGGCATCGGGGTCGTAGTGCACCGCCACGGTCGCCATGCCCACCTGGCGCGCGCCGGCCAGTTCGCGAGTGTCGTGGCCCACAAAGGCCGCCTGGTCCGCCGTCAGCCCGCTCTGCTCGAGCGCATTGCGGTAGATGGCCGGGTCGGGCTTGTGCACGCCAAGCTCGGTGGAGCAGGCCACGATGTCAAAGAGGTCCGCAACGCCCACCCTGGCCAGCCAACCCATCTTGCGCTCCAGCGAGTACATGGTGTCGGTGATCACGCCCAGGGTGAAGCTGCGTGCCTTGAGGCCGGTGAGCGCTTGGCGGCCGCCGGGCAGGGCGTGCACCTGATCGCTATGCGCCACGATGGCCCGCACGGCCTCAGGCCGCTCGCCGGCCGCGGCCATGCCGCGCCGCTCCAGGAAGCCGTCCCAGTAATCCTCGGGGGTGATGTCGCCGCTCATCGCCGCGCGCTCGGCGGGGCCGCGCTCGTGGCGCTCCCCCTCGGCCGTGTCTACTGCGTAGCCCCGCTCTGCGAGCAGGCGCAGCGCAAAGGCGCGCGTCGATTCCTGGCGGTCATAGAACACACCGGCGGCGTCGAAAAAGATGCCCCTAATCACCATCTCCTCCTCGAGCCAACACCAGGTCCACGACCTCTGTAAGGTCATTCACCACGGCGTCGGGTTGTGCCACGTCCTTGGCGGTATCGCTCACCGAGGTGAGGAACGACTTGATCTGAATGGCCAGCCCATAGCCTGCCTGCTGCGACCCGGCCACATCGCGCGAGATGGTATCGCCAACGTAGGCACACGCCGCGGGCTCGAGGCCCATGAGGCGGGCCGCTTCCAGGAAGATGCGCGGATTGGGCTTGCGCAGGCCCAGCACACAGCTCGAAATGACGGGGTCGAAATAGCGTGCGATGCCATATTCCTGCAGCCGGTGCGGCACCAGGCGCCGCGAGATGATGTTCGAGATCACCGCCAGGCGCAGGCCGTGCGTCCGCAGACGGGCCAGCACCTGCGGCACCTCCGGCCGCATGGTGCGCTTGAAGAACTGGGTCTCGTAGTACAGGGCCAGATCTTCGGCCACAGCTTCGAGCCGTCCGCGATCGAGGCCGTGGTTGGGCAAGACATAGTCGGCCCACACGCGCTCGGGCGCCAGCTCGATCAGCTCGACCTCGCGCCAGGCGCGATACGCCGCCATGCCGTTGGTGACGGCGGCCAACAGCTCGGGCACGGCCAGCCCTGGGTCGAGCCCATGGCCGGCCAGCAGTTCGCGCAAGCCTGCCGCTGCCTCCAGGCGCAGCGCATCGTCATAGTATACGTGTTCGAGGGTGCCGCCCAGGTCAAAAGCGACGGCACGGATAGTGGTCGATGTCATGGAGGACAGCCTATTCCTTTCGTGTCCCCGGCCGCAGCCGGGTCTTGATCCCTTGCCCTTCCCGCCCAGGCAGCGGCCGACTTGTCCGCTCCGCGGCCTCCCGGCGCGATCCTGGGGTATGGGGAGTTGGGTCTTCTGGGGCCGTCGGCTGCCCCCGCCCACGGGCGGGGGCAGCCGACGGCCCCAGAAGACCCAACTCCCCACTTGAGGGTTAGCACCGGGATAGAGCGGAGCATAAAGGCCGGTTGCGAACCCCAACCATCTCACTGCACTGGGCCGCTAGGCCGGGGCCTGGCCGAGCACATCCAGCCCGTAGCCGGCGCGCAGCTCCTGCAGCCGGTCGAGCGCGGCGACCGACTCGCCGGGCCGAGCCATGGCGACCGTCAGGATCAGCGCATTGATGATGGCCATGGGCACGGTGAGCGAATGGAACGTCGACACAGGGCCGCGGCGCGCGGCGAGGACCACATCGACTCTGTCCTTGAAGGTGGCGCCCAGCGTATCGGTGAGGAAGACGCTGCCGCACCCGTGGGCGCGGGCCTGATCGATCACCGCCACCAGCTCCCCCGTGATGCGGTGAAAGCCGGCGATCAGCACGGCGTCGCCCGGCTGCAGCAGGAGCAGCCTTTCGAGGACGTCGCGGCCCGATTCGGTGATGGCCACCGTGGGCACGCCGAAGCGGCGCAGGCGCAGCTCGGCCAGGTCGGCCAAGATGCGCGAGGGCCCGGTGCTGAAAACATGGATCGTGCGCCCAGCGAGGAGGATCTCGGCGGCGCGGTCAAACTCGGCGGGGTCCACCGTATGCAACGCCTCGGTGAGGTACTCCACCTCCATGGCCACGACTTTGGCCAGGATGTGGCCCTGGCTGCCGCGCAGGTCGGCCAGCGCACGCTGCAGACGGTTGGCGGGGGTCACCTTGACGCGGAAGAGGTTCTGCAGACAGCGGCGCAACTCGGGAAAGCCATCGTAGCCTACGGCGCGGGCAAAGCGGACGACGGTGGCTTCACTGACCTCGAGGCGCTGCGCCAACTCGACAGCAGTAAAGAACGCTGCCTCGTCGCTGTTGGCGAGAAGGTACGAGGCAATGCGCTGCTCGCTCTTGGTGAGGCTGGAATAGCGCTCTTCCAGCCGGCGCTGGAACTCGGCCATCTCTTCCATAGACGCCCCCACAGACGCATTCCGGCTGTCATCGCTTGGCTGCACCGGCAATGGCAGCCCCAACAGGTGCCATAGGAGGTGGGGTTACCGATATGAAGGATTATACCACAGAACCGTTGGTTATGCAAGACTTCCTTCACCTCTGGCGCATGCGCCACCCAACACCGTCAGGGCAGCAGCCATGGGAGGGGGGGTTTGGCGTGTTCGGTGGCGCGTCTGGCCGCCCACGGGGCGGCCAGACGCGGCACCGAACACGCCAAACCCCCCTTAGGATCCATACCGGTTCCGCGCGGAGCGCAGGGCCGGTTCATGGCGTGAGGTGCCTGTGTGCGCGCTTGCATCAAGAAGGGAGGCGGCCTACCATTAGGCGGTTGTGCCAGGGTAGAGCTGAAGGGAGAGGCAGATGAGAGCGATTGTGCAGCGCGTGCTGCGCGGCTCGGTGCGGGTGGAGGAGCGCGTCGTCGGCGCGGTGGAGCGCGGGCTGGTGTTGCTGGTGGGCGTGACGCACGGCGACGGCGAGGCCGAGGCGCTGCGCCTGGCCGGCAAGGTGGCGCACCTGCGCATCTTTGAGGACGAGGCGGGCAAGATGAACCTCTCGCTCCTCGACGTGGCCGGCGGCGCGCTCGTGATCTCGCAGTTCACCCTCTACGCCAACGCCCGGCGCGGCCGCCGGCCCGACTTTGTCGCCGCGGCGCCCCCCGAGCTGGCCGAGCCGCTGGTCGCGCGCTTTGCCGAGGCGCTGCGCGCGCAGGGGGTGGCGCACGTGCAAGGCGGCGTCTTTGGCGCGCACATGCTCGTGGAAATCTGGAACGACGGCCCGGTCACCATCATCCTCGACAGCGCCGAGTTGTAGCGCTCGCCTCATCGGGGCAACGAATCTACCACCAAGTGTTCATGAGCGCGGCGCTCACCACCGCGCGTGAAAACGGGCTCACCGCAGAGGCGCAGAGAGCGCGGAGGAGGTTAAGCAAAGAGACCTCTGCGTCCTCTGCGCCTCTGCGGTGGAGTCTCCACCTCTACGTGAGCGCCACGGTATCGCCGGGGCGGGGCACGATGACCTCGAGCCCGCCCAGCGCGCGCAGGCCCTCGGCCAGCGCCAGCGCCTCCTCCTCTTCGCCGTGCACCACGTAGACGCGCCGCAGCCGCCCGCCGCGCACGGCCCTGACCCAGTTGAGCAGCCCATCGCGGTCGGCGTGGGCGCTATAGCCGTCGATCGTCTCCACCTGTGCCCGCAGAGGCACCACCTCGCCGAGGATCGGCACCTCAGGCAGCCTGTCGAACAGCTTGCGGCCCAGGGTATTGGGCGCTTGGTAGCCCACCAGGAGCACCGTGTTGCGTGGGTCGGCAATGCTGTTCTTCAGATGGTGCAAGATGCGCCCGGCCTCGCACATCCCCGAAGCACTGATGATGATCGCCGGCTCGCGCACAAAGTTGAGCTCCTTCGATTCCTCCACCGAACGCACATAGTGCAGACGGCTAAAGCCGAAGGGATCGCCGTTGCCGGCCAGAAAATCGCTGGCCTCGGCATCGTAGCACTCGGGGTGCAGGCGAAAGGTCTCGGTGACGTTGACCGCCAGGGGCGAGTCGATAAAGATGGGAATGCTGGGGATATTGCGCTTGAGCATGAGCTGGTGTAGCTCGTACACGAGGGTCTGCGTGCGGCCCACTGCAAAGGCGGGGACGATGAGCTTGCCGCCGCGCCGCCAGGCGTCATTGACGATCTCCTCCAGTCTGTGCTCGGCTTCCTCGGGCGCCTCGTGCGTCCGGCTGCCGTAGGTGCTCTCGATCACCAAGGTATCGACGTCGTGCACCAGCACCGGGTCGCGGATGATCGGCCGGCCGCGCGCGCCCAAGTCGCCGGTATAGGCCAGGCGCAGGCGCCTGCCGCGCTCTGCCAGGTCGAGCACCGTGATCGCCGAGCCCAGCATGTGCCCGGCATCGTAGAAGGTGGCGCGCACGCCGGGGGCCACGTCAAAGGCGCGCTCGTACGACAAACCAACAAACTGGCGCAGGCTGGCCACAGCATCGGCCGTGGTGTAGAGCGGCGTGATCGGCGGCTCGCCGCGCCGCGTGCGCTTTTTGTTGAGATAGGCGGCATCCTGCTCTTGGATGTGCGCCGAGTCGCGCAGCATCGCCGCGCACAGGTCGCGGGTAGCGCTCATGCAGTAGATGTTGCCGTCAAACCCCGCGCGCACGAGCGTAGGAATGTTGCCGCTGTGATCGATATGGGCGTGCGAGAGCACCAGTGCGCTGAGGCCGGCAGGGTCGAAGCCAAAATGCGCATTGCGCTCGCGGCTCTCGTCGCGATGCCCCTGGAACTGGCCGCAATCGAAGAGTATGCCGGCCCCGTTGACCTGCAGGCGATGCATGGAGCCGGTGACCGTACGCACAGCGCCGATGAACTGCAGCTTCATTGCGAGCCTCCCGAGGGTGAACACTGGCCGATTGAAGGACTGTATGCATTATGCGCCGGCAGCGTTCAGGGGTCAAAACCCGTGGAGGCAGGTTGCTGCAGAGACTCCAGTCTGTCATTGCGAGGAGGCTGCGGCCTCCTCGCAATGACAGACTGAGATACTTGCTGCAAATGATGGTATAATGGGGGTATGTTCTGCCTGTCATACTCTACTCACGCAAGGAGGTTTGCGCCATGGCCGTCCCATCGTTCCTGCTCAAAAAGCTGTACGTCAAGGGGAGCCTGAAGAACACCGAGGCCGGCTTTGAGCTGGCCATCAGGAACAACCTGGCCCCCGGCACCCTGATCGGCATGGGTGCGCTGGTGATCGACGATGTGACCTACCCGCCAGAGGCCATCCACCTCAAGACCCCACAGGCCGCGGTGAACGGCGCCGAAGTCAGCAGCAAGAACCCGGTGACCTTTGCCATGAACGTCGAGGTCCAGATTGTGGTCGACGGCCCGCCGCTGACCCCGGGCCAGCATCACCTCGTCTTTGCGGTGATGACGCGCGAGATCGGCCGCGTCGAGTTCGACATTACCGACAGCCTCTAGCCCCCTGTCTGCGCAGCGGCAGACCTGACAGGTCTCCGGAGACCTGTCAGGTCTGCCGCTGCCCTCCCCAACCCCTGTCAGATTTGCCTCTGTTGTCAAGTTGTGCTATACTTGCCGCCAGGAACCAAAGAGGCGAGCCCGGAACGAAGGAAGGTAAGAAGAGTATGTCCTTGGAGAAAGGTGAGAAGGACGCGATCATCGAGCAGTATCGCGTGCATGATGGTGACACCGGGTCCCCGGAGGTGCAGATTGCTCTGCTGACCAATCGCATCAACCGTTTGACAGAGCATCTGAAGACTCACAAGCAGGACGAGCATTCGCGCCGGGGGCTGCTGATGATGGTGGGCCAGCGGCGCCGGCACCTTGCCTATCTCAGCCAAAGGGATCAAGAGCGTTACCGGGCGATCATCGCACGCCTCGGACTACGCAAGTAACCCATGATTGCCGCCAGGGGCCGCAAGACTGCGGATGCCGGGCGGCACTGTCGTAAGGCACCGAACGAGTAGATGGCTTGTGCGCCCACCATCTACTCGTTTCGTTACCAACCCGCAGAAGGTCAGGCAGCTCGAAGCGTGAGGCGTTCGACACGGGTTGCCAGCGGGTAGCGGTACAGGAATTGGGGAGTGGGCCGAACCGGCCAGAGGGCTATGGTTCGACCCACTCCCCAGTCCCTGACCGCTGCTCGCCCAGCCCAGCATGCATTTGTGCATATGCGCAAGCAGGAAAGGAAAGCAGTATGCTACACTCGTACACGGCGTCTCTGGGCGAGACACCGGTCACCATCGAGACCGGCAGGCTTGCCGGGCAAGCCGGCGGCGCGGTCACGGTGCGCTGCGGCGACACCCTGGTCTTGGCCACGGCCACGGCAGCGAGCGAGCCGCGTGCCCCGCGTGGTGAGGGTGGCGGTGGGGGCGACGAGTTCGTGCCCCTGACCGTGGACTATGAAGAGCGGCTCTACGCAGCGGGCCGCATCCCGGGCGGCTTTTTCAAACGCGAAGGCCGGCCCACCGAGGCGGCCATCCTCCTCTGCCGCCTGACCGACCGCCCGCTGCGCCCCTTGATGCCCAAGGGGCTCGATCGCGAGGTGCAGGTCATCATGACCGCCCTCTCGGCCGACCAGGACCACTACCTGGACATCCTCTCGATCATCGCCGCCTCCGCGGCCATGACCATCTCCGACATCCCCTTCGCCGGCCCGGTGGGGGCCATGCGCGTCGGCTATGTCGACGGCAACTTTATCTTCAACCCGACAGCCGGCCAGATGGAAGACAGCATCCTCGACCTGCGCTTGGCCGGCACCGCCGAAGCCATCAACATGGTGGAGGCCGGGGCCAGCGAGGTCTCGGAAGAGCTGATGCTGGAGGCGCTGGTGCGCGGCCACGAGGCCATGCAGGATGTGATCCGCATCCAGCGCGAGATGCAGGCCGAGATCGGCAAACCCAAGTGGGAGGTCGCGCCCCCCACGAGCGACCCGGCGGTGCTCGAGGCGGTGCGTGGCAAGGTTGGCTGTTGCCTGAACGATATCCTGGGCAAGATCGTCGGCAAGAAGGAGCGCGAGCAGGCCATCGCCTCGGTGCGCGACCAGGTGATCGCCGAGCTGCAAGAGACCTTCGACCCGGGCGCGGTGGCCGCGGCCTTTGCCGAGCATCTGCGCGACGAGATGCGGCGCATGATCCTCGAGCAGAGCGTGCGCGCCGATGGCCGCGACCTGCGCACCATCCGTCCCATCACCTGCGAGGTAGGGCTGCTGCCGCGGACGCACGGCTCGGGCCTGTTCACCCGCGGCGAGACGCAGGTGCTCTCCATCGCCACACTGGGCACGGCGGCCGACGAGCAGCGGCTCGATGGACTGCAGACCCAGGAAACCAAGCGCTTCATGCACCACTACAACTTTCCGCCCTACTCCACCGGTGAGGCACGCCCGTCGCGCGGCCCGCGCCGGCGCGAGATCGGCCACGGCGCGCTGGCCGAAACCGCCCTGCGGCCGACAGTCCCCTCCGAAGAGGTCTTCCCCTACACCATCCGGGTGGTATCGGAAGTCATGTCGTCGAACGGCTCCACCTCGATGGGCTCGGTCTGCGCGAGCACCCTGGCCCTGATGGATGCCGGCGTGCCCATCCGGGGGCCGGTGGCAGGCGTCGCTATGGGCCTGATCAAGAGCGACAGCCGCTACGCCATCCTGACAGACATCATGGGCATGGAAGACCACCTGGGCGACATGGACTTTAAGGTCGCCGGGACGGCCAACGGCATCACCGCCCTGCAGATGGATATCAAGGTCAAGGGCATCAGCCGCGAGATCCTGCGCGAGGCGCTCGACCACGCCCGCGAGGGCCGGCTGTTCATCCTCGACAAGATGCTGCAGGTAATCGCCGAGCCGCGGCCCGAGCTGGCGCCCTATGCGCCGCGCATCACCATGATCCATATCGACCCAGCCAAGATCGGCACGGTCATCGGCCCCGGCGGCAAGATGATCCGCAAGATCGTCGAGGAGTCGGGCGCGCGCATCGATGTGGAGGACGACGGTACGGTGTGCATCGCCGCCACCGAGGGCGCCGGCAGCGATCGGGCGGCACAGATGATCCGCGAGCTGGTGGAAGAACCCGAGATCGGCAAGATCTACACCGGCAAGGTTGTGCGCACCACCGATTTCGGCGCCTTTGTGCAGATCCTGCCCAACAAAGATGGATTGGTGCACATCTCGCAACTGGCCGACTATCGCGTCCCGAGCGTCGAAGACGTGGTGCACGTCGGCGACGAGATCATGGTTATGGTCATCGACATCGACCCCGACGGCAAGGTCAAGCTTTCGCGCCAGGCCGTGCTGGAAGGCTGGAGCGCCGACGAGGCACGCGAGCGTGACGCCAGATCACGCGGGCCACGCCGCGAGGGGGGCCGCCCCAGCGCGGGCGGGCGGCCTGAGCGCCGCGGTGGTGGCGGCGGCGAGCGCGGCCGCCGCGACGGCGGCAGGCCCGAGCGCCCCGGCCGCGGCTGATGCGGCACAACGCTGAGGCGGGAAACCCGACAGGTCTCCGGAGACCTGTCGGGTTTCCCGCCACCCTCGTTGGGACCTTGACGTATAGAGGAAGCGAAGCATGAGGCAAGACCGACTGCCTGAAGCACATCCGGCGGCCTCACCGGCGGATGGCGAGCAGGTGGTAAAGCCGCGCGGCGCTTCGTTCTTTGCTGGCTTGATGCGCCTTATGTACGAGACGCTGGAGACTGTGCTGCCGGCACTGCTCATCGTGCTGGTCGTCAACGTCTTCCTGGCCCAGGCCACGCGCGTCGAAGGGCAGAGCATGGAGCCCAACCTGCAGGACAACCAGCGCCTGATCATCGAAAAGGTCTCGTACCACCTCCACTCACCACAGCGCGGCGACATCATCGTGCTGCAACTGCCCAGCCACAACTCGGACCCGCTCATCAAACGCGTGATTGGGCTGCCAGGCGAGACGGTGGAAATCACCAACGGCCAGGTGCTCATCAACGGCCAGGTGCTCAACGAGCCGTACCTGAACCAGTACACCTACCAGGGCATGGCGCCACGGGCGGTGCCGGCCAATGAGGTATTCGTGCTGGGCGACAACCGAGGGTCCTCGAACGATTCGCGGGCCTTTGGCTTTGTGCCCTTTTCCGACATCATCGGCCGCGCCTGGTTCCGCTATTGGCCGCCGCTGGAGATCGGACCGCTCAGATAGGTGGGGTATGGGTTGGTTATCTGGCGCCGTCTGGCCGCCCCTCTGAGGCGGCCAGACGGCGCCAGATAACCAACCCATACCCCTCATTCAACTGGAACAGACGATGACACAGGACCAGCAGACACCCGGCGGCCAGCCGGCGCCTCAGCGCGGGCCATCGTTTGGCGATAGCGTGCAGCGCGTGCTGCGCGAGATCGCCGAGACGGTGTTGCCCGCGCTCATCATCGTGCTCTTTCTCAACCTGTTCCTCATCCAGTCGACCCGCGTGCAGATGCAGAGCATGGAGCCAACCCTGCACGAGGGGCAGTTGCTGATCCTGGAAAAGGTCTCCTACTACTTGCACCCGCCCCAGCGCGGCGACATCGTCGTCTTCCGCCTGGGCTCGAACCCCTCGAGCCACCTCATCAAGCGCGTCATCGCCCTGCCCGGCGATACACTCGAGATCAGGAACGGCCGCGTCTACATCAACGGCCAACTCCTCAACGAGCCCTACGAGAGCCAACCCACCTATCCCAACATGCCACCGCAGGTCATCCCGACCGGCAGCATCTTTGTCATGGGCGACAACCGCGGCATGTCGAACGACTCGCGCAGCTTTGGCCCCGTGCTCCAGTCCGACATCATCGCCCGTGCCTGGGTGCGCTACTGGCCACCCGACAAGATAGGCGTGCTCCGCTGAAACGTGAAACGTGATGCGTACAACGTAATGCGTGATGCGTAAGGGCCGTCTATGCAGCGACTCGTGCACAGACGGCCCTTACGCATTACGCATCACGTTTCACGCATCACGCATCACGTTCCCGTCCACAATCGTCTCCACCACCCGCAGCGCACGGTCAAGAATCACGAAATCGGCCGCTTTGCCGACGGCGATTTCGCCTTGGCGGGCGGCGATGCCGAGGATGCGCGCCGGGGTCAGCGTGGCCATCTCCAGCGCCTGGGCCAGCGGCAGCCCCACGCCCGCGACGGCGTTGCGCACGAGCTGGTCCATGGTGGCGACCGAGCCGGCCAACCCACCCTCGTCGGTGACGGCCATGCCGCCCCGCACCGTCGCCGCCATGCCGCCAAGCTGATAGCGCCCGTCGGGCAGGCCCGCAGCGCGCATGGCGTCGGTCACCAGCGCCACCTGCGACGCGCCCTTGGCCCGCACGATGAGCTGCACGAGGGCAAAGGGCAGGTGCAAGCCATCGCCAATGACCTCCACGGTCAGGCCGTCACAGACGAGCGCGTACTCGGCCAGGCCCACGCGCCGCAGCGGCCCCATCTTCTCCAGCGTCGACATGGCGTTGAAGAGGTGGGTGACGTGGCTGGCCCCGGCCATGAGCGCCTGCTGCAGCACGTCCTCGCTGGGCGCCGAGTGCCCCAGCGAGACGAGTACGCCGCCTGCGCGCATGTCGCGGATGAGCTCCAGCGCCCCCGGCAGCTCGGGCGCCAGGGTGATGCGGCGGATGGCGGCCTGGTGCCGCGTGAGCCAGTCGTCGCGAGCGCGGTCGGGCGAGCGCACCTGGCGCTCCACGTGGGCGCCGCGCCGCGCCGGGTTGAGGAAAGGCCCCTCGACATGGGCGCCCAGCACCCGTGCGCCGGCAGGAGGCCGCGCCATGGCCTCCTCCACCGCCTCGAGCGCGCGATGGACCTCCTCGGGCGACGCCGCCACCGTGCTCGGCAGGAGCGCCGTGGTGCCGTGCCGGGCGTGAAAGGCCGCCAGGCCATCGAGCGCCTCGGGCGTGGCGTCCATCGTGTCGTGGCCGCCGCCGCCGTGCACGTGGATGTCGATCAGCCCTGGCGCCACGATGTGCTCGCGCGCATCGATAACCACGTCGCCCGCGGCCGGGGCCGCCTGGTCGCCAGGCAGGACCCCCTGGATCAGCCCCGCCCGCGCAACGACCGTGGCCCCGTCATACACACAGCGCGGGGTGTAGAGCTTGCCCGCGCGGATCCACAGTCGTTCTTTCATCGTCTCTCCGCTCCGACCGTCAATGATTGTCATTGCGAGCAACCCAGGGTCTCCGAACCCTGTGACTGGCAGCGGAGCATTCCGCTGCGCGCCCTTCCAGCCCTGAGCCCTGGGCAAGGGGTTTGTGTGGGCTGGCGCCGTTGCCCGGCCCGCGGGCCGGGCAACGGCGCCAGCCCACACAAACCCCTCCTTAAGGGTTCCGTACTGGGCTTACGCAACGCGCCAAAGCCGGTCGCCGACACCGGGTGCCTCAGAACGGCGCCGCCTGGGGCGCCACGCCCAGCGCGGCGAGGATCGCCGCTTCGTCGGCCACGGCGCCACGCAAGAGATAGCCCGACGGGATGCCGCCATGCCACACTGAAAGGGGCAGGGGCACAGTGAGCGCGCTGCGCGCCTGGCCGGGCAGGTGCCAGTTACCCCATGGCGCATGCCACCACACGAGCGCCGCCTTGGCCTCGCCCGGCAGGTCGGCAATGGCCCGCTGCGCCGAGTTGTCGAGCCGCAGGGCACGGGCGGCCGGGTCGAGTCGCACGCCGAAGGGCACCACCTGGAGCCGGCCCTGGTTGCCCAGCCAGAGCTCGGCCCAGGGCAGCGGCAGGTTGATGCTCGCCGCCAGCCCACTCAGCACATAGGCCGACCCAGCGCCGCCGACAAAGCCGCGCCCATCGCGGTAGCGCGTCCACTGGCGGTTGAGGTCGGGCCCGGCATCGTCGGGCTCATCGCGGCGGCGCTCGCTCCACCATTGCTCGAGCAACTCGGTCGCTGTCGTCTCATCGCCGGTCTGCTCGACCACGGCGCTCAGCATCTCATCCTGCATCTGGCGCACGGCGGGCATCTGCACCAGAATGCGGCCCAGATCGTCGCGGCTGAGGGGCCGGCCGGCCGCGGCAGCGGCAAGGCCCTGCACCTGGGCGAGCAGCGTGCCCGGCTGCGGGTAGCCACCAGCCTGGCCGCCCCAGAGGAGCACGATCAGCGCCTCCAGCGGATACTCCACCGCCCGCCAGTGGGCGCCCGCCGCGGAGAGCATGACATCGGTATCGATCAGCAAGCGCAGCCGCTCGCTGGCATGGTCGACAATGTCTTCACGCGCGGCCTGGTCGGCGATGGTGAGGAGCGAACCGTAGGCCAGCGCCGCGGCCACGGCGGCCTTTTCGTACTCCCCCGGCACGCCCCGTTCGAGGAGCCGCGCCAACAGGTAGAGCTGGACGTTGTAGGCCGGCACGGGGTATTGGAAGGCGCGGCCGCTGGGCATGCCCAGGGTGTTGACCAGGTAGAGCCCGCGGCGCACTTCAGCATCGCTGTGCGCGTGCTCAAAGATGCGCAAGAGGCTGCGCCGGCCGTCTTGCGAGAGGAGCCCGTTGTCCTCCAGGCCACTGATATCGTCGCTGAAATACCAGTCGGTCTCGGGCACAGCGTCATTGTCCTGCAGGTAGGCCACATCCTGCTCGCTCACCCCGTCGAGCACGCGGGCATGGCTCAGGTACCACAAGGGGTCGTCATCGGCGTGGTTCACCACCACATCGAGCGCCTGCAGCTCCTGGTCGTCGAGCACGCCGTCGCGCAGCAGGGTGCCACTCTGCACCAGCCAGTCGCCGGCGAGTTCATCGCGCACGCGCACCGCGTTCAGCGCCGCCTGGTAGCGCGCAAGCTGGGCTGCGGGGATGAGCCCAGCGGCAATCTCGGGGGCGGCGACGGCGCCGGCGGGCGCTGTGGCGCCGGGCTCGGGGCTGGGCATAGCTGGCGCCCCGGGGGTGTCGGTGCCCGCAGGCGCCCGGATGGGGCTGGGCCGCGGCGTGGGCGATTCGCGCGGTGTGGGCGAGGGCAAAAAGCCGCCACCACTGCAAGCCGCGAGCAGGAGCACGAGGCACAGGCAGAGCGCTGCTTTCATCCGCACGGCATGCCGTCCTTCGAGTGTCAGGTGGAAGAACGGTCTGGATTATAGCAGGGTTGCGGGGCCGGGGCAACAACGAACCGCTGTGCATGAAGGCCGCGAGCCCGCCGCGCATGTGCGGCGGGCTCGCGGCTGTGGGGAGAGCATGCCGTTGATCCAATTATCGAACGGTGAGCGGATCATAGCACGGATGTTCCAGGCTGTCAAGTGGCGATGCGCACCACCCTCGCCACATCGGCGGGCGTAATGCCGGGCGCTTCGATGCCGTGGGCGGCGAAAAAGGCGGCGACGGTCTCCTCGGCGCTGGCGCAAGGGGTGCCCACCAGGGCGGCGGCCAAGTCGTCGAGGCGCTCGGCCGGGTACATGAACAGATCGCCTGAGAGGTCGACGGCGACAAAGCGCCCGTCGTGCACCTCCACCGTGGCGCGGATGAGCCCGCCCGGCGCTTTGTAGGCGCGCTGCGCCACCTCGGCGCCGCTGCGGATGCGCACGCGCCGCCCCTCGCCCTGCGTGCCGCGGCGCAGCAGCCAGGCCTCCGAGGTGAGCTCGGGCGCCAGGCGCGCCGCCTCGCGGCGCACCGCCTCGGGCAGCGGCTGCGGCGTGAGCGTGCCCAGCACCTCGGCAAAGCGCTGCACGAGGCGGTCCTCGAGCGCGGCGGTGTCGGGCAGCTCGGGCAGCTCGCGGCGCAGGGTGGTGAGGTTCTCGCGCAGGCTCTGGTGCACCTTGTCGCGGAATTTCTCGTCGGGCACGCGCAGCACGCGCGCCATGGTGTCATAGTCGAAATCGACGATCAGGTTGCCGACCAGGACAATCGCATCCGCGATCTCGCCGGCGCCGTTGCCCGAAATCTTGCGCCCATCCACGAGGATATCGTTGACCGGCTTGTAGGTCGCGTCGAGCCCCAGGTCGCGATAGACGGCCACCACGGACGCAAGCAGCCGGCGGTAGCAATCCTCCTTCGCGCCCTGGGCCAGGGGGTGGCGCCGATCCAGCACCAACTGGTAAAAGATCTGCCCGCCGTCGAGGTACACCGCGCCGCCGCCCACCTCGCGCCGAAAGACGGGGATGCCGCACGCGCGGCAGTAGGCCAGGTCCACCTCCTGCGCCGCGTCCTGGTGGTAGCCGATGCAGACGTAGGGCGAGCTTGGGCGCAGGATGACCAGGCCCCCCAGCCCCAGCCGGGGCAGGGCGTGATAGATGAGCTGCGATTCCTGCCAACTCACCGCGCCCAGGCGGTAGAGGTCCATTCCTCACCTTCCTAGATGAAGAACTGCACCTGCGACTCCGACGCGTCCTTCAGCATCGTGGCCACGCCGGCGATGCCGGCGACGGCGTCGATAAGGTCCTCGCGCTGGATCTCCATGACGTCCATCGACGTCTTGCAGGCGTACATCTTGATATCGAGGTCGATGGCTGCCTGCAGCAGGTCCGACAGCGGGCTGACGCGCTTGTCGCGCATCATCTTTTTGAACATCCAGCGGCCGATGCCGCCGAAATTGAAACGCGACGGCCCAACGCGTTCGATGCCGCCGCGGTTCATGATGCCGACCATGCGGCCAAAGAGCCCCTTGCCGGTCAGGTTGCCCTTCTGGATGGCCTTCAAGCCCCAGAAGGTGAAGAACATGGTCGTCTCCATCTCCGACGCGGCGCAGCCGGTGGCGATGGTAAAGGCGGCGAAAACCTTGTCCATATCGCCGCTAAAGACGACGATCGTTGCCTTCTCGCGCTTGGCCGCTTCCGTCATGGTGTCCCCCTTTCGCGGAACCCGCTGTCATGCCGGCGCACGCGTACCTCCTGTGCGCCCCCATCACCCTCGCTCCATCTGACAACCAGCAGTCGAGAACTGGGCTCTGATTCACCGCAGAGACGCTAAGGCCGCTGAGGGATCTTGGCCACCTCTGCGCCCTCTGCGTCTCTGCGGCAAGCTCCTAAGCCTGTTTCCCGCACCTAGCAGTCTGTCGGAGAGGTAAGTCGCCACCCTCACAGTCCTGGAGACAGCCGGGCATTTGGCTCCGCTGCCACCCCTCGGGCGCGGACAGGTCTGTGCAGGTGCATGCTCTCGTGCGCCCGGCCCTGCCCAGGAAGGGGTTTTCGGGGGTTGATTGGCCCTGCTGGCCGCCCCCGGCGCGCCCGCGGGCGCGCCGGGGGCGGCCAGCAGGGCCAATCAACCCCCGAAAA